>NZ_ANNU01000046.1 GCF_000346615.1 Nafulsella turpanensis ZLM-10
CTCATAATCAGAGGGTCACTGGTTCGAGCCCAGTTGGGCCCACTCCAAAAAAAAGCCTCTTTACGTAATGTAGAGAGGCTTTTTTTAATGCTTTGACTGTTTTGAATGTAGGTTAAATATTTCGAACTCGCACAAAACTCGCACAAAATATTTCATCTATTTTATTCTCCGAATTTCTTATAAAGGATTAACCTGAAATTTTTGTTTCCTTTTCATTGCTCATCTTTTCCCTTTAAGTTTAACTATAATAATCTTTTTTAAGGAAAATTTACATCAAGCAATAAAACTATAGGTTGTATTCTATTTCTTCAACACCAAAGATTTTATCAATTTCTTGAAATAAATAAATAAAGTTTTTAAACTTTTCTTTGTCTTCAATATTCCTTATTTGTTTAGAAAACTCTGCTTTCTTCGACTTTTTATCAGATATTTTAAATATGCCATTTATTGGGGTTGCCTCTAGCATCCCGCTCTCTTTTAGTAATTCATCATCAAAATAATGCTCAATGGAAAAAAAGCTGAACTTCTGTTCTTTTTGAAAATAATTTTCTCTTACAGGTGGAATAGGTAATTTCATTCCATAAACATTCAATTCTTTATGCTTCTTGATTCTCTCATTTCCAGGCAAGTATTCAAATTTGGAATTTTGAAGACTACCTTTAAACTCTTTTATACCAGCTTCATCATTATCAAACAAACCAATTACTTTTTTATCCTTGGCTGTAGGTCCTAAATTAGAAATACATTTAGCTAACTCCCCGGCTCCGCCTTGTTCTTCATGTATAGGGTTTATCTCCCAATAGGGAACTGAATCGGTAAGAACCATAAATGCATGTTCTATTATTTGAACATCTGTTTTACCTTCCGTAATTAAAAGATATTCTCGGTCAGTAAAGATTCGATCATAAACTGAAAAGCGCAACCTTCCTACTGGAGAACTCAGATACAGCTCCTTCGCATTTTTGTTAAAGCCTACATGCTTTGATTTATTTGGTAAATGCTTATTGGGTAGTTTAAGCCCTTCTTTCAATTCATAAAGCTCCTTACTTCCAGAAATAGAAACTCCTATATCTAAAAGCCTTTCAAATAAAGGGTCATTAAGAATATTTGTATTTTCCACCAGTTCAGTGAGCCTAGATGTTATTCCAATTCTAGGACTAGAAAGAGTAAGAGCAATTGTAAAAAGTTTAAAAGCTACATTATAATTAAAGCTTGCCTTTGACATTTCCCCAGGCTCGGTAAGTTTTGGCAATAATTCATCGAAGGCTAGTTGTAAAGGTGCTTTTAAAGTTATAGAATTATGATTATCCATAAAAAACATAGTATTAATCATAATTGCCAAAGGTAGGTTGAGATTTTTAAAAAAATATTTCTCATCTGAAGATGATTTTTTCATCCACTCATAAAGCTCAAGAGAAAACTTTAAGGAATTAAGAACAGCATCCTTCCGTATTTTATCATCAGTCATGTATAAGGCCTGGAGTAAGTAACCTAATCCATGGATACTCTTGAAAAATTCTCCAGCTTTAGAGGATTGATTTGTTCTTTCAATAATCTTTAACAAGAAACCTTCCATCTGCTTGCTTCGGCCAGCGTAGAAAATGGAAGTATATTGCCAACTAGTTTCTAAAAAATTACTTACTAAATCATCTTCTAGTTCTCTTTGATGGATGAATATTTCCCTTGATGCGTAATATTCCATATAAGATTCATGCATAAACTTCACATACTTACCTTCCTGCAGAGATAGCATTCCAGTGTTCTCTATTATAAAAGTTAATGCTTCGGGTAGTTGGTCTAAATTAATTGTTCCCTTTATACCCTGGAAAAAACTAACAAAGAAGGATTGAAATTCTTCTGTTGTCATATAATTTCTTTCGCCTCTTCTTAATAGCTCTAATGCATAAACCGACAGAATCCGCTCGCGAAAATTAATGTCAAAAAATTCTAAATATGTGTCAGGTAGGCTCCTCCCTAACAAGAGATTATTAAAATTGTCATAAATATCTGTAATGGTAGCAGGAATTTCAAAATTATTTTCCTCATAAAGTATTGAAATAAGAGATAAGTTTAGTGGAGTTATAGGTAGACGTTGGATTATGTTATTTTCTTTTAAGGATTCTAATAAATTGTCTGCCTTATTTACATTGTTCTTAAAATACATTGAAACAAATCCTCGAATCTGCTGATCATTGAATCTCTCCACAGTGACCTCTTCACATTTCCCTATTGATTCTATTCCATTTATTGATGTATACTCAGTGTACCTTGTCGCTAGAAAAATCTTTTTGTTTCCATTTCCTAATTGTTTAATGTCAGAAATAATTTTGGATTGGTTTTTCTTATTAAAGTCATCAATTGAATCAATTAAAAAAACAAATTCATACTCAAGCGCCAGTGTTGAAATTGATTTACCACTGAAATTATTGACTAGCTTTTGTTCTAGTACTTTTAAAATATTTACAGGTTGCTCTATGTTTTCCCTACTTTCAATTAGATCTATGTTATTTATGTAAACCGGCAGATATTTCTTTCCTAAGGCTGATGTATTTGATTGGATAAAAGATAACCCTATTTGCTTAAGTAATCTCGTTTTTCCAATTCCTGGTTCCCCCTTAAGAATTACTGGGCTCTTTAAATCTTTTAATTTTTCAAGAGGTATCCTTATATGAGTCTTTTTAGAGGCCTCAAAGTCTTTAACTTTATGTGACAGCCTAGGTTCAATAAAAATATTTAAAAGCTTTTCGTGCGCTGCTTTAAACTGTTTTACCTTCTTGATAGACCAGTCATCATTAGCTTCACCTTCAAAAAGCTTTTCATATGCAATGAGATCTTGGTCACTGTGCCTCCAATATTCAGGAAAGAAATTATCTATCTTTTCTGCAAGAACTTCTCTACCCCAATATTGGATACTTATATTTTCAAAGCTCCTATTCAATTTTTCTTGAAATCCATTGGTAATGTTTTTTGAGGAAACTAAATAGAGGCCATTGTATTGCTTATGCTTTAATCTCTTTTGTAGTAGCTCTTCTATTGCCTTTAAATTCTCATAATTCTTCGATAAATGATCTGGAATACACAAAAAAAGCAAAGTTTGTGCTCCTAGAGGAGTATCAACATTTCCTTCAATTAAATTACCGGAAATCCTATCAGTTCCAATTTTAGATTGCTCTAAAACATTTATTAATATTTTAGATAAATCCTCTTGAGAATTGATTTTCTCTACTAAAGCTATTTTGTCGGTCCCCATGTTTTACAGTATATGATTTTTCCTGTTGATTGGTTTAATTTTGAATTTTCAGCACAACTTTCTTCACACTTCAGACCATTACTGGAAGGATACCAAAAAGTCCTTATTACCAAAAACTCAATTTTTCTTTAAAGTTAATAGGAAACAAAAATGATTAAACCAAAAACTAATACATGAATTAGAAGAAGGTTACCCATTCATTTTTAATTATTTTAATAATATTAAAAGTGTGTAAAGTTAGATATTCAAATTGATAACCCTGCACTCACCCCACCTCTGCATTGCCATTAATCTCATCAATAATACTGATCACTTTCGTTGCCAACGTATCATCGAATACGCCTAATATGCCCTGGTCGTGGATGTCGGTGAAGGGGGGCTCGAAGAGGAGGCTTTTGTCGATGGTGCCGTTTTTGGTGAGGTGGCTGATGATGTTGTTGACGAAAGTGATCTGGTCGGCGGAGAGCTTACCGGACTGGATGAAGTCGGCAAAGAGCTGATTTGCGGTGTGGATATCTAATCCTACAATGCTGCGGATAAATTTACCCAGGGGCTGCGACCCATAAGTTTCGCGAAAATCTTCCAGCTGGCCCCGCTCTTCTCCATCGAACAGGAGGCGCTGCAGCTCTTCCAGCTCCTCTTCGGTGATGGGCTGATTGGTGTTAAGTTTGCGGATGGTGAGGTGGTGCTGGTTTTCGCGGATGAAGCGCTCTACACGCTTTTTATACATCTCGCTGCCGTATGGGGTGGCTTCCTTTCCTTCTTCCACAATGAAGTCGGAATCCTGCAGGTCGGAATAGATGGGGGCTCTGCCGCTGCTCTCCAGGTATTGCACCAGCTCCCGGACTTCTTCCCGCACTTCTTCCATTTTTTTCTGCGTCAGCGCTTTGTAGAAGTCGGGGTTGCGCATATCTTCAATGAGGGGCTTTGCCTTTAGCACCTGCGGAATGGTATACTTGCCACTTAGCTGCTCCGCTATTTCAATCAGGTTCTCCTGGTATCGCTTTTCGGCGGATAACATCAGCAGGCGGGCCAGCTGCATTTTGACCATCATCAGGTCAAAACGGCGGGCAGTTTCGTTGATCGCTTCCGGCAGCGGAAGGTGGGCTAAATGTTCTTCGATGAGATGGACCGACTCGGCATCCAGATGGTTCCAGCGGGAGCGCACCTGGAATTCATCGACATAGCGCTGCTTCATGCCTACCTCAAACCTGTCGTTTTCCAGATCGGCAATGGCTGCATGTAGCTTGTCGAGCAGCTCATGCGAGAGGGCAAGGTTTTCTTCCTCTCCTGTTTCGGCCAGCAGGCGGCTGAGCTGCAGGCGGGCTTCAAATAACTGTTGACTGACGGGCTTTTGCTGTCCACTCTCCTTCCCTCTCTGGTTGACCTCGAAGAATTCGAAATTACCGCATACATCGAAGATCAGGAAGTGCGTTTTGGGTTGCTCCGGCCCGTACACATCCGGACAAAGGCGGGTGCCGCGACCAATCATCTGCCAGAATTTGGCGTAGGAACGTACGGGCTTAAAGAACACCAGGTTCAGCACACGCGGGGCATCAATGCCGGTATCCATCATGTCGACCGAAACGGCAATCTGCGGCAGGTTTTCCTTGTGCTCATCGCAGAACTGGTCGATCAGGCTTTGGGCATGGGAGACCTTATTGTGGATCATGGCCATAAAGCCGGTGCTGTAATGCGGGAAGCGCTCTTCGAAGCACTCGACAATGAATTTAGCGTGCAGCTGGTTGACAGCGAAAATAATGGTTCGGCCAATTTTATCGCCTCCTTCAATCTTCAACCCTTCCTTCATGAGGGCATCCAGCACCTTAAAGACGGTGTCTTTATTGAAGAGCCATTTGTTGAAGGCGGCATTACTGATTTCCTCCGGGAAAAGGCCGGTGCTCTTGTCTCCAAAGGTTTCTTCGTATTTCTCCTTTTCGGCTTCGGACAGTTCGTGGTAGCGGATCCCTTCCTGCAGGAATTTAGTGGTAACGGCTACGTTCTGGTAGGGATTAAGGTAACCGCCAGCGACGGCATCTTCCAGCTCAAAGGAAAAGGTAGGGTCGCCATCGCTGCAGCCGAAGAGGTTAAAGGTATTATGGTCGATGCTATCTTTTGGCGTAGCGGTAAGGCCGACAATCAGGCCATCGAAATATTCGAAAATGGCACCGAAACGGTTGTAGACCGAGCGGTGTGCTTCGTCTACAATAATGAGGTCGAAGTGGCCTACTCCATAAAAGCGTTCAAAGGAGGAGCGGGCACTGTCGATCCGGTTCATCATGCTCGGATAGGTGCTGAACACCAGCCGGGTAGTGTCGTTTTCCTTTTCTTTGGTGAGGTCGATGGAAGACAGCTCAGGCAGGTATTCACCAAAGCTGCGCTTCGCCTGGGTCACCAAAGCATTTCGGTCGGCCAGAAAGAGGATGCGTTTAGCCCAGTTATTCTTGAACAGCACTTCCACCAGGGCGGCGGCGGTACGGGTTTTGCCACTGCCGGTGGCCATTACGAGCAGTGCCTGCCGGTGATGCCCCCTTAGCTTTCCACTCCCCTGCTCTGTTACGGCAAAGGATTCACATACCCGCTGAATAGCTTCTATCTGGTAGGGCCTGCCGGCAATATGGGTATTCACCTGTGCCTGGCGGATATCTTTGCGAGTCTGGCGGCTCTGGATCATCCAGCGAAGCTCCTCTTTGGTATAGTAGCCGTGGACCTGCCGGGGAGCGCTGTAAAAGGTATCGTCCCACAGCTTAATATCATAGCCATTGGTATAGAAAATGACGGGGCGCTGACTATGCATCTGCTCCAGGACATTGGCATAGAGCCATGCCTGATGCCTTCCCTCCTCAATGTCGGCGGTGGCCCGCTTTGCTTCAATCACGGCCAGCGGCAGGCCATTGTCATCCCACAGCACATAATCGGCAAAACCATTTCCTTTGGGGTTATCGGTTGTTACTGGCATATGCTTTACCGGGTATTCCAGCTCCCGCCCTTCGGCCAGCTTAAACCAGCCTGCTTCCTGCAGGTCAATATCTATTAAATTACGACGGGTTTCCGCTTCTGTAAATTCACGACTGAGCGATCGTGCCCGCTCCTGTTTCTGTTGCTGCAGTTGCTGCTTTTCCTGCTCCTGCTGCCTTTTCAGTGCCTCAAACTGCTCCTGGTTTTCGCTGGCCAGGCGGCTCAGTTCTTCCTTTTCCCGTGCCAGTGCTGCTACCTGCGCCTCCAGCTCCTTTTGCACCCGCTCACTCTCGGCCTGTATTTCCTTAAGCTTCCGCTCCTGCTCCCCTGCTTTTGGAATAAAAATGTCGTCGAAGTGGCCCGGCAGTTCGGGTTCTGCTTCGCTGTATTTTAAGGCAAACCACTTTAAAAAGTCGAAGAGATAGCGGATACTGGTAAGGGCATCGGCAGCGCTCACTCTCTGGCCATAGTGGCTGGCATTATTACCTGTTTTCCTGACGATATCAAGCCCTTTCCTGAGCTGAAAGGGGACGAGGTTTTTAAAGTCAGGGGTATAGGTAAGGTTAGCTAAATCGGTATTGTAAGGCAGCTCCAGGTATTCCAGCTCATAGATGCGGTAGACAGTTTCTTCCATTGCCTGCCGGCAATAGCGGGCCGTGGAGACAGGCTCGGTTCGCACCCGCTCTTCTGCCCTCTTTACCTTTTGGTAGAGGCTGTTCCATTCGCTGTGTAAGAAGCTAAAGTTGCTCATTTATCTTTGTTAATTCAGAGGAGCTGGCTCTTCCCTGGCAATGGCATTTTCCATCCCCATGATACGCTCAAAATATAATAAATCAAACAGATTATACCTTTTTGTGAACTTCGATAAACCGGCTTTATGCTGTAGCACCCGCACCTCTAAATCGCTGGTGACGCCAATGTAAAGCGTCGTGCGGTTTTTGTTGCTCATGAAATAGACAAAACCTTGTTTTTCCATGGTCTTTGATGCTCCGCTGATGACCCCATTGTTTTCTTCAATCTTTCTTGAAACCTAATATTTCTTTTAACCTGTTTGCAAGCCCCTTCCTCGTAGCTTCAAAGATTGCAGCTAATTCCCTTTCCTCATTCTGCCCGTTGGCAAACAGTTCCCTATTTAAGATAGGTAACTGATAGGCTTTTATCTCCACCTCAACATTTTCTGCAAACTCGTCTTTAATCGTCATTTTCCCTTCCTGGGCTTGTTCATTCGTGATGGATTCCGGATAAAACAGGAATACCTCCTGTACCTTATACCTTACCGCATACGCCAGCATTTGGTACAAGTCCGGCTGTGAAATACCTTTCTTCGGATCCTTTTCATCCGTGTACACCATTTTGTATTTGGCATCTGCAATAACCCTTTTGCTTGCCAATTCAAGAAGCAGGTCTGGCTTTAGAGAAAAGTTCTCTTCCTGGTCAAGGTGAATGGAAGAGGATTGTGCAGTGGCCTTTACCTCTTCCAGCTCTTTGTCAATAAAGCCAAACAGGAAGTCTTCAAACACATATTCCATCGGAAGAAGGAAGGCAAAAAGCTGCAGATCATTTTTATAATTGAAGGAAACACAGCTCCTCAGAAAAAGCGTACAGTAATCCCTGACGGTTTCAAAGTCTGAGAACATAGGGTTAAACTGTATACTTTCACTCTCCTCTGGGGTGGCCCGTATATCGCTTACCTCATCGAAAATAAAGAGTATTTCTCTCAGGTACTTTTTATTCTCCAGGCTGGTGGTGGCATTGAACAAGAGGGTAGTTACATACTTGATAATCCGGTTAAACTTATTATCGAATATAAAAGCATCGTAGGTACAGTTCAGCTTATGCCACCTGCCTCTGGAGAGGTTTTCATTGATGTATTCGTTGATGTTCACCCTCCCTTTAATGAAAGATAATTCCCGGTTTACTTCTTCATACTGCTGGTAAATGGCATTGGATAAAAGCTGGCGGGTATATTTAGCAAAAAGATAGATTAAGACTTCAAAAAAGTCACTTTTTATGCTCCCCAGTGAGGTTTGATAATTGGGAAACTTTATTTTACGGCAATAGCTCAGCCACCAGAGAACGTGGTTCTGAATGGCATTTACATCCTGCTCCGTGTATTCCTTCTCCGCATGGTAAAATATCTTTGGCAGGAGGTTAATTTTATGCCCCTCAAAGTGGATAACCCCTACGTATTTGCTCGATTTGACTTCCCCACTTTTATGAAGAAACTGAAGAAACTGCTGTACCTCCACCTGCCGATCTTCCTGCTCAAAATAATATCCCGATTTCTCCCTACTATTCCAGACGGTATCAAGGAATTCTTCCAGCTGGGCGGACCAGCCAGGAATAGGTTCTTTATTCTGATATTCAAATAGGTTGATCAAGCTCTTCCGCTAATTTTAAGGGGCCACACATTTTCCGCCAGGGCCAGGCCTGCCGATTTTAAAATCCCCTTCACTTCTTTTTCATCATTCATAAAGTATTCCAGCAGCAGCGGAATTACCTTACGGTTCATTCGCTCCGCCAGGCCCTGCTTCTTATCCATAAAATAGGCGTGGCCTATCTGGAAGTCATGCCCTTTTAAGCTAATGATCTTTTCATTGATGCTTTTCAAGATATCGGCATCCGCTATTTCATGCCCTTCAATTTCATAGAGCGGATACATGGCTTCAAAATCAAATCTTCTGCGTAAGGCGATGTCCAGGAGTGCAATCGATTTGTCGGCAGTGTTCATGGTGCCAATAATGTAAAGATTGGAGGGCACTATAAATTCCTCCCCTGAAGGGAGACTGCACTTCAAGGGTATGGTACCATGGGAGCGCTTATCCGGCTCAATCAGGGTGATTAACTCACCAAACACCCTGGAGATATTAGCCCTGTTAATTTCATCAATGATGATAACATAGTTTTGCCTGCCACTCCGTTTTACATTTTGTTTACCATTTCGCAGAAGGATTTGCAGGAGCGGCTCGTAATAAGGTTGCAGGCCACTAATAATAATTTCATTTTCGCCTCGCTCATACATCTTTTGGAGAGTGGCAATGCTTAAAGTATGGACTGATTCCCCCTGCTGCTTTCGGAATTCTATAGATTTATTTGTTATTCCTGTGATGAAGAACTGGGCCTTTTTCATTTTTATAGGCATTTCAGCCACTTCACCCTCATTTAATGGACTGATAAATTCCTGGAAAACGGTATTAAAATCTCTCTTTGCTTTTTCTGGTTGTTCAGCCTCCACCATATTCAGCAAGGCCTTATCGGCGATGCGTTTGAACACGCCATCCTTTCGCTCAAAAGAGAGCCCCTGCCCATTTTCTGTATCTGGCCGCAGGCCTTGTATAAAGTCCTCGTAGCTGTAGTTTTGATGGAAGGTGATGAATTCAATTTTATCGCCAAGATTTTCATTAAAAATCCTTTGGGCTTCTGAGTAGTCGCTTATTTCCCGGCCTTCGACAATCTCTGCTGCTCTCAGGAGGGTGTGGTAGGTTTTGCCGGTGCCGGGAGGACCATAAAAAATAGTATTGAGTGGGTAGTCTATGGTGAGGGTAGACTTGTCATCATTCATGATTTCCATAAGCCATTCGTAGTACTTTTCATGTTCCGTCACCTCAGATGGATACTTCGTGATATCCGTTAGCGTTTTCAATACCAGCTTATGGCCAGCCTTCCAGTTTCCTTTCTTTAACCAGCTAACTTTTCGACACTTTTGGAAAGTTTCCCTGCTCTCGTCGTAATAATAGTCGGACGTAACTTCCCCGTAGCCAAGTAACTCGCTTGTGCCTTTCTTAACAATGATAATATCACCTTTGGCAATAGTGTTTTTGAAATTATAATTTGCAGCAGTATCATTTGTTTTGGCTCCATCTGTTTTCTCTAGCTCCTGGAGCTTTTTGGTGATTTCATCTTTGCTATGGTACTGGTTTAAATCACCGAGATAGTCCCATCCCAAACCCATAATCCCTTGCTCGTAGAATTCATCCCATTTCCCTGCTCCATCCCCAGGAGCATAAAGCCAGTACTTTTTTTCTAAAAAGTTATTAAATTCAATCCATTTATTCCATGGTGCACTATATCGATTATTATCTTTTCTGTTCAGCTTTTCCCATTCACCTTTATATTTATTTTCCAACCTTAGGTTGATTTCACTTATGTCTTTGCTATTCCAGATACATATATCAGAATCACATATGCCTTTTTCAACCAGCCACTTCTCGATCTTCGGCATCCACTTTAGGTATTCTTCAGCAGTTTTTGACTGCGCAAGCTTATTATGCAGGAAATTCCTGAAGTCATTTATTGTCTGCCGGTGATCACTTAAAGTAAGTAGCCGTTTAAAAGTATCTAAAGATAGCTCTCTTGAGATAACGCCCTGGGGATTGTCAAAGAATGAATATTGTAATGAATTTTCTTCCAGCCAGTAAGAATTTAAAATAATGTTCTTGATTAGTGGGGAATCAATTAGTTTATCAGAGTAAGATAAGGGCACTCTTAATGAATCCCCTCCAAAATTTGATGAACCTTTAGCATACAATCGAACTCGGTCCTCATTCTCCTTCATCAATATGGGAGCTTCCATTACTTCTCCAAAAGCACAAACCCGTGCCTCCCTTCCTGAAACCCACAGGACAAATCTATCGCCCGCCTGAATCTCGTTCTTGTGTTGCTTGTTTACAGTCCATGCCCCTGTATCATGGTCTCTTAACTCTGAAAGAATATCCCATGCATTTGGATTACAATGAAAAGCCCAGTACTTCATTTCTATCTTTATCTAAGCTGCTGATAAAACCGTTTTAATTTCTCGTCCAGCTAATACAATTAATTATGCCGCCCTCCGCTGCCAGCTCACTGGCTTCAATTCTTACTATATCTTTTTTGTACAGCTCCTTTAACTTCTCGGCGGCTACATTATCTTCTTTCTGACCAAATGCCGGCATAAGGATGCGGTCTTGCAGCTGGAGGAAGTTCAGGTAAATGCCTGCCGCATCTTTATCGCTGCTGTTTTCTGTAGCGGTATATGGAAGAGTATCCCATTGCAGACCGGCATTCCGCAGGGCCATCAGGAAAGCAAAGTACCATGCTTCTATTTGCCTGCCTTTGGCAGAGTTCTTCTTTTCCCTGATGAGCTTGTGCGCCTGCTCCAGCTCGGGCTGCAGGTCATTAATAAGTACCCTGCCGGCATCGATAAAACGCACCAGACCATCGACATGGCCGGTGAAGTCGAAGGGGTATTGCGGTACGATGATGAGCTGGTCTACGGCTAAGGTATCCTTTAGAGCCTTTAGCAAATCTAACTCGTTTTTGTAATCATGGTTCTGCCGGTTATCTCTGAATACACGGTCGGAAACAATGGCTTTGCTGCCATGCAGTTCTACATTGCCGCCATCTAAAATGATATCAGAGTAGGTTACCTGGTCTTCAGTTAAACCGAGTTCTTTGTGCAGGGCTTTAGCATCTGGTATCCGTTCGCGCCACTTTTTAGTGTCCGTCATATAACCGGGAGCGTATTTGAACTGTACCAGTTGGCCGGCGGCATTCCTTACCGGCAGGTAATCGCGGCACCAGGGATTCTTTTTGTGGTGCTGGATTT
The DNA here is from genome assembly GCF_000346615.1 of Nafulsella turpanensis ZLM-10. Classification (GTDB taxonomy): domain Bacteria; phylum Bacteroidota; class Bacteroidia; order Cytophagales; family Cyclobacteriaceae; genus Nafulsella; species Nafulsella turpanensis. The sequence goes on from NZ_ANNU01000046.1 coordinate 11,793, forward strand.
CCCGCAGCTGCCCGTTCAGCTTCTCCTTTAGTTGCTGATACACCTGCTGACCGTAGGTTTTTCCCTGGCTGCTTTTATCGCTGGATAAGGCACTGGCAATGTAGATGGATTGATTCATGCCGGCTCCAAGGTTTGGGTTAGTTCACCTTTGAAAGCTCGTTGAAGGAGGCTGTTAAATAGTTCTTCGGATTTCTGAAGGCTTTCCTCTGCCTGCTTTTTTTGTTCTTCAATAATATTGAGTCTTCGATAGTATAAATTTTGCAGCTCAAAAGGTGGCAACATAATTTCATAAGACCTGATATCATCGAAATTTAAGCCTGCTTTTACTCCACCTTTATTCAATATTTGAAATAGGGTTTGGCCTCCGCTTGTGGCAATATAAGCGCTAACATAATAGGGATTTACCTCGTCATTTAGCCTTAATATAGCCAAATGTTGATTAATGTGAGCTTTTGGGAAGGTAGGCGGGATGACAGCAGTTCTACCAAGGTCAGCGGTTATAGATAAAACCACATCACCTGCTTCTACTTTTGTTCTTTTGGATTCAGCACTTTCTGGAGCTTCTACAAATGTCAAATCATCTAACCTTAGCTGGTTATATCCTACGTTCTGAATCCTTAAGAATATATCTCCATTATCCGAGTAGTACTTTGACCATCCCCGTGAGCCACTGGTTAGGAAGCTTAAGATTCTGCTGAGTTCCTTTCTTTCCCAGCCCTTTGGATTTGTTACGGGGTCGCCAAACATGTTCAGAAAGAGGGATTGGATAAGCTCCTCGTATTTGGTGATAAGGGCTTTGTCTTTCTGGCGCAGGGCATCGGCCGCATCCAGTATAGCCGCTATTTTCTTTTGCTCCTCCAGGGGCGGGAGGGGGATTTCAATTTTAAGTAGGTCTGCTTTCGTTAAGCTTGGTAATGTGGTTGCCTTATTGTGCTTTAGAAAGTTATAGGTCAAACAAAAATAATAAAGATACTTAGAGTCTAAGTTGGTCTTTGCGCATAATCCAAATGCAGTATCTACATTCCAGAATTTCGTTTTAACGTAAATGGGATTGTTAATGGAGCCTTTGCGACCAATGATTGTAGTTCCTGCCTCACACAAATAATCATTCGCGTATCCCATGATTCCTCCACTCCCATAGATAGGGAAAGGCCCATTAGGGTCAGCAACGGCTTTTTGGTTTTTACCATTCTTAATAGTGAGAACTTCCTCCCAAGTTGATTTCTTCCATCTCATCCTAATAGCTCCTCCAAGGCTTTTAATGCTTCTTTCCTCTCGGCATCCAGCTGTTTAATTGCTGCAATAATATCCGCAGGGGCGGCATATTCCACTTCCTCGTACACCACCTTTTTGTAGCGGTTGATGCTCAGGTCCCAGTCATTGGCTTTAATTTCTTTGAAGGGCACCAGGAAACTCTTGTCTGTCCGCTTGCGGTTTGCCTCGCCCTCCATCTGGTGAAAGCGCTGCAGGATGTCAGGTATATCGTTTTCGGGTACCGGGCTGCGCTTATCATCCAGGCTGAAGCCATCGGCCTGCATATCGTAGAACCAAACATTATCTGTTCCGCCGCTGCCGGTTTTCGTGAAGAACAGGATGGCAGTACTTACTCCTGCATAGGGCTTAAATACGCCCGAAGGCATTTTAATTACCGCATCCAGCTTATGCTTTTCAATGATCTCCTGCCGGATTTGCTTATGGGCAGTACTGCTGCCGAAGAGCACCCCATCCGGCACAATTACCGCACAGCGGCCGCCGGTTTTGAGCATGCGGAGCATGAGGCCGAGGAAGAGGAGCTCGGTCTTTTTGGTCTTGACGGTTTTCAGCAGGGAGCTTTCCACGCTGTCATAGTCGAGGCTCCCTTTAAAAGGAGGATTGGCCAGAATTAGCGAGTATTTTTCCCGCTCCTCCGCATTACTTTCGCTGAGTGCATCTTTTCCTTTAAGCGTAGGGCTGTCGATGCCATGTAGCTGCAGGTTCATAGCGGCAATACGCAGCATGGTGCTGTCGAACTCCACGCCGGTAAACATGGCAGAATTGTAATGCTCGCGGAAGCTTTTATCGTGGAACCAGTCGGCCTGCTTTTCGTGCACATATTCCCCTGCCGCTACAAGGAAGCCGGCCGTCCCGCAGCTGGGGTCGCAGATGGTATCGTTGATCTTCGGCTCCACCATGTCCACCATCATTTTAATGATGTGGCGGGGGGTACGGAACTGTCCATTCGTGCCGGCAGAGGCAATTTTGGAGAGCAGGTATTCGTAGAGATCGCCCTTGGTATCGCGGTCCTCCATCTGGATTTTATCGATCATCTGCACCACCTGGTCGAGCAGGCGGGGCGTCGGGATCATAAAGGTCGCTCCTTTCATATACTGTGCAAAAACACCGGCATTCGCACCTAAGCTTTTCATATGGTCGAAGGCCGTAAGCCGCTCGCCGCTGTTGACTTCAATGCCTTTGGTGAAAAGGTCAAACATCACCTCCGGGTCCTTCTGCTTGAAGTGGCTCCAGCGCAGGGCTGCCTGTTCGGCAGTAAAGAAAGGGTGCTGCATCGGAATGCCCACCAGGTTCGCTTTCTTCTCTTCCAGCATCTGCCGCTCATCGAGGCGTCGCATAAAAAGCAGGTAAGTAAATTGCTCAATTACTGTTAAAGGATTACTGATTCCGCCTGTCCAGAAGGCATTCCATATTTTATCGACCTGGGATTTTAATTCGCCTGTTATCATCTGTGGATTATGTAGTTACCGCCCCTAATAGCGGAATTATCCTATTGAAAGCCTGTAAACAGCTTTTTTAGATGGTTAAACTAAGGCTTTTTGAGTTGGGAAGCAAGAAGGGAAAAGAGAATTGATGGATGGTGTTAAGCTATAAAGAGTGTCAAAATTTGACCATGACATATCCACCTCCCTCTTGAAAAATAACAGATTTTTAACCTGAATTGAATCGTTAAGATTAACGTTAATTAACGCCCGTTCTATTCATATGGTAGATTGGCTGCAACAAAAAAATTATTATGCATTATTCGGCCAGCCTTTCTTACTTCCTGGCAGCATAGCAGGCATCTTTAAAAGCCCGGACATCTTTGATAAAGCCTGATATTTCAGGAATAAGCATTTTCTTTTCATTTACCCGTAGCTTATCCAGAAAGGCATTTGAAAGGCGGTTTTTAGTCCATGCACCAATCATATTATGGTAGCCACCGCTCCCATTTAACAATTCATATTCTAAATAGCCTGATTTGAAAAATTCGGAAGACGCTGAAGAGAAGAATACTGCTTCATCCTGAGAAATTATTCCTGATAGGTAAACCTTATTCTCAACTTTATCAATCGCAAGGGTGAATTGGTTTGAACAAGCATTGATATTGAAACAACCATTTTTGAAATAAACACGAGCCTGCCCATTGGCATCATTGGCGATATAATTCTCCAGAGCAACCGCAAACTTTTCTTTGCTTAAATACAAATCATCTGCATCAGGCTTTTCTTTTACCTCGTTGGGAATGATGAAATCTCTCACAAACCTTTTTAGCTCCTCCAGCTCTTCCTGACTATCCAACTTACAACCAATTTCGATAGAATTACTGTTTGAACTTGACAAAAGATTCATGGAAGAAATGACACCATTTGTTTCATTAAAATAAAACTTCGCATGCAGGTTATTAATTAGTCTTGCGTTTATCCCGAGACTTTCAACCTCCTCCCAGCTTTTTACATTTTCTGGCTCATTTCTAACGAAAAAATCTATTCTTATACCACGCTTCCTAGCATTTTCAAGTTCATTAGCAATTCTTGCCCAGTGTTGAAAATTCACATATGGAGAAACGATAATAAGATATTGTTTAGCTTCATAGATTAGGTCCAGTATTTCTGTGCTAATCTTGTGGGGTTGCAGTATTTTCATTTATTCTCTTAGCAATAGGTAATGCCATTAATTAATTCGCTCTTTGTTACTTACCCTAACAAGCCAAAGACAACCAAATTATCCTCTCTTCTCCCTTCACGATTTAGAAATAATATCTAAAAATTGTTCGCCTAATTCATTCTTGGAATAAAAGAAAGGCATTGGTAGATTTCCTATACCACGCATAGCATCACTTCGGCCTGAAGCCATTTCATTTAGAAGGTTATTTGATGCCAATTTCTTAACACTCAATTTTACAACCTCCTTAGGCACCTCTCGCTCCTCAAAGAAGCTACATACTTCATGTATAGAAGTTGCATTTGATTTTTTATTCCCATAAATATGAGTAAAAACCGTTAAATCAAATGCCGTCAGCCCTTCCAGAATCTTCAGGTAATTCTCCATGTAATCCTGGTAAGTGAAATTGGTCGCCAACTTAACCAGCAGGTTCTTCCATCTTACTATCTTTTCACTATGAGATTCTGATGCCACTTGTTCGATAATCCAGTAGAATTGTTTTTCCAAACCTTTATTTCGCCCAATTTGCGACAAATCTTTTTGTTCCTCTAATAGCATCTTAAAGAACTCGTCAACATTATTTCGCTTAAAGGAAGAGTAGGATTGTAACAACAGAGTAACGGTCTGAATACCTAATCCGGTGTAAACTTCGATTTGCTTACTATCCATTAATGTATGGCTTTATTTATCCTCCAGAGTTACTACTGTTTTTTGTCCTTCCAGGTATCGCACCAGCGGAACTTTATACTGATCCAGGTAATCCTCCGTCTCCGTTACAATGTGCTCTGCAAATCGCCTCCGAAAGTCTGAATCCCGATGCAGTTGCTGGATGGTTTTCGCACTGCTCATATTAGCCGGGAAACCTTCAAAATGGCTATATTTAAACACATTGATCCACCAGTCTCCAAGAACCGCCTTGTTTTCCTTTAACCCCGCAAACTCTTTATCTTTTGCATGAGGATTCTTAATCCCAATAAAGAGCTGTCCTCCGAAGTGCCCCTGCCCACTGAAGCTCTCTATTCCGAAATACAATTGAGCACTTTCCTGACCCTGCGGCCGGAGGTGCAGGCTGGACCATTTCTCAGAGGCTGGTCTGGCTTCCTTTACCTGATAGGATTGGCTGAACTTTTCCTTCAGTAGGGCAAACACCTCCTGCCGGAACTGTTCTGCTGCTTTCTGGCCTGCCTTTACAAAATTGGCCTGGATAAAAGAAGCTTCCACATAGTGGTGGAGCATGGCATCCAATAATTCATTCTCTGATGTTCTGTCCATGGTATAGGTGAGTTTTCGGATCAATACAAGATATTGGCGTAGGCTTTCCCGCACTACAGGATGTTCAGCGGCCTCTTTGATACAGCCCTCCAGCCATTCGGTAATGTGCTCCTTATAGGAAAGAAGGAAATAGTCCTCTCCCGCAATCAAATTACCACAACTCTTCAGGGAGGGTTCGATGCCCTTTAAGGTCAGGTAGTACACTTTATTTCTTTCCTGTTGATGGTTGCAGTAGCGCTCCAGCTGGGCCGGCTGATCTGCTGCGTAGATCTTATTTTCCACCGAGATGATATTTCCCCTCCCGTCCCGGATATAAATATCTATCCTACCTCCGGTTTTTGCCTTATTATCCTTAAAGCCGATGTGTTTTTCAGTAGTTACGGAAGCCGTCCGTAAGTCCAGCTTCCATGTTTTCTGCTCCGTTTCCCTTTCGACAATTTCCAGAAAAATCTTCAGAAAGACAGCCCCAAGACCGTGGCTCCCTTTTGGGTTGAGGAGTTCGGTCAGAAAGGCGGAATGGGTTTCATTTTCCCTGCTTTCCATTTTCAGAATGGAAAAGACATTAAAGCGTTCTCCCTTCCACTTTTCCTTTTCTCTTTTGTGCTGGAGTATTCTTCCCGTGGTTTTTAGAAGCTGCCGAAGCTCTTTGTCTGTTATCATAATTCCTTTACTAATATCCTCTGGTTTACCTCAAATCCTTTATTTCATTTCTGCAACACGGGAAACAATAATCACTCCTGGGTAAAATTCGTTTCGATCCTCATATTCGTGAAATGCCATATTGCTAAGGTCTCTATGAGGTATCCATAAGCAGGACCAATTTGGTTTAGGATTCAAGCTCCTATGGATTAAATCATGCAGCTCAATAAGAGACTCTTCATTTTCAATTCCTTCAGCATCTTCAGGCACTTGCCTTGCTTCATAGATAGGAATAACCTGAATAGGTAGTGCCATATAGCCTCTGGAATCATAGGATACCTGGAGGTTTGCGGCACAATCTTTCGTTTGCTCATTTGCCTTTCCCCATCTATGGGAGGTTTTATCTGTTACAGATCGGCCACGGTAAGAGATGTAGCTATGCTTTAACTCAAGATAAAAGTCAACGTTCCTGTAGAAAGCCCAATAATCAATCCATCCGTAATTATTATAGCCCTGCTTTGTATTTTGCCGGTTGGTAGGAAGTTCCATTAGAAAAGCATTTGCAACTTTGGAAATGGCAGGGGCAAAAACAGAGTTCAGTTGCCGCTCCCGGAATGCAAAGGGTGTTTCGCCCACCAGATTCATATAGTGGCAGGAATGATCAATAAAGCTTTTTATAAGAGATTCTAAGAAATCTTTAGCCACCATCTGTCCATTAGCGCGTGGTATCTCATCAAGAATTCTATATTTCCCTTTAGATCGAATTGTTTTCATAAACTTTCAATAAACATTTATATAGTTTCTCTCTGCTGTATCGAAAGCTATACATGGAGCTTTTCTGCCTGATATCCTCAGTTGAACCGTTAAGATTAACGTTAATTAACGGTCACAACCAAATGTATACCACCGGAAGCAATTTCGAATCCTATATTGAATTGGTTCACCCATTTCTGAAAGAATCAATTAAAAGAATCGTTCGTTGGCAGTATAAGAGGCTTTTCCTTTCACTCTTACCCTTACATTCCTCTTTCTATTTTAGGACTTACTCCTAATTTAGCTGCAATTGAAAAATAGAGATCCAACTGATCAGGACCCAGCCCTTTTCTTTTTTCCACTCTTTCCAACAAATCCAGAGCAAACTTTCCTCTTTCATTGCTTAAACTGTATGAGTTGGATTCTAATATGTACCCAACAATTTCCTCTGCCTGCTCTCCTTCCAGTTCTGCCACATGCTTTAGAAAAAAGTCTTCTATAAAAGAAAGCGCTTCTCTCAGGTATTCTGTCTCCTGCTGTTGTTTATTGGCTTCTCGCACCACCTTCGCATAAAAGTCAATTGAAAGTCCATATGCCTGGTGCGGGCATAACCGATCAAGCGATTTGAGCAGCCTTTTGGTTTGCGCCGCCATTTCCTGTACACCTATTTCTTTATCAAAGAATTTGCTCTTGTCTGGATCCCAGTGATAGATGTTAAACCAAAGGAATTCGTACAGGTCGAACTCAATAAACCAATCAGACCGTTGTACCCCACCTAATTTGTGACCTTCCAAAAACCAACTGCTTTAACAGGTAGTAATAGCGAGAATCAGCGTCTATGGCTTTCCAGTCGAACTCCTCTTCCCGTTCACATTCATAGTTGAAGGAAGGGTCATCTTTTAAGGTATTGGTGAAATTTAAGAAGTTCAGGTAAAGGTGGTGGAAACCAGCATTTTCAGGAAAATAAACTTCACAGGCAGCTGAAACAGAAAACTTCTTTTCTATTATTTTTTGATAAATGTAAGACTGTATACTCAGCAAATCACCATACACTTTAATATTGGCCAGGTCGCTCAAATATTTTCTTTTAACCAGGTGAAAGGATTTAATAGCTGATTCTTCAAAATCGCAGTAGAGGTCCATTTCATTATCAAACCTTTTTGCCTGCTCATAAAAATGAATTAAATGATATTCATAAACTCCTTCAGGAGGTTCTAACTCGCACAATTCCTGAACATCCAGGTGCCCTTTCCTCACTTCCTCCTCAAGGTAGCGGCGAATTCCAAGCAAAGTTTTTAAGATAGAAGGTCTTCTTTTTTTATGGAAGTCACTTAAATAATCATAAGCCAATTTCCGAAATTTGATTTTCGCCAATTGATGCTTTTGTTCCGCACTGAGCTTTACCACAACAAAAAGCTTTAATTCCGCCTTTCGCTGGCGAGCCAGTAAAGGTTCCCAGTTTTCCTGTTCTTCCTTGCTCAGGAATAGCGCCTTCCATTCTTCTTTCGATAAAGCAGTGCTGTCTATCCCTTTTTCCTGGAGTTGCTCATAAAATAATGGCCAGTTCTCTTTTGTTGAAACAGTATATGGTATAGAATCACCATAGTAGGTTTCAAGTGCCTGAATAAGGATTTCTGCTCTTTCTTCCTGGAGCTCTTTGTTGTTTAAAAAGCTTCCTTCAACAGATGCCCATGCTCCTACCTCGGCTTTCTTTATCACATATAGGGTGTCATTTAAAAACTGAATGACCTTTTCCAGGTCTTCCTGCTGAAACTCTGCTTTATTCTTTTCAAAATAAAGATTAAACGTTCTGATTTTTTTAACCCCCTCCCTTGGCCTGTATGGATAGGGGGTCAGGCCAGAGTAAATTCTGCTAAAGTAATCTTTAAAATAACTATTCCTGTCAAATGGAAAGCAATCAGAATATTCTATATATGGAAGTTCATCAGTTACAGCAACAGCAGTAGTATCAAATACAAGCCTCGCAAATGCCTCATCCTTTCTATAAAAAGTGAAATGGAAAGGAGGATTTAGATTCTCCAATTTTCCAAAATTTATAGTGTAGGGAGCGTCTCTTGCACCACTTACCCTCCTTTTCCTCTTTAATGCTCTTCTAAAATTTCTTTTGTTAGTATTACCTTTTTCCTTTTCCTGAAACTGATAAAACAACTGGCTTCTGATTTCATCCCTCTCCACCAGAAAAGAGTTCCCCTCCGCCAAAGAAAGCTCAATTTTGTCTCTTCTTCTCCTCAACCCTTTCCCTAAGGCAGGCAGGTAACTGAATTTAAGAATTAGCTCTCCTTCGGCAAATGCTTTTTGATCAAGCTGAAAGCCTGTCCTGCTCAGGTTTTTAAAAAGTTCTTTATTTTTCCTTTCCTCCACATTTAATGGTTCCAGCTTCCATAGAAAGGATGGTCCCTGTGAAAAACCTTCCGTACCTATAGAAAGCAGGAAGATGAACAGTATTCCATAGTAGAAATTCTTCATAATACTGCTAAAAAGGAGTAAAGACTTTTACCCAACTATTTTACTTTTTCCTATTCTTCGATTTCCAACAACTCTCCCCTCCTGTTCAAAACCCTGACCTTCTATTATCCTGAGATCTACTCCATCCCAAACAGCTTCGCCACTTTTGAGTCGAAAGGTATTAAATTGCCACCTGGCGGAGGTAATATCTTCAATGATCTCCTCTACGAAAACTTTTTCATTTTTTATAATATCAGGTGGAATGAGGTAAGCTGCATAAGGGTTGGGAAAGGAAACCGGATAGTAAGAATAAAAAGGCACTACTCTTTCCCAATCCTCTCCATATACTTCTCCTACCCTTGTTCTACGGTCAGTAATGATCCTGATTTCTCCGGTTTTGCGGCATTGAACGATAGATAGCTGGTGCCTGATTTCCTCTGAAGGAACTACTTTCTTTACCAGAGGAAAAAAGCCATTTCGGGCAGCCTCATTTATTTCCTCTTCAGTTTTGGCTGTTTTTATCACCCGCAACTTGTTTTCATTTCTTTTCTGGATTATAGCGTCTATCATTCGTTCATTAGTTGAAGTCGAAAATTATGTTTTCTGAATCCATGTCTACCTTTACACACAGGCTTTCATCTTCCTTGACCATTTTAAATAAGACTTCTTCAGAAATCAGGTCAGTATCAAAAACCTTTTTATTACAAGACTCACAAGTTCGGGAGGTAGGGTTTTCATTTTTCTCCATCCCATCCCACTCAGCTTCCAAAGGACAATACAGTTTCTTTATCAGCCTGCCATCATTGGTAAACAACTCTTTAGTTTTAAGTCTGAAGATCATATCTGATAAGAGAGGGGCTATTTTCCAATTTGGTTAAACTTCGAGAGTAACTTCCTATTGAAAGGTATGGAAATAAGTCCCTCCTTTGCCAATTCATAATTCCATTCACTTATAAAGAGATCTTGGCCTTCCAAATCAAAAGTAAAACTGGCTACTTTAGGATACCTGTCTTTATAAACTTCATGCAAATCAAATCTGTATTTCATTGAGGATGAACTATTTTCCTTTTTATCGTATGGGCAAGACCATAAAATAAGGTCATAGTAGTAGCCACCATTGCTTTCTATTCTCTGCATTATTTTATGCCCACCAGTTTTCCTCAAAAACATTTCCGATGTCTCTATTATTTCGTAAACAATTCTTACATAATCATTTACCCTTTCCGGTTCACTATTAGATGAGGAATTGTGGCACAAAATAGTCCCAATAGTTTCTTCTTGGTTTGTTTTCTGTTCAGAATCTTGAGCAAGAATGGGGTTTTGAACAACAATGAAAAAAAACATCAAACAAAGGATAACTGAGGATCCTCTTTGAATCTTCCTAATATTTAAATTCTTACTCTTCATGAGTTTTAACAGTAGCATTGCAGGATTCTATTGGTCTTACTTTATTTCTTTACAACTGTAACTTGCAACCTCATCATTACCTTTAAATATTCTAAGGAATAATCCCGTGTTCTCTATTCTTTCTGCTAGAATACTTTTATCTAACTGGTAATTCCATTCTGAATTGGTAAAGGAATAGGATACTCCTCCTGAAGTTCCATGAAATATCCTCTTTCCATTAAATAAAACTAAATCGGGTTTTTCACTTATTCCTTTATTAATACTCCATGCAACATACCTTAAACTGTTATTCTCCAGCCTATCTATTCTTATTAGAAACTTACCCGTTTTACAAACTAAGATGTTTTCTTTCCACTGGTTTATACTGGGATGTATTAATCCTCTGCTTTCTTTAGTTAGGTGTTCTTTTAACTGAAGTTCTGAAGCTGAATGATGATTAATCGCAATAATTTTCCCGTCTTCGTTCAGCCACACTTCTCCATTTAGTAACCCAAACCCATTTGATCTATCAATAGTATTGTCAGTATTAAAAACAGTCGTGATTAGCTCAATTTTAAAGTCAGTGTCAAATAAAGTCGGGTAGTGCAAAATAAAGTTTTCCTTAGATTTTATATCCGGAATAGGGTTTTCTCTTCTCAGAGGGTATTCAATAAGATCAGCCAATTGTTGGACTTGATTGTTTCTTATCAAACTTACCAGTTCAGAGATTTGCTTAGTACGCCACGACGGTAGAGATGTGGATTCCTGAGCGAAAGCAAAAGATACTTTCAGAACCATTAGAATGGTTAGGAGTAATAATTTCTTCATGTGAACCTAAGCGTTATTTACAAAAGCAAAAGTCTGTTTAAGCAATCACTTTATTTTACTGATCTATTTTCTTCAACCTTCCTTTTACCTTTTTACCAAACCTTCCATCTCAACTACAGAATGGCAGCCAATACCCGTTTATCTATATTCATTAATAAAAAGCTCCATCTGACCCCATAAAACATTCTATCTTATAAGTTTTTGTGATACCCGTTGTTGACCTTAGCGATTAATGCTAATCCCCAAGATTCATTTTCTTTTACTGTTAGTTACATATACTCTCACAGGGTATTCCATCTTTATCTCTGTCCAGGCGTGTTAAACCACAATTCTCGAAATAAAACATAGCCTCCTCACAACTTACCATTTCACCACATGTTGTTTTGCCTTCACAGGTAAAGTCTTTTGGAACCTTAGCCTGCACCACTACAGGTGCCTTGGCTTTTGATTTTACACCTCGCCGCCATTCCCAAGGCGGCACCTGCTCAGAAATGGGGAGGCTCCATAACCCAAGCCCAGATTCCCTTGCTTGTTGTTCATCCAAAAGAAGCCTTTTATCCTGCATGTATTGCCTGTAAACCCATGCCATTCCATCCTGGACCATCTTCCGATTAACATGAACCTTCCCAAAATAAACATGCCCAACAAGTCTGCCGTAACGGTCAACATCAGCCTTTTGCACTCTTATCTCCTGCCCGAAAATCAAACTGGATAAAGCCTCTTTTGCTCTTTTCCCATATGGCTGGCTCCTCTCAGGAGTATCAACTTCTGCCAATCGAACTTTAATCTGCCGGTTTCCAGACGCAAGAAATGTAAAAGTATCTCCGTCAGATATAGCTACTACTCTTCCTGAATATTCCTGAGCCCAAACAGAATGATAAAACAGAATAAGCAGAAAAGTGAAAAGGGGTTTCATGCTTTATTGATTTAGCTGGTAAATAGGATAAGTAAGGAGTGTAAAGAATGTTAAAATAACCCCTTCTAACTACTTATAGCCCTCTGTATTACTTTTCCCTCCTATCATATCATTAATAATAATGAAGAACCTGTCCTTGTAAAGGCTTTTTCCTCCAGGCGAACAGAAAAAGACGCTGCTACATAAGTAGTGCTCTCCTCCTAATAAATATACTCTTCCAACCCAAGACGCTGGATATTAACTACAAAATTCAGGTTCGCTTCACCGATACCAGAAGTTGTAATCCCTACTACCTCACCATTCATATTAAATAAAGGGCCTCCACTGCTTCCATTCGTTATTTCGGCAGTGGTTTGTAATAAACTCTTTTGCTCCCGGTAAGCAGAAATGATTCCTTTTGAAAGAGTATGTTCCAAACCTTTAGGATTTCCTATGGCAAAAACATCTTCACCAACGGTCGGAATATAAGAAGCTACTTTTAAGGGGAATACTTTTTGCCCTTCTGTATCGACTTTAAAAATAACATAATCCAATTCTGACCGATGGCTTTGCTGGAGTATCTCCGTAACCCTGAACACAGAGCCATTATGCAATTTTACAAAGTGTTGACTATAGCCATCAAAAACATGCTGATTGCTAATCGCTATGCCGTTTCCTGAAATGAAAAAACCAGTTCCCTGGGAGCCACTATTCCCATCATTAGTTGAAAAGACTAAGAACACTCCCCTCCTATTGGCTTCGTACAACTTACTTAGTTGGACTTTACCTGCACTTTCAATCATTGTAGGAGAATTGGCATGCTTTGAGGCATTTTCTTCTTCTATAGGCTCTATATTACGGGAGGTTTGTTTTTTTTCTCTATGATTAGTGGGTTTCAGGTGATCATTCATTGCAGTGCCCCGGCGTATGGATTCCCTCCCAGATTTTGAGCAGCCAGCACAGCCACTAAGACTTAATAAACAGATAAACAGAAATATTTTATACACTCTCATCTGGTACTTTGTAATTTCTGTTTTACTTGTTTAAAAACTTGCCTACTTTGGATGTTACCTGAATAGAAAATCTTCTGTTATTCGGCTCAAATGCTTCTCTGGATTGGCCAAAATACCCACTTCCTGCAATAATTACTTCACACTGCCCATTTAGCTGATTAAAGTCGATTCCATTAGCTTTCCAGAAATTAAACAGGGCTAATGCTCTCTCATAGCTAAGCATGTACCCTACATTTGGTATCCTTTTCCAATTGTCTCCTGACCGCTGCGTATTACCTTCTATTACCAAAAGGTATTCTATTTCTTTATTTTCATTTACCAGCTTACTTACCTTTCCATAAAGTTCCCTACCAGCCTTCTTCAGTTGATCTCTTTCTTTAGCTGGTAGCTTCTTAATATCAGACTTATTGGATGGAAACTGTACATCAATGTTGAGTTTGTAACGCTTATTGTCAGGGTCAAAGGAATAATATTTTTCATCTAATGTTGAAAGGGCGGCCTCCACATTTTTAATTTCATTAAACTTATCTACTTCATTAACTAACTTTAGGATTTCGCCTTCCATTCCATCCATTTGAGCCTTTAGAGCATCTCTTTCTTTCATTAGATCAGTCAATCTTCCAGCCAAATCATCTCTTTCTCTTGTTATACTTTCAATCGTCCCCTCCCCAAATTTCAGGTAAGCAAAAGTAATAACGTACATCACAAGCATGATAAAAAACAAACTTGTCATTAGGTCTGAAAAACCGATCCAAAAGTAAGAACCCTTCTTCATTACATTATAAAGGTTTTATCAAGCAATGCTACAATTACATAGCCCACTCCCGCAATTAAGCTAATAGCACCAGTGACTTTAATTCCTATCAGCAATTTTGGCTTAGATTTTACAGCATCGATTCCGGACATTAATACCTGACTTAAATCAATTTCTTTGTAATTGCCATCCTCTTCATTATTATCATCTAAGTCGTTATCTTTTTCTTCACTTTCATCCTCCTTTCTTTGTCCTCTTGAGAAGTTTTCAAGTCCCTTGCTTATGTTCCTCAATTCTAGCAGTAGAGCATCATTATCTCTACTTTCACTTTTTTTACTATCTGTCTCCTTCATTACCGTAGTAAGTTCTTTTACTGCCAGCAGCAACAAATCTTGTTTTTCCGAATCCCTGACTCCTTGTGTTGCGAGAATATTGATCCCTTCTTCTATTTTATCAAGCTTCTCAAGCTTCTCAAATTTGGGTTTGGAACTTTCAAATACCTTCTCTATCTGATGAACTTGATCCTTCGTTATATTTTCTACTGCCCTTATCGATGAATCAAAAGCATGTCTTAATTTCGGTTCCATTTCAACTGTCACCTCCTTCACTTCATCCGCTTTCCGTTTTACGACTCCTTTCATCTGTTCTATAATATCAACTAAAGCTCGCTCTGAAGAATCAACCACAGATTTCATCGCAGCTTCTCTAGATTCAAATTCTTCGAAGTGTTTAGAAAAGTAGTCGTTTATTTCTTTATTCTGGGTAAAAGTAGAGTCTATACCTTTTGCAATTTTTTCTACCTCAATTGTCCTTCCTACCAGTTCTTTTAAATTACTGGTTAGGTCTACAGTTTGGCTCATTGACCTGTTTAGCTCTTGATAATAAACCGCAAATTGCTTAAACGAATCCATCATCTGACTTAGCTCTTGAAAAACTTTGGCATTAGCTTTTGCGAGTTGCGTAGTATTGAGTCCTTCTACTTTGCTGATTATGTTCTCTTGAATGCTTACCGCCTGAAGAGATCTTTCAACAACCTGTGATAAATCCTTAATAGTTGGACTTAATATGTTACCAAATCTTTTTAACCTGTCATTGAGAGCAGATATACCCGAAGTTTCTGTCCGAACCAGCTCTGGCAAAAGGTTGATTTGGAGAAATGACAAGAATCCATTTTTATTTTTTTCAGCCTGGGATTTAGATGGTTTATAAAATACTATTGAAAGACCAGTCGTTAATAGCAAACCCAGTACACTTGCCATCATAGCCACTTTAACCCCATCGAGTAGAGGCATCAGGATATCCGGGCTAAATGTTCCTGCACTAAAATCAGGCATGTTGTATAAGCCTATTATTATGCCGAACATAGTTGCAGCTAAACCCAAATACAAAGGAGCAGGCATAGAGTTGTTAATCTCCTCATCTAAAGAGTCAATATTTCTATCTACTATATCTTTCAGCAAGTGATAATCAGCAACAGCTCCCTTATTCTTTAAAAGGTATCCATTTATGTTTGTAATAATATCCTTCTCAACCTCATTACGCGGAGAGACCGAGAGCAAAGCCATTTCTATTGTTGACTCACCATGAAAAACCTTTTCTTCTGAAATAATGTAATCTTTTACGGGCTCCACCTTTCCTGATCTGACCAAAGAAACAGGCACATCTCCAGTAATAATCTCTGCGTCCTCTGTTGATTCAAAAACAAACTCAAGAGCTTTGATTTTTTGATAGGTTTGCCATGCAAGATACCCCTGCAGCGGTATGATGATGAGGATTAGTATTACTTCCATTTTATTGCTTAGATAAACTTAATTTGCACCTTTTCTTTTACTACCCAATCGTCTCCCTGTCGAATCACTTTTCCTGGGCTTAACTGTTTTATTCCATTCAGACCTGAATGAAAGGGGTTTGAATAAGTACAAGCAGGCTTTAGGATATTATCAGAATAATTTTTCAAGATATCCAACTCTATTTGGGTAGGTTCCAGATACAAGTTCCCTGATGTTGGATTACTATTATTATATTCAATCTTATACAGATAGCGGAACTTCCTTTCATCTGCCCCACTATCAACTGAAAACTTTCCTTCATCATAAGGACCTTCAAAAAAGGCTTTTACAACCACCGGTTGTAAATCCACAGAAGTTGACGGCTCTTCAACAGGAACCGTAGGCAAAGGAGTTGAATATGATGCTTCTGTAGAAGCAACTTCAGGTTTAGAGGAAATCTCCTCAGGTGACCTCTTTTGAATAAGGCGCTCAATATGAGCTTTAAATTGCCTAGCTTCTTCCTCTAGTCGTTTAATTTCTTTCTCCTGCTTACTATTCGTACTCCTTAATCGATCATTCTCATCCCTTAAAGGAGCAGTTATGAAAGAAGTGTCCAATTCCCTTTTTCTTTCATCCTTATCAGAATAGCCGCCAGTACCTCCTCCTATTCTGCTTATTAGGTCAGACATGTGCCCTTTCCGAATAAAGAAAATATTAAAAACTAGGCTAGCTAAAAAGAACAAAACAAATAAAAGCTTAACAGACCATGAAACCACACTGCTTTTATTCTCTGCTACTCTTCTATTCCTATTTCCTAACCTTTCGCTTCCTGCTGGAGAGCCTCTGTCTTCATCCACTTCATAAGATCTTTCGAATTCAGCTGTCTGGGCTTTATCCGTGTTCTGTGAGCTAAAAGAGGAATTAAAGTACAATATCCCCAGGCAACCAACAAGTCCGATAACCAGCAAAACAATGAACACCTTTGCCTCAGGTTTCAATCTTTTTCTTTTTGCAGACCTACGTCCTTTCTTCCTGCTTGTCATCGGTTGATTCTTTAGCCAGTTTATTTAATACCCCAATCAATGGATAGAAAAAGAGTGTTTCTTCCACGGCTGTAACATCGTCGCTACCAAGCTCCTTTTTCTTTTCTTCCAAGCCTCTCATTAAGAAGTTCATGAGTTCATGATACCCACTATTCAAAATTTCGTCAATGACATTAAGAGAAGTCTGGCTTACACCAAATTTATTTTTAAAATTAATCTCCTTATGAAGCTCCTTGAAGAGCTTAAGAAAATCCACCACTTCCTCTACTATACTTTCTAAAACCTCCTTCGAACCACTTATTTCCTGATAAGAGAATTTACCAAGCTCCTGTGTTGTATCAAAAGGCCGAAATAACCTTCCATTTTCAGAAGCTCCTCCTAAGGATACAATCGTTAGCTTTTCCAGTTCCCCTAAATCCTGACGCTGAGTATACAGACCACCTTTTGCTGTAATTTCTTTGGGATTCGGCTCTATCTGGATTTTGGTCTGACTTTCGTTACCAGTGATTTTAGTATGTACTTTATTAAATAATAGTGCGAGATCTGACTGCTTATTTGAAATATCTGCTATAAAGGCTGTTTTCGATCCTGACCCACTTAGTAAAATGGTACTTGGTTTTTCAAAGCCTGATTGTTTTAAGATTTTAACCAGGTGGTAAAAAACTGCTGTATAGTATAAAATGAACACTAACCTTAGGTCTTCATCATTTGCCAGTATTTTTGCAAAATCAGTTTGCACATTCTTATCCTGTAATTCCTTATTTTGAGCCAAGCTAAAAAGGAAGTTTATGATATCTTCAGAATGTCTATTCGCTGATAGCTGGTCTAAAACCTTATTTAAGGTATCAGAATTCGCAGCCAGAATGCTTCTGTAACCTTCAAGATGTTTGGTTAGAAAACCATTTGTAGACATGCTTCCTCCATATCCATCACCGAAAATTGCATTTCCGGCGAATTTAAATGAGGTAATCAATTTTGGCCTATCTTCCTGATAAACAACAATATCAGCAGTACCACCGCCTATATCCAGCGATACCACTGGCAAAGATTGCGCAGTAACACTCTTTTCATTGTTGTAGAAGTAAAAAGGAGCTAAGCTTTCAGGCAGGCTACGAAGAACTTTTAAAGGCTCTAAACCAAATACCTCTTCAACTTTACTGTTCCAGATAGTTCCTAATGCCTTTATTTTACTTTCCCCCATGCTGGAGGGGTAGAACCATGTGATTTCTGTCTGCGAAAGATCACCATTATTAAGCAAAACTTTATTTCTTAACAACAGAAGTAAGTGTTCTATGTAATGCTCCAACTGCTTTCTGTTGTCTGTGTCATTATAATTACTCCATTTTATGTTTGTCTTATGGTGCAGGTGGGGTTGAATCTGTGCCTTCTCAAAATCAAAGGCAATGTTATAATGATTATAAGTGTAGGTTCCTTTCTTAGTATCCACATCGCCATTGAAAAGCACAACTGTTCTCATAGGCAATTTGTACTCATTGCTACCATCATTTATTCTTTCCGGCAGCATTTCATGACTAAACTGGAAATAACTTTGTTGTACAATATTTTTTAAATCACTAGACTTGAAAGTATAGACTACCTGCGATTCCTCCTGTCCAATAACAAAAGGCTGACTATCCTTCATTTGGTTAGTCTTATATTCAATATGGGTATTAGACGTACCAAAATCTACTGCAAAACTGTATTTGATACTACTGGATGTATATTGTTTAAACTTTGGAAGTAAAAAACCTTGAACGGAGCTTTCTTTTAATCGTACCTGAACCAGATCAAAATCCTCTTTCACCACATAATAGGTAGATGTATCAGCTGCTGTCTTCAAGCGATCACTTACGAAAGACGATTCTAAAGAATCCCCTTTTCCAGATAAGAACTTAAGATCAATAGGCTGAGATAGCATCTTATTTACCACACCGACACGAAAATCTTTTTTAGGGAAATCACCCTTCACAAATGGAGAAACAGCTATTGCAAATTCTGCCTCTACTAATGTTCCGTCATTTTCACCTAAGCCAGAATAACCACCAACACTTGTAACGCTGGAAGGCTTCTTATAAATTTTCGTGTATGTTATGTACTTTACCTGTTGATTCCCTTTGATAGGGATATTAAGCTTAATTTCAACAGACTGCGTATGTTCTATAACTTTAAGAAGATCCTGGGTAATTAGTCGCTCCTGATCAATATACTCAAAGAAGGTTTTCTTTAGTGGAAGAAGGTAATTTTTATCCAGGGTATAAAATTTGGAGTGATTTACCTGATAAGGGAGCTTTATTAAATAATCCTCCAGAAAGTCTGCCTGTGTTAAATACGGATAATGATCTTTTACATAGGGCAACCTCCTCTGTACAACAGGGGTTTCGTCTTTTGCCGGGGCTGGGTTTGCAGAGTTCCATGGTTCAGACGTATACCTCAGCGGATAATTAAAGGCATCAACTGGCAATACAAGTGGGGACAGCACTTTACCTTTTACCTCTACCTTTTTTGGGCTATCTATTACAAAGTCACTTTGAATATTTTCTGGATTGCTTACATACTTATAGAGAGGAATTCCTTTCAGAACATTTACAGTATCGCCTACCACCGCTCCAATAAATAAACGCTCTAATCCTGCAAAATAATCCACAGGATTAAGCTTGTTTAGCTCATCAAATAAAACAGGATTTGTAACACCTAACTTTTTTATATTAATATCTATATATTCATATAGCTCTCGAAAAACAGAAGCAAAATTGCTACTCTTAGATAAGGCATACATATACTTGATAAACTTTGGCTCTCGCAGATAAAGAGGCATATATTTCTCATCAAGCATGATATCATTACCAAACTGGATGTTTACCCTCAAGCGCTCGTGCTTTGCCTTTTTGTCATTAAATGGCGCTGCAAAGAATAAGGTTGTTGGAGAGGTACCTCCAATCACTCTGTGGTTATATTTAAGTATATAAAATTTATCAGCCAGCTGAAAGTTAAACTGTTTGTCCTGGTTGAGGAATAATTCCATGGTTTCAGCCAGCGCCTGATGCTCGGGCATACCCGATCCTTTCAGCAAATTAAGTTGCTCTTGTTTGTCCCAGGCTACAATTTCAAGATGCTCCTCGTTTGTGTCATAGTTAAAAAGTATCTGCCCTATATCCAGCGCATCCGAAACTAATTTATGATGGTACGTGCTTCCATCTATTCCATTATCCTTATCATTTACATAAGAAAATGCAGAGCGAACAAGATCCATTCGTGCAAAAGGCGAAGGAATGGAGGTTGGTAAATCTTCTATCTGATTTGAGGGATCTTTAATTGTTTTAGTAATGGCCTCACCAGGTTCAAGTGATGGAAACCAGTCAGCTTCTGATGCTCCGGCGTTATGTATTCTAAAAACCTTCTTCATTTCAATACCCTTTAATTATTAAAGACCTACATTTTCTGTTAATACATCCTCTGTCACATGATAAAAAGTTCGGATGAGCTTAGACTCATTTGATAGTTGGCTATATTCCCGATATACTTTATTTGCCTTACCATCTAGGATGCCAATATCAGCGTTATTAAAAAAGCCTAACTTCTTCCTCGGCTTATACCCTTCCACAAACTCAAGCGCGTTATTATAGCTTACATTTGAGTTAAATGGCTTAAAAGAGGGTCTATTATGTTCAATCTCATCAAGCCATTCATCGAAATATTGAATGAACTTACTGAGGTTGTTTTTAAAGTAGTAATCAGAAAAAAACTTTTTAGGAACCCCATTTTCCTTCTCTTCTAGCCAGGTTGTAGTGGAATTTTTTGCTTTTTCCAGGCCGATCTTCAAATACAATGAAAATAAAGCGAACTGCGATAGGGGTTTACTTATTGTAGAAAATGAATTAGTGCCCAGAGAATTAAATGCTATGCTTCCGTTCTGGCTTTCAACACCAAATTCTTTATACCTTGGACTTTCTGCAATCCCATTGGCAGTGCTGAGATGTGGACTTTCTGCAATAAAATCAACAATTGCTAAAGCACTAGCGAGCTCAACGAAGTGCGCATGATTCTTTTGTTTATCTCGGCCATCATAATTATCATACATTCCACCATCGTGGTCACCAATATAATAAAAGCTATTCAGCCGCTTATCGGCAACTATAGTTCTTTCATAATAAGCGAGTGCTGCTTTCGTCTTACCTAAAAATGATGAAGAATTAATCTCACTATTTTCATCTTCAGAAGGCTTTAACTTAAAGTAGGGCAGTACTGTGACTGCTCCTATTACCGCATCTTTTACAAGAAATGCTTTCCCATCTGCGGCATTAATTTCTCTTAAATTTTTCAGCAATAACGGAAAGCCTGATGCACCGGTCCCGCCGAAAATAGAGCTTACAATGAATATTTTATCGTCCTTACTGAAGCTTGCCAGGAACTGATTGAACTCCGGGCTCTTTGTAAATTGATTAAGCACAACACTGCCTATATTTGGGTTTCCTTTAAACCCTACACCCATATCTGCCTCCAGATTATGTTGGGAGAACAAAAGATCTAAGAAGGCTTTATTAGTATTATCCAGGCTGTTATATCCAATATAATCTTTAAACTTCCGGCTATGTGTCCCATTGATCTCAAACTTAAAATTATCAGAGACATTTTGCTGACTCTGTCCGGTAAGCTGAGATAAGGTTTTTATTTTAACATTAAAAAAGCCGCTTTTTTCATTTTCGAATGGCTTTTTAATTTCCTGATACTTGGTAAGAATATCCGCAGTCCGGTTCATATCGCCATTTGCTGAATCAGGGTCAATGATAATAGGAACAATGGTGTCTATACTGCTATTTATTTCAACTCCCGACGCCATCAACATGGTTAGTGCCCTAAGCACCCTCGAACCGGTGCCACCTATTCCAAATACATATAATTTAGCCATACTATCTGAGTTTTAGAGGGAAGGGATTTGCCTTATTATTGGAACTCCCTATACGAACTATAAAGCTTAAAATAAAAGAAGACACCAGGGTGTAGAAAGCTGCCATTCCGGAAATGGTAAAAATAAAAAACTCAACATCAGGGTAATCCTGGTTATATAGATACTTTATAAGTTCCTCATTTAATACCCCATAAGATGCTCCAAAAGCGACTACAGCAGATACTGCCAGCATTAGTCCCCAGTGATACCATCTTCCGAAAATCGGATTCCAGAGATAATAAAATACCAGCATGACCATTAAAGAAGATAATAGCATGATTAAACCCAGGTAGGTATAACCTGTTCCATCAAACAAATCATTGGAATAAGGCTCGACAAAGAGAGAGCCCCATTCAAAAAAAGGTGCAAATATTTCGCTCATTGTTATTTTTTAATATTTACTGAAATGTTAAAATATTCTGGTGAATCAGACTGCCTTTGATACGCTCTGGCTATACCATCGATTAAGTACTGGAACCCAAATGTAGTTTCTGAGTCTCCTTTTATTTTGCTGTCATCATTCGAATGTGTTTTCCCTATCCAGGCAGGTAATTTATTACTTAATGAAATTTCTAAATTATCTACTGGATAGCTTGATGTGTTCAATACAATAAGGTGAGTAATTGGTGTCCCCTGTATTTGGTTAGCATGTTTGCCAGTAAGATTGTCAGCAGTAACAATCTCCTTAATCTGATACTTATCACTACTTAACTGGTAGTTCTCTGGCTTTAAAATGTATGACTCCTCAGCTGTTACTTTTTTCATATCCACACCAACAGCAAATTGAAAGCCCCCACTTCGCCTGTCTTTTTCTACATTTGTAATAGATGTAACTGGACCTCCTACTTTTCCACTTCTTTCATTCCTGAATTCCCCCTCTCTGGCATAAGAAGGATGTATAGAGTAATAAGGAGATTCTTCTTCATTTACCTGAAATATTGCATGATTCAAATACCCAGGCAAGTTTGTAAAGTTGACTTCTTTTCTCACCCGATCAATTCTCTCCGGAGAACCAAAGATCCACACGTAGTACGGCCGATTCTGGTTGATTTTAATATTACCTCCCTTAGCTGGATAGTAATACCCATTGAACCTTGACTCAAGCTTAATAAGGATTGTCTGGACATCGGATTTATCAAGCCGATTCTTAAACTTATAGAAGGATCCTACGGAAGCAGATTTAAGTTTTCCAAGAACAGTAGCTCGATCACCATTTACGGAATATATACCGTCTGTAACCAGAAAACTTATATCACCATCCTTGGTACTACTTAATACTGTTTCCAACATCAAGTTTAGATCACTGGTACTCCTATTCCCTACTTTAATACCGGCAGTAGTAAGTTTCTTAAGAAAGTCCTTTGTGCTATTACCTTGAGGATGAGGCTGAGTGTTAAAAAAATAAAATTTCTGATTATCAGACTTTGACTCTATCGCAAAAAGCAACTCCCTTAATACAACCTGAATATCATAATGACCATTCACATAGCCATCCATACTTCCTGAATTTTCAAAATAAAAGTGACTGGTTGAGATTTTAATGGGGGTAGCACTGGCTGTAATTACTTTAGTAGTTCCTACAGTATCAATTTTGGCTGGCTCTTCCGTAGATGTACTCCTTCTATCATTGCATGAAATCAAAGAAAGAAAGGCAGCTGCTATGATTAAATTTGACCTGAGCTTTAATCTAATTTTCATTTTAAAAATTCTTGTAAAAGGGGTTCTGTAGCAGTTTCATTTTTTCAGGAAGTTACTCTTTCTTCATTCCTAAAAAGGATTAAAACCTTTGCTTTTAATAACGGTCAGCCTATAAGATTTAAAGGTTCTGTCGAAATATCCATTTCAATTTCAACCTACCCACAAATCAAAAAACTTTAAACCTTAAAGTCAGGCATATTCCTCCATGCTTCTCTTCTTTTTTGGATCAGTCCCAAAGTCATTGCCTCCTTTATCTCCCACTGCAAACAGCATCCAAAAACCATAAAAAGGGATGATTTGAAACCAGCCAGAATTATTCCTGTCATGGCACCTTTTTGCGCCCTGTGCCCAAATAAACCAGAGTAAGGGCACATAAAATATTAAAGCGATTAATGCAAAGGCCCCCGATGGGTCAGACTCAACTAATGCATTAAGGAAGACAGCAGGTATTATATAAATGATCATGCTAAGACCATATTCGGTTCTTCTGATTCTTCCCTTAAAGGAAAATGGGTTATTGAACATTTTAAATTATTTAAAATTAACAATGTTTCTAATAAAACAGCAGCCCAATTTAATATTTAAATAATTAAAAAAGGGGCTATAATAACAGAGGAAATCACATGCTGTAGGAGTTCTGTAAACTAAAAAATTTGCTAATGCTAAATATTAATATTCCAACCACACCACTTCCTCTTAAAAGTAAATAGAGACTTTCTTCCGTACCTTTACTCAAAAGGCACGGAAGAAAGGTAAATAGTATTGTCTGATAATAAAGACCTTATGAATAAGCCCACTTCCTAAAATTCAAACCTTACCACTTCAAAAGAAACAGAAGGGTCACAAAAAGTAATTTTATAACTATAATTTAAACATTATTTTTCAAAACAGATAAAAACTATTTTATCTGAAAATCATTAAAATTATAATTGTATGTTACACCTTCGATAATTATTTATGTAAAAAAAAAGAATGCTGAACCGTAAGAGCAGAAAAGATAATCTTTCCAAGACTAACATTCTTTGTGGTAAAAAGTAATGATAGAGGAAGCCATTACAATAAGGATTATAGACTATGAATAGAATGGCTACATCAGCAGATTTTTAACCTTAGCAGAACCATCCTTAGTCGTTTCAATGCTACCTTCTTTACTTCAAATTGAAGTAATAGTATACCTATTTTTATAGTTTTATCATATTAGAAATTTAGAACTTGTAGCATTTTTTACCCAACCTTAAAGGCACTTCAGCATTTTCTGTAAGGGTTTCTCCTCCTAAGGAAGAAATCAGATAAGTCACTTAAAATCGAATGACGGATATAAGGAAGAATCAGTGCAGCTGGACCACTAGAAAGTTTAAATTGATGTCTCCTTTCGGGTACCTGACTTTTCGGGTAACTCTTAGCTTCTACAAATAAATCATCATTCACCTTCCTCTAAAATCAAATCATTAAGTCCCCACTAAAAGATGACCCTTCCTTTGGCTTACCTAATCTGCTTATCTCTTGACTTAGCACTCCCATTTGCTTGACGATCCATGCCTGCTGCCGAAGGAGATGACCCATTTGCTGTTGAAGACGAACTCTGTGTTCCTTGTCGAATAACTGGTCTTTCAGCAGCAACACGCCAGCAGTACCTACAGCAGTATTGCCAATCCCTGCGAGGCTCATTCCTTTTTTTCTTCTTTCGGTTCTTGCCTTTGGATAAGCACAGCAGGTGCCCCATCTAAGAAAGCTGGAGCCATCTTGGAAAGTGCAGTATCTCTTCTATGAACAGCAGAAGATACTGTATGGATTCTCCTGTCTCTTCTTTCTTCTATTTAGATCTTTCACTCTGCAGCAGCCAGAGCAGTACTCCATTTTCTGATTCAGCCTAGGAAAGCTGTTGGTGCAGGGAGGGAAGGCTCTCCTCTAAGTGGATAGATATCCCATAAAGATGGGATTTACTTTTAAACTTATTCCTGTTTGCTAGTCCGGCTATCACCTCAGCTTCCGTCTCCTTGGGCACAGATGCTCATTGCTTGTTCCTGCTTTTTCCAGCTAGTTCGAGGGCTTGTTACTTCCTTCTTCCACACCCATTGACGGAGTTCTACTTTTTGATTTACAGTCTTTCTCTCCTTTATATAAATGGGATTTCCGGGGGGGAAGTTAATTGGCAGGAGGTGGATATTAGAATACACAAACAGGTAATGGCAGGCTGCACGGCCAGCAGTTCATCATCCGGAATTGCAGCTCCTTCTTTACCATCTACTGGAAGAACAGCAAAGGGCAGGTTTACCTGTTCTGTTATGAGTACGGCTTCCTGTCCCTGAAAGAAGGTGATAAGGAAAAATACCTCCTGGCCACATGGCAGCCTCATATGAACAGGTAGAAGAAGTCCTCAATGAGAAACTTTCCCCTTCTCCCATGGAGGTAATTAGAATTTCAACCGACCTTTCTCCTATCACCTAACCACTCCCCCGGTCTTTCCGGCTTAGTAGCCTGTTTTCAGGCCGGAAGGAGAAGCTGTCAGGGGCAGCCGCAGGCTGTTTATATACCCTTGACCGCTTCGGATGCAGGCCTATCTTTGCTGATAAGCGGAAAGGCTGAATTCGCTCTCACTATCATTTCCCTTCCTCCTTCCC
>NZ_ANNU01000047.1 GCF_000346615.1 Nafulsella turpanensis ZLM-10
GCTTCGGATGCAGGCCTATCTTTGCTGATAAGCGGAAAGGCTGAATTCGCTCTCACTATCATTTCCCTTCCTCCTTCCCTGCTGCTGCTGTTTCCCTTCTTTTGAGCACCTGTCGACACCCCCCTGTCTACAGTTTTATACCCTCAGCACCCCTTCAAGGGCACCTTGTCTACCCCCTCAACCCTGTTGAGGCCCCTGCATAGCCAAAAAGGCTGTCGACAGCCCCTTTTGCAATGCTTTCTTGCTAAAGAAAGCTAAAGAAAGCACCATAGGTAGTCGACATTTTGACTACAAGCTCTTTTTACCAGCAGACTTTTCTTCCGGTTCTCACAAGATTAACCTTTTAATGATAGAAACAACAGCTAAATTTTATAATGCTTTTTAAGGACCTCTACAGGCATTATGTGACTGGTCCTCTCTAACTCCTGTATGTTTGTATGGATGGGGCACAGGTACTGTTCTGCCACTCTGCTGAAAGCAGCAAGCATCTATTCTTCCAAACCCTCAGGAAAAGAAATGCTTAGGTGGAAGAAGGCTACTACTGGTAGGCTCCCATTTAAAAAGTAGACTGGCTGTCGACAAAAATGAGCCTCCTCCTGTTATTGCAGGCCTTCTTGTAGACAAGCTGTCGCCAGTTACCGGACTATGGGAGAGACTATTTAGCAGGGAGGATGTGCGCTGGAAAGGCAGGGGTCGTGCGGCTTGTAGTGCAGCGGGGCGGAACGAAAAATCGTGCGAGGCTTGCGTGGGCTGGAAAAAGCTTGTGAATGGAGAGAGGAACGAGCGGAATGAGCAGGCTTTTCCCACAGGGCCTGTGCGACGGGCCGGAATAGCTAATCTAAACTGCTTAGCTGCCAAGCATCAGTAAACATTCCCTATTCAGACCAGCTGAAATACAAGCGACATCTATTCAAAACTTACTTCCTACACAATTCCATCATCACCTTTTTACCCCTCCTACCTTATCATCACAAGTAAATAGATGTTAAGTTCATTATATCAGAAACTTGTTTATCTGTATCCTCGTTTATACCTTTAGCAACAGGATAAGAAGCAATTGTATTTACCTACTGCTTCTTCACCATAATTAAACAGCAATGGCTTCTACAGCATCACTTGTTAAAAAAACAATAGCGCGAATAAAACCAGGTACCTTATTTGGCTACAATCGGTTTAATGCTACAGCAATAGATGAGTCTGCTCTGGCAATGGCTTTAAGCCGCCTTACCAGTCAGGGTGAGATTGTTCGTTTGTCGAAAGGCAAGTACTACAAGCCAGAGCAATCCAGGTTCGGGCAGTTAAGGCCCAGGGAATCTGTTGTTGTTGAGGCCCTAACAAACAAAAACGGGGAACAGACCGGTTATCTCACCGGGATTAACGTATACAATCGCCTGGGACTCACTACTCAGGTATCCAATGTCCTGGAAATCGCCTCTAAAAAGCCGCTCCCTCCCAAAAATATCCAGGGATATAAGGTAAAGTACCAGAAACGAGACCTGAGCAAAATCAGGCGCCAGGACATCCCTTTACTTCAGTTGCTCGATGCCATTAAAGACATTAAAACCATTCCGGACACTTCGGTTGATGACGCCCTGCAGGTTTTAATAGAAAAGATTGATAAGCTTACTATCAATGAGCAAAAGCAGATGGTAAAGCTGGCCGACAGCTATAATGCAGCCACAAGGGCCTTACTGGGAGCTATGCTACAACAATTGGGCAGCCCAGTTCCCACCCAAAAGCTTTCCGACTCTTTGAACAAACTTACCAAGTACAATATAGGCATCAACGAAAAGCTGCTACCAAACAGGGCAGCATGGAATATCCAATGACCTTTCACAACTCAGCCGATTTTCAGGATGCAATCCGGGCAACGGCAGTCCATTTCAATATGAGAGATATCTTTATAGAGAAAGATTATTGGGTCACGCATGTTCTGAAAAACCTATCCAACTCAGCCTTTAAAGATAAAATCATATTTAAAGGTGGCACCTCCCTTTCCAAAGCATTCAATTGTATCGACCGTTTCTCAGAGGATATTGACCTTGCAATTCTGAAAGAAGGCCAGATGACCGACAACCAGCTCAAAAAACAGATGAAAGCTGCAGAGCAGGAGCTGACACATTTGCTTGAGTATTTCAGGCATCCCAATGAAGAGAAGCGAGGCAGAAACCGCAAAACCTTTTACAGGTACCCTAAAGTACTTCAGGAAAACGATTTTGGTCAGATAAGAGAGCATATACAGCTGGAAATTAACACTTTCACCAATCCTATTCCATTTGAGGAAGGCACCATCAGAACATATATATCCCAGTTTCTGGAAGTAAAGGGTTATACCGACCTTATTATAGCCTATCAATTAGAGCCCTTCCAAGTCAGGGTCCTGAAGAGAGAAAGAACATTTTTCGAAAAGCTCATGTCCCTCATCCGCTTATCCTATAGCGGCCCTTCCTATTTAAAAGACAAAATCAGGCATTTCTACGATATGCGTATGTTACTGAATCAAGCGGACCTGGGCAGTCAGATTTTGACAGAAGGAAATTATCAGCTCATTGACTTAGTGATGACCGACGATGAACAGCATAACATTTTTTCAGGAGACTGGCTCCATTTACCACTTTCAGCATCTCCGCTGTTCGCAGACGTTAATGCTAGCTGGAAAGAGCTTAATGATACCTATACCCGGGAGTTGTCTCAACTAAGCTGGTCCGACAGCATTCCTTCATCCCATGAAATCATTGAGATGCTGGCTCGCATCAAGACTTACCTGAAAGCATATGATAGTTGCAGGAAATAGACGATATTCGTTTCTATCATGTTGGGTGCTGCTCATCTTTACATGTTCATTTTTAGGCATTTTATGGACATAAGGTAATATATGTCCAATCACTGAACAGAACAAGCAAACATGTTCAAAATAAATCAAGAACTGAACACATCGCTGTTTCATGTCCATATTTTCTCTATTGACTTTCTTCTGGCGAGATGGCCGCTATTTTTACCTATCCCGGCACCTTAACGTAAAGGGGCTATGGGAGGCAGGGCAAGGGTCGGGCGGCTTGTAGTGCAGCGGGGGCGGAACGGAAAGGCGGGCGATGCTTGCGTGGGGTGGGATAAGCTTGTGAATAGAGAGAGGAACGAGCCGAATGAACAGGCTTTTCCCACGTGGCCTGGTGCGGTGTGCTGGGGTAAACACGGGAAATAAATTACTTCTCTAAAAATCTCCTGGACCAGAATAGTTCCAGGAACCAGCAACTTCCTTTCCCTACCCCCCTTAACAAGAGCCTTCACTTTAGGCTTCTACCTCTAAAAGTGTTACAATTCGATAGCTGGCTCTAAAATGCTGTTGAAGCCTTAGGCTACTACTTATTCCGCTTGCCTAGCTTTTGCTCATGCATAGCCGTAGAACAAAATAGATGATCTTAATAGTATGGTGAGGGGTATAATAGTAGAGCAAAAAGCGATGAGCTTTGCCCAGAAAAGCTAGCTTCTCTTCAGTTCTTCCACGGTAGGGCTGTTGTTCAAGAGAAACAGCCACAGACAGGAGTTCTGCAGATTTCTTATCTGCACGTTCTACGGTATGATACCTGTAAAAGTAATCCAGCATTTCCAGGTAATGCTGTTCTGCTTCAGGTGTAATCTCTACGATATAGTCCGATGTTTCTTCCTCACTTCCACCTCTTCCTGAAAGGCTTTGATATTCCTGCTCTTTCCATCGGCAACAGACTGCAGGGAAGCCTTGGCTCTTTTCACCAACTCTTCCTCTGCCGGTTCAGCCATTCCTTTTTCCTGCTCCTGGTCTAACAGCTCTCTGAGCCGGGCAATCAGGGCACCATCTTCAATGACTGCTAAGCGGGCAATCAACTCCAGTTTCTCTGCTTGTATATCCATATGTTTCCGGCTCTTTAAAGAGAATGGTTTGACCAGACAGGTAATTGAACCCCACAAGTTTCTCTCAACAGTGCTGAGAGATTTAGAGTCCTATTTCATATTTCAAACCAATGAGTAGGAGCATGAGGTCTAGAGCCACTCAACTTTGGGTTAGCCTTTCTTCTCCATCATCTTCTCCAGCAGGGTAATCTTCTCTCTTTCAGCTTTCAGCAGGGCATCATACAGTTCTACAATCTTATCAATAGGATTGAAGTTGTATTGATATGCTACATTCGATGAATTATCCTTAAAGGTATTAGCTATGATATTGACAGCTTTCTCTTCATTAAAGCTTTTGATGGCTTCGGCGGGTACGCCTAACTGCTGGGCTACTTTTTCCAGGAGTTCGGGTTCTAATCTTTCTTTCTGTTCCATTTGTGATACGGCCTGCTGGGAGAGGCCCAGTTCAAAGGCTAAAGCATCCTGTTTAATGCCGAGGATTTCCCGGATGCGCTTTACATTTTTTCCTTCATGTACTTTCTCTGGCATGGTGGCGGCTTTCATAACGACAAGTTTAGATTAAGTTTTTATGGTATAAAACAAGCAGGTGCCTGTAAGCTACAAGGACTGCTGGTGGGATACCAGCCATCAACACACTTCCTTTACAACAACAGCCGTAACAACAGTTCGATGGCAAGATAAGAAAAAATGAATATAAGATGCTACACCCCTTTAAATTCAAAAGATTATGTACACCTCCACTTATCATCTGCCTGCTGCGCTTCAGCAGAAGCTTCGGCAGGCCCTGCAGCTGATGCAGGCACAAACGCAGGCAGAGAAAATCCTGCTGCTTTCCCTGCCCTCTTCCTTAAAGGACACTTCTGAATCGCCCCAGCCCTACCTTGACCGGCTGAACTTTTTAATCCTCCTTCCTGATGCTCAAAACCAGCAGCGAAAAGAACTGCAGGAAAAGCTGGAAGAAAGCTGCCGCAGAGCAGGCATTCCCATCAATGCCCTGGTGCATACCACCGCTCAGTTCCGGCAAATGCGGCAGCTCAACCCTTACCTCTTTCCCGAACTACAAAAAGAAGGCATCCTGCTTTATGACAGCGGCAGCACTCCTTTAGAGGAACCCATCTCCTGCCCCCTACCTCCTGCTACCTTGGCCCGGCAGCATTTCCATCGCTGGTTTTCCCTGAGCCGTGCTTTCCTCAGGAGTGCGCAGTTTTCTCTTTTCAGGAAGGAGCTTCGCCTCTCTGCCTTTCTGCTCCACCAGAGCCTGGAGCACAGCTATACGGCCATTCACCTGGTCTTTACCGGCTACCGTCCCACCACGCACAACCTCGACAAGATGAGCCGTTACACCAGCCGCTTTTCTGCTGCCCTGGCAGGTATCTTTCCCCGTCATACCCCCGAAGAAGTGCACCTCTTCCAATTGCTCAAGCAGGCCTACTGCCAGGGTCGTTATGCCGCTGATTTTCCAATAACGGAAAGAGAGTGCCATATCCTTTTGAGCAGGAGCCGTAAGCTGCTGCTCATGGCCCGCTGCCTGTGTCAAGGACAAATCCTTTCACTACAAAAAACGCATCAATCTTTTACCCCTGAACCACTACTGCCGTGAAAATGCTCTTTAAACAAAAGCCCTGGGAAGGCATGCAGGTGGCCGAGGCACGGCTCCAGCTGCCCTGCCAGCTGATGATGCTCTGCAAAATATTGGAAGTAGAGCCCGATCAACTGATTTACGACTTTCTCTCCACCCTGGCAGCAGAAAGCTTCGGCCGGAAAGGAGAAACACGCAAGCTGCTGCAGGACTACTTTATCCTCTGCGGCTATGGCCAGCAGCATTATACCGAAGCAGATATCCGCAAAATGATGGAAGAGCTTCAGGCAATCGGCACCCTCTGGCCTGAGGGAGCCGGCCGAAAAGTAGTAGACAAACATACCCGCTGGCGGAATATGTACCACAGGTACTGGTACCGCAAATGGTACTACAAAATGAGAAGAAAAGAAGTGAGTCCCCTTCACCACAAATAGCCACCGTCATGGAAAAAGACACCAAAGAGCAAAAAATCCTGCTACTGCCCAAAGACTCTCCCCTGACACAAGAGGCGGTGGAGAAATTCAACCAGCTCATCAGCTTTTCCCCTCCCCTGGAGCTGCGGGAAAACCTGATGGAGGTCTACCTCACCTACATCATTTTTGCCCAGGAAGCCCCGCCCCTGAACTTCGACCGCATTGCTGAAAATATGTACTGGCTTATCCAGTTCTTCCGGCAGGTGGAGGAGGCGATGCAGAGAAACGATGAGTTATAAACAGGGGCCGGTGTCATTCATGGTAGTGCACATCAATTTGCGATACTCTAGAAATAAATTTCCTGCTTAAATTATGTAGAGCGTCACCTCGTAATAAGCATATTTATTACCTTTACTCCTATAACTAAGCATGGAAAGCATCTCACCTCAATTCTCTTAAAAGATACTTCCTTTTGGTCGGTTAAATGAGTAGAGAATTCTCAGCTAACAAACTACAAAAAACTGCATGATAGAGAATAGCGATTTTGACAAAAAGTCATTAAAAGTAGTTCAGGGTAGTTCTCCTGACTGGAATGAGTTGGCAAAAGATTGTGTGGCTTTTGCTAATGCATATGGTGGAGAGATACATATAGGAATCGAGGATGATGAAGAACAACCGCCAGCAAAACAAAAGGTAAAGGATGCAACCATAGAGAAAATCAATAAAATAATTTCTCAACGAACTATAAATGTTGGTGCCTCTGCCTCAAAGCAGCTCGCTGAAAACGATGAAATGGTCAGTAATGAGGTTTTAATTGCTCAGGGGGAAAATAAAGGAAGGCGTTATTATATCGACCAAAAGAGCCTTAAATAATTGATACCTGGTCGATATCTGGTCGATATTTTTCTACTACCACCAATACATTAAAAAGTTCACTCAAGAAGGTACAATGGCTGGTAATATACTAATGATAGGACGAGAAGTCTATAGGCAATTCTCTATCCTTAGCCTCAACCTCCTTGTGAAACAGCCCGTTTTCCTGCAACCATAGCGTTTAATGGTGTGTCTGAATTCTCCTCAACAGCAAGCACAGGGCTAGCTATTGTCTGACCTTACATAGGTCCGAGAGTTCCGGGAGAACCTACTGAAGTATATTTTAGCTACATCATTTTCACCAATGATGCTCCTCCTATCAATTTCGACCGTAATGCGGAGAATATGTACTGGCTTATTGGTTTTTTCAGGCAGGTGGATGAGGCGATGAGAGAAGAAGCGTAAACACAGCTTGTGGCCCTTATTAAACCCTTCTTTAGCATTTCCCATTTCAGCAACACACTCAGCCCGCTTTCAAAAAACAGCGCGCTCAGGGTGAGCCTTTTTTATGGGAGTGGTTTAGCAAAGATAAGTTAGAGGAAAATGAGTCTTTTTATGAAAGCCTGGATATACTTGCTGTTATCTCAGCTTCCTTCTTTTTAGCGGACGCAGGTAGCTCTGCACTTTAGCCTGCTTTTCCATTTCGGTTAAGGGGGTATTTCGACCTTCCTCCACCCATTGCAGCAGCTCCTCCTTATTGAAATAAAGCCGTTTCCCTCTTTTCATGAAAGGGATTTCATGCCTGGAGGTTAACTGGTATAAGGTAGAGGGAGAAATTCGCAAAAAGGCGGTAGCATTCTGAACCGTCAACAGCTCATCCTCAGCGGCTACAGCCTTCCCTGTTTCTTTTTCATGCATCAACTTATCAATTTTACGCTCCAGGGAATCGAGCTGCTCCATGATGAGCTGAAATGGGTTGGGTAGATTTTCGTGATTATACAGCATGGGCAATGGTAAAATAAAAAATAAAGCAACAGGTCGGTCAGGCACAAGAGTTATGGCCTTTCCCATTTTCAAAAAATCCGGCAGTTACCTCCTGCAAAAACTTCTAAGACACAGGTGATACTTCCGTAGGCATAGCTCAGCAAACAGGCTGACACCTTTCCCAGACTACAGGTTTGATGCAGTTCAGCCTAACCTTACTATATTAAAAACACAAAAAAGCCTGGCACCCCTACCTCCTGAATTGAATAATTTCCTTTACACCCTCTTACACATAACTTCCACAGCCTGCTGCCCGGACTGAAGGGGCCACGGACATTCCGGCAGGAGGAGTTGCTACGAGGATGAGCGCCTCCCGGAATGTTGGTGGCATGCAGAGCGGAAGCGGAAAGGAAACCTGCGAAGCCTTAGCGGAGCGGGTTTCCGTTTGGCTGGAGCGGGGGCAGTTGAGCCTGATGTTTCCCACTATCAAATGACTGCCTGTTAACTTGCCAGATATTCACCCTGAGAAGGGGAAGGAAAAACCCTTCAATGACTGACAGGAAGAAACTCATTCCGCAGGAATGAAAGTACTGACCGTGACCGGTAAACCAGCGAAGGTTCCGCGCCTGGAACTTCAAAAGGAATAGACTTTCCGGCTTCGGAGCAGAGCGCCCGATGAGTTGGGTTCTTGCATCAAAAGCCCTGCCTTTCAAGCCTGGTAGCCCTTTGAATTTCTGCAGCCTCTCAATGTACATTTTAAATCGCTTCCAGGAAGAATTTATTCTTTAGAATTTATTTTACGGAAAACTCCCAGAAATCATTTAATAGTTGCTCTTCTATTTCTTCTGTTTCCGAATTATATCTCTTTTTCACTCCAAGCCCCATATACCCTTTATTACCAATTGCAAATGATACGCCGCCTGAACGTCCTAAATATCTAACATTAATATCCTCATCTACTTCCACCGGAATTGCCCGGACTTTCCACTGATCTTCAAAATGATCATAAACATACAAGTCTGACTGGCTTTCTACATCCGTTCCAGCCATTCCCGGATCGGTCCCATACCCCATTCCCAGATAGGTCCTATTCTCGATTTGAAAACAGACCATCCCTGTTCTTTCCGTTTCCAAACCATTTTTATTTCTGAAAGGCTCCAGCCATTCCCAATCACCTTCAGGAATATTATATCTCAAAACAGTGCTGGAAAGAACGTTCCCTGATTCAGTTCCTCCGACAATGTACCCTGCACCATTCAGGGAAAAACCCGAAGCAAAGGCAACATTGGGAGCCTGAAATTTGGAATAGGTCCATTCGTTAAGATCGGGGTCATAAACCAACAGATTTTTATTTAGGTTTCCTCTTCCGCCACCCAGATAGGCTTTGCCACCGGATGTAAAAGAAGTTACCCCTTCACATCCTAAATACCTCCATTCATCCTGCGGCGATTCGATGGAAATCCAGGAATCCTGGGCCGCTTCATATTTCCATAAGCCTCCGCAATACACATATGCTATATTTTCAATAACAAAGCTGGTCGCTCCGCTGGTTTCTATTGGAAAATCCTTTTTGCGACTCCAGCTGTTGGCTCCCTGGTCATATTCCCATACTTCCGTACCTCCCACCAGATACCCTTTATTATTAAGCGAGAAGCCAGTGGCATTCATTTTCGACACCCCTGGAAAATCGGCCATCCTGGCCCAGTTTCCCTGTTTTGTCCTGAAGGATATTTCATTTGCATAATATACCTGATCATTCATTTGAATGTAAGCGCGCGCATAATAGGTAGTACTACCTTTCAGCCCTTTCACAAGCCCTGAAAAAGCATAATGAGCCTTTCTTTTCCCAAGGCTAACCACTTTAGAATGCTCCATAGAATTTTCCTCTTCAGCAGACCATACAAACCCGTGGTCCTGTATTCTATCAATAATTAAAGGTTCCTGGTCTTCATCAATGTGCGCATCAAGGAAGATATAGTTCATCTCCGGATCAGAGTGCTGGCTGGTTACAAAGGCAGGCTCCATTTCTACCATACCCTTATCGTCCAAGCAGGAAACAAACAGGGCAGATAGCAGAAGTATTGAAGAAAAAGCTAAAGTTCTCATAAAATAGTTAAGCTGAACTTCTAATTTATTCAGTGAAGGAAGAGTAGACAGGTATTGAGGCCATTCCATTTTACTCTAGGAAACTGAAGCCGATTCCGAACTGAAGTCTTACGCCTGCCCCATTATACTTTACTTCCTTCTCATTCTCATCCAGAAGGAAAACATCATGGTTCTGGTTTAATAAAAGCTTTGCCGGCGTTTGTATTTCATACCCACATTCAATTTTTGCCAGCCAGTATCTATAACCTGTTGTCAGGCTGATGGTTGGCTGAATCCCATGAGTAAAACTATCAAAGTTCACTGCCTGAAAATCATATTCACCAGGTATCTGGTACTCGAAATCGAACTCAATCGTATTTATATTGAAGAGGTAACGCAGGGAACCATTTAAAACCAATCCCTTTTCTTTCACGATAGGAAGCCCGACTTCACCTCCCACTGTGTTTGTTCGGATCAACTGGTCGAAGCGAAAGCGACCGGAATAATCGTTGTAACTAACCCTGCTTCCTGTAGAACTGTGCCCTAAGTACAGCCCGAAAAATCCGGGCTCACTGGAGAAATAAAACCCGCCGGAATACATCACATATCCTGGAAAATCAGTTACTAAGCGGCCTTCTACCGGTAATGAATTTAAAACAAATGCGTTGTATGCTTTCAGCTGATTTAGCTGATAAGTAGAATAGCCTACGTTCAGGAAAATGGAAGAGGGAGTAACCTCCTGGGCATACCCCTGCCGGACAATAGCAAAGAGCATAAGTCCACTCATCAGGGCTAATCCAGCGAAAGAATGTATCCTTTTGAACATACAAGCTTATTATTCAATATAAAAAAACCATATCTATGAGTATTTCCTATCCGGATATTCCGCGACTCATCGGTAAGCAGATTGTATACTTCGAAATCCACCTCCTTTTCGTTTTCCTGCGGAATGTACTGACCCAGCAAATGATGATGCGGGTCGTAGCTTACACTATTACTTTTATTCCATTCCGACTTCAAAGGAACCCTTTTAAGCTCCGTACCACTTTGAGCATCTACAATACTGAACCAATCTGTATAAATGAGGAGTAAGCTATCCGCTGCATACTGCCTTACTCTCCGAAGGTTTTCGGGTTGATAAAGAGGACCTACTTCTACATAACTTCTTCCATTCCAGGTATGCAAAGCTCCCTTTTTGTACAATTGGCTGCCATCCGGTGAAATCATGTGAATTCTATCAAAGGTCCTGTGCCGGATGGAAAACGAATGCATATCAACAACAAAATTACCTGTAGAAAGCTCGAGCATTAAATGATTGCTATCATTCACAAACATACCTCGATAAGGTTTAAGCACGGCATCTTTATTCTCCAGATCAGTAAAAGAATAGGTTTGTTGAACGGCAAGAGTATTGAGATCAATTTTCAGAAGTACATCATCGTAAGCAGCATAGGCCCATTGCCCGTTTGGCGAAACGGCAAAGGCAGAATTATTTTCCAGCCCCAATCTTTTTTCAATGAAATTGGTCTCAGCTCCAATCATTATCAGAGAATCCGGAGTCCATTTACCGCTTTTATTAAGCGCATAATATCGATTCCTTGTCCTATCGAAAAAAGCAGTATTCAGTAAAGAATGTACTTTGTCTCCCTTGTAAATTTCAGTGGTAAAGCTTAACATATTTCTTTCCTGTTCAGATTTAGGAACTATCTTTAGCTCGTAAAGGGACCATTCCCCAAAAACAAAGGAATAAAAATGAACAGTATCCGAAGTATTTGTTAGAATGGCAGGTGAATAACTGTTTTTTTGCCCAAGCTCATAATGTCGCAGGTTTTCATGGAAAGGACTTTTCTCCCAAACCAGTTCAAGGTCGTTATCAGCTATCCACTGCCACCTTAACTTCGTATCGATGGCAAAGGCATAGGTTTTATCACTAAAATCACTGTACTGGTCTGAGCCTTTTACGCGTATTTTGTAGAGCGCCTTTCCTCCTATAAAAGCACTATCTGCAATTTCCATTTCCGACTGCTCAGCAACGGTAAGCGTACCACAGAGGTAGTATTTTTCATATCTTGAATCAAAGCAATATTTTTCCAGCTCATAGGCCTGAAAATTGTTGTTCGGGTAAGGTGACCAGCGGAGCATCAGCGTACCCGACTCAGGATATATTTCCTCAAACGCTACTTTCCCTGGAGGAGTTTTATCCATGAAAATCGTCCACTCCTTTTTTACTTTTTGAGTTTCTACTCCCCCTATATCTGCCAGGCTTCCACTACCACCGGAAATAGTAAACTCCAGGCGTAAAGGATAATAACCAGTAGGAAACGTGCGGGCATCCACCCAAAAGGCATAAGCTTCAGGGGAATCAGTAGAAACAGGCTCTTCATCTAAAAAAACCTCCAGTTTCAGGATTTCTTTAGAGCCAGATTCAATTCTGTATTTCACCAAAGTTTTGGTAAACAGATAGATGGTATCCCCAACATCCGGAAGGCTTAACTGAACATCTTCTGTAGTGGGAGGAGCAACTACTTTGAAATACTCATCTTCCAGCACATAATCGCACCCTAGCAAAACCAGCAAACACAATAAATAAACAGGTTTTTTCACTATTGCTAACTCTTAAAGTAGAAGAACTAATGGAAGGTGAAGTCTTTAACCGGGACTCTTCATACCACCAAATTCTGCCGTTAAAGTAAAGGATAGCTATACGTTAAAACAAAAACTTGTAAGAAAAAACATAAAAAGGAACAGACTCCCCGTGTGTTAGGGCTGGTTTATTTAGAGCTTTAATAAAAGGGCTTTGGCTCATTAATTATTCCTGACACCAGGAAAAGTTACTTTTAATTCGGCCAGGAACTGCGAACGCAGCTAACCTTTCGGCTAATTCTTCGGAAATAGGCCTGCCTTTTACGGCTTCCTGTACAACAGGACCAAGAGCAAAGGGGCAATGTACTGCTGCTTTGCTCTTTAATTGGCATGAATAAGGGATAGAAAAGAGAACGTTAATACACTTCCGTTGCGCCTTTTCCACTGATAAGCAGGCCATCCTTTAACTGGCAGGGCGGGATTAAATCCTGCCCTCTTTCATCATTTCTATATTATAATAAAACTAATTTTTTTAACAGTTTTCATACACCAGATGGCATTGTTAAGGCTTGTTATTTACCTTGGGTTCCAAAGCATCCGTCCATGAACATCACCACATCCTCCAAGGAGGTAAGCCATCGCCCTA
This sequence comes from Nafulsella turpanensis ZLM-10, assembly GCF_000346615.1. Classification (GTDB taxonomy): domain Bacteria; phylum Bacteroidota; class Bacteroidia; order Cytophagales; family Cyclobacteriaceae; genus Nafulsella; species Nafulsella turpanensis. The sequence goes on from NZ_ANNU01000047.1 coordinate 12,992, forward strand.
AAAAAAGCTATTTATCTGCTTTAAAAAGGAAGTTACTTATAAAACCCATCCTTGAAAACCTGCAACAGGACAGGCCTTTGACAGTAGGGCTTCTTATGCTGCTTATTTCCGCACTGCTTTATAGCTTTACCTATCCATTGCATATCAGCTCAGGCGATGTATTTTCTCACCTGTTCTTTATCCATTACGGGATAGCGATTATCTACCTCCTTTACCTGATGTTTACAAGGGAGCTGCGCCTGCTCCGGCTTTTCCGGGGCAAGTCCAAACCTTACCATATCCTGCTGCTACTCCAGTTCAATATCAGTGCTTATGCCCTGAACCAGACGCTGCCGGTCTTCCAGGAGTCAGTAAGCTGGCTCAGCATTTTCCTGGTAATGGAAAATCTCCTGCTGGCCTATTGCCTAATCACTCCTTCCATACCCAAAAGGACCGCTTCTTTTTTGTTATTCTTTGTGGCTTTTGCCTTGGTGTTCAACCTTTACCAAAGCCTGCTCATCTTCCCCTATGTAGTTATCGGCTTGCTTGCCTCTCCGTTCCTGGGGATTTCCCTCCATGCCCTGGTGCCGCTTGCTTTTGTGGCCGTGCTTGTTGTACTCATAAGGGACCTGCTTAGGCAGCAGGGAAGCTGGATGGTGTTGGTCTCCGGCTCCGCCTGCTGTTTTATGTTGATGGGTTATTATGTATATCAGTGGGATAAGCTGAACCAGAAGGTAAGCCAGGTTCAGCACCAGCAACACATCCCTGGTACTTCCGCTGAGCTTCCGGACTGGGTCCGGCTTGCACAGGCACTCCCGGATGACTGGTTTACGGAAATGGCCCTGAAGAGCGGGCTGGTGTACCAGGAATCCAGGGAAAATGACAGCTGGTTTGACCAGGGCTTTCGCTTTGAAGGCAAAAAGCTGCACGACCCTCTCTTAACCATTGCTGGTATGTTTCAGGGAAAATTAGCGCTGGACAGGGAAAGCCGGATTAAAATCCTGGATGCGCGCTACAACCTGCGACATGAAACTGCAGACCGCTTCTGGTCCGGCCTCAACTTAAAGACCAGTGATGTAATCACGAATGTGCAGCTTTTCCCTGCCTACAGGCTGGCATATACGGAAATAATCCTGCGCATCCGCAATGAATCGCAGGACCAGAACTCCGGCTGGTTCAGCCAGGAAGAGGCTTTATATACCTTCCAGCTTCCGGAAGGAGGAGCCGTTTCTTCCCTGTCCCTGTGGATTGAAGGGCAGGAAGCAAAGGCCAGGCTAACAACCAAGGGAAAAGCGGAGCAGGCTTATAACACCATTGTAGGCCGTGAGGCAAGAGACCCCTCCGTGGTTTACTGGATGGAAGGCAACAAAATCAGGGTAAGGGTATTTCCCTGCACGCCCCGGGAAGACCGGCAGTTCAAGATTGGCATTAGCTCTCCGCTCAGATTAGAAAACGGACAGTTAAGCTATAATAGCATTTTCTTTAAAGGCCCCGCTTATGAGGGAGCCCGTGGCTCTGTTAATCTCCTGATAGAGGGCACCAACAAAGTGCTTAACAGCAGCCTGGAACTATCCAGCAATGGCAACAGCTTTGCCTGGTCAGGGATGTACATCCCGCAATGGACAATCACTACCCCTGCGGTAGCACTGGCTAAAAAGCCTTTCTTTTACCAGGGCAGCTCCTATTCCGTTCAGGAACTGGAAGCAGGATATACCCCTTTCCACCCGGAGCATATTTACCTGGATTTACATAATGGCTGGAGCAGCGATGAAATAGATGAGATTGCGGCAATTTTCCCTGGCAAGCCATTCCGGATACACCATTTCCTCTCCGGAAGGATGGAGCACATGGAGCCGGAAGAAATAAAAAGGCTTTTGGCTGAAGGCCAGCTACCGCAATTTACGCTTTTCCCCTTTCACAAAATGGAACAGGCAGGCCGGTCGCTGCTTATTACCAAAGGCAATAAGGCAACGCCGAATTTATCAGACATCGAGGGTGCTGCTTTTAGCGAAAACTTATTCAGCCACATCAGTAAAGCGGAGCTAATCAGAGTCTTCGATTTGAATGACACACCGAACGATTACATTCGTTCGCTCAAGGAGTTTCAGGTACTCCAGTATGCCAGTGGCTCCTTTAGCCTGCTGAAGGAATTTTACGAAAATAAGCGTTTCCCCCTAGTTTACAGGCAAGAGGAGGCTGTTGCCCTTGCTCCGGCAGGCATGCTTATTGCCAGAAGCAGTGGGACGGATACGACCATTTCACAGACTGAAGCAAGGGCACCTGACCACCTGCTGCGCTTATTTTCTTACAACCAGGTGCTCAGAAGTATCGGCCGCAATTATTTCAACAAAGCATTCATCAATGATGAAATGATAAAGGAAGCAAGCCTTGGCAATGTGGTGACGCCCGTATCCAGCCTTATCGTGCTGGAAAGCCTGAAAGATTATAAGCGCTTCGGCATTGAGGAGGATAAGAGCTCTCTGGGGAATGCAGTCATTGATTCCTCCGGGGCTGTTCCCGAGCCGCATGAATGGGCCCTGATTCTGCTCGGACTGGTTTTCATCAGCTGGCTATGGATAAAGAAGCCTTTCAGCTTATGATTGCCCGCACAACCGGCAGAAGCCGGGCGATGCTGCCCGTTTTGGCCATGGGCTTGGTAATGATTCTGTTCTTTTTCCTGCACAAGCCTACTTACATCCTGCACCAGGACACCTTCTTCTGGCTGGGACTCCTGCTGCTTCCATTCAGCCTGCAATGGAAAAAGCAGAAGGGCGGCAGGCGCTTCTTTTGGTTAGCACTCCTTTGCGGCCTGCTTTCCATTCCCTTTACGACTACCTTTGGGGTATACTGTATGCTGGTTTTTGCCCTGCTGTTTCTCCTGGAACAGTGGCGGGCTAAGCTGAGTATCCTGCTGCCCATACACCTGCTCCTGCTCTCTCCTGTTTTCCCGTATATCAGCAGGCTCATAAGCTTCCCCATCCGCCTGGGCCTTTCCGAGGCCGCTGGAGACATTCTTGCCTTGGCCGGCTTTGATATCCAGATTTCGGGCAACCTTATTCAACTGAACGGCAGGGACTTTCTGGTCGACAGCGCCTGCGCTGGTCTATATATGCTCCGCTATTCCTTTCTTTTTGCCCTGCTCATGCTGGCTTATTTCCAGCGCCAGGGAAAATCCTGGAAGCTTCCGGAGCTGGCAGGGCTGCTGTTGCTGCTGCTTCCCCTTAACATCATGGGTAACCTGGTCAGGATTGTAATCCTGATTGTTTTCGGAATCATGCCGGAACACTGGTTTCATGAAGTATTGGGGCTGATAACCTTTTTTATTTACAGTCTGCTCCCTTTCTACTTTATCAGCAAAAACCTGGCAGGAAAAGAAAAACATACAGTGCCCGCATCAAGCCCGGGCGAGCAAAAAAACAGTCCGGGCATCCACTTCTATGGGGCCCTGGTGGTGCTATTCCTCTGCTTCAGCTTTATATGCTGGAAGAACGGCGCTAAAAGCCCGCGGCAGCCCGACACCACCCAATTACCGCTTACCGCTTACCAGACAGAGAGGGTCCGTGAAGTATACAAGCTCAGCAATGAGCGTGCACTGATTTATATCAAACCTCCTGTAGAGGCCTACAATGCGGATCATAATCCGCTGATATGCTGGCAGGGAAGCGGTTATGAATTTCAGCATATCAGCACCTCCAGGCTGGGGCAGCTGGAGGTTTCTATCGCAGAGCTCAAAAAAGAAGGCAGTACCCTCTATACCATGTGGTGGTACGACAGCGGTCGGCAGCAAACAGGCAGCCAGTGGGACTGGCGCTGGCAAACGCTCAACACCCAGGAAGCATTTTACCTGGTCAATGTCACCGCTGAAAGCCCTGACATCCTGCGGGCAGAGGCTTGGGCTTTCCTGAATCAGAAAATCATCCGATAAGCAGCCGGCAGTTTAACCTCCTCTCTACTGACCTTTGCAGGAGTAGTGCAGCGAACTGGGGCTTCCACCTCAAAAAGAATGGTTTGTGCGACTTAATCCAGCAGACTTTCGGCGACCTTCTTTGCCTTGTCTTCAAAGCCAAGCCGGTAGCTTTTGATAGCGATTAGAGCGGAAGCGGTGAAGCCTGTATATCTCCGAAAAAGATAGCGGTTCTAAGCATTTCCTTTTGTCCCACTCAACCTTACCTACTCCACTTATGAGTTTCTCCACACCCTCCTTCAAAACCATTGATGACTTGATTTTGATTTAGGATAATTAGATCCAAACCCTTATCTTCCCTTTATAAAAAGCAAAAAGTGGAAGGAATTACCTTGTTAGATGACCTATCTTAGTAAGCGCTTAAAAACTGGAGCATGGAAGAAATCATTAGTTCTTTCCTTTCTTTCAGCAACCACTATTGGCTTGACTTATCTTGTTTCTCCAAATGAGCAAAGCAGTGCAGGCGCAATGTTTTCCTACAACTTTAATTTCTTCTTCCCCATACTTTTTCTTTCTTCCCTTCTGGGGATTGCCTCAATCGTTTACCTGATTAGGTTTACCCGAAACCTGCATGAGTATGAGGTAAAATACCGGCAACAGAGAATTTGGGCTACATCAGTATTTTTGGTTCCGACCTCACTTCACATCATATACATACTATTCTCTTTAGCATGAATTGCATCACTTTTTAAGTATGAAGGGTAATGAAGAATAAACTTCCATTTTATTTTTTCTGGGATAAGAAGAGTATTCTTTGGTTATTAGGAATAGCTTTTTTAATCATCAGCTTAATCTCTTTCGTTTTTATTCCGGAAATGGTTTATTCTTTTAAACTGAAACAGTTGAAGGGAGAAACCAAAGGACAGGTTATTTCTATCAAAGAAAATACCACGATGCGGCAGGGGCGATATGGAAATAAAATTGTTGTTGAAAGTTACTTAGTTAATTATCAATATATGGTAAATAACCATTTATATTGGGGGCAAAATACACTCTCAGGACTTCCAAAGGTTCAGTATGCATTAAAGAAAATAATAGATTCTGAATTTAAAAGAACGGTTAAGGTAAGATATGATATTGAAAAGCCTTCCAAAAGCATGATTGCCTTAGAATATCTCTTTTTGAATGAAAGAAAGCATCCTGCCACTTTTAATTTTAATCTCTCCGCTATTTTAAACAATAAGTATATGGCTTTTATTTGAATGGAAGCATTTTTGGAAATTCTTTATTGCCAACGCCATAGTTCTGGTTGTAAGCTCCCCTGAATTAGAACTGGCTCAATTTATAAAATCCTACTATTATCAGGTGGTTAATTGTGGTAAAGTTGATAGACTTTTCCACAATTAACCACCCTCTTCAATTTTCATTCCCTTTGCATAGTTAATGGGTGATAGGCCTCCCAAGCTATCATGAGGCCTATGGTAGTTGTAGTCTTCCATCCACGTTTGGGTTATCTCCCTTACCTCATTGATGTTCTCGAAGAGATAAACATCTAACACATGCCTTCTATAGGTGCCGTTTAACCGCTCGATATATGCATTCTGCGTGGGCTTACCTGGTTGGATGTAGATGAACTCTATCCCATGCATCCTGCTCCATTCCTCCATTAGGGAGGCTATGAATTCAGGTCCATTGCGGTCCGCCGCCGCGGTCCATTCGGATACGCTCAGGCTTTTCCCTTCTTTTGATAAGGTGGTTTAGGACCCACACTACTCGGTTACTCTTCAGGGAATAATCTATTTCAACATGCAGAGCTTCACGATTATAATCATCCATTACATTAAAGGAACGAAACTTCCGACCATTCATCAGGGCATCAGACATAAAGTCAATCGACCAGGTGTGATTCAGCCTTGAAGGAACTTCTAAAGGTTCTTTTATCCGCTGAGGAAGCCTCTTCTTTGCCTTTCTTCTGATGTTCAATCCCAAGGCTTTATAAACTCTATGGACTCTTTTATGATTCCATGGCTTTCCTTCATTACGTAAGCGCCCAAATGCTTTCCAGAAGCCTTCTCTTGGATGCTCTTCAGCCTTTTGTTGTAAGGCAGCCACTATGGGAGAATCATCCCTCTGGGACTGGTAATAATAAACAGATTTGCTCAGCTTTAATATACGGCACGCCCTGCTGATACCGCACTCGACTTCTTGATTTATCTCCTCTGCTATCTGCTTCTTCTGACAGGGCTTTAAAGCTTTTTTTCGATGATCTCCTTGGCTACCTTCAAATCAAGGGCTAGCTCGGCATACATATGTTTGAGCTTTCTATTCTCTTCCTCCAGCTCTTTAAGTCGCTTTAGCTCACTGGCATCCATGCCACCATACCGCTGACGCCATTTGTAAAAGGCTGCTTGGCTGACGCCATATTCCCTGCTGATCTCAGCAGCTGTTTTTCCTTCTTCAAACTCTTTAAGAATCTTTGCAATCTGTTGGGGTGTAAATCTTTTTTTCTTCATAGCTGACAGTTTAAAGCCGACGCGGCGCGGTTAAGTACATTTTCTCTACTTTTAAACCGTCCTATTTTCAGGGGAGCTTACATGGTGATTTACCTCACTTTGACTATTCATCCTGCTTTTCTTGATTTAGGCCATGATGGGTATGGACTCAGGCGATTGTTTACAATTGTAGGGGCTATTTTCAGTCACATAATACTAGGAGCGCTCTTTGCCATTGGTTACCGGCTCAAAACAATAGCAAAAAAGACAAATAATTAATTGAGGTGAAGAATCATCAACTACTAAAGGCCACCGGTCACAGACCATGGAATTTACCAAAGGAAAGCTGGAAGTTCTATCAGGAATGGAATCAGGCAATATTTATGCACTGGCAGGTTGATACGCAGGAGTTAAAAAAGCATGTTCCTCCCGACCTGGAAATAGACCTTTACCAGGATCATGCATGGGTTTCAGTAGTTGCCTTTACCATGGAAAACATCAGACCCAGATACCTGCCACCCTTTTCTCCGATTTCCTATTTCCATGAGGTCAACATCAGAACCTACACCCGTTTCAATGACAAAGCAGGTGTGTATTTTCTGAGCATGGAAGGAAGCAAATGGCTATCCTGTAAAGTAGCAAAAGGCATTTCTGAATTGCCCTACCGCTATTCTAAAATGCAAAGGGGTCAGGGTATTTTTAAATCAGGAAATGCAGCAGCTAATGACCATTTATACATTGACTATGCTGTCGGCAACAAAGTAAAGGAGAAAAGTGAGCTGGATAAGTGGCTGACAGAGCGATATGCCTTACATCAGGATTCCGGTAAATCAGTCAATGAATTTGAGGTACACCATATCGAGTGGCCTATTCAACAAATAGCTATCGAAAAGCTGAAAGTCTCTTACCCAAAATATGATAAGCTCCTCATAGGTGAACCCCTTTTACAGCATTATTCAGCAGGTGTGCAGGTGCTGGCCTGGGGAAAGAAAAAATTCAAAATATGAAAAAAGAGTTTAAACTAAAGGCGAACGAAATAAAAAGGCTCCTTCCTCCTATGGGAGGATGTATGGCTACGGATAAAATAACCGTGGAAGGACTCCAGGTGAGATACATGTACCGGGAAGACCCCTTCAATGAGATGGATAGTGGCTGGCGCCTATTTTCCGGAACAGAATCGCAGGAATATGTGGATGAGCCTTCCAATACAGAAATTTATGACCTGAATACGATAGCAAACTATGACAGGGCAATCATACCCTACCTGACATCTCCCATTGGCACTGTTTTAGAAAGGTTAGCTGATTCCGATAGGTTTATTAAAGTTAAGGAATAATCGTTTTGCGATGTCCAGTGGGGCCACCTGCTGGAAAAGTGGAGTCAACTAAAAATGATATCGCATGAAAAAAGAGCAGTGCTTACTAAGGTTTATCCTCTCCGTTAGAACAAGCCTACCAACAAAACTTCTGTTTCTTCTCATCCTGTTTTCCCATCCGGCACAATCACAGGGCTTAGCGATTATCACCTCAACGGTTGCAAAGAAGGGTGAAAATTCCTTTGCTCATTCTTTAGAAGAAATCCACAAAGGAGATAGGTGGGGATGGCACTCCGGTAAAATTGGAAAAGCTACCGCAACCTCTACTTTAGGGTCGAGTAAGGTAGCTGGCTACGGTGTGAAAAACCTGCATGACCTGGATTTAGCAACGGCCTGGATAGAAGGTGCCAGCGGCTATGGCGCCAGGCAATCCTTTTCCTTTGTTTTATCCGCTGAAGAACCATTTAACTATAAAAATTTTAATGGCGTAATTGAAATATTCAATGGTTACTGCAAATCTGAAAGCATTTGGAAGGCAAACTCCAGGGTAAAAAAGCTAAAAATGTACTATGAAGATATTCCAGTGTGCCTGGTTGAACTAGCGGATACCTGGCAATACCAATCGTTCGATATTGGCCATTTCTTCAAAAGTTACCGGTATCCCGATGCTCCCTTTCAGCTTAGCAATGGGAGCAGCTTAAAATTTGAAATCATAGAAGTTTATCCCGGAGAAAAATATAAAGATGTGGCAGTATCAGAGTTTGTAACGCCCAGCTATGGAGGCGGCTGAAGCAAAGCATCCTTTAGCAGTTAAGTCCTCAACAATCACATTTCCCTACATCTGTTCCTATTTTCCCACAATATCCCTTATCTTCACTTTCTTAACACCTCTTTCTCCCATCCATGCCATGAAAGAAATCATTTTCATCCTGCTATCTTTTGCGCTGTCCACTTGTCTTTACGCCCAATCCGGGTTGGATAATTATAAAGCTATCATTGATTTAGATGATGAATACACCTCCATTGGTTCCAATATGGAGGAAGTTCAAAAGCTTGACCTGAGTGAATTCTGGTGTGGCAACAGAAGCGAAAGGCGCTTAGGTTTTATTGGAAAGAATTTCCGCCGGTTGGAAATCAGGTTTATTTCAGCTATTAAGAACCAGGAAAAAACGGGGCAGTATTTTATCTATGGGAAAAGTAAAGTAGCGGATAATATATGCTCCTTTCAGGGCATCCTGGAAATAAAAGAATCTCACTACCTCAAAACGCTGGAAAACCCGGAAGGCAATACAGGAATTCTTGCAGGAGAATACACTTTTTACGAGGACCCTAAAACAAAGCATTCGGGAATCTTTCAAGGCAGGTTTGTCACCTATTGGTACAAGGATAAAGAAGGGACCATCCGGTATAATGACCTCTGGGATGTTTCCGCCATGTATAATAACAACCAGTTTGCAGGCACCTGGACAGGATATAACAAGGAAAATACGATGACTGCCAACTGGGGCGACAGTAGAATTCCGCAATCCGGCGATTTAGATGTTGGGTCGAGTGAATTTGGTCCAAATGAAAAATACTACCCTTATGGGTGGAAGTCTTTTGCAAATAGGATGGAAGGAAAAGCAGAGCCGGAACCGAGCGCATGGTGGAAGGATTAAAAGCAGCCATACTCCATGAAACTCACCCTACTGCTAATATTCTTACTTTCTATTCAGTCAGCAACAGCCTGTGACTGCGGCACAACACCCACCATAGCCGAGTCTCACCAATCTTCAGATTTAATCTTTGTGGGTGAAGTCCTCAGTATTGAACCCTTTGACTTGACCGAAATAAAGCGTCTTGATGAACTTCCCCAACTCTATTCAAAACAGGTAATTCGCTTTAAAATCAGTCAAATTATAAAAGGTAACCCAGCCTCTGAAGTGGCTATTATAACCGGGCTTGGAGATGGTGATTGTGGTTTCGGCTTCAAAAAAGGAGTTAGCTATTTGGTCTATGCCCATGAAGATGGGCTGTTTACTGAAAAAGATGACAAGCATTTTGAAACCGACATTTGCGATAGGACTAAAATTTACCCTGGACCGAATGCAGAATTGGAACGATTACTTGAACTGAGGCACAAACACCCCCCTAACCTTCTGCCTCTAGGCCCAATAGCTTCTTTTTTACAAGGAAGGTGCTTGCCACTAAGGCTATCATAAAACCTATGGTATTTCTTAAATGTGGCTCTATTTCATTATGATACCAGTCCAGGCCATGGGACTGTAGCCTTTCTATTAATTCTTCTTTAGTCATAAGACTGATATTTCTTCCGGTTCTTTAATCAATATCTCTGTAAATATTATATTCCTCGAAGGGCACCACTCCAAAATCACTAACGGTCATAATATTTGTAGTTACTTTTTCCGGCTCTCCTGCGTGAAAGGAATCCCCCCCATCTTTATGCAGATACCACATTCCTTCCTTCGGAGAATATTTAAAGGTAACATATCTTGTCCATCGCCATCCACTCCCTCCATAATGCTCAACCGTAAAATACCCGTTCTTTATCGCGATTGCCTGATACGGGTCTCCCATCATCCCTCCACAATCAAAACAGTAAGCTACATTTTCATTCAGAGCAGCTAACCTAAAGGTATCCAATCCTACTCCAAGGTAAATGGCTAGTGGTCTCTTTTCAGGATTATCGATTACATCAGAAGTTTCTTCCTCATTAACTTTTCTGTAAAGAACGATGAGGTCATCTAGATCATCTTTATTTAAATCACCTGTTGCCGTATCCAGTATGGTATATCCTTCCGGTAAAGATTTTCGCAAGTCGGTGATTGATATTTCTTTTCTAAAATCCTGACCTAGAAGGAAAGTGACTTTCAGAGAGAATATAAGAATAAATAATGCTTTCATTGCTTCAAGAAAGTGTAACCTTGTTTGTTGGGTGTTTTCATTTCCACCGACCAACTGGTAGAAAAGGCACTATAAGTTTACACTCTCATCCAAAGAAGCAGTGATGAGCATCTTGGTCAACAGCTTCCAGAAACTCGTCAACACCTTTCACTTCGGGTAGAGGATCATATAGGGCCCATTTAAGGTTACTACGCATCCAGTAAACCTTCCAAATATTTTTCGTTTTCACGTATTTTGCTTTAGCAAAAGGATGATGGCGGATAATACTCTCATCATCCCATTGAGGGCGAATTTCATATAACTCAACGGCATTATTTTTATAAGAATAACCGAAATCCAGTTTACTTCTTATTTCCTCAGAAGGTCTTTTACTTTCAATAAACTTTTGAATTTGCCTTTCTACCAAATCTATCATTGTTTATCTTTTAAAGCTACATTAAGAAATTTCACTCAAAAAAAGCTTCCTTTTGAATATAAAGAAGAAATTCGTCAGCACTTTATAAAACCCTTTCCCCTAAGGCTTCATTGCAATTTGAATTAATTATTAACCTCTGTTCTTCTTCCATTAAATATCGTCAACAGGCTCCCTAAAACCATGATTAAAGAAGATAAAGACCAAAGCCAATAGCCTACCCCGTATCCGGTAATTGCACCATAATGTCCGGCTTCATTGATCATAATTTCTTCAAATATTAAAAATGAAAAAGCCAGAATAGTTGATAAACAACTTAGAACTAAAGGTACTTTGGTATTACCCTTATAGAATACCAACCATGAAAGAATCAGAAGGGGATTTGCCAGCCAACAAATAAATGCACCACCAACAAAATTCCCATCCAACCGAAAAATAAAATCCAAAAACCTCCACCAAAGTCCCCACAGCCACCATTTACGCAGTAGGTTTCCGGCATTAATGAAGCAAGAAACAAGGCTACACTTAATAGCAGTATCTTCTGCGATTTTACTTGGCTCATTAAAGTTTTCATCCTCTTAATCCCCTCCACCATAAAGACCATGCCCACTATCATAAAACCTACCGGAATTACTCCTCCTGTCATTCTTGGTGATTACCTTTATCTTAGGAGATGATTTCTTCCAATAGAACCTTGTCATCAAAACTCCTATAACCGGAAGTACCCACAGAATTATTAGATGAGCCTTCCTCCTCTCTTCATCCTGATAGTTCGCTAGTATTATCTTTCTGGTGACAGTTAAATTCACAACAAACATTAAAATAATTAAAAGAACTAAAGATACTAACCAGATACTCATTTTATTCTCTTAAAAACGGAAACTCACTCCACATGCCTTATCTACACGATTTACTGAGTAACTTACCTTTTTATTTTTCAAGTTCCAAGATAAATAAGATGGGGAAGGAGTAGATAGGATTAGTAATTGAAGCTCTTGGAGGTGTTAAAGAGCTAGCGGGAGTCTAATTTATTCACAAAAATAAAAAACGGTTACCGTAGCGGTTACTAAAAATACAAAAAGCCCTTCAGAATAATCTTAAGGGCTTTCTTAGTAGCGGGGGCAGTACTGCAGGCTCACCCCTTTACTTTCTTTCATCAGAGCCAGTATCTTCCAGTAAGGGATTGCGCTGCCAGCATCTTTATTCCATAAAAATCTGCCTGTAGCGGCTCTCAATTTCTTCAGCTTCGGTATAGGTCAGGCCGGTAAATTCCTTTTCTCGTGCTCTTTTAGAGATTTTCCCCTGATGCTGCTCTAAAAAGCGTACAAGCATTGCGACCATTTTATCAGGCATCTCGAACTTCTCATCCAGAAAACGTTTAAAGGCATCGTATTTGGTAAGATAAAAGACTTCAGCAGGAATAATACGTTCGATTGTGTCATTTACACAATCATACAGAAACTCTGCCTGGGCTGTTGCATCGAAATAACGGTAGTAGTCTATAGTTTCATTCAATACCTCCACATTATGGTCTGCTGTTTCTTTCCATACTATAAAATCCAGCAAGGGATGAGAATATTTTTCCAGCACCCGCCGGTAATCATCAATATGATCCAGAATAGAGGCAGAAACCGGGAAAATTAAACCTTGCTGCACAAAGCCTTTTTGCGCCAGCATATGATGAATCAGATACCGGTGAACCCGCCCGTTCCCATCTTCAAAAGGATGAATAAAAACAAAACCAAAAGCCACGACCGTGGCTGCCAGTACAGCATCTATTTCATTGCTTATTAACAGCTCACTTGTGCTGAGGAGTCCTTCTATCAACTGATCAACATCCTGCCACCTGGCTGAAATATGGTCAGGTAACGGCTCCCCGCTCGTGCGGTCATGCTCCCCGACAAACCCGCCTTTCCTGCGAAACCCCATGTCCAGGAAACGATTGCTTTCTATCACCAGCTGCTGAAGCCTGATCAATTCTTCTATGCTTAAATCTTTGGCCCCGGCCTGTCCTATGGCCTGGCCCCAGCGTGCTGCACGGCTGCTTTTAGGACTTTCTCCCTCAATGGTAAAAGATGCCCTGGAATCTTTTAAAAGGAGAAAAGCAGCTGCTCGCTGGAGAATATCTTTATGTATCCCCTTCAAATAGGTATTTTTTTGTGCAGCTAAATTAGCCTCCAGGTACTTTTCTAACTTTTCTGTTTTACGGATCAGCGGACAGTAATCTACCGTTCCGGGTAAATTATTTATGATGCGGTGACGGGCCGAATAATGGCCTTGCTGTATAGCATACTGCAGTTTTTCATCAACAAGTGATTCATATTTTATCCTGGTATCCGCATCAGGAATGGCTAATTTTTCTTGAATCAGCCATTCGTAGAGAAACCATATTTTCCTGCTGTATCGTCCGGCAGGCTCTAACTGAAGCATCGCTTCCATCTCAGCTTCGGATAATTTTCCGAATAACTTTTTTAAAACCAGCAGGTTGATCCCTTCATATTTTAAAGCAAAAACCAGTTGCTTGTACAGGTTATCCTCTGGTTTATGTCTTGGCGTAAGCACATTCCAACCTTCTTTCCGGTACTTCCTGTTTTTGGTACTGATAAAAGTAATCACATCCGGTAAAGGAACCTCCAGATTGAAAGCCTCTATCAGTGCAGCATAACCTTCCATACTGCCGGCTTCCGGGAGCGTACGGCCGTGAAAAATACGCGCCTCTCTTGAAAAACGGACGGATTTACCAGCTTTCATGATTTTTACCTGTTTGTAAGCTGCACAAGGTACAGAAATAAAGCTGAAAAAGCTACGCAATTTATGAAAAATGATTGGAGAAAGGCGTCCCACATGAAAAATACACGCTTCCTATGTTCGACTTTTCCAAAATGCCTGCTTCCCGACCTACCATTTTTATGTACTGGTTCATAAAGCAAGGTGATACAGGAGTTTATTCCACACCTTCATATGCGGTTACTCCTTTTGATTTTCAAAGGTATCAGACGATAAAGAAATGGATATCTAGCTCATGTCAGACATCACTTACCTGGACCAGCACTTCCTTCAAACCCTCACCTGAAGGGCATCATAGGGTATCTTTGAGGTGTTCTTCATAAATAATAGTTGCGGTCTCCATGTACCTGGGGTTATCCTGCTCAGTCAGGTCAGCATAAGCAATCAGGGGTGGCACATGAGGCCCCTGCTCTTCCCCGTGCCAAAACTTTTCAATGAGGGTTATATGGCCTTCCGGGTCAGGAACCCATCTGAATGCTTTCATGAGGGTTATAAAATCCTGCCCGGTATAAAGAGTCCACTGGTCGGCAATCAGGTAGTCTGTCAACAAAGCGCCTGCATTGGCACCTCCCCAACAGGTATCTTCCGGCAAGCTGAGCTTCTTCCAGTCCTGGTCCTTTTCAAGTGTCTTATACCTTTTCTGGTGTAACTTTGGCTTCATGTTCCGCTGGTAGCCCTCCACCCAATGAAGCAGAAGTTCCTTTCGCTTGTTCAAACTGAATGCTTTATCCGTAACAGAAATTAGATACCTTTCTTTCTGGAGGGCCTTAAAAACCTTGCTAATGGTATCCAGCCCTGCCCCTGCTTTCTCCGCGATAAAGCGGTAGGTTTCATTTATATATTCCGGATGCCGCAACAAAAGAAAAAGAACTCTCAGGCCCGTTTTTGTAAAAGCCCTACTTCCCGTTACAGTTTCTTTTCTTTCTGCTGTATTATTTTCTACATAAACATATATTTCATCATCCACCAGGAATATGTTCCCGGCGGCATCTGCATAGGCTATATTTTCTTGCTTTAACAGCTTCCTTGCTGTCGGTGTAATATATTCTGCAATCACCATAATTGGAACCGCCTGCGGTAAGCGAGCCAGTAAGCCTGGCAAGATGGCCGGTGTAAGCTGGGTTCTCACCTCCAAATACCATTCTTTTCGATAATGATTTCTGTTCAGCTGTATTTTCCCATCAGGAAAACCCTTGGCTATTTTTGCCTCTTCCGCTACCAAATCTATACAGGGAATCTCCCTGAGCTTGCCGACAATTGTATAAAGCACCCCCTTTTTCATGTTCGCTAATTTAACCTGTTCATAAATAACGAACGAATAAAATAAACGAACAGACTGAAGGTGCTAAATTTGTCATGACTAGAAGTTCATGGAACGTTTTCAATCAAAGTCCAGCAGGTTACTGGTCACCTTCTTCACCGCCTCGTCTTCAAAGTCGGCCTGGTGGCTTCCGGTGGAGCTGCCGTCTGGGAGCAAGGTATGACACAACTATTTTATTTTGCCTTTGGCTGGAGAATTAGCAAAAGATTGCTGTAGTAATTCCTTCAGGTGTACTTATCCTTCTTAAGGCGCACAAATACAGCGAGGATTTAAGTTAAGATACGTTCTGAAAATGCATACTCCCAGGCTTAAAATATAGTTGATTTCCCTGGTTAATTGTCTATTTCTTCTTTAAATATCCAAGCAGGTCACGTCCTTTTTGTGTTATCACATACTGCTGCAACGGGCTCCTTGGCCGGTCTTTTATGGTACGATCCATTAAGCCCATTTCCAGTAAAGGATCAATATATCGCTTTACGTTTTTAGTGTGGCTACTAAAGCCTAAACCCTCTTCCAGTATTTCTTTGCGCCCTGCTGGTTTTGAAACATACATAAGAACCTTAAGATGCCCATCAAGCAGCCTATCAGCCAAGCCCATCATCTGATCAGCTTGGTCACCAGCTTGGTCACCAGCTTGGTCACTGGTGTCTAAGCCAGACACCACAAATGCCGGGTGGCAGAAAATCTCCACCTCAAAGAAAGTCCGCTCATCATCTGTCCTAAAAACAGGTGGAGGAGAACCATTGATTTCCAACACCCTCTTAATTGTGGGAATACCTGTGGCTCTTCCTTCCGTCAAGTCAAGCTCTTTCAGGAAATCTCCTAACCTTCGGTTCCGGTATCTACGGGGTCTGATCCTGCCACTGTCCACGTCCTCCTGCCGGATAGACCGGTCCGGCCCTCCGTAATTAAGAATTACAATAGATTCCGGCGTAATACGAAGCTCTACCTGCTCCCTGACCAGGTAATCTCTGTGGTACAAGGCATTGGCCACAACCTCCTCCAGGGCAGCATAAGGATAATTCCAAACACGAACAGCCTCAGCCTTCCCCTCTTGCTTGATCACCTTTTCTTTCAAAAAATTGGTTTGCAATAAATCAAGGGTCTTACGTATCATGGCCGGCACGGGACCTGTAATTTTCGGGAATTCTGTGAACTCAGGGTTTCCCTCTCCTTTAGGAAAGTACACAACATCCACCCAGGTTGCCGGAAAAAATTTATCCGGTCGCTCATTGAACATCATTAAAGCAACATTCCTGGGAAACCTGTGTTCGACAGGTCCTTCTACAAGTAACATTTGCCCCAGCACATCAGTCTTGTCTTTTTTTCTACCCATTCAAGAAGCCTGCGTCCAACCTTCCTCAAATGGTCCTGCAAAAGCACCATGGAGATATCACCGATACTTGCCTGTGTATTGGAGCGGTCATCAAAAGGCACCTGGTTGGCCAGGCTAATAAGCTCCTGCTGGGTCTCCGCATCTGCCTTAACGGAATTGGCATAGCGACGAACATAGTAAAAGTATCTTTTTTGACTGGCCGTTATCTGTTCCGGTACCTCATAAGGGCGGTTGGAGCCACCTGGAACCCATATGACCAGAATCTGCTGCTCATCTACTTCCTCTATAAAAACCTTAGGATAATATATAGGTTTAATAAGGTTGTTAAAGCCAATCATCTTCTTTTGTACCTCTGCCATCTCCACTGGAGACATTCCTTTTACCGGGCGTTTAGCCACTCCATTTTCCTCCACTACTCCTACAATAATGTAACCTCCTCCGGTATTGTCAAAATCATTGGCAAAAGCACAAATGGACCTGTAAATGGCATTTGGTTCCACCCTTCCTTAAACTCAATCCGATCTGACTCCACAGAACGATGGTTAAGCAAATCTTCTATATTAATGTGTAAAGGCATAAAGTAAAAGTAACATGAGGCGGGATTTAACAATCTACTTTCACAAACCTAATATAACACCCCTGGATTAACGTTAAGGTTAACGTTAATCGAAGTCCAGTAAATTTCCGGTCACCTTCTTAACTGCATCATCTTCAAAACCTGCCCAGTAGCTTTTAGTAGTAGCCACGCTCTGGTGCCCCAGCAGGCACGAAGCCATTTCAATAGAAGCACCTTTGCGCATGATGGTGGTAGTAAAGGTATGCCGCGCCCAGTAGGTTGTAATATCCTCAGTAATGCCAGCCTCTTTTGCCACGGTTTTCATATGCTGATTGACAAAGCGGGTAAAGTTCTGAGTCTGCTTCTGCATTTCTTTGGCATCCATTTCATCGTCCAATACTGGAAAGACGAAAGTAGATTTAGAAACTTTCTTTTGCCCCCATTTCTCGATGATAGCCTTAATGTTATCGTTCATCATCACCACGATTGGCTTTTGGTTACTCCTGGTGGTATTCCTGGTTTTCTCCCGCACAAAGACAATTTTATCGTCGCTGATATCCCGGTAACGCAGCAATAGAATATCCTTCATGTTCATGCCGTTACACAGGAAGCTCAGGAACCAGAAGTCCTTGGCCTTGTCCTGTACGCTTCCCTCCTCCACCGGCTGTTCATAGAGCTTTTTCAGCTCCCCCTTGCTCAGCGCTTTCTTTACATTTCTGCCGGCAGGTATCTGGTACTTCCTCTTCCCAAAGGGATAGTACTCCTGGGTGATGAGTCCGTCGGCAATGGCCTGGTTAAACATCGCGCGCAGGGGACGCAGGTAGATGCCCACGGTGGTCAGGCTCTTCCCTTCCCCGACCATCCAGCGCTCAAAACCTTTCAGCCAATCTTTATCAATGGCAAGGAAGCCCAGCTCCCCCTGCTTACGCCTGCCAGCTCTGTAGGTATGATACCCCAGCAGACTTCGCAGGCTAAGAGAATAGCTGGAGGCAGTGCCCACTCTGCCATCTTTTTCCAGCTCCTCGATGTAACTATTGTAATAGCCAGTGACATCTTCTTTAGGTGGTGCGGTGTCATACAGCTTCCGTTCAAAGGCCTCAAAAGTGAAAATGGTGAGGGAATCTCTGGCAGCTTTGGCTTTCTCTTTCACTCCCTCCAGAATCTCATGATATTCCAGAAAAGCCTTCCGCGGGTTATTGGCTGTGGCCCCTTTAAATTCCTTTTCGGTGAGGTCCAGATCAATCGGGTATAGCATGGATTTACCTTGAAAATAAACCCTTAATTTTATCGGAGATTTACCGTCTTTTTTGGTGCGCCTATTATCGTGATAGAAGGTGATTTTAGCGTTTATCATAGGGCAGAGGATTCAGTCTCTAAAAATAAATTTGCACAAAATTTGCACAAAACATCTCGAAAAGTACAATTTACACACTTACCAACTACTTACATATATTCACTAAATAACACATTTACAGACATTTATGCAATAGCCAAAAATAAATAATCCTATTTTTTATTGACTCATAATCAGAGGGTCAC
>NZ_ANNU01000048.1 GCF_000346615.1 Nafulsella turpanensis ZLM-10
CTCTTCAGATTTACATTCTTAAATAAATACAATTTACAGGTAAATGTCACCAACTATTTTTGGCATCATTACCTACTTTACCAGCTGCTCCCCGAACAGCAGCTCATTGCCAATAACAATTCCGGAGCCTGCCGCATTCGCCAGTATATCCCATGCAGAAAAGCCCCAGCCTTCATATAAACCATCAAAAACTTCAATAGGCGCCTGCAGTACAAAGCCTAAGCCTCCGCCATAGATTAGCGCCTTGTTGCGCTTTACCCCGGCAGCCCGAAGCCAATGGTAGCCAATATAACTTTCTATGTAGGCACCATAGGCATGGCCAAACTTATCTATCTGCTTGTAACCGGCTCCATCATTATAAAAGTGAAAAGGTACCCGCTCCTTGTCGCGGTACCAAATAAATTGAAGATAGCTAATGCCGGCAGTATAGAAAGCCGCCTCAGTGGCAATGGCAGTATAAAGCTTCCTTCTGTTCAGGCTGTCGGGCCACTGTTGGCAGTAAACGGTGCCTTGCAGGAGCAGTAAAAGGCTGAGGGTAAAAAAGATGCGCATGTTGAAGCCAGCTAATGATCCTGATATTACAAAGTTTCTGTTTGTCCTGAAATTTTTGCCTTATTTAAATTCATAGTTTTCAAACTGACAAAGGAAGGTAGGAAGCAGTAAATAATAGCAGGTTAGCTAAAGGTTTCCTTTTCACCTTACCGCCCCCCCTTTAACAAACTATGCTGCAGGAGGGCAATGGGGAAGTGCAGGAGACGGCCAGCGTCTGCTTTCTTCTCATAGAAGTTCAGAGAGGATTCTTCTTTTAATTCCGGAAGGGGCCTTTTTTCTTCGTTCAAAGATTTCTTTATAATTAGCACAAATCCTATAGCAGTCAGGAAAAGGACTATTAAAAGACCTGTCAGAAGTTTATTGCTGGTTTTCATGGGAGTGTCCGTTTTGGTTGAATTTTTCGTAATAGATTTTTAAGTCGGCGAAGGTAATGCCTAACAATTCCATGCTGCGGAAGAGGGTTGGTAGCTCTTCCTGAATAAACTGCTCCTTTTTAAGTGCCATGGTTTTGTCATAGCCATCGTCGGAAATGAAATAGCCCAGACCGCGCTTATTAAAGATGATGCCTTTATCCTGCAGATAGCTGAAGGTGCGCATCGTCGTGTTGGGGTTTACCTCGAATTCTACGGCAGTGTCTCGTACTGAGGGTATCTTCTCTCCGCTCTTCCACTTCTCCTGGAGTATATTCTCCACGAAGTGGTCGGCAATCTGTAAATAAATCGCCTGGTTCTCCTTAAACTCCATCATAACTGCCTTTCCTTTAAGGTGAAGTAAGTGGTCAGCAGCATGTATGGCCCAAGTGCCCAAAAGAAAATCTCTACATAATTTTCAAACATGCCTGAAGGAAGAGAGCTTCCTTCGCCATGAGCAGTAAACGTAATCATGGTGTAACCAATAATTAACCGGATTAGTATGGTAGTGAAAATGGTAAGGCAGATACCCAATGCAAAAACACTCCCCACGGTTTTTAGAAAGTTGTTCTTCCTGAAATAAGCCGCTCCCCAAAGAAAGATGGGTTGTATGGCCAGGTATCCCAGGACTGCTTCACCAAATCCATTAAAGAAGGAAGCAAAAGCAAAAGTTTCTCCGGTAATAAGATGACCTGTAAAGAAAACGATAAAGCTTGCCACTATATAAACCAGACTATAAAGTGGAACTGTAAGAAGCCATGCTCCCAGCAGCTTTTCCAGTGCAGAGGCAGGAAGGGTAAGGAAAAAATAACTCTGGTGGGGAGAATGCAATTCCTTAAAAACATGGCTGGTGAGTATAAAGCCTCCGAATAAATAGGCAAACAGGAAGTAAGCCTGAAGCCCAGCCAAATCATCAGGTTCAATGAAGGCTCTTATTATAACGGGGGTAAGGAGGGCAATAAGGCCGAACTTAACCACTGTCAGTAGTGGCTGCTGAAAAACAGTCAGCTGCCTTTTTATTAATAGTAGCTGTCGCTGTGGATTATAGCTGTTAGTAAACATAATCTTGCTGTTTGTTTAGGACGGCCTCCAGGGCTGCCGGGTTTTTCATAATTCCATTAAAGAGTAATTCCAGGTCCACCCGGGATTCTGCTCCCTGCAGGTTTTTTACAATGCCGGGCTGCCGGCCACCCGCTGCGTCCTGGTAAAGCACTTCATCTGCCGAAAAGCCTTTGGTGTCCTGCACAAAGCGCAGTTTTTCTGATATGTTGGCGATATTGTGCTGGAATGCAATCTGGCCCTGCTCCAGTACCACTACCACATCTATAAGGTTTTCAAGGTCGCGTACCTGGTGGGTAGAGATTACAATTATTTTCTCCTCCTCAAGGGCTGAGGCAATAATTTTGCGGAACTGACTCTTCGAAGGAATGTCGAGCCCGTTGGTGGGTTCATCGAGAAGGAGCAGGCGTGCGTTGGTAGCCAGGCCAAAGGCTATCATAAACTTCTTCTTCTGTCCGTACGACATGGCAGAAAGCTTTTCTTCTGCCGTCAGTTCAAATTCCCGGAGGTATAGGCTAAACTGCTCTCTGCTGAAACGGGGGTAAAAGGGAGCTGTAGCTGCAACATAAGCGTTAATGCTGACAGCGGGAAGGGCAAATTCTTCCGGAATAATGCAGAGCTCCTGCATTACCTCCGGCTGGCGCTCCTTTACCTGTTGCCCCTTAATAAGACATTCGCCCATTTTTGGGTAGAGCAGGCCTGCCATATGTTTGAGGAGAGATGTTTTTCCCGCTCCGTTTTTGCCCAGCAGCCCATAGATGTAGCCGCCTTTCAGCTGCAGATTAAGCCCGTTAAAGAGCACCTTCTTCTTCTTTTTATAGCTGAAATGGATATTTTTTAATTCCACCATCCTTTTGATTTTAGTGTATTAGTGAAGTAGTACACTACAAATGTAAAATTAGAATTGTTATTTTCAAATATCCGGTAAAATTAATTTATGAAATTGTGCAAAAGTGGTGAAATGGCCGGATGAAAGGATGGTAAAAAAGGATGAGTGGCAGAAGAGAAAAAGGGAGAAGAGTACGGCCGACAGCCAACGGCAATAGAATGGCCCTGCTTCAAGAGCAGGGCCATTCTGTTAAAGTTTTTATATCTGAAACTTTAAAATCTCCTGTCTCTCCACGCTAGCCTAAAGCCACGTCCAGTATCATCATAATGGTAAAGCCTCCCAAAACGCCGAGAGTGGCCCAGTTGCGGTGCCTATCCATTTGCGATTCGGGAATCAGCTCTTCAACCACCACAAAAATCATGGCACCGGCGGCATAGGAGAGGGCGTAGGGTAATATCGGGCGAACCTGGCTCACCAGTAGCGCACCTATAACGCCACCCACCGGTTCAACGATGCCCGATAACTGTCCGTACCAGAAGCTTTTCCTCCGGGAATAGCCTTCGCGGCGCAGGGGAACAGACACAGATGTCCCTTCCGGAAAGTTTTGCAGGCCTATACCAATGGCCAGGGCAATGGCAGCTCCCAGCGTAGCACCTGGTATATCGAGTGAGGCAGCTCCGAAAGATACCCCAACTGCCAGGCCTTCCGGCACATTGTGAATAGTAATGGCCAGCACCAGCAGGATGCTTCTGTGGAGGTTACTTTTTACCCCTTCTTTTTTGCCGTGGGCAAGGGTAGGGTGGATGTGTGGGAGGTACTTATTCAGCAGCCATAAAGAAAGTCCACCTGCCAGAAAACCAACAGCAGCAGGTACCCAGGCAGCTACTCCGTTTACTTCTTCGGCCAGCTCAATGGCAGGGGCAAGTAAAGACCAGAAGCTTGCTGCTATCATTACACCGGCGGCAAAGCCCAACATGGTATCCAGTACCGTTTGTTTAAAAGAGCGGAAAAGAAAAACAACAGAAGCACCTGCTGCCGTTACGGCCCAGGTAAAAAGTGTTGCCAGCAAAGCCTGTACCACAGGCGAGAGCTCAGCAAACCAGGCTGATGTATCCATGAATCAATTTTATAGTTTGCGTATCTTCTGCAAAAATATAAAATTGTTCTGCTTTGTTTAGTCTTTACTTATTATTCTTAAAATCTCCTCTCTTAATGGACTTTATAAAGTTGGCCCAGTTGAGCGGGTTAAAGAAAGGGTTAGAGGGTACGAAATAGCGGTTATGCATTTGCTGGAACTGTTGCTGCTGGTACATCTTAAAGTTCTCACTTCCATCCATAGGAGTGGTTTCCAGCATCAGGGCCAGTAAATCGGGGTTCATATTTTCTGCCAGAAAATCTCTGTTTTCCTGGTCGGGCAGCTCCATAGCCAGAATGGCCTCTTTAAACATTTCTTCGGTAGGATAAGGAAAAACGGCTATTTCGGGCAGGTAAGTGGTATCCTCACTCATTTCAATAATGACCGTAATCTGGTCGCCCTTATCGTTGGGTATTTTAAAGTACTGTTTCTGATAACCTACGGCGCTTACCACCACACTATCGCCTACCAGTACGGGCATACTGAAGTAGCCAAGCGCATTGGTACTGGTTCCTCTGCCCGCTTTAGGAACATACACATGGACACCGGGAAGAACAGAACTGCTATCTTCCGCCGCCAGCACAATTCCTGAAAACTGCACGACCGGCGGCTTACGCTGCGCCTGTAAGTTGCTGGCCGACAGCAATAAAATCAGGGAAAAGAGGAGGGAAGAAAAAATAGATTTGATAAATTGCTTGTTCAAGATAGCAGTAATTAGAGTTCTAAATTAAAGTATGTTTGTCAATATTAATAATATTTTAACGCTAAATTGGTTCCCAACCGTCTACCTTTATACCATAAGTTTTACTGCTGATGCGGCTTAAAAATTTTAGTCTTTCGCTGGGCACCCAAATTTTCAAGGCTTTTTCTGATGAGGCACGGGTACGAATCATGCACCTCCTGTACCAGAATAAGGAAATGTGCATATCGGATTTGGAGCATACGCTCGACTTTACCCAAACGAAAACCTCCCGGCATATTACCTATCTTAAAAACTCCGGCCTGCTTAGCTATCGCCGACAAGATTTGTACGTTATCTACTTTATTAAGGAGGAGGTATACGAAATTGTAAAACAGGTAATTAAATTTCTGGAGAAGGACCAGCAGCTGAAAAAAGACCTGGAAGTGTACCAGATTCTATACTCTAACCGCGAGCTAGCTGCTAATAAACTTAAAACAGGCGCCATAACCACAGCCGCTAAAACCGATTAAAATGTCATTACCCGCTAAAAAATACAAATATATACTGTTCGACCTTGACCATACCCTCTGGGACTTTGAGCAGAATTCGGCCGACACTCTTTCGGATCTTTATGAAAAGTATGAGCTGGCAAGACTTGGGGTGAGCTGTGAAAATAGCTTTAAGGAAACCTTTAAACAGGTAAACGGGGAACTTTGGGCGCAAAGTGATGAGGGAAAAATGGATCGGAACCTGCTGCGGGTCCGCCGCTTTCAGCTGGTGTGCGAAGCACTGGGCGTAAGAAATGAAGTCCTGGCCGCCAGGCTCGGAGAGGATTATGTAACACTTTGTCCTACTAAAAAGGCGCTCCTTCCCTATGCGCTGGATATGCTGGAATTTCTGCGGAAAAAGTACCCCCTGTTTATCCTTACCAATGGTTTTGACGATGTGCAGGCTGTAAAACTAAATTCAGCCGGTATCCTTCATTTCTTTGAGGCTGTTTTTACCGGCGAGGCACTGGGGCTTAAAAAGCCGCAAAAAGCTTATTTCTCAACCTTTCTGCAGCAGATTGAAGCCCGGCCGGAGGAGTGCCTCATGATAGGTGATAACCTTAAAACCGACATACTGGGAGCGCAGAATGCGGGTATCGACCATATCTATTACAACCCGCTGGGTCGTGATTATTTTATGCATGTTCAGCATGAAATCCGCTGCCTCTCGGAACTTAAAAACCTCCTGTAGCTTTTCTGCGGAAGCAGCAGCAGAAGTTCTTTGCTGTAAATCTCCTGTTCTAAAAAAAATTAATTTTTTCCTATAATTGCCTTCGGCCTGTTATATTTGCTAAGTTTGTTAAATGTTTGTTTGGTGAGTTGAATTGTATGAGGAAAGCGTGTACCTCTTTTGTTCTGATTGTCTTGCTGCTGCAGGCTTTCACTGCTTATTCGCAGGAAGCCTTGTCATTCTGGGATAGCCTCGAACAAACGACGGAACAGTCCCCATTCGATACCACCACTGTTATTCGTCTCAACTGGCTCTTCGACCATTATGCATCAACGGGGGAAAAGAATCCTTTAGTATATGCCAAACGAGCGATGGCGCTGGCCGATAGCCTGCAGTTCGAGCGGGGCAGGGCCATCAGTGCCCTCAGTCTGGCGATGGGCCATGATATGCAGGGGCATTATTACCAGGCCCTGAAGCACTACAGAACTGCCATTGAACTGGCGCGGGAGCAAAAGAATGATGATTACCTTGCCCGCTGCTTCCTGAGTTTAGGCTATTATTACAGCACCCAAAAAAATTACCAAAAAGCAATAGAATATACCAGAGAGGCGGCTGAGCTGGAGCAGGGGCTTTACGGAATCAATGCCGCTGCCGTCAGCTGGAGCAATTTGGGCTACTATTACCTGAAACAGCAGCAATACGACAGTGCCCGCTTTTACACCCTAAAATCGTACGAAATTTATAAGGCCAAAAAAGATTCGGCCGGCCTTGGCGATGTGTTTTTTAACCTGGGCAGCATTGCATGGGAGTCGGGGAAAAATGCTTCGCAGGCACTCAGGTATCATTTGCAGGCGAGGGAAATGTATCTGAGCAGCCCCAATACCGAAATGGAAACCCTGCAGGAGTGCCAGTCCCAGATTGGCTACCTCTATATTCAGCTAAAGGATTATGCCCGGGCAGATGTTTTTCTGAACAGTACCCTGGAACAGGCGCAAAAGAATAACCTCCGTACCATCATCAAAAACTGTTATCAATACCTGTCGGAGAGGTTTGCCGCAGTAGCAGATTACGAGCAGGCTTACCGTTACCACCAGCTGTTTTACCAGCTGCACGATTCGCTCTACAACCAGCAAAACTCCCTGAGTCTGCAGCAATTGCAAAATGAGTTTGAGCTGGAAAGCCAAGAAGCCAGACTGAACCTGCTGGGGAAGGATAAAATCATTAAAGAAGATGAGCTGGAACGCCAGCTGCTCATCCGAAATGGCTTAATTGGTCTTTTTCTGGGCCTGCTGGCTTTTGCAGCCGTTTTATTCCGAAATAATAGCCAGAAGCGCAAAGTCAATAAAATTCTACTGAAGCAAAAGGAGGAGATTGAGGAGAAAAGCAAGGCCATTATCCGGAAAAACAGCAGGCTGGAGGAGCAGAAAAAGGCCATGTTTGTACAGGCCCGGAGCTTAAAACTGGCCAATGAGCAAATCAGTAAACAAAGCCGAACCATTGCGCAGAAGAATAAGGATAATGAAGACAGCCTGTTGTATGCGCGAAATATACAGTATGCCATGCTGCCACAGGCTGAGCAACTGAAAGGTAAAATTCCGGATGCTTTTGCATGGCTGCAGCCGCGCGATATCGTGAGTGGCGACTTCTTCTGGTTCGAGGAGCAGGATAACAAGCTGTTTATTGCCGCCATCGACTGTACCGGCCATGGTGTGCCCGGAGCCTTTATGTCGCTGATTGGCGATGGCTACCTGAGCCAGATTGTAAAGCTGGAAGGTATTTATGAGCCGGATCGCATCCTCAGCAGGCTCGATACCTATGTTCGGCAGGTGCTTAACCAGGAAATGACAGACAATGCCGATGGTATGGAGGTGGCCCTCTGTGTGGTAGACCTCGGGAAAAAAGAGCTTCGTTTTGCAGGAGCACGCAACCATTTATTTTATGTGCAAAATGAGCGGTTCTACAAAATAAAAGGCGATCGGCTACATATAGGCGGTCAGCACCCCGAGTCCCTGAAGCATTTTACCTGCCACACCATTAGCTTTCACCGGCCTACCAGAATTTATTTGTATACTGATGGAATTCGCGACCAGTTCGGGGGCGAAAATGATAAGAAGTTCAGCGAAAAGCAGTTGAACGAACTCCTCCTCCGGATTCATGATTTGCCCATGACCCGGCAGCGGATGATGATAAAAGAAAAGCTTGAAAAATGGATGCAGGGCTACGAACAGCTTGATGATATCTTAATCCTGGGCTGCAGCCTTCGGTAAACAATTTGCTGCCTTAAATGTATTCTAATCAGTGCCGGGAAGATAAATTTTGCCCGGCTTTATTTTTTTTTAACTTTGCTCATCTCAAAAGCAATAAAAAGATATAGTTATGGCCAACGGATTTTTTAAAGTTCCTGCTCCAAAGAATGAACCTATCCTTGATTATGCACCGGGTTCACCTGAGCGGAAAAAATTAAAAGCAGCAATTGAAGAGCTGCGCAATACTCAGGTAGATGTGCCCATGTATATTGGTGCTGAAGAAGTGCGCACCGGCAACAAAAGACCCATGAGCCCCCCGCACGACCACCAGCACATTTTAGGCCACTACCACTATGGCGATGCCTCCCATGTAGAGGATGCTATTAATGCCGCCTTGGGTGCCAAAGAGCAATGGGAAAATATGAGCTGGGAAATGCGGGCTTCCATTTTTTTGAAAGCCGCCGACCTGATTGCCGGCCCTTACCGGGCTAAAATGAATGCGGCCACCATGTTGGGCCAGTCCAAAAATGCCTTTCAGGCCGAAATTGACTCTGCCTGCGAAATAGCGGATTTCCTTCGCTTTAATGTATATTACATGACGGAGATATACCAGCAGCAGCCAAATTCTGCACCTGGTATGTGGAACCGCCTGGAGCACCGCCCGCTCGAAGGTTTTGTGTTTGCCCTCACGCCATTCAACTTTACAGCCATAGCCGGTAACCTGCCAACGGCACCGGCTATGCTGGGCAACACCGTAGTGTGGAAGCCAGCCGAAACACAGGTTTATTCTACCTACGTACTTATGCAGGTATTCCGCGAAGCCGGGGTGCCCGATGGTGTAATTAACCTTGTGTTCGTCGATGGCCCTACCGCCGGCGATGTTATCTTCAAGCACCCTGAATTTGCAGGCATCCATTTCACCGGTAGCACCAAGGTATTTAAAACCATCTGGAAAACCATTGGCGAAAACATCGATATCTATAAGAGCTATCCGCGCATTGTGGGCGAAACCGGTGGTAAGGACTTTATCCTGGCCCATAAATCGGCCGATGCTCGTGCCGTAGCAACCGCTATAGTAAGGGGTGCCTTCGAATTCCAGGGCCAGAAATGTTCTGCCGCTTCGAGGGTATATATTCCTGCCAATATGTGGGACGAAGTACGCCAGTATGTGGTCGATGACTTGAAGTCCATGAAAATGGGTGGACCGGAAGATTTCGAAAACTTCATCAATGCGGTAATCGATGAAAAGTCATTCGATAAAATCAGCAAGTATATCGATGAGGCGAAGCAGTCTGATTTGGTAGAGGTAATTGCCGGTGGTAATTACGATAAGTCGAAGGGCTACTTTATTGAACCGACCGTACTTCTTTCTAAAGATCCATCTTACGCCACCATGTGCGAAGAAATTTTTGGTCCGGTCGTTACTATTTATGTGTATCAGCCGGAGCGCTTTGAAGAAACCCTCGAGCTGGTCGACAGCACTTCGCCTTATGCGCTTACCGGAGCTATTCTTTCGCAGGATCGCTACGCTATAGAGCTGGCCGTGCAGAAGCTGCGTCATGCAGCCGGTAACTTCTACATTAACGATAAGCCAACCGGTGCCGTGGTTGGACAGCAGCCATTTGGTGGTGCCCGTGCTTCCGGAACAAATGATAAGGCAGGAGCGATGCAAAACCTGATGCGCTGGGTATCTGCCCGTACCATCAAGGAAACTTTCGTGCCACCTTACGACTACCGCTACCCTTTCATGGGCAAAGATGAGTAGAATTTAGAGGTTAGAAGTTAGCGAATAGACAATAGAGAAAGCCGCTGCCTGTATGGGTAGCGGCTTTTTTGTTGCTGAATGAGCTGTTTATTCCTCTCCAATTATCGCCAGCACCTGATCCTCTCTTTCAGGGTATACCTCAAAAGCCACTGCTTCGTATTGGCCGGAAGTGCCGAACTTCTCGGCGGCTTTACGGGCTTCCCATACTTCGACTGATTTTATCCAGTTGGCATCAATTTTTTCAACTTCCTTTTTCTCCAGCTGAATATATTCTTCCCGGATATGTAGAAAGAAGGTGGCGTGCTCAAAAGGTGCCGTTATGGCCGGGGAAGGATCTTCTAAAACTATTGTTTCAAAATCATCTGTACAGGAGGTTCCTGTGCAGAAAAGAAGGAAGAGAAGAAAATAGAAGGATTTCATGCCTGATGAATGACTGTGCTTGTTGAGGATGCATAAATATAAGTAAAAGTAGGTTTTGTTCTAAAACAAATCAACTTTTATCTTCGCTGAAACAGTACATCCTTTAGCTTTCAACAATATACAGTAAGTGTCTTTTCATCGCTTAGTCCACATAATGGTTTCGCTTTCCAGACGTGTAAAGTTTTGAATGGAGGGCCACCCACGGCAAGAGCTATTCATCCAGGCCAGATAAACAAAAAACAAAGGCGCCAGCGGAGTATCCACTGGCGCCTTTTAGCATCTAATTATTATTGCCTAAGCCCTTAAAAAGGCAGGTCATCTTCTTCCTCTGAGCTAAAGCTGCTGCCTCCGGCACGGTCTTTATCTTCAGCTGTCATCCAGGAAGGCTGAGCGGGAGCGCTGTTGGCAGAGGCGGCAGATATTCCTGCGGCAGCAGGTGCAGGAGCACCGTCTGACGAGGAGGCTACATCGAGCCGCCAGGCCTGCAAAGTATTAAAATATTGCGTCTGGCCCTGTGGGTTAGTCCAGGCGCGGCCGCGAACGTTAAACTGCACATCCACCTCATCGCCTACTTTGTACTGGTCGAGCAGATCGCATTTATCCTGCGTCATCTCAAATTTTACGTACTGCGGATATTGCGGATTATCGACATATTCTACCACAAATTCGCGCTTGCTAAAGCGGTCGGAGATTTGCTGAGTGTCGAAAATTTCTTTGATGGTTCCTTTTAAATTCATGCGTTTTTCCTCTGTCGTCAATCAATTTTCAATTCATAAAGTTACTAATAATATTGTCAAAAAGGATATATAAAAACCTAAAAAATAGCGTAATGCAGGTAAATTTTAATGATTTGGCAAGAAGTCTCCGAAAGCTCTATGCCGACTTCTATGAGTCTTACCATTCCTACCTCGGGCTGCTCCTGGGAATTTTACTGAGCCTGTTAATGGGCGCTTTCCTGGTCAATGCTTTCGGGGAACTGCTGGAAGAGTTAAGGGACAAAGAGCTGGTTCGTTTTGATACTTCCGTGGCCGGCCCTGTTCATGCCCTTCGCTCCGACGGGCTCACGAATATTATGCTGGTGGTGACCTGGATGGGCGACCGCACGGCTTATATTATTTTCGGTGTGCTGCTGTTCATAATTTTTTACCTCCGCTACCGGAGCTTTATCTTCCCTTTACAAACCAGCATGGTGCTGCTGGTGGCCGGCGGCCTCAACCGCTGGTTAAAAAGCTGGATTAACCGGCCCCGGCCCGCGGCAGAGCACCTGGCTGAGGCCGGGAACATGAGCTTCCCGAGCGGACACTCCATGAGTGCAATTGCCTTTTACGGATTTTTGATTTACCTGGTCTGGCGACTGGTCGATACCACCTGGCTTCGCTGGACTTTAAGCATCCTTTTAAGTATCCTTATTTTATCAATAGGTCTGAGCAGGGTATACCTGGGGGTGCATTACCCAAGCGACGTGCTGGCGGGTTTCGCAGCCGGCGGGGCCTGCCTGGCGGTATTTATTGCCATATTTACTTTTGTCCGTTTCCACTATGCCCGTAAAGGTAAAGAGCCGCAGGTTACGGCCGATGAGCAAAGCTAACCACCACCCGTTGAGAAACTTAAGCGGCCTTTCATGTAAAAGTTGCCACTTTGTTGAAGCATTCTGTTATATTGCCACGTCTAATTTTATTTATATATGAAACGATTCCTTTTAGCTTTTCTCCTGTGTAGCTCGGCTGCATTCGGGCAAACAGAGGTGGAGGATGTAAAGTCTTTTACACTCGACAATGGCATGAAAGTGCTGGTGCTGGAAGACCACTCCATTCCCAATGCTAATATGTACCTGTTCTGGAAAGTTGGGTCGCGCAATGAGTATCCTGGTATAACCGGTCTTTCTCACTTTTTCGAGCACATGATGTTTAATGGCTCCGAGAAGTACGGGCCTAAAATGTTCGACCGTACCATGGAAGCTGCCGGGGGTAGCAACAATGCCTACACTACCGAGAATGTAACCGTCTATACCGACTGGTTTCCGAGCAGCTCCATTGAAACCATTTTCGACCTGGAGGCCGACCGCATCGCTAATCTTGCTCTTGATAGTGCCATGGTGGAGAGTGAGCGGGGTGTGGTGCTGAGCGAACGCAGCACAGGTCTTGAGAATAGCAATTATCGCTTCTTAAACGAGCAGGTAAAGGCAGTGGCTTTTATGGCGCACCCCTACCGCTGGCCTGTAATCGGCTATGAGAGCGATATTAAGAACTGGACGAAGGAAGATCTGCAGCGCTATTTCGAAACCTATTATGCGCCTAATAATGCCGTGGTAGTGATAACGGGCGATGTTGATTATGAAAATGTGAAAAAACTGGCCGAAGAGTATTTTGGTCCTATTCCTGCACAGGAACCTCCGCGCGAAGTGCACACGGTGGAGCCTCCGCAGCTGGGAGAGAAGAGGCTGGTGGTAGATAAAAGCGTAAGTACCCCTAACCTGATGATGGCCTACCATGTGCCGGAAACAGGCTCTGAAGATTATTATGCCCTTGAGCTGATGAATGCCATTTTAAGCAATGGAAACTCCAGCCGCCTGTACAATAGCCTGGTTGACCAGCAGCAGCTGGCCACCTCTGTGTTTTCCTATGTGCCCGAGAGCTTCGACCCTAACCTCCTCTATATTTATGCCGTTGCTGGCAAGGGCGTAGAGGAAACTGCGCTGGAGGAGGCCATTACCGCTGAGCTGGAAAAAATAAAGACAGAAGGCGTAAGTGAAAAGGAACTTGAAAAAGTAAAGAACCAGAAACTGATGGAGCTTTACCGCACCCTTGAAACCATCAATGGCAAAGCCAATACCCTCGGTACCTATGAGTTGTTTTTTGGTGACTACAAAAAAATGTTTACTGCACCAGAGCAATACCAGAAGGTAACAGCCGCCGATATACAGCGTGTGGCGAATAAATACCTTAAAAGAGAAAATCGTACAGTTGGTGTTTTAAAAGATCTACCAGAAGAAGAGGAGACTGCCCAATGAAAAAACTAAGTATATTTTGCTGCCTGCTGCTCATGTGCCTGCAGGTAATGGCACAGGAAGAGTTTAAGCTTCCTGCTTACGAAAAGTTTCAGCTAAAAAATGGCCTTACCGTATACCTGATGGAGCAGCACGAGGTGCCGCTTATTAGCGTATCGGTTGTTACTCCGGCAGGAGCTGTGCGGAATGGAGAACAGCCAGGCCTGGCCGATATAACTGCCGATGCCCTGCGATATGGCACCGAAAACTATACCAAAGCCCAGCTTGAAGAAGCCATCGATTTTATGGGAGCCTCCCTGTACACTTCTGCAGGAAAAGAAACAGCAGGCCTTTCGGCAACTTTTGCTGCAAAAGACAGCGAAAAAGCATTGGAGCTGATAAAAGAAGTACTGGTAAAGCCCGCCTTTCCGGAGGAGGAATGGGAGAAGGCCCAAACCCGCCTGCTGGCACAGCTCGACCAGCAAAAAGAAAGTCCCCGGGCCGTAATCCATGATTACTACGACAGCTTTGTTTTTGATGAGCACCCGTATGGTAATACCGATAGTGGCACAAAAGCTTCTGTAAAGAATATTGAGGTGGAGGATATTCGTTCTTTTTATGAAGAGAACTACCACCCGGCAGCCTCTGCCATTGCTGTAGTAGGCGATTTTAAAAAAGCCGAAATGAAAAAGAAGCTGCAAAAGCTTTTTAAGGATTGGAAAGGAAAAGGAAAGCCAGAGTCGATAAACATAGCCGAAGTGCCTGAGCCGGAAAAGCCCCGTGTACTGCTGGTGAATAAGCCCGACGCCCGGGAAACCACCTTTCTGATTGGCGGGCCCGGTATATCCCGCAATAACGAAGACTTTGTGCCGGCTCAGGTGGTGAACACCATTCTAGGCGGGCGTTTTACCTCCTGGCTAAACGATGAGCTGCGGGTGAATTCCGGCCTTACCTATGGTGCCCGCTCCGCTTTCGATGCGTATAAAAAGGATGGTAAATTCGTTATCAGCACATTTACCAAAAATGAAAGTACCGAAGAGGCCATAGACCTGGCGCTAAAAACCTACCACCGCCTGCACGAACAGGGGATAGATGCCAAAACGCTGGAATCGGCGAAGAATTACGTAAAAGGGCAATACCCGCCCCGCTACGAAACGGCCGGCGAACTGGCTTCGCTGCTAACCTCCATGTACTTCTATGATTTCGATGAAAGCTTTATCAATAATTTCCAGGAAAAAGTGGATGCCCTCGATGTGGAAACTGCCAATGCCGTAGCGAAAGAATACTTTCCGGCCGAGAACCTGCAGTTTGTACTGATAGGAAAAGCAGAGGAGATTAAGGATGAGGTGAAGAAATATGGCGAGCTTACAGAAAAAGAAATCTCTGCCGACGGCTTTTGATAAAATAAAATAGCGAATAGCTTAAAAAAAGCCTCAGCGGAATATCTCTGCTGAGGCTTTTCTGTTTTATTTGTCAGGCTCCCCTGCCGTTGCTTTTTCTTTCCCGGGTATGGGGGTGGCGGTCTCATTCGGCGACAGTACCTGTTTGGGGGCAGGCGGTGCAGGCAGTGGGTGGAAGGGATGGCGGCAGCCCTGCAGAAAGTCAGGATAATTGGTGTGTACATCTTCAATTTCTCCGGATATGCTGGCCATCAACTTATCGGCTTTAAAGGCATAATTGAGCAGGTCGGTTTCCGTTAGCTGCTCCAGAGTGTCCTGCCTGCTCAGCTGTACAAGTTCCTGTACTTCCTTCAAAAGGTTGTTTTGAAGGTAGCGAAATTTAATTTCGAGTTGTGGCTGCTCCACCAGGAGGCTGTCGCGATTTCTGGCGATGGCCAGGGTATCTGAAAGATAGAAGGTGAGGCTGTCAACAGCCTGGGCCTGCTTTTTCTTTGCAAGGGTAAGTGCATCCTGAAAGGTCTTCCGGCTCCAGGTCTGCTTAAATACTTCCAGCCCTTCCTTTACCTGCTCCACGCAAAGGGTACATTTGGTCTTTTTTAGCATGCTGCTGGCAGCAAGGTACTGCTGGTAGTTTTCTTCCGTAGGCGCACAATTTTTAAAGTACGCTTTTCTGCTTTTGTAGCGCTGTTCATAAAGTCTGTTTTCCAGGCTGGTGAGCTGCCGGCTCAGGCTTTTGTACTCATCATACTCACTAAATTTGACAGGTAGCTCTACGCCCTTAAGCAGGGAGATATATAGCTCCAGCTCATCGGCATCCAGACTGTCGGGAGAGATGCTGTTCAGTTCCATATTGAGGTTTACCACCTGGGCTACATTTTTCAGGGGTGGGTATAAATTCAGCTCATCGGCTGCCTTTGTCCGTACCTCCTCATAATGCGGATAAAAAGCTTTAAACTCCGGTAGTTCTTTATTCTGCTCTACAGTCCGTTCATAGGCCAGCAGGAGCTTTTTGTAAGCAATCAGCACCTGGAAAGTGGCATGTGCCTCATTATAATCGAATTTGCCGTCGTACTTTTCGGAGAAGGGTTCTACCGCTAATCGGAGATCGGCCAGGTGTTTCAGAAAGCCTGCAAAGTACTCTCTCTGCCTGTTCACTTCTTTCACATCATTTCCTTCTTCATAATCCTCCCGTATTTCCTCCTGCAGGGCCAGTATTTCGTCGTGGGTAACATTGTCCGGCACGCCTTCGGGTATATACTTCGAAAGGTAGTTAACAATCACAAATACCGGGTAGCGCTCAAATTCAATCAGCTCCTGCAGTTTACTTTTATCAAGGCTTAAATTCTGATTGACCGTGAGCTCCTGCATAAAAGTATCAATCTCTTCTGTCGGGAATTCACCTCCCTTGTCCAGCCGACTGTTGGAGGGTCGCATGGAATATATATGGATGGAGTGGATGCGCCTGTTCTTATTCTTGTTCTCAAAAGCACGGAGGGTGGTGCCCCAGTGAACCTTTTTGCCTTCTGCCTCGGCATTTAAATAATCGCCAAACTGGCCCACCATCGAAAGGATAAACTTATCGGGAGCCGTGAGCTGGGCAATGTTTTTGAGCTGCCGGGAAATGAAGTGCAGAGATTTTGGCTGCTTTTCGCGGGTAATCGCCTGGGCCTTGTATTCCAGCTCAATAATTTGCGAAGGAACGGTGCCCAGCGGAAAATCTTCCAGTATGGTCAGCACCTCTGTTTGCCGCACCTCTGAGCTGCTATATTGCTGGGTTCCGTTTTCATAATCTACCTTCAGGCGGAAGAAAGGAAACTCAATGGTGGTATTGTTGAAGTACTTCAGGCCTTTCAGGACCACCCTCAGGTCCAGGGACTCAATCAGGCGGTCCCTGTCTTTGATACGGCCGAATATATTTTTTTTCGGTTGGTCCAGGTCGTTCAGGAGGTTGTTAAACTTATCTTCGTTAAGCAGCAGCAGGTTCATGCTCAGGTACTGCCAGTCGGGCGAAAACTCATAGGGTACTTTTCCGCTGTACTCCTTACTGGTGCTGACGTAGGTCTGGCTGAACGCAGTCAGGCAGGAAAGAAAAGAGAGAGTGGCAAAAAGGAATGACTTCATCATCATGATATGCTCGGGTTGATGGACCAGACAGGTAATATTTTAATTTTTGCTTAGAATTAAAAAGCTTTGCGAAGCTTTTCGTTCAGGAAATTTTCTGAATTAAAGAGAATCCCGGAAATGTTATAGCGGAAAGCTGAGCCTGGTTTTTGCTGGAGGCTAAGCGGCTGTTCCTGCGGGAGTTGCTGAGACTTTTAGAAGGCTGGTTTTTGGCTATGCAGGAAAAGTACTGATAAGCTTATTTACAGCCGGAGAAAGCTGGTTGTCCGGCAAAAAATAATTTTTTTAATCTTATTTTAATATCTGGAATTTCATTTACCTTCGCAACGGTTTTTATAAGACCATTCTAAACCAAGATGAAAAAAGTTTTATTTGCAATGCTGGTAAGCGGGATGCTTTTCAGCTGCACCAACAACAACCAATCAGAAGAAGTAGCAACAGATTCAACTGCTGTTGTACAAGAAGCGAATGTTGCTCCTGTAGAAGAAGCAACTGAAGCGGTAGAAGCTGAAGTAAGCAGCGATACTGTAGCCACAGAGGGCGCAGTAGAAGTAAAATAAGAAAGTAAGGCTAAGCCCGAAATAATAGACATAAGGTAAAAGGTCCGGCTAAACCCGGGCCTTTTTCATTTTCAAACTCCCTTTTTACAGACGTTTTACTGCCTGTTCATCACTGTTACCCGTCCTGAAGGGAAATAGAAGCGCTGTTTTTTCTGTTTGGGTGTGGCTTCCTTCCGCTGCATTAGTAAATTGCGCTTTCTGCCTGTACTGACAGGTAATTTTCGAAAGTATATCAGGAGAAGCCTCATTCGCCTTAGGGAGAAGCCATGTATAAAGTTCGCTCATCAGCCATTCATAAATTCCAGCAAGGGAAGCTTTCTTTTACAGTAGCCGGAAAGGGAAAAGTAATCATCCTGCTGCTTTGCCTTCTGCTCATATGCTCTCTCGCCCAGGCCCAGATTATTACCGTTAAAGACCAGCTTACCGGTCAGCCACTGGAGCAGGTAGCGCTGGTAAGCGAAAATCCGGCTGCTTTTGCCACTACTAATAAAGTGGGACAGGCAGATATTTCGGCTTTTAAGGGTGCGGAAGTAATTCGGGCGCATTTGCTGGGTTATGAGCCGCTCATCCGATCCTATACTTATTTAGCTGAGCACGATACTATTTTACTGGAGCCGGCAGATATATCCCTGGAGCAGGTGGTGGTATCGGCCACCCGCTGGAATCAGTCGGCCCGCGAGGTACCCGCCAGAATTAATTCCATTACACCGGCAGAAATTGCCCTCCAGCAGCCCCAGACAGCTGCGGACCTCTTAGGGGCTTCGGGAGAAGTGTTTATCCAGAAGAGCCAGCTGGGTGGTGGCAGTCCAGTTATCAGGGGCTTTTCCACTAATCGCTTGTTGTTGACGGTCGACGGGGTGCGCATGAATACCGCCATCTTCCGGAGTGGTAATTTGCAGAATGTAATTTCGCTCGACCCTTTTGCCATTGAAAGTGCCGAAGTGCTTTTTGGTCCCGGTTCGGTGATGTATGGCAGCGATGCCATCGGGGGCGTCATGAGCTTTCAAACACTTACCCCCCGGTTTTCGCTTAGCGATGATTTACTAATATCCGGTAATGCGACAGCTCGTTTCTCTTCTGCCAGTAATGAACTAACCGGCCATTTCGATGTAAATGTAGGCTGGCAGAAGTGGGCCTTTATCAGCAGCTTTACCTTTACCGATTACGACGACTTACTCATGGGCAGCCATGGACCGGACGAGTACCTGCGCCCCTTTTTTGTGCAGCGGATAGAGGGAGAAGATGTGCTGGTGACCAACGAAAACCCCCGGCTGCAGCGCCCGACCGGCTATTCGCAGGCCAACCTTATGCAAAAGGTGCGCTTCCAGCCAAATGAGGCATGGGAGCTGCAATATGGCTTCCATTACTCTGCTACCAGTGATTTCCCGCGCTACGACCGCCACATCCGCCTGCACGACGGGCTTCCTCGAAGTGCTGAATGGTATTACGGTCCGCAGGTATGGATGATGAACCTGCTGGAAGTTTCTCATGAGCAGGGAAGCAGCTTTTACGATGAGTTAAGTCTCCGGCTGGCTCACCAGTTTTTCGAAGAGAGCCGCATTGACCGTGACTTTAATGAGGTGGAACGAAGAAGCAGGGTAGAAGAAGTAAATGCCTACTCTGCCAATCTCGATTTCCTGAAAGGAATAGGAGAGCGCCACCAGCTTTTTTATGGATTGGAAGCTGTTTATGATGATGTGCATTCTATCGGAACTGACGAAGATATCTCGACAGGGGTCGTAGTGGCGGGGCCGTCGCGCTATCCGGAGTCTTCCTGGGCTTCTTATGGTGCCTACCTGACGTACCAGTATGAGGTGTCGGAAGATTTATTGCTGCAGACAGGGGCTCGCTACAACCACTTTAAGCTGGATGCCGTTTTCGATACCCGCTTTTACCCATTCCCCTTCGAAACAGCTAATATTAATAATGGAGCCCTCACCGGCAGCCAGGGCTTTGTATATAACCCAACGGCAACGCTTTCGCTCAATGCCAATATTTCCACCGGTTTCCGCTCGCCTAATGTCGATGATGTAGGGAAGGTGTTTGACTCCGAGCCAGGCTCTGTGGTGGTGCCGAACCCGAACCTTGGGGCAGAGTATGCATGGAATGCTGAAGTAGGGGCCGCCAAAGTATGGGGAAATGTGGCGAAGCTGGATGCCACCGCATACTATACCATTTTAAATGATGCGCTGGTGCGGCGAAATTTCAGCCTCAACGGGCAGGATAGCATCGTGTATGATGGAGAATTAAGCCAGGTGCAGGCCGTGCAGAATGCCGCTGTGGCAAGGGTATATGGTGTACAGGCGGGAGTTGAGCTAAACCTGCCCGGCCACTTTGGCTTTAGCTCGCAGCTGAGCTACCAGAAGGGTGAAGAAGAGCTGGATGATGGGAGCACCAGCCCATCCCGCCATGCCGCGCCCCTTTTTGGCGTATCACACTTCACCTTTAAAACTGAACCACTCACGCTCGACCTGTATGCCCTGTACAGCGGCGAAAAGAGTTTTGAGGAACTGCCGCTGGAAGAGCAGGGGAAAGATTACATTTATGCAATAGACGATAATGGCAATCCTTATTCCCCGGCCTGGTATACCCTCAATTTTAAAGTCTTGTATCTATTAAATGAGCAGTTTACCCTTGGTGCCGGAGTCGAAAACCTGACCGACCAGCGTTACCGTCCCTACAGCTCGGGCATAGTGGCGCCGGGCCGCAACTTCATTTTCTCCCTCAGTCTCCACTTTTGAGGTTATCCCTCCGTGCCGGTACTGGGATGCCTGTTGATAAAATAATTTTTCATTCGGCTTTTGGTGTGTTTTCTAACTCTTTCCGGTTTTATGCATTTAGTATACTATGGAGTATATCATCGGATTGGACATAGGAACGACCAGTACAAAAGCCATTGCCTTTGATGTAGCAGGTAAGCTGTTGGTCGAAAACCAGGTTGGCTATCCCATTCTTACCCCTCAGCCGGACTTTTGCGAGCAGGACCCGGACGTGATTTTCAATGCCGTCTTACAGGGTATCCGCTTCATTACTCAAAAGCTAAATAGCAAAGAATATGAATTGCTGGGGGTGAGCTTCAGCAGCGCCATGCACAGCCTTATTGCCATGGATAAGGAGGGGAAGGCGCTCACCCACAGCATAACATGGGCCGATACCCGGAGTAAAAATATTGCGGAAGCGCTTCGAGGTACGCCGCTGGGGCACGAGATCTATATGAAAACCGGTACGCCCATTCACCCGATGTCGCCCCTCTGCAAGCTGGCCTGGCTTAAAAAGCACCAGCCGGATGTTTTTGCCGGAAGCGAGCGCTTTATCTCCATCAAAGAATATGTTTTGTACCGGCTGTTCGGGCAGTATGTTGTTGATTATTCCATTGCTTCGGCCACAGGCTTGTTCGATATCCATCGGCTGGACTGGTGCCCCCAGGCGCTGGAAGTGGCGGGAGTTACCGCCAAACAATTAAGTGCACTCGTTCCGCCTACCCACCAGCTCAAAGGTTTACCCGATGCTCATGCGGTGGTAATGGGCGTAGATGCGCAGGTGCCCTTTATTGTAGGAGCGAGCGATGGCTGCCTGGCGAATGTTGGGGCCAATGCCATTTTGCCGGGCAATGCAGCGGTTACTATCGGCACCAGCGGTGCCATACGGGTAATGGCGCAGGAGCCACTCAGCGATTCCGGGGAAAGGCTGTTTAGTTATGTGCTGAACAGTAAGCATTTTATTTTAGGAGGGGCCGTAAACAGCGGCGGTATAATATTACGCTGGTTCAGGGACAATTTTGCCAGCCAGGAAATGCAGCAGGCCATGGAGCAAAATGCCGACCCTTATGAATTACTGCTTAAAAAGGCTGCTGATATACCTGCAGGGGCCGAAGGGCTGGTGTTCCTTCCCTACCTTTTAGGCGAACGCGCACCTTACTGGAATGCAGATGCCCGGGGAATGTTTTTTGGAGTCGACATTCGCCATACCCGTAACCATTTTACGCGTGCGGTAATGGAGGGGATAATCTATGGCCTTTGTAGTGTGGGCAAAGCGCTGGAGGAAACGGCCGGCCCTATTAATGTTATTTATGCGAATGGCGGCTTTGCCCGTTCGGAGCAATGGGTGCAAATGCTGGCCGATATTTTCAATAAAAAGGTGCGGGTAAGTGAAAGCCACGAAACAACGGCCCTTGGTGCTGCAGTAGTGGGGCTCGAATCTCTGGGTATTTTACAATCAGTAGAGGAGGTGGCAAATTTTGTTCCCACCATAAAAGAATATATACCCGACCCCGAAAAGCAGGCAGTATACCAGCAACGCTTCGCTACCTTCGAAAGGCTTTACCAGAAGCTGAAAGACGAGTTTTAATCAAAGCAGCCATTTTAAATGAAAAATAATTTAAACCTAATTTATTCAGGGAGTTATATATAAAAAGGCACCGGGGCGAGCATAAATTTTGGTTGTACACAGTGCCGGCAGAAA
This sequence comes from Nafulsella turpanensis ZLM-10, assembly GCF_000346615.1. Lineage (GTDB taxonomy): Bacteria > Bacteroidota > Bacteroidia > Cytophagales > Cyclobacteriaceae > Nafulsella > Nafulsella turpanensis. The sequence continues at coordinate 21,845 of NZ_ANNU01000048.1, forward strand.
AGATACTGACAGTTTAAAAATAGAAGTGGTATGGATATAGGATTAGTAGGACTTGGAAAAATGGGCTACAACCTGGCCCTGAACCTGAAGAACCATCAGCATAAGGTAGCAGCCTTTGATATTGCCCGCGAAAATGTTGATAAAATTTCCAAAGAAGGCATTGAAGGAGCCTATTCCCTCGAGGAGCTGTGCAGCAAACTCAGCGGCCGGAAAGTAATTTGGGTAATGGTGCCTTCCGGCTCGCCGGTCGACCAGGTAATTGCCGAGCTGAAGCCCTTCCTGAATCAGCACGATATTATTATCGATGGTGGTAATTCCAATTATAAAGACTCTGTTGCTCGTCATAAAATGCTAAAGGAGGAGGGTATTGACTTCCTGGATTGCGGCACAAGCGGCGGCTTAACCGGGGCGCTTAATGGTGCCTGTACCATGATAGGCGGCGATAAAGAGGTATTCGAGTATTGCGAGCCTGTTTTTAAAGATGTATCTATTGAAAAAGGCTATCTGTATACCGGGCAGGCCGGAAGCGGCCATTATGTAAAGATGGTACACAATGGCATTGAGTATGGCATGATGCAGGCCATTGCCGAAGGCTTTGAGGTACTAAATAAAAGCGAGTACGATATCGACTATAAAGAAGTGGCCCGGGTGTGGAACCATGGATCCGTGGTGCGTAGCTGGCTGATGGAGCTGACCGAAAGCGCCTTCCGCAAAGATGAGCAGCTGGAGAGCATCCGTGGCGTAATGCACTCTTCCGGAGAAGGAAAATGGACCATCGAAACCGCTCTTGATTTGGGTGTGCCTACCCCTGTTATCGCCCTTTCGCAAATGATGCGCTACCGCTCTCAGGAGAACGATACCTTCTCCGGAAAAGTAGTGGCGGCTCTCCGTAATGAGTTCGGTGGCCACAAAGTGGAAAAAAAGTAAGACTACTTTCTGTTTAAATAAAGGCTGCAGTCTTGTCCTTCATTCAGAAAATCGTTCTGGAATCAAAAGGCCATGGCAGTCTTTATCTTTTTTCTATGTCCTGAATCCGGATTACTCCCTCTTGCAGCGAGAGAATTAATTCCTTCGCAACCATCACTCCACCCGCAGACCTCTCAGGCCGTCGGCCCTTCCCATCTGCCGAATGTCAATTTATTAAGGTTTGAATGGCTTTAAGCCGCAGACTTTAGTAGCTTTAGCACTTTCATCAGTCCAACACGAAATCAATCATTATGGATGCATATTATTCTAAAGTGCGGGAGTATCTACTCGATTTAAATATCTCTATTATCCGGGAACTGCCCGATGAGAACATGATGGTGGTAGACCAGGAAGAGGCAGGTATCAGAAATATGGTGCTGGTCATCACAGACCCTATCCTTATTATGGAACAGGCCATATTTGAAGTAAAGGAACCATCTGTCCGCCTGTTCGAATCTCTCCTGAAGAAGAACCGGGACATTGTGCATGGCGCCTTTGCGCTGGATGATTCAGGAAAAAAGGTTATCTTTAGAGATACACTGCAACTGGAGAACCTGGACCTGAATGAACTCGACGGCTCCTTTAAGTCGTTGGAGTTGCTGTTGAACGAATACTCCGAGCAGTTACTGGAATTTCCAAAAAGTTAAAAAGCAAAAATATGGGAATATTTTCAAGATTATTTAAGGTAGGACAGTCAGAAGCAAATGCTGCTATCGACAGGCTGGAAGACCCGATAAAATTAACAGAACAGGGTATTAAAGACCTGAAGGCTGACCTCAACAGGAGCCTCGAAGCTTTGGCTGAGGTAAAGGCAATGGCGATTAGGGCCAATAACGACATGGCCAAATACAGGAACCAGGCTGCTGATTATGAGCAAAAGGCCATTCGCCTGCTACAGAAAGCCGAAAAGGGAGAGATAGAAGCAGCCGAGGCAGACAGGCTGGCCAATGAGGCCCTGCAGAGAAAAGCCGAAAGCGAAGAAAGCTATAATCGCTCTGTAAAGGAAAAGGAGCAGTTCGACCGTTCGGTGAGCCAGATAGAAGTGAAAACAAGGCAGCTGCGGAGCACCATCAGCACTTATGAAAATGAGCTGAAGACCCTGAAAGCCCGCGACCGTGTGAATAAAGCCACAACGAACCTAAATAAGCAACTGGCACAGGTAGATACCTCCGGTACTATAAGCATGCTGGAGCGTATGAAAGAAAAAGTCGATCGCGACGAGGCACTTTCCGAGTCTTATGCATCTATTGCCAATGAAGCTAAAAGTGTGGATGATGAAATAGATGCTGCCCTGGCGCCAGACAAAAGCACCCAGTCCGATGCCCTGGCGGCACTGAAGGCGAAAATGGCACAGGATAAAAACAGTTGATCCATGGGTTTTCTGGATGGATTATTCGGCAAAAAGAGGAGAAAGGAAGAGGAGGTAGATCCGCTCAACATTAGCCTTTTAAAACTGCAGAAAGGGTACATACTCGATTACGACCTGGCTTCGTGGGAGGTACAGGAAGTATATAATTACGACTGGGGCGATAACTTCTTCAGCCGTGAGTATAAGATTTCCAACGGTAAGGATGTGCGCTACCTGCATATAGAAGATGATGACGAGCTGGAGCTGGTGCTGTCGGAAAAAGTGCGACCAGCCACTATCGACCCTGATTTACCTGATTATATTGGTAAGCATGGGCACCCTCCCAAAAAGATTCATTATAAGGGTACTCATTATTATTTCGAAAGTGAGAGCCCGGGCTATTTTAATGAAGAGGGTAAGGAAGATCAATGGGTGGAGCATATATCCTGGACTTACTATGATGAAGACGAAAAGTACACCCTTGGGATTGAGCAGTGGGGAGAGCGGGAGTTCGAAGCTTCTGTGGGGAAGATTCTGAAAGAGTTTGAGATTAGTAATATTATTCCTGCCGGTAAGTAAGTAATCATGATTCGAAAATTATTTCTGTACACACTCCTTGCTTTCATATTAAGCTCCTGTGGCAATGGTTTTGAAGAAAGCCCACTGGATAATATCGTTAGAGAGCTCTCAGGTGTGCCGGCTTATTCCGTTATTTTATATGATATGAATGTGGAAGGAACTGTCTTTGAAGACTACTTTCACCAGTACCAGATTGTAAAACTCAACAAAAACGGAGAAGCTGAAAAAACACTAACCGACTGGGTGCAGGTGCCGGAGAGGGTGTTCGAACAGCATATCGACCATGTTGGAATGGAAATTATCAGCAAGGGCGAAGAAGGTGAGGTGAGTAAGGTGGCGGCTCCTCCGGGCTACAGCAATTTTGTGGGTAATCCGCAGTACGGGCAGTGGGTACAGAGTGGAGGCAGCTCTTTCTGGCAGTTCTACGGGCAGTATATGTTCCTGAACTCGCTCTTTAACCTGGCTACTTTCCCTGCCCGCAGGGCCTATTACGACACCTACCGGAGAGACTATTACGGCAGAAGGCCTTACTACGGACCGGTGAGCACAGCAGGTAGCAGGATGTTCGGAACCGGCAGTCGCTATACCAGCCAGACCAATGCCGGCAGTAACTGGAACAGCAAAAGCAGCTCCTTTAAGAGCAGGGTGCGCAATAGTGTTACCCGCTCCGGCAGCCGTTACAACAGCTCCGGCAGTATGCGTTCGCGCGGGGGTGGCTTCGGAAAATAAGCAGCACAGGCTAATGTCTTTCTCTTCTCTCTGACCTCAACCATTTAGTAAAAGAACATGGATTTCCTGGATACCATCATTACCTCCCTTATTTACCTGGCGCTCTGCTTTGTATTATTCGTCATTGGAAAGCTGGCCTTTCGCCTGTTTCACCGGGATGTAAATGTGCGCGAAGAGCTGGTAGAGCACGATAACCTGGCCTTTGCCATTGCCCATGTAGGTTATTTTATAGGCATACTGTTAGCCATTGGCAGTGCTATTGTGGGGCCGTCGCACGGGCTGGTGCAGGACATAATCGATATCAGCATTTATGGTTTACTGGCTATTTTACTGCTGAACCTTTCGCTGATTATTAATGATAAAGTCATTTTGCGAAGGTTTTCTATTCGGGAGGAGATTTCGGGCAAGCAAAATGTGGCTGTAGGTATCGCAGAGGCGGGCATTGCGGTGGCAACCGGCCTTATCCTGATGGGAAGTGTATCGGGAGAGGGCGGCTCTATATTAACTGCCCTGGCTTTCTGGGCTATCGGGCAGGTATTGCTGATTGTTATTGCATTGTTTTATAATGTAATTAACCGCTTCGACCTGCACGATCAGCTAGCCAGTGCCAATGTAGCGATTGGCATCGCTTTTGGCGGAGCCTTAATTGCCATGGCCAATCTTATCCGCTACGGGCTTTCCGGTGAGTTCGAAACCTGGCAGGAAACCCTGACGGCGGTAGGTATTGAAATAGCGGCCGGGCTGGTATTTTTACCTGTGGTAAGGCTGGTGGCCGATAAAATGCTGCTGCCGGGCCAGAATTTAACAGATGAACTGGTAAATCAGGAAAAGCCAAATATTGGGGCTGCTTTTGTAGAGGCTTTTGCCTATGTAGGAGGATCGGTGTTGATTACGTGGAGTATCTAAATTAGTGTTAGATTGAAGAATGTCAGTTCATTTGTTTTAAAAGCCGCCCTTTTTGCAACAGGCCTCTCAGGGGTGGTGGCCGAGTATGTATTATCTACCCTGGCCTCTTATTTTATTGGCGACTCCACCGTTCAGTGGGCGCTGATTATCTCCACCATGCTCTTTTCCATGGGCTTTGGCAGCCGCCTGTCGAAATATTTTGAAGAAAACCTGCTGGAGAAGTTTATCATTATTGAGCTGCTGCTTACCATTTTTGTCTCTATCTGTTCTCTTCTGGCTTTTACCGCAGCGGCCTACACCATGTATGTCGGCCTGATTATCTATGCCATGAGCATCCTTATCGGGCTGCTGATTGGTATGGAGATTCCGCTGGTTATTCGCCTCAACGATGAGTTTGAGGTGTTAAAAGTGAATGTCTCTTCCATACTGGAGAAGGACTACTATGGCAGTTTGCTGGGAGGTGTATTCTTTGCCTTTGTAGGGCTGCCTTACTTAGGCCTCACCTATACACCCTTTGTACTGGCTGCTATCAATTTTAGTGTAACCGTGGCTATGGTAGGGCTGGTATGGAAAAGCGTAGTGCCAAGGGTGCGCCTCCGCTATGGAGGAATGTTAGGCGCAGTTGCAGCCTTTTTACTGGCGGGTGTTTTGCTGGCTCAGCCCATTGTGCTCTATGGAGAACAGCGGCGCTACAAAGATAAAATCATTTTTTCTGCCCAGAGCAAATATCAGAAAGTGGTAATAACCCAGTGGCAGGACGATTACTGGCTGTTTATCAACGGCAATCAGCAGCTGAGTACACTGGACGAAGCCATGTACCACGAGCCACTGGTGCACCCTGCCATGAAGCTGCAGCAACAGGCAAAGAGAGTGCTGGTACTGGGCGGCGGAGATGGTTGTGCCGTTCGGGAAATTTTAAAGTACTCTTCGGTAGAAGAAGTGAAGCTGGTGGACCTTGACCCGCTGATGACTGATTTAGGAATGAACCATCCGGTGCTTAAAGAACTGAACCAGGGCGCACTCCTCAATCCAAAGGTGGAGATTATTAATGCCGACGGCTTTATCTTTCTCCAGCAGGATTCTGCTTATTACGATGTGATAATTCTTGATTTCCCCGACCCGAATAATGCCGAACTGGCAAGGCTATATAGCGAAGAATTTTACCGGATGGTACACAGGAGGCTGAAGAAAAACGGGGTGATGGTTACCCAGGCCGGCAGCCCTTATTTTGCCACCAGGGCTTTCAGGTGTATCGACCTTACCGTACAGGCGGCAGGGTTCTCCACGGTTCCGCTGCATAACCAGGTAGTAACACTGGGCGAGTGGGGCTGGATTTTAGGCATGAAAGAAGAGGTAGCTTCGCGGGAGCGCATCAAGAAAAGCCTGGTAAACCTGGAGTTTAAGGATGTGGAAACCCGCTGGATTAACCATGAGGCCATGTCGCTGATAACCTCTTTTGGAAAAGATATCTATTCAATTGGTACAGATAGCGTGCGGGTAAACAAAGTAAACGATCCTGTTTTGTATCGCTATTATTTAAACGGTAACTGGGACCTTTATTAACATGGACTATTCTGCAACGGGAAATCAGGGACTGATCGACAACTTTAAAAGTTGGGTGCAGGAAACCGATCCCGCTACCCTTAAAGCGCTGATGGCGGAGTACCTGGAGCGGTGCCAGTTTCAGGTATTGAATTTTACCGAGCACTATTTCAGTCCGCATGGCTATACCTGCCTCTGGCTGCTGGGCGAAAGCCACCTCGCTATTCATACTTTTCCCGAAAAGGGGCTGTGCTATATTGAGCTCAGCAGCTGCAATGCGAAAAAGAATGAGCAGTTTCAGTCCCTCCTGGAGAGCCGTTTCAGCCATCCGGCAGCTTCATCAAAAGACGTTTACTGAAAAATGCGGCCCTCGCCAGCCGTGAAAATCCTGCGTAAGTCAGCCTTGGCCTTGCCATTGCTCATCAGTATCAGGTAATCCCCCTCATCAATAACTGTTCCGGCGGGCGGGTTCTTAACCATGATTCTTTTTCCGCCCTTCATTTTACTTATTCCCAGCAGTATGCTGTTGTAGTCCGATTTCAGCTCATGAAAGACATCCTCGGTGTCTTTATTCACAAAAGGGTTTCTGGGGGCTACCCAATATTGCTGAATGTCAAAGTCCTCTTCCGAGCGGGAGGAGCTCAGCAGGTCCAGGTTCATGTCGGCTACATCCGGCTCAAAAATGTAGCTTGCGACTAACTTAGAAGCAATTTCATTTTTAGTAATCACATAGGTAACCCCCGCAGCCTTAAATGTCTCTTTGAGTTGTAACTTTTGCAGGTTTACTACAATCTCCGGCTTTGGGTAATACTTCTTAAAGTTGATGACATACAGCAGTGCTTCAGAATCATCCTCAAAGCTGATAAAGAGGGTGGTGGCCTTATTGGCATTGACCTTTTCCAGTGCTTCGAAGTTGCTAAACTCATTGTACAGCACAAAAACCTGCTCTTTGCTGTACTGGGTATAGATGAGGTCTATATCATCTTTTTTATTGGTAACAATGGCAATTTTCTTATGGCTATGGTACACTTCATCGGCCACCAGGCGGCTAAAATCGTTCCAGCCGACGAATAAAATATGGTCTTTAAAGTCAGTGCCATGGAAGCCCATTTTTTTATTTTCTATCATCGTGTAAATTTTATTTGAGATGGTACTGAACAGAAAGCCTAAAACCCCGAGGCTGGCAAAAATATAGATGTAGCCAATCATTTTTCCGCCTGTGGTTATCGGGAACATATCGCCATAGCCAACCGTGGTAAGCGTAACAAACATATACCAGAAGGCATTGCTGAGGGTATTGATGGAGCTGTCCGGATGAGGAGCTTCAAAATACACCAGTAAAAGGTTGCATACCACTACTACAAGCAGGGAGGCAGCCAGGAGTAGGTAAGGTCTTTTAATTTTCATGTGGTGGCAAAATACAAAAACTAATTAAAATTACCTGTCTTCTTTTGCAGGAGCAGCGCTTTCGGAGAACTGCCGTGGTGGCTTTCGGTGCTGAGTGCCCTGCTCGTAAGCATAGGTGTAGCCAATGAGCGTAGGTTCGTCGAACATCCGGCCGAGGAACTGAAGACCGGCAGGCAGGCTCCCATCGGTGTAGCCCATGGGAACGGTGAAAGCAGGCTGCCCGGTATGTGGGGCAATGAGCTGGCTGTTGTCTCCTTTGTAGCCTTCGAAATCTCCTACTTTAGCAGGCGGGTGATTCCAGCTGGGGTAAATGAGTGCGCCCAGCTGATGTCTGTCCATGGCCTCCCTTACCGCATTTCTAAAGGCAATCCTGCGTGGGTCAGTAAAGGCATCGGAGCATTCGTGAATGCTGCTGTCGGTAGGTGTCTGGTCCTTGGCTTCCAGAAAGTATTTCAGGTTCTCTTCTATGTAGGGAGCGTATTTTCCTGAGGCGACAATTTCTTCTAAATTTTTAACAGGCACCTCTTCTCCTAAAGTGGCAAGGTACTCGTTGATGTCGTGTTTAAAAACATCGCACCACTGGTTCCGGCTCAGACTGTCGAAGTTATGGATTTCAACAGAATCTACCACAATGGCTCCGAGGCTTCTTAAATCGGCAATGGCCTGTTCAAAAAGTGCTTTAACCTTCGGGTGGGGGTTATCTTCGCTCAGGGTTCTCAGCACGCCAATCCGTGCACCTTTAAGGGCGTCTTTGTCCAGGAATCGGGTGTAGTTCTCCGGCACTTTGCCCTGGCTGTATTTAGTAAGGGGATCGGCCGGATCATAGCCGGCAATTACTTCGAGCACTTTGGTGGCATCTTCTACGGTACGCGCCATTGGTCCGCCAACATCATTGCGCAGGTAGAGCGGAACAATGCCGTGCCGGCTGGTGAGGCCAAGTGTGGAGCGAAAGCCTACCAGTGCAGTATGTGAAGATGGGCCCCGGATGGAGTTACCCGTGTCGGTACCAAGACCCAGGGTGCCGAAGTTTGCTGCCACAGCAGCGGCGGTGCCTCCGCTGGAACCGGCAGGTACATGTTCTAAATTGTAGGGGTTCAGCGTTTCTCCTGCAATGGAGCTGATGCTTACCATAGGGCTGAAGGCCCATTCAGCCATATTGGATTTAGCCAGTACAATGGCTCCGGCTTCTTTCAGTTCTTTTATCTGGTAAGCATCTTCATCGGGTTCGAAGCCTTTCAGCGCCAGTGAGCCTGCGGTAGTCTGTAAGCCTTCGGTCTGGTAGTTGTCTTTTACTATCAGGGGGATGCAGTGTAGCTTTCTCAGCTGGCCTGTGCGGGCATACTCTTCATCGAGTTGGCGTGCTCTTTCCAGTGCATCGGGATTGGTAAGCACAATGGCATTTAGCTTTGTGGGCTGGTCATAGGTTTCTATTCGCTCCAGGTAAGCCTTTACCAGCTGCTCGCAACTGCAATTTCCTGCTGCAAAAGCCTGGTGGATTTCAGCTATGGTAGCCTCCTCTAACTCAAAGGGTTCTTCGACAGCTTCGGTGTTAGCAGCCGGATTGCAGCTATTAAATAAAAAGAAGAAAAGAATGGAGCTGAAAGCCGGCAGGATTCTAAAAAGCATACTTAATGTGGTAAAAAGATGAAATTAAGAGCGAAAGTAAGTTTTATTTGGGGAAACTCAGCGGCCCAATATTGCCGAATTTTATACAGCAGAGTTCTTTAAATACTTCTTTCTGGTCAGAGGCAAACCTCTGACGCTACGGAAATTTACTGAGCTGTTATGTTTATTTTCATAACCTGCTTATTGAGCTGCCTGTGGCTGGTGTTGAATAATGAACTGAATTAGCTCTTCCAAAGGCACATTCGCCCGCTCATACGCATCCTTAATATCTTCGCGCGATACCTGGGCGGCAAAGGCTTTATCTTTCAGCCGTTTTTTTACACCTTTTACTTCCATGCCATTGTATCCTTCTGGCCGCATAAGGGAGTAGGCATGGGTGAGGCCGGACAGCTCATCAAAGGCATACAGCATTTTATCCATATCACTAACCGGTTCCACGCCAAAATATTTAGGTCCGTGGGAGGCAATGGCCCGGATGATGGAAGGATCTATCTTCCGGTTTTCAAGTTCATTTATAATGCGGGCGCAATGTTCTTCCGGCCACTGATCCCAGTCGGCATCGTGCAGCAGCCCGGCAAGGAACCATTTATGCTGTTCCTGCTCATTGAGTCCGGCTTTTTCGCGGGCCCAGGACTGCATCAGGTGGCCCACCTGCTTCATGTGCAGTTGCAGCCGGTCATTTTTCACCCAGTCGTCGAGAAGGGCAAGGGCTTCTTCCCTGCTCATCGTATTGCCTGTATTTGCAGGGTCGCCGAATTCTGTGCGGCCCAGATTAAGATCGTGCTTGGTCATAAACTAGCTGGTTTTATTATCCTTTTACAGGTTATAGAGTCTGTAGAATACTTTTTCTCCTGATGTTTCTCACAACCGGCAAAGGTTAACTACCTCTCTTGTGAAGGTTTAACTTAATATTAGAAAAAAGTAGCTAAAAGTACTACAGCTAAAAGGGGAAATATGTAGAAGGGACTGCGGCAGCTGGTGTAAAACAAAAAAGCCTGATAGGACTATCAGGCTTTGCTCCTCAGGTAGGGCTCGAACCGCACGGGCGGCCCCGCAACGACCCTTTGATTAACAGTCAGATGCTCTAACCAGCTGCACAGAAGCGACTACTTCTCCAGGAACAAAAAAAGCCTGACACGATTGTATCAGGCTTAAGCTCCTCAGGTTGGGCTCGAACCAACGACCCTCTGATTAACAGTCAGATGCTCTAACCAGCTGAGCTACTGAGGAAAATGCTGGCAATAAATTATGAACGTTTCATTAAGCTTCTCAGATTGGGCTCGGACCGCGCGGCTGCCGCCAACGACCCTCTGATGAGCAGCCTGGGTCTTTAGCCAGTTTTGCAGACTAACTGGAGTGCATTTAAATCAAGCATTCATTTAAGCTCCTCAGGTTGGGCTCGAACCAACGACCCTCTGATTAACAGTCAGATGCTCTAACCAGCTGAGCTACTGAGGAATTTTACCCGCCAAACGGGAATGCAATTATAGCAGCTTATTTTCTTTTCTCCAACTGAGGAGGGCCTTTTTTTGAAAAAATTGTGGCAGTCAGTTCTCCTTTAAAAACAGGCGAAGTAGCAGCAGATTTAAGATAAAAATTCAGCAAATGAGCCGGTAGAGATCTCTTGTTCATCCTTAAATAGTGAAGCTCTTTTGAGGGAGGCAGGCAAAAACAGCCAGCAATGAAAAGGCCGGCAGTTTACAGTGCTTTTTTGTTAAATAATGTTAAAACACAAAAGGAGTCAGGAATTATAGCGTTAAGTGTATGGTTTTTGATACACATCAGGAAAGCAACGAAAAAATATTTAGAATTTTAATATCTTAAGCACATGAGTAAAAAACACTTCTATTTCGGCATTATTCTGGCCGCCCTTATTGGTGGACTGGTGGCTGTAGCAGGTTTTTACCTGACCCGCAATAATGGTTCTCAGCAGTTAAATCCGCTAAATGACCGCCAGAATGTCAGATTCTCCTCTTATATCGACCCTTCTGAGTTTACAGTGCCAGAAGGCTTAAATTTTGTATATGCTGCAGAATTAGCCACTCCCGCAGTAGTACACATCCGCTCTACCTACAGTGGTAATACTGCTACCGCAAAGGGACGGCCAATGCAGCAGCATCCTTTCCAGGATATGTTTCCTGATCTGTTCGGCAATCCCGGTCAGCAAATTCCAAAAGGTCACCCAGGTGTTCCGCGCGGCTCCAGTGGTTCAGGGGTCATCGTTTCTGAGGATGGTTATATCGTAACCAATAACCACGTAATTGACAATGCCAGCACCATTGAAGTAGTGCTGAGCGATAACCGTAAATATACTGCCGAGCTGGTAGGTACTGACCCGACTACCGATATTGCCGTTCTTAAAATTGAGGAGGAAAACCTGCCTTTCTTATCTTACGGAGATTCAGACAAAATTAAAATTGGAGAGTGGGTGCTTGCGGTTGGAAACCCTTACGACCTTAACTCTACCGTTACTGCCGGTATTGTAAGTGCCAAAAGCCGTAGCATAGGGATACTGGCTAACGAAGCAGGTACCGGTATCGAATCTTTTATCCAGACCGATGCAGCCGTTAACCCAGGTAACAGTGGTGGTGCACTGGTGAACCTCAAGGGTGAACTGATTGGTGTGAATACTGCCATCGCTTCTCCAACAGGCTCTTATTCCGGCTATAGCTTTGCAGTACCGGTATCGCTTGTTTCTAAAATTGTGGAGGATATTAAGGAGTATGGAACTGTACAGCGTGCGCTCCTTGGGGTAAGAATCGGTAATGTAAATGCAGAGCTGGCTAAAGCCGAAGGCCTTGAAGTAAACAAAGGTGTATATGTGGCGGATGTAAACGCAGGAAGTGCAGCCGCAGAGGCAGGTATTGAAAAAGGCGACGTTATTGTAGAGGTAAATGAGCACCCTACTCGAACAGTAGCGCAACTGCAGGAAAGCATTGCGCTGAACCGTCCCGGCGATAAGGTAAAGGTTACGTTTTACCGTAATGGTGAGCTGAGCAGTGTAATGGCTACCCTTAAGAACAGCATGGGCACCACAGCGGTAGTTGCCAAAAGTGAAGGTCAGCTTGAGCTGAGCGGTGCTCTTCTTGCTAACCTTTCGCCTGAAGAAAGCCGCCAGTTAGGTATTGAAGGTGGTGTAGTAGTGGAAAGGATTGGGAATGGAAAATGGGCTGAGGCAGGTGTAGCAGAAGGCTTCATCATTACTGCCATCGATAATAAAAAAGTAACCAGCACCGAAGAACTACTTTATATCCTTAAAAATAAGCGTGGGGAGGGTACTCTTGTAGAAGGTATCAGCCCGAATGGTGAAAAAGTTTACTATGGTATGCCCTGGTAAGCCACTTGAAGAACAATAGTAAAAGAAGGCACTCCGCTGGGGTGCCTTTTTTTATGCTTAAATTAAGTTATTTCTTCCGATTCCTTTATCTTTAGGTTTACAAACAGAATGAACAATTGATAATTTTTTATGGCTCAATCAAATTTTAATCTTCAGCAAATCTTCAGCACCTTTAACATTAAAGAAACCAATGCAGCAGCTTCGACCGGAAGTAACTGGTTTGGCCGTGAAGGAGAAGTAAAGACTTCTTTTTCGCCTGTCGATGGAAAGGAAATTGCCAAGGTATACCTGGCCACTGAAGCAGACTACAACAAGCTTATTGAAAAAGCGCAGGAAGCTTTTCAGGAGTGGCGTTTATGGCCGGCTCCCCGTCGTGGCGAAGTGGTTCGGCAGTATTCAGAGGCCCTTCGGAAGTTCAAGGAACCTCTCGGTCAGCTGGTGTCCTACGAAATGGGTAAGTCTTACCAGGAAGGTTTGGGCGAAGTGCAGGAGATGATTGATATATGCGATTTTGCCGTAGGTCTGTCGCGCCAGCTGCACGGGCTTACCATGCACTCCGAGCGCAGCAAGCACCGTATGTATGAGCAGTACCATCCGCTGGGCGTTGTCGGTATTATTTCTGCCTTCAACTTTCCGGTTGCCGTTTGGAGCTGGAATACCGCCCTTGCCTGGGTGTGTGGAGATACCACCATCTGGAAGCCGTCTGAAAAAACACCTTTAACGGCTCTTGCCTGTCAGCACATTCTGGAAGAAGTGTTCCGTAAAAATGAAGTACCTGAAGGCGTAAGCTGTGTGGTAATGGGCGATTACCGTATTGGTGAGCTGATGTCGAACGACAAGCGTGTTCCTTTGGTGTCGGCCACTGGCTCTACCCGTATGGGTAAAAAAGTAGGGGCTGCCGTAGGTGCCCGCCTCGGCAAAGCGCTGCTGGAGCTGGGAGGTAACAATGCCATGATTATTTCGAAAGATGCAGACCTGAAGCTGGCTATTATTGGTGCCGTATTTGGTGCCGTAGGTACGGCAGGGCAGCGTTGTACCTCTACCCGTCGCCTCATCATTCACGAAGATATCTACGATACCGTAAAGCAAAAGCTGAAAGATGCTTATAAGCAGTTGAGCATCGGTAATCCGCTCGACCCATCGAACCATGTAGGACCGCTCATCGACAAGGAAGCGGTGGAAATGTATAAAAATACCCTGCAGAAGGTAGAAAAAGAAGGGGGAAAGGTGCTGGTGGAAGGCGGAGCACTGGAAGGTGCCGGTTATGAGTCGGGTTGTTATGTAAAGCCTGCCGTGTATGAAGTGGAAAAACATTTTGAGGTAGTGCAGCAGGAAACATTTGCTCCGGTTTTATACTTATTAAAATACTCCGATATTAATGAGGCTATTGCCATTCAGAATGGTGTACCGCAGGGCTTATCTTCGGCCATCATGACAAACAACCTCCGCGAGTCGGAACTGTTTCTTTCTCATGCCGGTTCGGACTGTGGCATTGCCAATGTTAACATCGGTACTTCAGGTGCTGAGATAGGCGGAGCGTTCGGGGGTGAAAAAGAAACCGGTGGAGGCAGAGAGTCTGGTTCAGATGCCTGGAAGGTTTATATGCGCCGGCAGACGAATACTATTAACTATGGCGAAGACCTGCCACTGGCCCAGGGAATAAAGTTTAATATTTAAAGGCAGCAAATAAATTTTCTTGTAAAATTTTTTTATTGCTGCTATATTTATTGTACTATTAACTTAAGTAAGATAGCTTAATTTGCCTACCTTAGGCTATCTTACATTTTTTACAAAAATAAACCATTTATCAGGAAATGGCAGAGAAACAACAAGTGCAATATAATGCCGTCATGTTAATTGATGATAATGAGATTGATAACCTCATTAATCATAAGATGATAGAAGCGAGTAATCTTACAGATAAAATATTTACCCATACAGGGGCCAAAAGTGCCATTGAATTTTTGAAGAATATTGAAAAGCTCAATAGTGCAGGTGAAAGTATTCTGCCGGAACTTATCTTTCTGGATATTGATATGCCCCTGATGGATGGTTTTCAGTTTTTGGATGAGTTTGATAAGCTTTCCGACATGACTAAAAAGAAGTGCCGGATTATTATGCTTACCTCTTCCATTAACCCGCAGGACGTAAACCGCTCCAAGAAATATGATTATGTGAAAAAGTATATCAATAAGCCACTTACACAGGAAAACCTGAAGAAGCTGAATGTCTGATTTAGTGTAACCGGCTTATCGCTTCGGCTACTTTGGCAAAAGGCTTAGGGGCTGGCGAAAAAAAAGAGGCTGTTGAATGAATTTTCAACAGCCTCTTTTTATGTCCGTACTTTTTTAGATTGCCGGCTTACAGGTCGGCCAGCTTTTGTAGTAGTGTTTCGTCAAACTTTACATATTTAGTGGGTGCAAAGTAAGGAGGATCGATGGCCTTAAACTTATCAGCCAGCTGGTTAATCTTCTCGTACTTATGACGCTTACTTTCGCTGATAGAGATCTTCATGATCTTCGTAAATATCAGCACATGTTCGCAATTGTCTTTTCCGAGCAGGCGAATCTGGCGCTGAATACTGTTGATGAGCTGGTTGAACAAATCATAATCGCTTTGCAGGCAGTACTGCAGGGCCAGAATAGTTTTAATTTCCAGCTGGGCATACGGGTACTTTTTGAGGCTGAGCTCATTCAGCAGGTTATTGATCCAGCGGGCAGCCTCATCGTATTTTTCTGCATAATAACAGCTCAGGGAGCGGTACAATACATAAGAAATATACTTAGGCAGGTCGTCCTTGTCAATATCAAAATCCTGGAACAAAGCCTCATTTTCCTGGTACATCTGTCCTGCTTCCTGTGCCCGCAGGTGGCGTTCGATCTTGGTTAGCAGGAACTGTGGCGGATAAGTGTACAGGCTGTAATTCGACATCAGGTTAGCGGCCGACTCATTAATTTCCTCGAAATAAGTCTCGGCCTTGCGAAATACCTTATAGTAGTTATAATACTCCAGTCGCAGGTATTCATATACCAGCCGCAGGTGGAAGTAAATGGTGTCGAGCTGGTACATCTCGAAGATGGTTTGCATGCGGTCGAGCACATCTTCAATCGGCTCCAGCTCCTGTTCCATTGTCTCATCGCGCATTACGAAGAGGCGGTGGAACACACTCAGGCAGCTCTGGTATACATACAGTCGGTGCGAGTCGTAGAGCTTGCACACATTCTGCATCTCGTTGCTTAAAAGGGTAAGTTCCAGTTTTTCTGTTTCGCCACCGGTGAGGGTGTATTCTCCGTACTTTTTAAAGTAGGTGGCGAGCAGGTCTTCGGCTTTATCTACGGCCAGCATATAGGCCACGTGCTGGTTATAGAGCTGCGAGTAGTTAAAGTGCTCCGGGGTATGGATGTGGAGCTTTTTAAGCGTTTTATAAACAACAGTTAGTTCATTGGCCAGGTCATAATCCTGGAGTTCCTTTTCGAGCTTCTTAAGGGTAGCAACCGCAATGGCTTTCTTTTTGGTAAAGATTACTTCATTGATGTTGGCAACCTTCTTCAGGATATCTGTCCGTGGGTTCTCCATTTGCTGGAGAAGGTATTCCTCAATCTTCTGGTTCAGTCGGGAGCGGAGTGTATAGTAAGCATTGGTGTTTACATCCAGCTCATCCATGATTTTGTTGTCTGAAAAATGCTTCTCCCGCATGGCCTTAAGCAGGTAGGCTGATTTTTCAGCACTGCTTTCCATGAGTGAAGAATGAATTTTTTCATAATCCCCTTCGGATAGCTGTTTTATAATGTTCTTGAGCTTAGCCATAAATGAGGTAGTGCTATTTTAGTTTAGATGCTTTTTAAAAAGCAGTGACTATTAAATAAAATAAAGAAAGTATTTAGTGATAGGTACAAATGCAATAAAAACCGATTACACATGCATCATCTCTTAATATTAATAAAAATCATTTAGTAAACAGGTGAAATAGTAGAAAAATCTTTTAGAAGATGAAAAAAAATACAAAATCAGGTAATAAGGTAAATGACGGAACACTCAGGAAAAGACTGGATTTTGTTTATTTCTGAGTAAAATATGTATTTAGTCTACTAAAATAAATGCCGGTTACCGTAAGCGGAGGCTGTTGAACTCATCAGGCTGCCTTTTTAAAAGAGCAGCTTAAATGTGCTATAAGGATCTGTGGGTATGAGGAGCAGGTATTACTGGCTGCGAGTATAAAAAAGTAGCTGCCTCCTGCCGTAGGCCCAAGCAGGGTAGGTTTGGTTTAATTTAGCTTTATCATAACCACTACTTTTTTGCTTGCAGATTCTGCCTTCAGCTAAACCACCTGCCTACAGCTTTATTTTCTGGTTAAAGGTTGCCAGGTCTTCCGGACGGCCAATTACGTATAAAATATCATCGGGCTGAATGCGGGTATCGCCGGTAATATTCATAAGCAGCTCCCGGTTTCGGTTAATAGCAATAAGGTTTACGCCGTAGCGGCTACGAATCTGGGCCTCTTCCAGGGGAACATCAACAATGGAGGATCCACCATATTGTACTTTTAAGGTAGCTACGTTGAGGTCGGGGAGCGAAGCTTCCAGGCTGCGGACCATGTTGGAGGAGTAGGAAGGGCTCCGGAGCATTTCGTATTTGCCTGCCCGGATGCTGCGGGTAAAGGCTTCAATCTCGTCCTGCGGTACCAGGTATTTGGTCAGCACCCTTGTAAATATTTCAATGGAGGTTTCAAACTCTTCCGGAATTACTTCATCGGCACCCAGCCGGTAGTTCTCCTCCATTTCCAGTACAAAGCGGGTGCGCACAATAATGTGAACTCTCGGGCTTAGCTGTCTTACATTGGCAATAATTCGTTTGGTGGCCGTAGGGTCCGAGATGGCAATAACCACCACCCGCGCCTTATGAATGTACACATGGTTCAGGACCGGGCCTTCCACGGCATCGCCATAGAGGATGGGCTCTCCTTTTTTGCGTTCTGTTTTTACCGTATCCGGGTTTAGCTCCAGAATGAGGTAGGGGATGCCGGCATTTTTAGCCGCCAGCGAAACATTACGGCCATTGATGCCATAGCCAATGATCACAATATGGTCATCCAGCTCTTCGTGTAGTTCCGGGGCATCGGGTTTTTTCTCCCCTTTATAGCTAAGGCCGCTAATCCTTTCATATACATTGGTTTTGCTTAAATAGCCCACAATGTGGTGAGCAAACATAATCACAAAGGGTGTAATGGCCATGGTCATGAGGGAAACGGAGAGGAAGTACTGGTAGATGGTGTCCTCAAGCAGGCCGCTTTCAAGGCCGGTTTTGGAAAGAATAAAGGCAAATTCTCCTACCTGAAAGATGGACAAGCCTACCAGAATAACCGTACGCAGCGGATACCTCAGTACGAGGGCAGCAAAGGAAGCAATGAGCCCTTTTCCCAGGAAGGTAAGTGCCGTGAGTCCCAGTACTACCAGGAAGTGCTCAAACAGGAACTGCATGTCGAGCAGCATGCCAATGGAGACAAAAAAGAAGCTGGTAAATATTTCGCGGAAGGGCAGGATGTTACTGGTCGCCTGGTGGCTGTACTCCGACTCGCTGATAATTAAACCTGCCAGGAAGGCCCCTAAGGCAAGGGAGAGGCCAAGGGAGGAAGAAAGCCAGGCAACGGCAAAGCATATTACCACAATGGTAAGAATAAAAAGCTCGGGTTTTCGGCTTTTCGCCACCCAGTACAGCAGCTTCGGTACGACAAGACGGGCGCTCAGGAGCACAAAAATAATGACGAACACCCCTTTAACTGCCAGCACCAGCAGCTCCCATAACACATTGTCCGATTGCCCGGCAATGAGCGGCGTAAAGAGCATCATGGGCACCACAATAATGTCCTGGAAAATAAGAACGGCCACAATCATTTTACCGTGTGGAGTGCTGATTTCTCCTTTCTCCTGCAGAATTTTAAGGACAATGGCGGTACTACTCAGGGAGAAGAGAAAGCCCAGGAATATGGCCTGCCCCCAGGCAAAGCCTAACTGCCCGGCCAGGAAAGCGACGGTCAGAATAGTAAGCCCTACCTGTAAACTGCCTCCAATAAAAACAGCTTTTTTAATAGCCGAAAGGCTTTTTAGTGAAAACTCCAGCCCAATGATAAAGAGGAGAAGAATAACTCCTATTTCTGCCAGAATTTCCACCTCATGAGAAGCCTCCACCAGACTTAAACCATAAGGACCACTGATAAAGCCGGTAATGAGGAAGCCCAGGATGGTTGGAATCTTAAATCGTTGAAAAATCAGGATAACGATTACAGACAGGCCAAGGATAATGACAATATCAGTTAATAAAGGAATCTCCATAAAAAAGACTAAGGCTTTTAAACCGTTTAAAAAGAAACTGAAGATACAAAAATAAAGACACTACTGGCAGCTGCTTTGGCCATTGGCCTTGTGCTTCAACAGGACTCATCCATAAAAGCAGCAGTAGGGAGTAAGCGCTTAATTATAAAAAGCTGTAGCTCCACCGGCAGTTTACCTGCTTAATGGAGCTACAGCTTTTTTGTTTGACCGAGCACTGAAAGTTTTGAGCAGGCGCCATTCAGTCATGGAAAGTAACTGCTGCCACTGCGCGCCCGCCTCAAATGAAGCTGGCCGGTGAGGGTAAGGTGCAGCTACCTTGTTTACCGTTTAGAACTAAAGCCTATTGGACCCGCTTTGTACCCCATTTTCTCCACTTTCTCGATAGAATCTTCTACCTTCTCGCGTAGCTTTACCTTAAAGGCATCCAGCTTCTTGGCAACCTCATTATCCGTAGCCCCAACAATCTGGGCGGCGAGTATGCCGGCATTTTTAGCACCATTAAGGGCAACGGTTGCCACTGGCACACCGCCTGGCATTTGTAAAATACTCAGGATAGAATCCCAGCCATCGATGGAATTGCTGCTCTTTACCGGCACGCCAATGACAGGCAGTGTGGTGAGGCTGGCGACCATTCCCGGCAGGTGGGCCGCTCCGCCGGCACCGGCAATAATTACCTGCAGACCCCTATCCCTTGCTTCTTCAGCATATTTGAACATCCGGTGGGGGGTGCGGTGGGCCGAAACAATGGTAATTTCGAAGCTCACGCCTAACTCCTCCAGGGCTTCGGCGGCCTCCATCATTACAGGCATATCGCTCTGGCTGCCCATAATAATGCCTACTTTTGCTTGCTGTGCTTTGCTCATGCAATTACTTTTAAAAGTTCTTTTACCTGTTTTGCTTTTTCTTTTAAGCGTTCCTGCTCAGTGTCCACTATGGTAATATGCCCCATTTTACGGAAAGGCTTGGTCAGCTTTTTGCCGTACAGGTGTACCGCCACGCCGGAAATTGCCAGTACCTCGTCCATGCCCTGGTAGCGGGCAATACCGGTATAGCCATCTTCACCCAGCAGGTTTACCATGGCGGAGGGTATTTTCGCATCCGTAGCGCCCAGCGGCAGGTTGAGGATAGCGCGCAGGTGCTGCTCGAACTGCGAAGTAATATTGGCTTCAATCGTTTGGTGGCCGCTATTGTGGGTGCGGGGCGCTACTTCATTTACCAGCACTTCTCCTTCTTTGGTCACAAACATTTCTACGGCCAGCAGGCCTACCATGTCCAGCTTTTCTATTACTGCCTGTGCGATAGATTCTGCTTTTCGGGCAATAGCTTCGCTAATGGAGGCAGGGGCGAAGAGGTACTCCACCAGGTTTTGAACGGGATGGAATACCAGCTCCACTACCGGAAAGCTCTTCGTTTCTCCCTGCGCATTGCGGGCCACAATCACCGAGATCTCCTTCTCAAAGTCAACAAACTTTTCCAGCAGTCCCGGCTTATCAAATGCTTTGTCGATATCGACAGCTGAAGCAATCTTTTGTACACCCCGGCCATCGTAACCTTCGCGGCCCAGCTTGTTCATGGCTGGCAGGAAGTCGAGGTGCTTTTGTACGTCGGCTTTATTTTCCACCAGGACAAAAGGGGAGGTAGGGATATTATTTCCCTGGTAAAACTGCTTCTGGCTTCGCTTGTCCTGTATAAGCTCAATCACCTCCGGTTGAGGATATACTTTTTTACCTTCTTTCTGAAGCGCCTTCAGGGCCTCCACATTTACATTCTCAATTTCTATGGTAATAAGATCGAGCTTTTGGCCCCAGCGGTATACGGTATCATAATCAGTAAGAGAACCCTGGCTGAAGTGGGTGGCAATGTCTTTACAGGGAGCCTCAGCATCCGGATCGAGGATATGGATGTCGAGATTGAAATTAATGGCTGACTGGATGAGCATACGCCCCAGCTGTCCGCCGCCAAGTACACCTAACTGAATATTCTGGTTGAACTGCTCTTTTTGATTAGTCATGAGTCTTGAGTAGTGAGTATTGAGATTTTTTATTTCCCCATCAGTACCTTACTGTATATCAATGCCCATTTTTTGCATCAGTTTGCTGGCATTAAAACTTTTACAGATGCCGGGTTCCAGCTTATAGCGGAAGCGAATACTATCGCCTACCACGTCGCTGTTAAAGCTGAAGTTGCGAAGGCCTCCATGCTCGGCCATCTGGCCCAGGTTAAGGTCGTGGGTAGAGACAAAGCCGGAGGCACCCAGGCGGCTCAGCTGCTTAATAAGGGCTTCGGCTCCACGGTGGCGGTCTTCCGAGTTGGTGCCTTTCAGCACTTCGTCCAGCATAAACAGAACAGGAAGCTCATCGGCTACATCGGGTGTTGACAGCTGGTCGTGGGCTGTATCGGGCATATCTTCTGTAAGTTGTTGCTGTGCAGTTTCGGCATTTACCAGCTTAAGGAGCTGGCGCAGACGCTGCAATTCCGCATAGAAGGAAGAAACGCTTTCTTCGAGCGAATCGGTGCTTCGCATGGAGGTAAACACCTGCATAGGACTAAGCCGCATGTGAGAGGCACAGGCAGGGGCCCCCATTAGAGCCAGCACGATATTGACGCCTACCGTCCGCAGAAAAGTACTTTTTCCTGCCATGTTAGAGCCGGTGATTAGAATTACTTCTCCTGCGCCCTCCATCTTAAAATCGTTGGTTACCCTGTTTTCGGCAGGGAGGAGCGGATGGCCCAGGTCTTTAATATCCAGATATTGAGGCCCTTCCTGTAGCTCCGGAAAGCTGTATTGTGGCTGGGCATAACTAAAGCCTGCTATGCTGTTAAGCACATCAAGTTCGCTGATGGCCGCGAACCAGGTGCCAATATCCGACTGCATTTCTTCTTTCCAGCGCTCTGCTCTTACCATCCAGTAAATGTCAAGCATAAAAATGCCATTGAGAAGGAAGTACAGCTGGTTGGTGCGGGCATCGAGTCCATCGAGTATTTGCGAGAGCTCCTTTATTTTGGCCGATGCGCTGCTTCCTTCATGCCTGAACGTTTTTTGCAGCTGCTGCAGAAGCGGGGCCGAAAAGGTGGAGTCTTCCACCTGCTTTATCATGGCCTGATACCCCTTTAGTACCTTTACGCTGTGAGTAGTCGCCTGCTGGGTTTCACTGGCTATGGGCATTATGCGGCTAACTATGAGGAAATTAAGTACAAAAGAGCCGATGAAGAAATAAATATTCAGGTCGAAGAAAATAAAACCCAGGAGGAGCAAAATGCTGATGGTTGGGAAAATATAGAAGGCGACCCGATAAAAGGTATTATTGCGAACCTTCTGTGGTGTCTTAAGCCACTCCAGGAGCGGAAGCGTGTTGCTGTCGGGCTCCTTAAAGTGCCTGCCGGCTGCTTCGAAGGTTTGTCGCCAGCTAAGCTTTGGGCTCAACTCCTGTACAGCTTCCTGTCTTGCTTTTATGGCTTCTATGGGAGCGGCCTTGCTCAGCCAGCGGGCCAGCAGTTTTTCGCCACTGAGGCTCGCCGTTCGGTTAATGAGCTGAAAAAGAGAGTGGGGGCCGAATATATCGAGGTCGAGATGATAAGAGTGAAGGGGCTTGAAGTACTGGTACCCATCCGGAAATTCTTTCAGCTTATTTTGCAGGCGGAGGAGCTCTTCGGTATTGATAGTGGCCTGCAGCCGGCTCATGTCGCGGGCAAATTTTATTTTTTTATGGCGAATAATCAGCCAGAAGAAAAAGGGAGGGAAGAGGACCACCAATGCCACCACGGCCCAGTCGAGACGCTCGTTGGCCAGGTAAAAAAGGAGCACAAGGGCGATGGCAAAGGAAAGGATTCGGAAAAGCGATAGCTGCCGGTACTTTTTGTCGAGTTGCTGGGCTTCGCCGGTAAATCTTGTTTCCTGTTCCTTAAAAATTTCGGATGGCTTGGTTTGCATAGGTATCAGGGCTATTCAGCGGGCCAAAAATAAGCAAAATGCCTTTAAACTAAGCTATATATTCCGGAAGAATGGAGCCAGAACAGAAATCCCCAAAAGGAAATCTATAATCTACCGGAAGAAATGAAATAAGGTCGGGATCGGAAAAAAGGTTTTTATTGCCGTGGTTTTTCTAGTTTCTCCAGCAAAGCGGAGCTAAGCGTATGAAGGAGGTTGAGGTCTGTTTGCCCAATCAGTGCCATCCGCTCCAGCAGTCGGTTCGCCTTTGTGGGGTTCTGGTCAATTTCGGTGAGCGTAAGCAGTCGTTCTACTTTTTGCTTCAGGGCACCATAAGAAGCCTCATCGGTAGTGCTGGCAGCTTTTTCATTGCTATCAGAAGACTGCAGTTGCGAGAGTGCATACGCAAAAATCATTACCGCCTGCCCCAGGTTTACAGAAGGGTAGGGCGCGGCCAGCGGTATACTGGTCGCCATATCGCAAAGGAGCAGTTCTTCATTGGTTAGGCCCGATTCCTCCCGACCAAATACCAGACCCACGTGCTGCAGCCCGCCTGCCTTTCTTTGTAAGATGGTTGCCAGTTCGGTGCTGGAATGATAATCCTGCTTGGTAGTGCGCTGCTGGTTCGCTGTGGTGCCGATGAGTAGGTCCATTCCGGATGCCGCCTCTTCAAGATTAGTATACACTTTGGCAGATTCAAGAATGTGGTTGGAGCCGTGTGCCAGCATGCGTGCTTTTGTGCTCAGGTGGTCGCAGGGGTTAACCAGCCGTAGAGACTGAAAACCCATGGTGTTCATGGCGCGGGCACTGGCACCAACATTTTCCGGTACAGCTGGCTCTACTAAAATAAAATGGATCTGCATGGGGCTGGGGCTTAGATTTTTGGGAGTAGGGATAAGTGTTTAGTGACTGGTGCCTCGTACCTGGTTCTGGTTGTGCGATTTTCTGTGTGCGAAGTGCTCAAATAACAGCGGTTTATGAGTCTATCCTATCCTGATTTCTGGTTCTTACATCCTATGTCCATCGTCCCTTGTCTCCCATCTCCTTTTAGGAGAACACCTGAAAAACAATATAGGCCGAAATATAGGCCAGGCCTGTCATAAACACCAGTTGCAGAAGTGGTGCCCACCAGCTGCTTCCATTGCGCATCAGCCGGCCCAGCATATTAAAGAACTGCATGGCAAAGGCATAGAACACCAGCAGGGAAAAGACAGTGGCCAGTGCGTAGGAGCCTTCTTCGGTATGCGGATTAACATTTGATTCGATACGCTCGATAATGCTGTGGGTAGGAAAATTAGTTTCCTGGCTGTAAATAGTGGCCATACTGCCGATAAAAGCTTCGCGGGCGGCAAAAGAGCTTAGAATGGCCAGGCCAATCTGCCAGTCAAAGCCTAATGGGCTAACCACCGGCTCAATAAAGCTGCCCAACTGGCGGGCATAGCTTGCATCGGGCGAAAAGAGTGAATCTTCCAGGGCAGGCGCGAAGGAAAAGTCGCTCTTATGAACCAGGGCCACTTCTTCCTGCATCGTGGGGCTGAAATTGAGTAAGGCCCAGAAGATAACAGATACAGGGATAACTGTACGGACTGCCTGCAGGCTGAAGCCATAGAGGCTGTCTTTTACAATTTTCCAGATATCTTTCCAGTAAGGGCTGGTAAAATAAGGCAGCTCCATCATCAGGTAATCTTCTTCCCGGGTTTTAACCAGCAGCTTAAGAATCCAGGAAGATAAAACAGCGGCGATAAAGCTAAAGAAGTACATGCCCAGCAGCACCAGGCCCTGCAGGTTAATGATGCCTAAATAGTTTTCGTAAGGAACAAAAAGGGCAATAAGAATAATATATACCGGCAGGCGGTTGGAGCAATTAACAAGCGGGGTGATAAAGATGCCGCTCAGTTTTTCGCGCCAGCTGGAGCATTCGCGGCTAGCCAGGATGGCCGGCACACCGCAGGCGGCATTAGAGAGCAATGGTACGGCACTTCGGCCGGTAAGGCCAAAGAAGCGCATCAGCTTATCCATCAGCATAATTACACGCGACATATAGCCCGATTCTTCCAAAAGGGCTACAAAGGTATAAAACACCAGCAGGTGTGGGATAAACACGAAAACGCCTGCCAGGGCCGGTAAAATGCCTCTCGTTAAAAGGCTGTTGATAAATCCGTTTGGTAGCAGGTCGTGAACTGCAGAGGTAAGCCAGGCAAAGACCGCATCGAGCCGGAGCATGGGGTAATGACCAATTGCAAAAACGAGCTGGAACAGCACAAACAGCAGGGCCACAAAAAAAAGATAACCCCAGGAGGGGTGGGTGAGCCAGCGGTCTATTTTGCCGAACAGCAGGCGAAAGCCCGTCTGCTTTTGAGTGGTTACACTACGAACCAGCTGATGAATTAAGCGGTGACGGCCTAAAGTTTCCTTGGCCTGCAGGTCAGCACTTCTAAAACGGCTTTTATTTTTAAGCTGCTGTAGCCACTCTTTTTCTTCAGTCGAAAGAACAGTGGAGGCCTCTCCCTGTTGCAGGAGCTGGTAGGCCTGGTAGGAGTTTTGAATATCAAATTTCTCCTTTACTTCAGCAATGCTCTTCTTTGCCAGTGGTTCCGTATCGTAGAGCGGGCTGCACAGTTTCTTTACCGGGTTGGCCAGGAGGGTCTTCAGGTCGTCAAGACCTTCGCCTGTGCGGGCATTAATGGGAACTACCTGTACCTGCAGGGCATCGCGCAGTTTTGCAATGTCCACTTCAATGCCTGCCTGTTCGGCAAGGTCGAGCATGTTTAGTGCCAGCACTACCGGTACTCCAAGATCTTTTACCTGCGTAAAAAGAAGCAGGCTCCGGTTAAGGTTAGAGGCATCGGCAATAAAAACTAAAATGTCGGGAAAATATTCGTGTCGGGGGTGGCCCAGTATATCGACTGCAACCTTTTCATCATTACAACGGGCATAAATGCTGTAAGCACCGGGCAGGTCGATAATTTTGGCCGTCATAAACTCATCGAGCCTGCAGTGGCCCGAACGCTTCTCTACTGTAACGCCAGGAAAGTTTCCTACTTTCTGGCTCAGGCCTGTTAACTGGTTAAATAAAGAGGATTTACCAGCATTAGGGTTGCCAATAAGAGCAATTTTTGGGTTTGACTTTACAGACATACAGTTTACTCTACCAGCGAAAGTGCCTGGGCTTCTTCCGTCCGCAGGGAAAGGCTATGGCCACACACATCTATACAAAGTGGCCCGCCAGAGGTGGTTTTAAACCTCAGGCTAACTTCTGTTCCCGGCAAACAGCCCATTTCAAGGAGCTTAATCGTCCAGCGGTTCTGGCGAAGCTGCTTTATAATTCCTTTTTCACCTAATTCAAGGTCTGCCACGCTTCTTCCTTTTCCTCTTGCTTTCACTATGTTCATTTCTTTGGCGCTGCAAATGTCAGCGAAAGATGTTACTTATCAAAATCTTCGTATACAATTTACTAAACACCCGGCGGTGGACTGTAGTTCAAAAGCTTCTCACTGTTTAGGCTGTAAAACTTACACGCTTTCCATAAACCTTTCCGGAGCACGGTCGTAGATTCTGGTATGGAAAATACAGACAAAAGAAATACCGACGAAAATAAAGAGCAACAACAGCAGGAACAGCAAAAAGGAGCTCAAAAGCAGGAACAGCCGCATAAGAAGCATGGTCTGCCTCCAAAGGAAGAAGATGAGGAAAAGCGTTTTGGTGGATTAAATGCCGATAACTTTAAGAAGAACCTGGGCTGCGGAGGATAAGCCTCCAGCTTAAGGGAATTAGGCTGTATAAAACACCCGCTTGACTCTTTCGCCTACGCTGGTGAGGATCTCGTATGGAATAGTGCCGATGCTGTCGGAAAGGAGTGTGATCGGCCTTTCCGGCCCGAAAATGATCACTTCATCACCTTCCTCTGCGTCGATGCCGGTAATATCTACCATACACATATCCATACATACCCTGCCAATGATGGGAGCCAGCTGGTTTTTGATGAGTACCTGACCGGTGCCATTACTAAAACGGCGATCGTAGCCATCGGCATATCCTATGGCAATAGTAGCTAGCAGAGTGTCTCTCATGGCCCGTTCGCTGCGGCTGTAGCCTACACTTTCCCCTTTCTTTACCTTTTTGATTTGTGAAATAGTAGTTTTTAAGGTACTTACCGCCTGCAGGGCCTCCTGTTCCTGCCGGTTAACTTCTGCACCATAAAGACCTATGCCCAGCCGAACCATGTCGAAATGGTACTCCGGAAAGCGTAAGATGCCAGCCGAATTTACCAGGTGGCGGAGGGGCTGCCCCGGTAATTCATGGCAAACCTGCTCCGTAAATTGTTGAAAAAGCTGTGCCTGCTCGTGCGAAAAATCATTAAAATCAGGACTATCCGCTCCTGCCAGATGGCTGAAAATGCCACTTAGCTGCAGGTATTGGCTGTTGTCAATCAACAGCTGGCGGGTTTCGGCCAAATCTTCCTCTTCAAGACCAAGGCGGTGCATACCAGTGTCCAGCTTAAGGTGTGCCTGCAGGCTTTTCCCCTGGGCCTTTAGCCAGAGCAGCAGTTCCTGCAGGAAGGATAAACTAAATACCTCCGGCTCCAGCCGGTATTCCACCAGCTTATCGAAGCTTTCCGGCGAAGGGTTCATTACCATTATGGGTACATCAATACCTGCCTGCCGGAGACCTACCCCTTCATCTGTATAAGCTACGGCCAGGTAATCTACTTTCTGGTATTGTAGCAGCTGTGCAATTTCATGGCTCCCGCTGCCATAGCCAAATGCCTTGACCATTACCATTATTTTAATGCCGGGCCTGAGTTTGGAGCGGTAGTAGTTAAGGTTATGGGTGAGGGCGTCGAGGTTAATTTCCAGTACCGTTCCATGAATTTTCTGCTGTAGCCTTTGCACAATCCTTTCAAAGCCAAAAGGGCGGGCACCTTTTACCAGTATCAGCTGGTGGCGGATGCTGCTCTCCGGCCTGCTTTGTAAAAAATCTTCGGTTTTGGAAAAAAAGGAGCTCATTGAAACATCTGAAAAAGCCTCTTTTGCTTTGCTGATGGCCGGTCCAATGCCTATCAGGTGGTCGATACCATGGTTATTTAGTAGCAGGGCCACCTGCCGGTACAGTTGTGCATCGGCTACGCCCGTCTGGAGCAGGTCGGAGAGAATGACGGTTTTGCTCGACAGTTGCTTTTGCTGCTGCATAAAGTCGAGGGCTACCTGCAGGCCGGCCAAATCATTATTGTAGGTATCGTCGATTAAATAACTGTGGTTGATGCCCTGCTTCAGTTCCAGGCGCATGGCCAGGCGATGCAGGTTTCGGAGCGCAAGCGGGAGACTTTCGGCCGGATAACCTAATGCCAGGTAGCAAACCAGGCAGTGTAGACAGTTTTCAATTGAGGCGGATTCTTTAAAGGGGATCTCGAACCGACCCTCTACCGCGCCTGAAAGTTGCAGCTGCACACCACTGGCCGTTGGAGTCTCCACAACAAACACTGGCGCTGAGCTATCTGTGCGGCTCCAGCCAATTAGTTGCTTATGTGGGTAAAGCGCCTGTAGGGTCTGGTGAATGAGCGGGTAGTCCTGGCAGTAAATAATTTTTTGGCAGCTGGCAAACAGCAGGGCCTTTTCTTTAGCCTTTTGCTGTTGGGAGGCAAAGCCTTCGCTGTGGGCAGTGCCAAGGTTGGTAAAGATACCCGTTTGAGGCTGGAGGATAACAGCCAGCTTCTGCATTTCGCCGGTGGTGGAAATGCCTGCCTCAAATATGCCAAGACTGTGCGGAGCAGCAATTTGCCATACAGAAAGCGGAACCCCTATTTGGGAGTTGTAGCTCTTCGGGCTCCTGACTACCTGCTCGTGCTGGCTCAGCAGGTTTGCCAGCCATTCTTTTACAATAGTTTTTCCGTTACTTCCGGTAATGGCAATCAGCGGGAGAGAGAACTGGCGCCGGTGATGGGCAGCGATCTGCTGAAGAGCATGTACAGCACTTTTTACCTCTAGTATACCGGCTTCCGGTAACTGCTCAGGTATGAAGTCAGCGCCCTCTTCCACTACAAAGTAGCGGATTCCCCTTTTATATGCTTCGCCAGCAAATGCGTGACCGTCGTGACGTTCGCCTTTTATGGCAAAAAACACAGCGCCACTGGCATAGATAAGCTTTCGGCTATCCGTTAGCAGAAACTGAACAGGCGCATTGGCACCTGCAGAAAGCAGTTTTCCACGGGTAATCGTTTCCAGCTCGGCAAAATGAATCATGCAGTTGTAAAGAGGGTGATTGTTGGCTAACGAATAAATTAAAAGTTTCTGCCTTCTTAAATTTTCCGGGCTATTAACTCAACCGGCTGTAGGGTTCAGTTAATGAAGCTTACTTCCATTTGGCACTTTGGCCGACGGTTCTGCTAATATAATGTGTCCTTCTGCATCGGCAAAACCCGTAACCAGCACTTCCGACATAAAATCTGCAATTTGCTTAGGAGGAAAGTTAACCACGGCCAGCACCTGCCTGCCGATAAGAACTTCCGGCTGGTAGTGATGCGTGATTTGGGCGCTTGTCTTTCGGACACCCAGCTCCAGCCCAAAATCCACCCACAGCTTGTAAGCAGGCTTTCGTGCTTTTTCAAATGGCTCTGCCCTTATAATAGTACCCGCCCGCAAATCTACTTTAGAAAAATCTTCCCAGCTGATGAATTGGTCATCCATAAATTTTAAAATAAGTAGGTGAGCCTCAATTTAAAGAATTCATTAGGGCTGGGACAAAATACCATCAAAATTATTTGGTGAATCTTTAACAATAATTAACATGTAAATATTACAGGGTGATCGGAAAAGTCGGGAACCTTTTGTATTTTTACCTAAAATAGATTCAGGAAACTAAGTCGCGTACGGTTATGAAACTTTTATACCTCTTCACCTTCTCATTTTTATTGTTTGGGGCCGTGCAGTTAGCAGAGGCCAATAACGGACATAAGGGTGCTCAGGGAGAAAAAAAGGCCATTAGTCTTACAGATCCTGATAGCGCCTATCTGCAGAACAAGAAGCAGGAACAAGCTACTGTACTGCCGGAAAAAGCGACAGAAGCTGTTGTTGCGCCCAAAAAGAACGTAAATCTGCCGAAAGAAAAAGGGAAGTCAAGCAGTATGTCTTTTAATTTCCTTTACTATCTCTTCTATAAGTTCAGTGTTACCGAATTCTTTGAAACGCCAGACTACAATGGTGGTGCCAGGGCTATTCTGATGAATTTGTTTTAGCCTGTATAAGGTCTAACAGGACCGCTGGTGTAGGCGCCAGAATGAAATGAATGAATACCTCTTTAAATCACCGCGATTAGGCTTTCGCACCTGGAAAGAAAGCGATATCCAGAGTTTATCCGAAATCAATACTGATAAAGAAGTGATGGAATTCTTTCCATGCCTCCTTACTGAACAGGAAACCCATAACTTTCTCAGGAGAATGCAATCTCAGTATACTGAGAGAGGCTTCTGTTACTTTGCCGTAGAGAAACTGGAGAATCAGGAACTCATAGGTTTTACCGGTTTATCTGAGCAGGATTTTGAAGCAGAGTTCACCCCTTGTATCGACATTGGCTGGAGGCTTAAAGAAATTGAGTGGAATAAAGGCTATGCTACTGAGGCTGCCAGAGCTTGTTTGCATTTTGCTTTTCATCACTTAAAAATCAAGAAAGTGTATTCCATGGCTCCGATCGTAAATGAAAGGTCGGAACGGGTGATGAAAAAATTAGGTATGGAAAAGATTGGGACATTCCTTCACCCGAAGCTGCAGAATAATGAAAGGCTAAGGAGTTGTATCCTTTATGAAATATCAAAATAATCCGGGCTTGCAAATTGTCCGTGAAGGCTATCCGGCTACTATAGATTTGTTGATATAAAAAAAGCATGTTCCGCTCCGAAACATGCCCTGCTGTTTTCTTTTTCCTTAATCTCTATTTTGGCTCCGAGTAATGCTGGGTAAAACGCTCGATATCTTTTAGCTTAATCTTTCCTTCGTAATAGGCTTTGTTGAAGATTACAGCCCAAATGCCCAGTTCGTTGAGTTGTTCAATATCGTCAACTGAACTAACCCCTCCACTGGCCAATACACAAAGGCTGGGGTATTTATTCAGTAAGTCTTTATAAAGGTCAAAGGAAGGTCCCTGCATTTCGCCGTCTTTTGCAATATCCGTGGTTTTTACATATTTAAGACCGCGGTCGTAGAAGTACCCGATATGGTCCATTACATCAATATCAGTATCTTTCTGCCAGCCCCGGATGGCAATTTTGCGGTCCAGCGCATCGGCTCCCAAAGTTATTTTTTCGCGGCCGTAAGAGAGTAGCCAGGATGCGAAAAGCTCCCGGCGCGCAACGGCAATACTGGCAGCGGTAATATAGCTGGCGCCATACTCATAGGCCTTGCTGATATCGCCATCAGTAGTGATGCCTCCCGAAAAGTCAATTTTTAAATTGGTATAGCCGGCAATGGTTTCGAGCACGCCATAGTTGACCGGGTGCCCCTGGCGGGCTCCTTCCAGGTCGACCATATGGATCTGGTCGATACCATGATCTTCAAATTTTTTGGCTACCTCGAGCGGATTAACATCGTATTCTGTTACGCGGGTAAAGTCGGCTTTTTGTACACGTATTACTTTCCCCTTCATGACAGATATAGAAGGAATGATTTTTATCATAAAACAAAAATATTATAAAAGGCTATCGATGAAAATAACTAAAAGGTTTCGCTTTCCTTCTTATACGGCACTTACTTGACAGCAGGAGAGCGATCGGAACAGTTGTCTTTGTTGAAACTTTAAAAAATCCCTGTTTTCGAGTCGGAATATACTAATTTTATCTGAGCTTTACAAGCTTAAATCCTTCGCCCCTGATGCTCATGATCTGCAGCTCCGGGTCTTCCTTTAAAATCTTTCTCAGCTTGGTAATATACACGTCCATGCTCCGGGCATTGAAATAACTATCGTCGTGCCAGATAGATTTGAGGGCCGTGCTCCGGTCGAGGGTGCGTCCTTCGTGCTCAATGAGCATTTTAAGCAGGGCTGCTTCTTTGGCCGTAAGGCTGATTTGTTTTTCGCCCAGCCTTAGCTCCTGCTGCTGGGGTAAGAAAGTGAATTTCCCTACCTGTAAGGGAGCATTGGCAGGTTGCCTGTTGGGTTGCGGATGCGCCCGCTTGAGAATGGCATTGATGCGTAAAAGAAGCTCCTCAAGACTAAAAGGCTTGGTTATGTAATCGTCGGCTCCCAGGCGGAGGCCATGCAGGGTATCTTCTTTCAGCGATTTGGCCGTTAAAAAAATTATAGGGGTTTGTTTGTCCTGCTTCCTGATTTCTTCGGCCAGGGTAAAGCCATCTTTCAGCGGAAGCATAACATCCAGCAGGCAGAGATCATATTGCCCCTGCTGGTAAGCCTTCAATCCTTCCTCACCATCGGTGGCCAGGCGGGTTTCGTAGCCCTTTACTTCCAGATATTCCTGCAGGATCTGGCCCAGGTTTGGGTCGTCTTCGACCACGAGCAGTTTAGCTTTTTGCATTTGGTTGAGTTTTGGGGAGCTGAACAATAAAACGGCTGCCTTGTCCGGGTTTGCTTTCGGCCCTGATGCTGCCGTTGTGCGCTTCTACGCTAAATTTAACATAGGCAAGACCCAGGCCAAAGCCTTTTACATTGTGAATATTTCCGGTAGGCACCCGGTAAAATTTCTCAAATATTTTAGAAAGGTTTTCCCTGCTGATGCCAATGCCTTTGTCTTCCACAATAAGCTGCAGAGCAGGCTCCCCGGCTCCATGGCGAATATTGGTAGTGCTGATTTTTACCTCTACCTCTCCCGGGGAATACTTAATGGCATTGTCGAGTAAATTGCTGATGATGCTGTTCAGGTGCATAGCATCGGCCTCTATTATGGGATCTTCTGCCTCCAGCTGAAGGTGTATTCTTCCACGATTCCCGGTTGGCCGGCTCTCCAGCTGTAACTGCTGCTTTTCGGCCATGCGTTCAATTAGCTCGTGAACGTTGAGGGCCTCTGGTTTAAGTTCAAGTCTCTGCCGGTCAAGGCGGGCAATCTGCAGCACCTTTTCGACCTGGTGGCCCAGGCGTACATTTTCCTCGCGAATAATACCCAGGTAGCGCTGCAGAATGTTTGGCTGCTGGCTTACCTCCGGATCACTCAGGGC
The DNA here is from genome assembly GCF_000346615.1 of Nafulsella turpanensis ZLM-10. Classification (GTDB taxonomy): domain Bacteria; phylum Bacteroidota; class Bacteroidia; order Cytophagales; family Cyclobacteriaceae; genus Nafulsella; species Nafulsella turpanensis. The sequence goes on from NZ_ANNU01000048.1 coordinate 54,696, forward strand.
CTCGCAGGCCATACTAACGGTAGCGATAGGCGTTTTAAACTCATGCGTAATATTATTAATGAAGTCGTTCTTCATTTCGCTGAGTTTCTTTTGCCTGAAAATGGTATGGATGGCATAAGCAAAGCAGCCAATTACCGTCAGCATCAGCAACGCGGAGGAAGCAAGGGTAAAACCTACCTGTTTTAGCAGGTAGCCTGTTTTATTCGGGAAGCTCACTGCCAGAATGCTCTGGCTTCCAAAAAAGTCATTAGGAAAAAGCGCTGCTTTATAGGGGCTTTCGACTAACTCCTGCGGCACCTCTGCAGAATAGTAGACAAGCTTCCGTTGCGGAATATTAATAACGCCATATTCATAGGCAGCCCCCACGCCATGTTCCTGAAAGGTTTTATGGAGCAGGGTATCGAGTTGCTGCTGGTTTATTCGCTCCTCTATTGGTTCATTTTCCTGGAAAAACTGGGAGATTACCACGTTGGCATACTGCTGCTTCTCTCTCAGGTGCTGCTGTATGTCGCGGGCAATCCTTTTCTTCTCCTCCATATTCCTGAGCTGTTCTTCCAGTTGCTGTCTCCGGTCCTGCAAGCTTTCCAGGCGGGAGGACATCCACTCCTCCAGCGGTACGGGCGGCCTTTCCGGAAAGTTTTCTCCCGGGACTGTATCTGGTATGGGAGGAGGAGGGAGGGCCAAGCTATCTTCCATCAGTTCCAGGTAAGGGTTTCCCTGGCGGCTATATATCTGTACCCTTGGGTGGCTTCCCTTTCTTTCTCTATCGCGGCGGGCAGCCGTGGCTTCTTTTCCATGATTGTTATAGCGAAACGAGTAGGAAGAGCCAACAGATAAGGAAATAACCTCCTGTTTCTCCAGTCGCTGGGCTACTTCGGTCAGGGCCTGCTGCACTTCCTGTTCGAACTGCTGCTCGCTGAGTTGAATGGCATTGCGAATCCAGTAAAGCTGAAAGGCTATCAGACCCAGCAGGGCAAGGCTCATCAGTGCAATCAGGATATATATTTTTTGCCGCTTCATGGACCTAAAAATACGTAGAAAACAGGCGAATAATTCGCTTTTAACGTTCTTTAACATTAATTAACTGGTCATTAACAACTTACGGGCCGCTAATCGCTTATGTTTGTATGCATACACCATTCTGATTTTATTGCTATGAAAAAGATTTTTTTACTCACCAGTCTCTTAATGGCTGTTGCCCTGTTGCAGGCAAATGCCCAGGAAAAAGAAACCACCATTAAAGTCCGGATAGAGGACAATGGAAAGCTTATCGAGAAAACCTATAATAGCGAAGAGGCCCTGGAGAATGACCCGGAGCTGAAAGAGCTGGGAATTGAAGTGGAGGCCGAAGACGGGCGTATTCAGGTACACAACAAAGGCAACAGTAAAGTAATGATTTCTCAACACTCCGGCGGAGGCAATGGAAATGTGTTTATATACCAGAGCGGTGCAGGAGCTAACTTTTTTGCCGATAGCATTCCCTTTCCCGCCATTCCTCCTCACCCCGCTTTACCTCCCCACATTATTCGCATGGATAGTGTAGATTTTGTTTTTAGCGATTCTTTAGGGGAAATGCCCTCGGTCGCTTTCTTCAGGATGCAGGACCACAGAGGAGAGCTGGACTCGCTCATGGAAGGGATGATGCATAAACGCTTTGAAATGAGAATAATGCGTGACAGCCTTCGCCATGGACGCCTGCAGGAAATGCGTACCGCACAGAAAGAAATGCGGGCAGAAATGCAAGAGATGCGCCAGCAGATGCAGGAGTTAAGACGCCAGTTAAGGGAAGAGCGCCAGTATATCGTTATTGAAAACCTGAGCAGGGAAGAAGCAGAAGAGCTGAATGTGGAAAAGCAGGAGCTAAGGCTGGAAGACCTGCAGTTTTACCCTAACCCGTCCGACGGGCAGCTCAGGGTAAAATTTGAGGCTCCTGAAAACAGCCCGGTGCAGCTAAGGCTTACCGATACCGCCGGCCGCACCATTTTAGAAAAAAGCAGTTCCCCTGCCAACGGAAGGCTGGAGGAAAATATTGAACTGGAGGGGCAGGAAAGCGGGATATACATCCTTCACATCATCCAGGATGGCCAAATGCTGAGCCGCAAAATTATGCTTAAATAGGCCGGCATGTAATTTGAAGGCACTTTAAAAAAGATCAGTAATAAAAGGAAGGGGAAAACCTTCCTTTTTTTTGTGAAACATCCCTTATCTTTACCCTCTTAATGGAGACACATGGAAATTAAAGATAACGCCTATACCATTCAGGGCCTGAAGGTGCTGGATATTTGTGAAGAGTATGGTACGCCACTCTACTTATATGATGCCGATAAAATTACCACTCAGCTGAATAAGTTGCAGGAAGCATTTGAGGGGCTGAATGTTCGCTTTAAATATGCCGCGAAGGCGCTTACCAATATCAATATCCTGAAGCTGATGAAAAAGCAGGGGGTAGGGCTGGATGTGGTATCAATACAGGAGGCCTGGCTGGGGGTAAAGGCCGGTTTTGAGCCTAAGGATATTATGTATACTCCTAACTGTGTTTCTTTTGAGGAAATAAAGATGGCCGTGGAACTGGGCGTTACCATCAATATCGACAATATCAGTATACTGGAGCAGTTCGGGCATGAGTATCACGATACGGTCCCCTGCTGCATCCGACTGAATCCGCATATTATGGCAGGGGGTAATACTAAAATTTCGACCGGCCATATCGACTCCAAATTTGGTATTTCTGTTTTGCAGATGCGCCACCTGCTGCGGGTGGTCGAAACTAATAATATTAAGGTAAAAGGCCTGCACATTCATACCGGCTCCGATATACTGGATGCTGAAGTATTTCTCCGTGGCGCCCAGATTGTGTTTGATGCAGCCCAGGATTTTAAGGACCTGGAATTCCTTGATTTTGGCAGCGGCTTTAAAGTAGCCTATCGGCAGGACGATGCCACCACTGACCTGAAGCAGGTAGGAAGCCGTTTAAAGGAAGCCGTCGATAAATTTAATGCGGAATACGGGCGTGAAATGGAAATTTGGTTTGAGCCAGGCAAGTTTCTGGTAAGTGAGGCTGGCTACCTGCTGGTGCGCACCAATGTGATTAAAACCACGCCGGCGACTGTTTTTGCCGGGGTAGACTCGGGCATGAACCACCTGATCCGACCTATGATGTACGATGCCTATCACGATATGTTTAACCTCTCCAATCCTTCCGGTACCAGCAGGGTATATACGGTTGTAGGCTATATCTGCGAAACCGACACCCTGGGCAAAGACCGTAAGCTGAACGAGCTGCGCGAAGGCGATGTACTGGCTATAAAGAATGCCGGTGCCTATGGCTTCAGCATGTCCAACAATTACAACAGCCGTTTTCGCCCGGCTGAGGTGCTAGTCATCAATGGCGAAGCCAAGCTTATCCGCAAGCGCGAAACCCTCGACGATCTGCTCAGGAACCAGGTAGAGGTGGATTTGTAAGTTTTAGACGGTTGAGATTTGAGACAGGAGAAGGATTTATGGCTGCTGGTATTGAGAGAGAAATAAAACCAAAAGGCACAGCAGGCGGTCGATCAGGTGCTCAAAGGCCGGCAAAGGGCTGTCCTTTAAAGCTCTTTTGTTGATTTAAAGGAATTGCCGCGCTGTGCTCGTAATGGCAGGCTCTTTATTTGTTAAGCCTGTCGCAATAAGCGCCTTTTTTTAGTTCAGCGCCTTTTCCTTCCCGGCTCTTGATTCTACTGCCTCCTATCTCAAGTCTCAAATCTCCTGTCCCAGGACTACTTCCGCATATTCCGGTAAGTGCGAATGCGGACAATGAGCCAGATGACCAGCAGGAGGATAAAGACCCAGGAAGGGATTTGCTCGTTCAGCATATACTCATTCAGGACCAACAGCAAAATGGCAATCAGCAGGATGATGAGGGAAGTAAAATTGTTGTTTCGCATGGGAGAGAAGTTAAAGCTGCAATTTAATGAATTGGTTTGAGAATGGCACGGCAGGGCGCACCGTCCCCTTCCTTCAGTTTTAGCGGCAGGCAGCACAGTTCATAATATCCCGGCTCAGCTTCGGCCAGTACTAAACCCTCTATTATCCAGATATCATTCCCGAGCAGGGTCTGGTGTACAAATACTTCGTTTTTGTTATAGCCGGCTACCGATACATAATCCACCCCTACCAGCTTAACCCCCACTTCAACCAGGTACTCGGCCGCTGCATCGCTGAGGTGGACAAAATCTTCAATAAAAGGCTGGGTCCACCATTCGATGGCTGACATCCTGCTTTTAATCAGGACCCGCTCTTCACCGGCAATGCAGGCTTTTTGCAGGTCTTCGATCGTAATCTCATACTGACTGTCCACCCAAATAACTTTTGCCCTGCCGCAGACTACCTCCAGTGGAAGCGCATCGAGGGTTTTGCCATCGTTGAGGAAATGACGGGGCGCATCCATGTGTGTGCCGGCATGGTTAATAGTATCGATGCGAAGGGTGTTGCCCATATGCCCCAGCGCAATGCTGGAGCCGGTACTGATTTTTACGCCTTCCACACCCGGCCACACGGGGGTAGTGTTGGAAAAGGGAGCGGTAATATCGATAATGGAGGACATAAAAAAGTGTTGGTTTACCCTGTAAAAAAGAGAAGCAGGGCATTTTGTTTAGGAAGAAGGGGAAGAAAAGGCTCTGCAGCCCTTATTTCTTCTTCCCTTCGTAGATGAGTTCACCCTCCTGGTTCCATTCCTGTGCAATATACGGTCTGAAATTATCAGTCCATGGATCGGGGGCATACTGAATTTCTTTCTTTCGTCGCTGACGGAGCGGGTAGTACTCGGTCCAGGTGCCTACTTTTTTATCGTAGCGGTATTCGCCCCGTACTGCTACCTGTCCGGATGGGAAGAAGAGGTAGTAGTTGCCTTCTTTTTTTCCGTACTCAATCGGAATCACCTCTTTCATTTTAGTGGCTTCCCTGTCGTAATAGCTGATCTCGGATTCTTTAGGCCAGCCTTTGATATATTCCTGCTTACTTTCGAGTGCCATATAATCCTGCATTTTCCGGTAAGTGGTCCAGCGGCCATGTTTGGTGCCTTTGTAGAAGATGCCCTTTACAATAATCTCCCCGTCTTTTTCTACCCGGTAGGGGCCATGAAGTAGCATACCTTCTTCCGGTGTGGGTGTTCCCCCCTTCTTTACGCTCTTGCTTTTGTATTCATACCAGTAAATATCACGCACATAAGGGTCCGGCTGTTCCCATTCCTTCAGGATGTGGAAAATTTCTATTTTTTCATTCTGGCCAAAGCCGCTTTTGGCATAAGCCTTTTTTGTTTTGATATCGTAGAAAACATTCTTTTTACGTTTCTTTTCCGGTATCTCCTCCTCTTCTTCCTCTACCTGCATGCTCAGGTCGATGGTGAGAGGCTTCTCCAGCGGATCGTTCAGCTCCAGCGGTTCTGCTGTACGGGAGGTATCCTGTTCATTTTCCAGCGGAGCCGTTTGCGGTTCTACCCCGCTGGTATCTACCTGTGCGAAGGCTGGTAAACCTGCAAAAAAGGTAAAGAAGAGCAGCAAAAAGCCTTTCTCAAAATTTTTCATACCCATCTAACGAAAAGCGAGTCCATATAATTTACACGAATATGAAAAAATTGATTGGAAAAGGGAAGGAGTTGGTGGTTTTAGGGATGAAATGGGTTGATAGAGGGATTTAGAAAGCTTGATTGAGATAAATCATTTTGTATAAAATAAATTGGGGATTTTTGTATATTCGAGGGGAGCAGTGCATTGCTTTACGTTATCTATTTACCATATGGCGTAAAACAGCAAGTGCACTTGCTGTTTTGTGATAGTTAGGCAAAATTTACAGCTCCAGCATGTTAAATAGCGATGAATTAAGCTCAAATAAGACAGACTTGTTGGCTTCATTAGCAAAGTCTTCAGTCGGAATTGTTCCTTTTGCTGGGCCATTACTTTCAGAAATAGTAGGCTCTGTTATTCCAAATCAAAGGATTGACAGATTAGCCAAGTACATAAAGGTTCTTGATGAAAAATTATCAAGCATTCCTGTAGAAAAAATAACAAAACTGATAAATAACGAAGAGTTTATTGATTTAATTGAGGAAGGTTTTTTTCAGGCTTCGAGAGCTATAAGTGATGATAGGAGGAAGTATATAGCATCCATCGTCTCCAATGGGATAGCAGATGATTCTATTGAGTTACTTGGGTCTAAGTATCTGTTAAAAATTTTGGAAGAGTTAAATGATGTTGAAATAATTTGGCTTAAATCCTACTATAATTCTTCCATTGGGGGTGATCAGGAATTCATGAAAAAGCATGAAAATGTACTCACTCCAATTTACGCTACTGCTGACGATGATGAGACTTCAAACAATAAATCCGCCATCCAGAAAAGTTACAAAGAACACTTAGAACGGATTGAGCTAATAAAAAGAAGTATAAGATTTAATAGATCAACAGGTCTTCCGGAATATGATAAGAACACAGGGGAACCTAAAATTTCTTATAGAAAGATTACACCACTGGGAAAGCTACTTCTTGATCGAATGGGCCTTATTGGAGAAAATAAAGAATAGAAACTTTGCCTAACCCAACAAACAGGTTATTGGGCATTAACTTGTAAATTCAGGCGTCACAGCCACTTATTAACTAAATCGCAAACGGAAGCCGATGTGTTATTTAAATGCCCAACACCCAGTTTGCGAACCGTTGCATTAAATCCGCATGAGAGTACAATTAGATTCCTATAGCATTGAGGAAATTGCCAAATTAAGACAATCAACAGGCTTAGCGGACAGACAATTGGCCAGGATGTTTGGGATAAGCGAATCAAAAATTAAAAAGGATTGTAATCTTCCTTTAGTTACTACCACAGATTTTGTTTTAGGAGCCTTGATGACTAATCCAGTATCCACAGTAAGCGAGATTGTCGCGTTTGTTGATTTCAAGAATAAGGTTGGACTTACGGATAAAGAGATAAAAGAAACGTTAAAAATGCTTCAGAAGAAAGGATTAGCGTTTAAAGTCAATGAAACATGGAGTTGGAGTGAACGTTTGGTGGAGACTTTTGATAATAAAACTGAAAAGTTGGTTGCAGAGCTGACTTTGGCAAGATTTGATTTAAATCAAATGAAGACTGCTTTTGCACCTGCGATTGAAGGAGACCCGTTAATGTACAATATGTATGAAATAAATAATGAAAATTACGAACTAGTCGATGGTTTGTGTGAAATCAGTTTTGATTTTGATAGTTACAGCTACTATTTAGCCTGTAGACAAAACAAGAACGTAACCTAACCACAACAACATGAACGGCTGGTTTACTGGTGCAGCGAAATTAGTTGTTATTTACTTTCTTCATGTAGGCTGACAGTAATCTGGCCACTTACCACAGTTGCTGTCTTTTTTGCAACATTAGGGTGCATTCAGACCGGTAGAAACCTTATTTCCAGATTTAAGTATAGTGGATATGAACTATCAAGAATATATAGAAACTCGGGCCGACAAGAGATTTGGCAAGCCCTGTATAAAAGGGACAAGGATAACAGTTTATGATGTTCTGAACTGGCTATCAAATGGAATGACCAAGCAGGAGATTATGTCTGATTTTGACGAACTGAATGAAGATATGATTAATGCCTGTCTTGCATTTGCAGCCGATAAGGAGCATAAACTTAAGATAGCCTCTTAAAGCTACTTTTTGACCAGAACATCTTCCCAAAAATTGTCAAACAGCTTAAGGATATATTTCCTGAAGCTAAACAGGTGCGTCATTTTGGATTAGAAAGTGCTTCAGACATTCCGGTTTTCGAGTTTGCAAAAAAAAATGGTTACGCTGTCGTGACACAAAGAATTTATGAGAAAAGAAGTCTGGACTGTACGGGAGTGTAAACGCAACTGTGTCAACTGGCTTTTTCGGTGTTACGGCGAAGCCTAACGCC
>NZ_ANNU01000049.1 GCF_000346615.1 Nafulsella turpanensis ZLM-10
CTCTGGCTCTTCTCCTTGTCTCATAACGTTTCTTTTTGTGTATCGCTATTTCAGGACGGGACACCGGATAAAAATAAAAAAGCGGAAGAAAAATCCTTCCGCTTTTTTATTATGAGACTAATTAAAACTTACTTACTATTATTTAAGTATATTAATGAACTATGATTGGGTCTGCATTTCCATCAGGGTCACCAATTACTGTACCATCTGTGCTGGCATTACCTAAAAGTAATACACCGGCAGCATGCGGAGCCGCCATAGAAGTACCACTGATAGTATTGTAGCCACCATCTTTCCAGGTAGACTTAATGTCGACACCTGGCGCACAGTAATCAACAGGAGGGTTCGCCCAGTTAGAGAAGTAGGCAAATTCATCATTTATATCCATGGCAGAGATGGTTACAATATTTGCACCATTTGCCCGGGCAGGAGAATGGTTGTTGGAATCATCTGAATCATTACCAGCTGCAAGGCTAAACACAACCCCATTACTTGAGGCCGCAACCACCGCATCATCAAGTGCCTGCGATACCGGGCCACCAAGGCTCATATTAGCCACGTCACCCGCTTTACCATTCGCACCTACCCAATCCACACCGGCAATTACACCAGAATAAGAGCCGCTTCCACGGGAGTCCAGTACTTTTACCGGAACAACAGTAGCGCCGGCTGCAACACCTACCACACCTACTTCATTATCAATAGCTGCAATAGTTCCTGCTACGTGTGTACCGTGCCCGTTGCCATCATCAGGTGAACCCGCATCGCGACCAGTGGTAAAGGCATTAAAGCCACGGCTGGCATCAACATTCAGGTCTTCGTGGTCCAGGTCAATTCCTGTGTCAATTACCCAGGCAACGTTGCTGCCGGTATAGGTAACTCCACCATTAACACGGGTAATTCCAAATGGCACTTCTTCGGCAACGGAGCCACCATCTCCCCCACGAACTGGCTTAGCCAACACAATTAAGCGATCCTGCTCAACATAATCAACATTAGGGTCTTTCTCTAACCGAGCGGCCGTAGCTGCATCTATTTTAGCCGAAAAACCCAGAACGGTGCTGCTATACACCCGGTCAATAGCATCTTCGCTAATTCTTGCATTTGCAAACATGGACAGAATAGCGGACTTCATTTTAGCCGTACGGGTCGCATAATCCCCGGAAAGATCTACCCGTCCGTTTACTGCACCAGGCTTCATAACAATAATGTACTGGCCCTCAATAAGCTGACTTGTGGAAGTTTCCACCATAGACTGCGGATCAACTTGATTCACTAAAGGCTCATCTGTCTGGCAGGAAGCCAAACCCACCATGGCTGCAATAGATGCAACGGCAATTTGTCTTGTAAAAATGTTTCTGAACATAAGAAAGTGGTTAAAATTAAAAATGTAACTAAAACAAACTTAAAGAATAAAAATTAATAAAACCAATATTTTTAGTCTATAAAATTTCTAAAAAGGCCTTTACGCACATATTTAATGAGCCAAAATATTGATTCGGCAAAATTAAAAATCGTCAATTCAGGTAATTGTTTAAGCAAAAAGTATTTTTTTTTGGAAACCTTCATGAGAAAAATACAAATAGTTGGTTTCCTGCATTTTAAAAACCAGTTCTTATAGAAGAATCAGCTAAACCATTTCCTTCAGCAACAACAAATCCATTACTGTAATTTAATTTTATAAAAGAATAATGATAGTAACCAGTCATGGGTTTCCATCTAAAGACCAAAAAAAATTACAAGACGCAGAAGTATGTTCTTTTTAAATAAAAAATTTTTCTTCTTACAAAAGAAACTCTTTTAGACGCTCTGTCTATCAGTTGTCATAAAAAGCTGAATAGCCAAAAAAATTTTTAAGGAAGGAAGGACGTGCTTGTTTAGACAGAGATAAAAAGGACTCATTTGGCAGCCCCATCACCCCCCCTTCAGGTACAGCCTGATGTTTTTGACCCTCTCTACCCAAACAATTAGGTTTGTCCGCAGAGAAAGCAGTGAAAAAATTAAAAATTCAGAAAGATTACCTCAGGTCTTTGGGGAGAAGCCAGCCGACAACTTTTAGCAGATCAAAAGAAACTAGCAGGGCTACCTCCAGTAAAAAACAAAAAAACTCCTGCATCTGGCAGGTTTAATTTACCAAATGCAGGAGGAGGCGTAAATTAAAGAATTATTTACCTGGACGCTGCTAGTTCGAATCCACTTTCTGCAAAGTAATTGACAGCGGCATCAGTCCGGAGAAGTTGGGAATCTTCGTTATATTTCTGGTCAGGGGCATAAATAAAAAGTACGGTTCGGGCATCTATCGCCTCCACAATGGCGTCTTTATTTTCGAAAGGAACAGCAGGACAACCAAAGCTACGCCCTAAACGCCCCTGGGCCTCTACAAAAGCCTCACTGGCATAATCTGCTCCATGCAAAACAATGGCCCGCTCACGGGCATTATCATTATAACCTTCTTCCAGGCCATCGAGCCGCAGGCTAAGCCCGTACTTTCCATGGTATTTTTCACCTGTCAGATAAAAGCCGAGGCTACTGGTATTCGAATTTCTGACATTGGAAAAGCTTTCCGCAAATAAGGTTCCGCTATTTCGTCCATGGGCCACCAATTCATGAAACAGAAGCTCCTTTTGGTCCAGGTCAATTATCCATAAACGCTTTTGGGAAGAGGGAAGGGAAAAATCGATAAGAGTGAGGATGTTTTTCTCTGAGAGAGAGTTGGCCTTTTGAATGTTCAGGAACCCAATTAGGCCTTTGCGGAAAACCTGGAAATCCGGTCTGGCCGCAGTTCCCCAGTCAAACTGGCTATACAAATTCAGGAATGCTTCTTCCGCCATCTGCCGCTTTAGTGCATCACTAAAAATAGTTTTTACAGTTGCTTCTTTTTCTGAAGCAGGGGTATTGAGGAAATAAGCGGTAGATCTGGCTTTTGAAGATGTTTTTATTGATTCGGGATCAGATTTCCCTGGCATTATGGGTGAGGCAAATGAGAAAAAAGAAAATAAAACAATGCTGAGTGTTAGGAGCGTTTCCTTCATAGTTGCTGGTTTTGTTGGCTATTCCGGTTTCGTCTGGCTAACAGCAGCTTGGAACTTAGTGTTCCCCATAATCGAAAAAACCTCTAATTTTAAGTTGATGATGAATCAATGGTAATATATACCCACCTAAGCTGGCTTTAAGGAGCCAGCAGCTGGTATAGGAACTAATTTGATATTGAGTAGAAGGACCATAATATATAGATAATGAAGCGCAGACCTTTGCAAAATCCCACCTGCATTCTCCCGAATTCAGGTCCAAAAATAAACCAACAATGACAGAGAGAATAAATTAGCCTCCCTGCACCTTCACTCATCAGTATAATATCTCATCAGCAAATTAATTTTCTCCGTACCTTTGCAGCATGAATCATTTATCGGTCGAAAATCTTAGTAAAAGCTATAACGAGAAGGAATTATTCTCAGGAATTACCTTCGGCATTAACCAAGGACAAAAAGTAGCACTGGTCGGGCACAATGGCTGCGGAAAGTCTACCCTCCTGCGCATTATTACCGGACACGAAACTTCCGATAGCGGTCAGGTAGTGTTTGCCAATGACCTGCGAGTTGCCTACCTCCACCAGAATCCCCAGTTCCGGGAAGGCGACACTGTAAAAGAAGCCGTTTTCGACCGCCAGAACCCTCTATTGGCCCTGGTATCTGATTACGAATATTACCTTCACAAATCAGAAACAGACCCTGCCGCGGCCGAAAAGCTGCAGGAGCTGCTACCTGCCATGGAAGAGCAAAATGCCTGGGATTACGAAAGTCAGGTAACGCAAATTCTCGGAAAGCTGGGAGTATATGACCTGGAACAGCGGGTCGATAAAATGAGCGGCGGGCAGAAAAAGCGTGTGGCGATGGCTAAAACACTTATTGAGAAGCCCGATTTTTTAATTCTCGATGAACCTACCAACCACCTCGACCTGGAAACCATTGAATGGCTCGAAGATTACCTTGCAAAAGCCCAGCTAACGCTGCTAATGGTAACGCACGACCGCTATTTCCTGGAGAGAGTAACCAATGAAATTATTGAGATCGACGGCGGTAAGCTGTACAAATATAAAGGCAACTACAGCTATTTCCTTGAAAAGAAAGCTGAACGGGAACAGATGCAGGCCACTGAGGTCGACAAAGCCCGTAACCTGATGAAGAAAGAATTGGAATGGGTACGCCGGCAGCCAAAAGCACGTGGTACCAAGGCCAAGTACCGTATGGATGCCTTCGAAGATATTAAAGACAAAGCAAGCCAGAAGCTCGGCCGCAGCCAGATGGAGCTGGATGTAAAAACCAGCCGGGTGGGTGGTAAAATTTTGGAGGTAAAGAAAATATCCAAATCGTACGGCAACAAAACGCTTTTCAAAGACTTTAGCTATACCTTTAAAAAAGGCGACCGCATAGGTGTGGTGGGCAAAAACGGCATGGGGAAGTCCACCTTCCTGAATATTTTAACAGGTGCTATACCCCCGGATAGCGGCGAGGTAGACAAGGGAACCACCATTGTATTTGGCTACTACTCACAGGAGGAAGCTGTTTTTAACCCCGAACACCGGGTAATTGATGTGGTAAAGGAGGTCGCTGAGGTGGTGCAAACCGGCAGCGGCAAAGAGCTTACCGCCAGTCAGCTCCTTAATTACTTCCAGTTTCCGCCGGCCGTACAATATACCCCGGTTAAGAAACTCAGCGGCGGAGAAAGAAGACGCCTGCAGCTCTTAAGGGTGCTAATCAAGAGTCCGAACTTCCTGATACTCGATGAGCCAACCAATGACCTCGACATTACCACCCTCAACATTCTGGAAGAATACCTGGAAAGTTTTGGCGGCAGCCTCATTATTGTATCGCACGACCGCTATTTCATGGACAGGCTGGTAGACCATTTGTTCGTACTCGAGGGAAATGAAACCATTCGTGACTTCCCTGGGAATTATACCGACTACCGGGAAACCATAGCCGAAGAAGCTGCCGAAGAAAAAGAGAAAGAACAGGCGGCTCAGACAAAAAAAGAGCAGCCTGCTCCCAAACCAGCCCCCACTAAGACAGAAAAACGAAAGCTGACCTTTAAAGAGCAAAAGGAGTTTGAACAGCTGGAAAAAGAGATCGCTTCCCTGGACCAAAAGCGTAAAAAGCTTATTGAGCAGCTCAACAGCGGCAGTGGAAATCATGAAGAGCTAACCACCCTTTCTAAAGAAATTGAAGAAATTGGGGAGCAGATTGATGAAAAAGAGATGCGCTGGCTCGAACTGAGCGAATTTGTAGAATAAGCCAGCTTCTCCTAAATTACAGAACGGACCAGCGCTGAAATTGCATGGAGAAGATAAAAAAGAGCAAGAAGGAATTCGCCTGTTACAGAAAAGTCTGGAAGAGTGGCAGGAAAAAGGATACCTGAACAACGAGCAAAAAGAAGCTCTTGAAGATAGCCTGGAGCCCACCACCTTTAACTGGCAGGATCTTTCACTTTCGGCTTTTGTCTTTGCCATCGGCTGCAGCTTTATTGCCATTATTGCTTTATTTGCCGACCGCTGGCTCATGCAGGCCCTCAACCAGTTTGTTGAAACCAGCGATTTTATCAAGAGCTTTGTACTTGCCCTGCTTGCGCTCGTCCTGTACCTGCTAGGGTGGCGCAGGCAACAAAAGAAGAGTAGCAACACTACTTACAGCAACGAAACTTTTTATACACTTGCCAGCTTTGCCGCGGCCATGGCCATCGGCTTTTTAGGCATAGCCCTTGGAGGAGGAAGAGGCACGCTAACCGCCATGCTGGGTTTAGCGGCTGTACTTTACATGAGCTTAGCCCTGTTCCTCAATTCCCGCCTGAACTGGCTATTCGGGATACTGGCCCTTGCAGCCTGCTTTGGAGCGGCCACCGCCAAAGGAACCGACTACCAGGCTTACTATAAAGGGATGAATTATCCGTTGCGCTTTATTATTTTTGGTACGCTGCTAACTCTCTGCAGCTATCTCCTTACCCTTCACTCCCGCACCAGAATATTCAGTAAAATGACCAGGATAGTAGGTATTAGCTCACTGCTCTTTTGTCTGTGGCTGATGTCGATTTTTGGCAACATGGTCCGCTATGACCTGTGGGAGCAGGTTTCCCAAAGCCACTTTCTTGGCTGGTCGCTACTGCTGATGATTTGCGCTGCTTTAACTACCTGGTGGGGACACCGCTCCGGCCAGCTCACTATTCGCGACCTCGGTATTACTTTTTTTATTCTCAACCTCTATACCCGCTATATTGAGTACTGCTGGACGATTATGCCAAAAGCCCTCTTCTTTTCCCTAATGGCCCTTTCCTTCTGGCTTGTCGGCAAGCAGGCAGAGAAGTTCTGGCAATCAGAAAAAAAGGAGCAGACTGGCATCTAACTTAAGCCCTATCCAATACTTTTTCTATCAGGCCCTCCACCACCAGGTCGGGCGTGGAAGAAAACTCATTACTGATGCGGTTGGCCAGAATAGCGTTGATACTAATTACCTCATGGCCCAGAATTTTACCCATGGCGTAATAGCCGGCGGTTTCCATTTCGAAGTTGGTGAGCATTTTATCTTGAAAGCGGAAGCGGCTAAGGGCTTCCACCATATTTGGTAATCGAAGCGTAGCCCGCACCTGCCGTCCCTGGGGCGCATAAAAGCCGGGACTGGTAAGGGTATTTCCACGAATCATGTCAAAGCCTATTTTTTCGAGCAGCTTTTGCGAACCCCGCACTACATAAGGTTTAAAAGGCAGCTCGCCGGTATCGTGCAGTGCGTTCGAAAAGTTAGCTTCTTCGTCCGTATTGCTCAGCTGGTAAAAGAACATGAGCGTATCAAGCCCAATGGCATAATCAGACACCAGTTGACTCCCTACCGGAATGTTCAGCTGTAAGCTGCCGGATGTTCCCAGCCGGATAATATTGAGAGAGGTATGCTCCTTCTTTACAATACGGAGGTGCAGGTCAATATTCACCAATGCATCGAGTTCCATCATCACAATTTCAATATTATCCGTTCCCATGCCAGTGCTCAGTACTGTCAGGCGCTTTCCTTTATAGGTGCCGGTATGGGTAACAAACTCACGCTTAGCAACTTTATGCTCAATTTTATCGAAGTGGCGGCTAATTTTACTCACCCTTTCCGGGTCTCCCACCGTAATAATGGTATCGGCTAACTGCTCAGGGCGCAGTCCTAAATGATACACACTTAGGTCCGGGTTTAATACTAGTTCTGATGGCGGGATTCTTTCCATGGTAAAAAATGATTGGTGGTTGTCTAATCTAAAGTAACAAAAAAAGTGCAGGATGCCCAGCTTTGCACTATTCATCACCGCACTTTATAATCAATTAATAGTTGTTTCTTATTTCCGGGCCATTCCTTTAAAAGGATTATAGCCATTCATTTCTTTCTGATAATAGCCGGTGCCGTCGTAAGGCCGTTTCTCAGGGTGTTCCCTGCACTCTGGGCTGCAGGCCCCTTCCAGCTCCCATCCGCAGCTCTCGCAAATAGGTACATGCAGGTTGCATACCGGGTTTGCACAATTGACCATGCGATCGTCGGACCTGCCACATACATGACACTGGCTAACCACCTTTGGATTCACCTTATTCACATCCACCGCTACACGATTATCGAAAACATAGCACTTGCCCTCGAAATCTTCTCCACCAGCTTCTATGCCATACTTGATAATGCCGCCGTGCAGCTGGTATACATTTTCGAAACCCTGCTCCAGCAGGTAAGCAGAGGCTTTTTCGCATTTAATACCGCCTGTGCAATAGGTAAGGATTTTCTTTCCTTCCAGCTTCTCCTTCATCTCCTTTACCTTTTCAGGAAAGTCTCGGAAGTTCTCAATATCAAGCGTGAGGGCTCCTTTAAAGCGGCCCATCATATGCTCGTAATTAGAACGCACATCGAGAATAACCACATCGTCCTTATCCTTCAGCTGCTTAAATTCTTCAGGAGAAAGGTGCTGCCCCGTCCGTTGCACCGGGTTGATGTGACGGAGACTGGAGTGCACTATCTCGGGCTTTACCCGTACATGCAGCTTCTGGAAAGCATGTTTATCGCTTTCCTCTACTTTAAAGTCGATGGAGGCAAAGCGGGGGTCGGCCTTCAGGTGAGCCATATAAGTTTCGCAATCGGCTTTCAGCCCGCTTACGGTACCATTAAGACCTTCTTCTGCCACAATGATACGGCCCAATATGCCATTCTCCAGGCAAAAACGATGATGTTCTTCCCGGAACTTCTCCGGGTCGTCAATCTGCGTATAGCAGTAATAAAGAAGTATGCTGTATTTTTCCATAAGAATAACTTTTCCTGCTTCAGACAGGGTGTTATTTAAATTAGTATTGAGTCGTGAGTAATGAGGAAAGAATAATAAAAACTGCACAATGGCTGCTCAGTTCCTTTTTTATTCTCTCATTCAACCATTCTATTATTCTATCATTTCTTTATTGGCTGTGCAGGGTTTCCAAAAACAGTGTCTTTGGCTTTTACATCGGCCACCACTACTGAGCCCGCTCCAATGCGTGCTTTTTTGCCAATGGTAACGCCGGATACAATGGTAACGCCGGAACCAATAAAGGCTCCTTCTTCAATGGTAACCCCACTTCCTACCACCGCACCTGCACCTATCTGCACGAAATCGCCTGCTTTAACATTAAAGTCCAGCAAGGCTCCACTGTGCAGAATGCAATGACTCCCCAATTCTGTACCGGCTCCTATCTTTGCCTGCTGATTTATAAAGTTTCCATGACCGATACTGGCCGATTTTGCAATAACCGCCGTACGGTGAACGGCATTAACCGGCTGCATTTTCCGGCGCTCGTGCAACATTTCCACCAGGCTCTGGCGATATGTGTTTTCATCGGCCGCCACGAAGGCTTCGCACTTTTTGCCAATGAGCTTGAGGTAGCCATCATCGTCAGTACTGCCCAAAACCGGTATGGTATCAATTTCCTTTCCATGCTCTTTCTCATCATCTTCCAGAAAACCATATACCACTACGCCATTATCCTGAAAAATTTCCAATGCTGCCCGGCCTATACCGCCAGCCCCTAATATCATTACCGGTTTATCCATTTCTTATGCTAAAGTACAAAATGATTCATCCTGAAAAGCAGCAGGACCAAACAGCCCTTCTACTCCATTTTGCTGCAAAGGTACGCTTATTCAGGCTTATCTTCAACAGGCAGAAAAAACTATCAGTTCCGTTCCTTTTACTTCCGACTCCACATCATCAGCCCCTGGCGGCAGGCCAGCAAAACCAGGAGCACAAAAAATGGCTGGTAACTTATCCGGTATCGCAGGAGGGTGCCATAGTTGGGGGCCGCAATGGCTATAAGCAGGGCAAAAGTCAGGATGTAGAGAAGAGTAGCAAAAGCCGGCAATGAGAGATGGCCTTTTACTTTCAGCAGCCACACAAAAAGCGCGAGCACCGCCAGTACCAGCAAAAACAGGTTTTCGGCCACGGCTGCCATGGCCATTGGGTTGGTGAAGTCCTGCACATAGAGGGGCGCGAATAAGCCTGCAAATACAGCCTCCGGTGCATTTTGCAATACACTAAGCCAGTTGGCCTGCAACCCTTCAAACACCACAAAACTTCCTTCTTTTGATATTTCTACAAACAAATAGTAGTTATTGACCCATACCTCCAGAAACCGGTGGGCATACATATTTGGATGGAGCTGGCTGACCAGCCACCCTCCCACCAGCAGAAAGGCAACAAAGAGGCCAGAGGCATACAGGATGCTTAGCTTAAAATGCCTCTTCAGCCAGCAGGCAATAAGCAGGCAGGCCAGAAAAGGGATGAGTAAACCGGCATAGTAGTACTTAATCCTAAACAGCAAAACCAGCAATGGCAAAGCAGCCAGCACCTCATACCACACAAGCCTCCTGTTATCCAGTAAATATGGCAGCACAACAGCCACACTGTAAGCAATGCATACCATTGCCACACTTTCCTTTAACAATCCACTCGTCCAGAAAACAAAGCTGGGCCAGAAAAGGAAAGCCAGGGCTACGGCTTTCCGCCAGTGCGGTCGAAAAACGACCAGTCGGTGGGCCAGGAAGAAAACAGAAAAAAAAGACAAAAGAGAAATATAAGCAGAAACCAGCCAATAGTTGCTTCCGGTAAGCACATAAAAGGGACTAAAGAGTTTGGCTGTTAACAGCGCCCTTGGCTGAGCAGCATACACAAGTGAAACATCTTCCGGATAATCGCCTCCCCATGTTTTTAAGTAGGCCGGGAAATCGCGCAGGGCCAGCTGCGCCAGTGCTGCAGCATCATGATGATAACTGAGCGTATCGCCCCCATTGTAGTAAAGAAAATACAGCATCCCCAGCAGAAAGCCACAGGCCAGCTTAAAAGCAAGGGCAGGCCAGTAATACCAGCGCAGCGGTGAAGGGTTTAATTTTTGATATACAAATCGGCTGAGCCATGCCAGCAAAAGGATATGCAGGAGAATGAGCAGCATCAGGCTTCCGAACGCTTAAGCAGGTTAAGGCCAATGCTGCACTGCAAACATTTTTTTGGCAGGCAAAATTCGTTGTAGAGCTCCAGCATTCCCTGGCTGTCGAAAGCGTGTTGTGGCTGAAGCCCCAGCTCCTTCCACTCCTCCACTATGCTATTCGATTCCGCAGGTAATTCCTGCAGCAGCTGCATAGCCCGCTCTATCCAGCTTTCATCATCCAGGTAAAGACCATAAGCCGCCAGTAGCGGGGCAGCCGTATTGATAAGGAGGTTTTGTGCGCTGGAAAGTCCTAAGGAAGGCAGTTTATTTTTTGATGCCTTTTGAACATCATAATGTGCCTGCCAATACGCCGATTGTGGTTGCCTGATTTGAACTAACAACTCTTTCACGCTCTTCCCGCCAGTAAAAAGGCTGAAAACATGTGGCTGGGCCTGTAGTACAGCGGCCAGCTGGGCCAGTCGTAAACTTGGAAAATTAGCAGGGCGCATGCGCAGGAACTTCCATTCGTGCCGCTGCATTTGTCTGCCCGCCAGGCCATATTTATGGCCTAAAAACTGCCACTCCTGCTGTAGCTGTTGAATATATGAGTCAAGGGTTTGAGTGGAAGTAGAGGTACTTTCCAGAAAACCGGCCATACCAAAAAGCAGCGCTTCGCACTGCAGCGGCTGGTTACGGTGTTTGGCCAGCAGTTTAAGGGGGAGCTTCTGAGCCAGGGCCAGGAAAGCTTCATTATTTTTTTTGAATCCGAAGTTCTGAGCCAGCAACCAGTAGGCGACGGTTTCCCAGTCTCCTTCTGCCTCTTTTAGCCAGTTTATCAGTCCTTCTGCCTTCCGCTTCAGGCGCTGCAGCAAGGCTTTATCAAGCATGGACACCCTGGCTAGTGCATCGGCCTTATCAAACTGTGGGGCACAAGGGATAGCATAGAGGCTTTGCATAAGCTGCTGGTAGCGCTGCAGCAACCCTTCCTCCACCCTGTCTTTTAATGCCAGTTGTGGCAGCTCAGTTCCATCTTTTCGCTTCACCTCCCCGTCCTTCTCCCACACCACATGCAGCACCACACTGTTGTAGGCCGGGTCGAGCTGGTGCTGGTGCCGTTCCCAGTCAGTTGAGCAAAGGTGAATTTCCACATCACCATGCCATTCGAGCTCTCCCAGCAGCAGCCTGGCCCCTTTAAAGTCGGGGCCTGCATCCTGCCGGTTATACATTCCCTGTTGCAATACCTTCAGCTCCTCACCTGTGCTACTCACCAGGGCCTCGCGGCTGAAGTACTGATACTGCCATATGAAATGTAAAAAGCTCTCCTGCATAGGATGTTAGGTTTGGGGGGGCAGGTACTTATCGAGGTAATGATCCATTTTCTCCTGTAGCTTTTTAGCTTCTCTGGCTGCTGCCTCGGCAAAATCCTCTCCATCGGAAGCATAAATAATACTACGGCTGGCATTTACCAGGAGTCCGCAATGGCTGTTCATCCCATATTTCGAAACCTCCTCCAGGCTTCCGCCCTGGGTACCCACTCCCGGCACCAGTAAAAAGTTTTTAGGAGCTATTTCCCGTACCTTTTCCAGCTCCTGGGTTTGAGTAGCCCCTACCACGAACATCAGTTGCTCTTTGTCACCCCAGAGCTTAGCGGTTTTCAACACCCGCTCGTATAGCCGTTCCTCTTCGTATTTAAGCACCTGAAAATCCTGGCTTCCTGAATTGGAAGTAAGGGCCAGCAAAATTACCCACTTCCCTTCAAACTCCAGGAAGGGCTGCACGGAATCTGCACCCATATAAGGCGCCACAGTAATGGCATCGAAATTCATTTGCTCGAAAAAGGCACGTGCATACAATTTCGAAGTGTTGCCGATATCGCCTCTTTTGGCATCGGCAATAGCAAAATGTTCCCTGGGAATATGCTGGAGGCTCTGCTGAAGGGTGGCCCAGCCTTTAGCACCGGCCGCCTCATAAAATGCGGTATTGGGTTTGTAGGCAACACAATAAGGTGCGGTGGCCTCAATTATTTGCCGGTTAAATTCCAGCACCGGATTCTCGTATTCCAGCAGATGCTTCGGGAGTAAATTAGGATCCGTATCCAGGCCCACACAAAGGTAGGAGCGCTTCCGGATTATTTGTTCGTATAGTTCCTGGTAGGTCATGCTCTAAAATTATAAAAAGCTTTTGTTTTGAGCAGTACATTTTCCGGTATTTTTATCCGGGGCTTTTACTTCTTCTAAAAGACCTTTTTCGGGCAATAAGTTTTTTCTCACAAAATCATTCCCTTTACAAAAGAAAAGCCTTTTGCCGGCACCATGTGGCACAAACAAAAGGCTTGCAGATGTTCTCCCGAAATTTACAGGTCTGGCATTTAAATTATGCTCCTGCCAACCTGCCGGGAATTATTTTGTTTCTATGAATTATAGTCCATAGTCATATCCAAACTCGTTAAACTCTTCGTCGTCAATTAAATTATCATCGTTGGTATCCCAGGTATCAAAGAGTCCGCTTTCCAGCTCATCATCTGAATACAGTCCATCACCATCGGCATCCCAATCGTTAAAGATTTCAGTTTCTCCTAAACCGGCAGCATACTCCTCTGTATCAAGGATATCATCATTATTTACATCCCATTCGTCAAAGTTGTCACCATACTCGTCTACCCAACCTGAGTTACCGTCATCATACTCTTCATCGGTGAGGTATCCATCTCCATCTTCGTCCCATTCATTGAAGAAACCATCGCTTACTTCATCTTCTTCATAAAAGCCATCAGCATTAGCGTCCCAATCATCGTAAAAGCCATAGTCATCGAACCAGGTGTTGAATTCGGTTTCGTCCCATACTTCATCGGTATTGGCATCCCAATCATCGAACTCTCCAACTTCCTCAACTCCAAGTTCATTGTTTACTTCTACATAATCCTGCGCAAAGGCAGTGGTACCTGCGGTTAAAAACAAGGCAGTAAAAATAGTACCTGCTTTTTTCATGGTTTTATTAATATTCTTCATTTCCATAATAAATCAAAAAATTTAATTCAACATTTATTTCTCCCTTTATTATACGACTCAGAATCAATAAGTTACACTAAATCATGACTTCCTGCCACTCCCATGCAGGAAGAAGCATTTCTTCTATAATTATTCCGTTTTCCCTCTAATATAAAAAAGAGTAGAAATCAAGACCATGAAAAGATGAGATAAACAAGCGCTTTCTTCCTGACCAAACTCAACTGCGGAAGAGCCTTTAACAAAAAAAGCCATTCCCGATTGATAGGAATGGCTTCGTAAGTTTTACGACAAAGAGTGGCTTACCTTAATAATTGCGCAGGTCTACTTCCACCACTTTCGGGTGTTTGCTCTTATTAAAAGTAAAGATATTTTCAGCAACCTCCACATTAGGTGTAAAGTTGTTCAGGTTCACCACGAATCGATTTCCATTTTTCTCGAAGATAGTGAACTTGCTAAATGTCAGGTCTTCTTTATTAATCACCAGCTGGATTTTATAAAAGCCGTTATCGGCCCCATTGGTCGGTTCAAGGTCAATAATATGATGGGCCTTGCCATTAATTACTTTTTCTTCCACATAATTACCTTTGTAGCCCTTTTTGTATATATTATGAATATTCGAAGGGTCTACAAATTCTCCAATGACTGCTTCGTAATTCTGCACATTAACTTCATTGATAGAAGGGCTGTAGGTCCAGAAGGTGGTTCCGTCCGTCATCAATTCCTGGGCATCGGTGCTTACCCTGAACTTCTTACCTTTTACTACTACATCCCCTTTATAGGACATGGTATTACCCGTTACTTCATTATTAAGGGTAAAGGTAAAATCGGCTTTAAAGCTTTTGAGCTTTTCGTATTTTTCGCTGGCTTTATCCAGCACTTCCAGCGCCTTTGGGTCGTACTGGGCAAAGAGGCTTCCGGCAAAGGCCGACATTAAGCAAAACGTTAAAAGAATCTTTCTCATTGGTTCATCATCATGGTTTAATACTGCTGAAAGGATTGTCAGGCATTTAGCCCCTGTTCCGGCACTTGACCTGCTTTCCTCAGCTGCTAATACTTGGAGTTCTTTTCTGCTATGCTATTCAATAATTGTTCCAAACTGTATTCATCCTGAATTAAAACTTCGCGAGCCTTACTTCCTTCAAATGGACCTACCACACCTGCGGCTTCCAGCTGGTCAATTAAACGACCCGCCCGGTTATAACCGAGCTTTAACTTCCGCTGAATAAGAGAGGTACTTCCCTGCTGATGTACCACTATCAGGCGAGCAGCATCTTCAAACAAGTTATCCCGCTCCGCAAGGTCTACTTCCCCAACTTTACTTTCATCACCATCGCCGGCAAACTCCGGCAGTACATAGGCTGAGTCATAGCCGCGTTGCTCGCCAATAAATTCACACACTGCTTCTACCTCAGGCGTATCGAGGAAGGCACACTGAAGACGAATAATATCAGAACCAAGGGAAAGCAGCATATCGCCTTGCCCTACCAGCTGCTCTGCGCCACCTGTATCGAGAATGGTGCGGGAGTCAATTTTGGAGGTTACCCTAAAGGATAAGCGGGCCGGGAAGTTAGCTTTAATGATACCTGTAATTACGTTTACAGACGGGCGCTGTGTTGCCACCACCAGGTGAATACCAATGGCACGGGCCAGCTGGGCCAGACGGGCAATTGGCGTTTCTACCTCTTTTCCCGCCGTCATCATCAGGTCGGCCAACTCATCAATTACAAGTACTATGTAAGGCAGGAAGCGGTGTCCTTTTTCAGGATTCAGCTTCCGCTTCACAAATTTGGCATTGTATTCTTTCAGGTTACGGCAGCCGGCATCTTTCAGCAGGTCGTAACGGTTATCCATCTCAATACAGAGCGAGTTGAGTGTATTTACCACCTTGGAGGTGTCGGTAATAATGGCTTCTCCGCTATCGGGCAGCATAGCCAGGAAGTGGCGCTCAATTTTATTAAAGAGCGTTAATTCCACCTTTTTCGGGTCGACCAGCACGAACTTTAGCTGCGAAGGGTGCTTCTTATAAATAAGGGAGGTAAGCAATACATTAAGGCCTACGGATTTACCCTGGCCTGTAGCACCCGCAATAAGCAGGTGGGGCATTTTTGCCAGGTCCGTTACGTATACCTCATTCGAAATAGTTTTCCCCAATACAATCGGCAGCTCCTTATCGCTCTTCATGAACTTGTCGGTGGTAATTACCGAGTGCATGGAAACCATTTCGCGATTTTTGTTCGGAACCTCTATACCAATGGTACCTTTACCCGGAATAGGCGCAATAATACGAATACCAAGAGCAGCAAGGCTCAGTGCGATATCATCTTCCAGGTTTTTAATTTTAGAGATTTTTACGCCCGGCTCGGGCACAATTTCATATAGGGTCACTGTAGGGCCAATGGTCGCTTTTATGCTGCTGATGCCGATTTTAAAATTGGTAAGCGTTTCGACAATCTTGTCTTTATTCGCCCGCAATTCATCTTCGCTTACTTTTATTTTTCCGGTATCATATTCGTTGAGCAGGCTGATGGGCGGATACTGATAGCTGCCCAGGTCGAGCGTAGGATCGTAATTTTCCTGCACAACTACCTTTTCATCTTCCTCTTCACTTTCGAAAACTTCAAAGCCTAAGTCACTGTCCTCCTCTTCTTCCAGGTGAGCAGACTTTGGCGCCTCCTTTGTTCTATCTTCAATTTCAAAATCAAGCGTGCTAACCTTTTTGGCAGGAGTCGTTTCTGCTACTGGTGGTGCCGGTTTTTTTGTTACCTGCCACTCTTCTTCCTCCTCATCCTCATCGATAGTGGGTTCTGCAAGCTCTTCCTCCACCTGCAGGCCTCCTGCAGTTGCCATCGCCGGCACAGCGTCCAGGGGCTTTTTAATTTCCTCTATATTCTCCCTGAGATTTTGTTCTATGGAGTCTACCCCTTCTTTTATTTTACTGTTAAAACCAATGAGGGTAGTAACATTAAAATAGAATATTACGAAAACAAACAGGCAGAAGGCCAGCAGTAAAAAGGTGCCCCAGCCTAACATTCCATCGAGCAGCAGGGCCAGTTCATAGCCAATTCCACCGCTTAAAAAGCCCCACTGCCCTATACCGTCGGTGCGCAGGAGCAGGTAGCCCAGGAACACACTAATCCAGAACATGAAAAAGAAGCTGAAATTAAAGGTCGAGAAAAGCGGTAGCAGCTTTTTTCGGGTTACAATCCAGTACCCGGCGATGAAGAGGAGTGGCGGCACAAAAAAAGCCGAGAGCCCAAACCACTGGTAAATAAAGTAATGGCTCGTCCAGGCGCCGAAGAGCCCCAGCCAGTTTTCAGTTTCCAGCCCCGAGGCCTTAAGGCCGGTTTCCGGTACCGCCTCAATCATGCTTTGATCTGCCCTGCCGGTAAAAAGGTAGGATAGAAAGGCTGTAAACAGGAAGAGGGATGAAATTAGCAGGAAGAAGCCAAAAGCCAGCTGCAGGCGCCGGTCCTTCAGGAAGTCCATCTTCAACTTCAGCCGAAAGCTTTTGCCCGCTTTCTTCTCTTTCTCCTTATTCTTGATGGTGTTGGTTTTGTAGGTATTCTTCGCCATAGACTTCAATTGCAGAACAACAAATGTAATTAAATTCTACCGAAAAAACCGGGCTGCCTCCGAGACATTTTTACCCCTTTTTTTCTTCCTATCATGGTATTGCACAACGGCTTAAACAAACAGGCAGCATCAATTGCTTTTTGGTCAGGCTTTGCCTAAAAGGGCTTTATTGATATCCCTCACCAGTCCTGGCCCCTCATAAATAAAGCCTGAATAGAGCTGTATAAGAGAGGCACCGGCCTTTAGTTTTTCAATGGCTGCTTCCGGAGAATGAATGCCGCCCACGCCAATAATAGGAAAGCTGCCCCCGGAATGCTGATGGAGATACCGGATAACCCCTGTTGAGCGGTCTCTTAAAACTTTTCCACTTAATCCGCCTGCCCCTATCTGCTCAATAAGCTGCTTGTTGCTTGTCAGTCCATCCCGGCTAATGGTGGTATTGGTGGCGATAATTCCATCGATCCTTGTTTCCTGCACTAAAGCAATAATATCATCAAGCTGGGCATCGCTAAGGTCTGGTGCAATTTTCAGGAGGACAGGCTTACGCAATGGCTTGGTTTCATTCCTTTCCTGAAGGCTATTTAGTAGCTTTTTCAGTGGTTCTTTATCCTGAAGGGCACGCAGATTTGGGGTGTTTGGGGAGCTTACATTAACCACAAAATAATCGACTACCTCAAAAAGGGCATCGAAACAGAAGAGGTAATCCTTTTCAGCCTCCTCATTAGGAGTATCTTTATTTTTACCAATATTTCCGCCAATAATCGTTTTGTGTTTACTCCTTCGCAGGCGCTCCACTGCAGCCATTACCCCTTCATTATTAAAGCCCATGCGGTTGATCAGGCTTTCGTCCTGCGGTAGCCGAAACAATCGCGGCTGTGGATTGCCCACCTGCGGCCTTGGAGTGAGGGTACCAATTTCCACAAAGCCAAAACCTAAGGCCCCCAGCTCATCCACCAGGCGGGCATCTTTATCGAGCCCGGCCGCCAGGCCAACAGGGTTTTTAAATTTCAACCCGAAGAGTTCCCGCTCAAGGCGAGGGTCCTCTACCGCATAAAGCTTTTGAGCCAGGCTTGCTGCACCTGGCACACCAAAGAGTTTTTTGACAGAATCAAAGGTTAGGTGGTGCGCCTGCTCAGGTTGCAGGCGAAACAGGAATGGTTTGATAATGGATTTGTACACGGGAGGCTGTTTTTGGACACAAATATAACAGCTTTTTAATGCCTTTTCAGCAAAATGAGGGAGTATAGAGACAAAGGCTATAATACAGGAAGGGAACCTATGGTTTTTGAGCAGGTGGAAGATGGGGTAAAAACTATTACAGCTTATTGAAATTCTGGTTATAAAAGCCAGCTTCACCCCAGGGTAGGAGGTGCAGGAGCTAACCCTGCATCACATTCTTATAGATCTGGTGATGGGAAGTAAACAGCTTTCTTATCTGGAGGCAATTTTGCAGGGGAGCTGCGGGTGTATATCAGGATTTTATCCAGCGGAGCGCTTCTTCTCTTTCGAGCAGATCAAAAAAGCGTACTTCCGCGGAAGTAAAGGGTTTCATGGCTTTGGTAAGCCACTCCTGCCATTTTTGCGTCCCAACCATAGCAATTTTTGTCAGCTCATTGGCATGTTCAATGTCAAACTTCAGGTCCCGGAGGGCGGCTATGGGTTCCCATCCGCTAAAATCACGCATTTCGAAATACCAGCGCACGCCATCCCACTCATTAACTGTCTGCTGCAGGGCAGGTAGTATTTTATCATAATCCTCCTTAGTCAGCTTATCACTCACATAAGTACTCACCAGGTTTCCCGCTTTTTCTCTTTCTATCCGTACCATAATTGTGTAATCAAAATTAAAGCAAGTTGTTCGCACAGGTAAATAATTCTTCATCATGTCTCTTTCGCCTCACTTCACCTCTTTCGCTTCACCTTACAACCTAAAGGACAAACGATACATGGGAAAATGCCGGAGCAGGAAACCAAATAATTCTATTTAACCGTACTTTCAAAACATTCTAAAGGCCAGGCAATTACAATAATGGAGAAGTAGAAAAGACTTTACCCCTATGAAAAAGACTTTTATCACCCTGCTCATTGTTGTTCTGGTACTTGCGGCCATTAGAATTGCTCTGCCCTATATCGCAGAATACTATGTAAACAAGGTGCTGGATGACATGCCTGGCTATTCCGGAGAGGTAGAAGATGTAGATATGGCACTTTACCGCGGTGCTTATGTAATTGAAAACCTCAGACTGGAAACCACCACAGAAACAGACTCCCTCTCTCCTGCCCGGGAACAGGCCCCTGCTGAAGGTGAAGGCCCTGCTGAGGAGGTAGAAGAACCGCCCTTTTTACTGGTCGATGAAATAGACCTCTCGCTGGAATGGAATGCGCTGTTTAAAGGAGCTATTGTAGGAGAAGCCTATATCCAGAATCCAACGGTAAATTTTGTTGGTGCCGTCGGCAGCCAGAATCAGCAGGACACTACAGATCAAACGCAGCACTGGTCAGAGGCTGTAAAGAAATTAATGCCTATTACTGTTAACAGGCTGGTTATTAACAGTGGTAAAATCTCTTATAAAGATTTTACCACCGAACCCAATGTAGATGTTTTTCTTGACAGCCTGTACCTGCGGGCGGAGAACCTTAAAAATGTGGAAGATAATAACAGCGAACTACCGGCGCCATTTCAAATTTCGGCAGAAACAATTGGTGGGGGTAAACTAGCCGTTAACGGGGAATTAGATATAATCCAGGAAATTCCCGGAATGGATGTCAACTTCAAACTGGTAGGGGTAGATCTGACCGCTTTAAATGATTTTATAAAAGCCTATGCCGGCGTTGATGTAGAAAAAGGCCAGTTTTCTGTATACAGTGAGTATAAACTGGTTGATGGAAGAATGGAAGGCTACATAAAGCCTTTCTTTGATAATCTGGAGGTGTTTGAGTGGGAACAGGATGTGGAAGAACAGGGATTTCTTAAATCTCTCTGGGAGGGAATTTCCGGACTGGTTTCTGAAGTAGTTGAAAACGAGCCTAAAGATGTTATTGCTACCAAGGTTCCTATAGACGGAACAGTCGACCATACAAAAATAGGGGTATGGACAGGAGTAATTAATATTCTCAAAAATGCATTTTTAGATGCCTTTACCCGCGGGCTGGAAGGAAGCATCGATTACGAAGGAAATCTGACCAGAGGGTTCGAGAATACAGTTTCGGTGGAAGGAAACACCGATAATGAACTGGGAAATAGCCCAGGAGCAGTAGAAGCTACAGAGGATAGTGCCGGTAGTCAGGAGTAATTTTTCGCCTTCATGCATGAAAGAAGATAACCTTCTTTCATTTTACCTCTGCAATGCTTAACCGGCTACAGGTTTTACAGGTCCTATAAATTGTTGGCCGGACAGGAAACAAAGTGATTGAACACCTTTTTCCTCTTTTAAAACCGAATTTGCAATAATGGAAAGTACAAAATGGAAAAGGTACTAATAGCCGGGGCAAGTGGTGCCTTAGGAATAGAGGTATTAAAGAAGCTTCACCACCTCGGCATTCCTGCCCGGGCACTGGTTCATAGTGAGCAGGGCTTTGAGAAAGTGGAACCTTATACCCATGATATATTTTTTGCCGATGCGCGCGATCCTCATGCTATGGAAGGCGTTTGTAAAGACATGCAGGTGGTTTTTTCTGCCCTTGGCAAAAGTGTAAGCCTATTCAAACCGCGGCTGAACAGTTATCGCGAAATAGATTACGAAGGAAACAGAAATCTTCTGCACCAGGCACTCCGGTCCGGAGTAAAGCGATTTGTGTATACTTCCATTATGGGGAGTGGTTCGGCCCACCATTTAAGTATTGCAAAGGAACATCAGCGCATTCAGCACCTGCTCGAGCAATCGCCTGTTCAGTATACCATTATAAAGCCTGTAGGCTTTTTCTCAGGCCTGCACGACCTGCTCATCATGGCAAAAAGGGGTATAATCCCTATTCCGGGTTCAGGGCATTTTCGCACCAATTCCATCCACCCGACAGACCTTGCGCAGGTGGCGGTAGACCATTTATTTGAAGGCCCGAAGGTAATGGATGTTGGCGGACCTAAAATTGAAAGCCGCAATGAAATGGCCAGAACAATCCAGGCAAAAACCAATGCCCGCATCATTCATATTTCTCCCCGGCTCATGCAGGCAGGCCTGGTTCCTTTCGGGCTTTTCAAAAAAGGATTTGCCGCTAACCTAGATTACTTTCGCTACGTAACTACCCACGACATGATTGCCCCCTGCTATGGGAAAATCACTTTTAAAGAGTATGTGGAACAGTTAGATCTAAACCAACTCCCCTGATGCCGAAGACGTATGATGCCATTATAACAGGAAGCGGCCCTAACGGACTGGCTGCTGCTATTCGCCTCCAGGAAATGGGCCTCTCTACCATTGTGTTTGAGCAGGCAAATATACCAGGAGGAGCCACCCGTACCGAAGAACTTACCCTGCCCGGATTTAAGCATGATGTAGGCTCATCTATTCATCCGCTGACCATTGGTTCTCCTTTCTTTAGCACCTTACCCCTGGCCGAACACGGACTGGAGTGGATTCACCCGGATATACCCTTTGCACATCCTTTTTTAGATGGCACCGCCTTTGCCGCCTACCGTGATATTGACCAGACGGCCGCTCAAATGGACAAGGACCAGCGGAGTTACCAGTCGCTCTTTCATTCCCTGGCAGAAAAGTGGGACAATGTCAGCCCCGACCTGCTGGGTCCTCTGGGCATTCCGGCGCATCCTGCCGACTTTATCTCCTTTGGCTTAAAAGCCGGCCTTTCTGCCAAATCGCTGGCAAAAATGTACTTTCAGCAGGAAAAGAGCCGCGCATTTTTCTATGGTGCCGCCGCCCATTCCACCCTCCCCCTCAATAAGTTAGCGTCTGCTTCCTTTGGACTGGTGCTTTTTGTCCTGGCGCATAAAATAGGGTGGCCTTTTCCGAAAGGTGGAGCTACAAAAATTTCCGATGCCCTAATCAGTTATTATAAATCTCTGGGAGGTAGCCTTGCACTAGGTGTCCCTGTGAAGGACCTGCGGGAGCTGCCAAAAGCAAGAGCTTATTTATTCGACTTAACTCCAAGGCAGTTGCTGGCGATTAAAGGAACAGAGCTTCCCGCTCTTTACCGGCGGAGGCTGGAAAACTTTCGCTATGGAGCGGGGGTATTTAAAATGGACTGGGCCTTACACAACCCTATTCCTTTTACCAATGAAAAATGCAGGAAGGCAGGCACTATCCACTTAGGTTTCAGCACGCGACAAATGGAGCTTTCGGAGAAGGTAATACATCAGAACGGGCTGGTAAAGGAGCCTTATGTTTTACTTGCCCAGCACTCCCCCTTCGACAGCAGCCGAGCCCCCGCAGGCAAACACACCGCCTGGGCTTACTGCCATGTACCCAATGGTTGCGAACTGGACATGACAGAAGAAGTAGAGAACCAGATTGAAAGAGCAGCTCCCGGGTTTAAAGACAGCATTATAGCCAGAGCCACTCATAATACGAAACAAATGGAAACTTTTGATCCTAACCTGGTGGGTGGAGATGTGAATGGGGGCATGCAGGATATCTGGCAGTTATTTACACGACCCGTTGCAAGCCTTTCACCCTACTCCACGCCTAACCCGGGGGTATACATCTGCTCTGCTTCAACCCCTCCGGGCGGTGGCGTCCATGGCATGGGTGGGTACAATGCAGCACAAAAAGTCCTGCACGACCATTTTCCTGAACTATTAGCAGGAAAGTAGGTGGCAGGCTACAGTCATTATGACATTATTCACTCATACCCACTTTGTTCGTCTTTTTGTAGGTAAACCGTGTTATTTCAAGGTTTCCAAACCGGCTTATAGTGACAACTACCATAACACTAAAAGGCAAAAGACAAGGCCCCACGCTAGCCCAAAAGAGCATCTGTACAATACACCAGTCCTTTAGTTAGAACGTTTAGACCCGGCATTTCCTGTAAGGATATGCATTTTAACCAAGTATCAGGGAATTTTTTCAGTTTAAAACCGCTTTTAATGGTGCAACAACCAAAGTTACACGGCCGGATAGAAAATTTAGTGCCTGTTTTTGTAAAAAAATATATCTTTGGTAATCGATCATAAACAAAACCCTTTATATGAATTCCATTAAGTCAATGGCAACGCTTGCCGCTGCAGGCGTATTCCTCTGGGCATGCAGCCCGGAAGTGCAACAGGAGACCCCACCAGAAGTGAACAATCCATTTTTTACCACCTACAATACTCCTTTTGAAGTCCCTCCTTTTGAGCAAATCAAAAATGAGCACTTCAAGCCGGCCATAGAAGAAGGCATTCGACGGCATGCGGCTGAAATCGAAGCCATCGCCAATGCAGAGGAAGCCCCTACTTTCGAGAATACCATCGCTGCCATGGATACGGCCGGTGCCCTGCTCGATAAGGTAACCTCTGTCTTCTATCCGCTCAGCTCTGCCAATACCAACGATTCCATTCAGGCCATTGCCAAAGAAGTGGCTCCCCTGCTGTCGGCCCACAGCGATAATATCCGGCTGAACCCTGAGCTTTTTGCAAGGGTAAAAGCTGTTTGGGATAAGAAAGATCAGCTCCAGCTGGATGAAGAACAGCAGATGCTGCTGGAAGACACTTACAAATCTTTCGTTCGCAGCGGCGCCAACCTTTCTGAAGCAGACAAGGAAAAACTGCGTGGCATCAACGAAGAGCTTTCGGTACTTAGCCTGCAGTTTGGCCAGAACGTGCTTGACGAAACCAATAATTACCAGCTGGTAATTGAGAAAGAAGAAGACCTTGCCGGTTTACCTGCAGGCCTTGTTGAAAACGCTGCCGCTGAAGCAAAAGAAGCCGGTATGGAAGGTAAGTGGATCTTCACCCTCCACAACCCAAGCGTAATGCCTTTTCTGCAGTATGCCGATAACAGAGAGCTTCGCAAGGAAATCTGGAATGCTTACCAGATGCGCGGCAATAACAACAATGAGTTCGATAATAAAGAAATTATAAGGAAAATGGCTAACCTCCGGATGGAGCGCGCCCAGCTGCTCGGCTACGACACCCATGCCGATTATGTACTGGAAGAGTCTATGGCTAAAACGCCTGAAAACGTATATAAACTGCTCGACCAGCTCTGGGCACCTGCGCTGCAGGTAGCAAAGCAGGAAGCAAAGGATATGCAGAAAATGATTAATGCTTCCGGCGAAAACTTTGAGCTGGCTCCTTATGACTGGCGCTACTATACAGAAAAAATTCGCAAGCAGCGTTACGACCTGAATGCAGAAGAAATTAAGCCTTATTTCAGCCTTGATGCGGTAAAAGAAGGTGCATTCTCCGTTACCAACAAACTGTACGGCCTTACTTTTGAAGAGCTGAAGGACATCCCTAAATACCATGAGGATGTTACGGCCTATGAGGTAAAGGAAGCCGATGGCACGCATGTTGGCGTATTGTATATGGACTTCTTTCCGAGAGAATCTAAAAGAGGTGGTGCCTGGATGACCTCTTACCGCAGCCAGCAGATGGAAGACGGTAAGCGTAAGGCACCGGTAATTTCAATTGTCGGTAACTTCTCTAAACCTACAGAAGGTGCTCCTGCACTTTTAACGTTTGATGAAGTAAGTACTTTCTTCCACGAGTTCGGACATGCCCTCCACGGCCTGCTCTCGGACGTGAAATATGAAAGCCTTGCCGGTACTAATGTTCCCCGCGACTTCGTAGAGCTTCCTTCGCAGATTATGGAAAACTGGGCTTCTGAGCCTGAAGTAATGAAAATGTACGGAAAGCATTATAAAACAGGCGAAACCATCCCTGATGAGCTGATTGAAAAAATGAAAGCAGCCGGCACCTTTAACCAGGGCTTTGCTACCACAGAATACCTTGCTGCTTCCCTGCTGGACCTGAACTACCACACGCTGGAGAAGCCTCTTACTGGCGAAGTAAAGGATTTTGAAGAAGCTTCCATGAACAAGATTGGTCTGATAGAGGAAATTATCCCCCGCTACAGAAGTACTTACTTCAACCATATCTTTGCCGGCGGGTATTCTTCCGGTTATTACAGCTACATCTGGTCCGGAGTGCTGGATTCCGATGCTTACCAGGCATTTAAGGAAAAGTCTCTTTTTGACCCTGAGCTGGCAAAAAGCTTCAGGGAAAATGTACTGGAAAGAGGTGGTACTCGTGAGCCAATGGAAATGTATGTGGATTTCCGCGGCCGCGAGCCCGATATTCAGCCGCTTTTAGAAAAAAGAGGTCTGGATAAATTAGGTAAGACCAACATTGAGGGGAGCAACTAATTACTCCAATAGTAAAAGTTAAAAGCAGGCCGGTTTATTCGGGCCTGCTTTTTTTTTAGCTGATAACCCGGGAGTTGAACTTCCTTTATTTATTCATTCCTACAAAGGGTATGTCAGCATAAATGAAAAACTTAAGCCAATCTGCGCAGGCACTAATGCTCCTTCCGATGTTCCGGGCTAGTAATAAATCAAGAGCAAGCCCTGCTGAAACAACGTCTAGCCGGGGGCAAAAAGCATTAGAAAATGCCCCTCTACAAACCACATAAGGAATTTTAACAGCCAAACTGAAACAAGACTGGCTGTCTTTTAGTATCATATAGTAATTCCTTTAGATTAGGATTTTTTTAACAAATTAATGACAAGGGTTCAGAAAAGGCCTTTCAATATGAATTTCTTTTCTTCATGCCCTTCCCGTTAAACAATATTTTTTTTTACTTAAACAAGATTAAAATGAAAAAGACAAACTTATTTTTAACCGCCTGCATGGCTGCTGCTCTTTCTTTTAGCACCAGCTGTGCGACAGGTGAGTATGCGTACGAAGACTGGAACCGGGATGCTGATGCAGCCCTGAACGACGATGAATTTGATACTGCCCTGACAGATATCGGTTATTATGAAAACTGGGATGATGATGGCGACGATCTCCTGACGGAAGAAGAATGGGGCCTAGGTGTTAATGAATATTTTGGCGATTATGATTCTGCCGATTATGGTCTTTTCTCTGACTGGGATATTGATGGCGATGGAATGTTGTCGGAAGAAGAATTTGGAGAAGGTACTTTTGGGGTTGTCGACGATAACGATAACGACCTGATAGAAGAGAGCGAATACGATATGTGGTATGATGATGATTTTGGACTGTAAGATCAGTATCAATACCTGGTAAATTAAGGTCACTTTCATGAGTGGCCTTTTTTAATTTTAACCCAACTTTCTCCAGGCTCTTTTAAGATCTACTGCCAATTCACCTTCTACCAAATCGCCGCTTGCTCATACCTGCCTTTACCCTACTTCTCCTAAATACTAAATACCAAACGTTCCCTGCCCACCTTCTTCAAACGCAAAGAGCAGCAGCTTCCTGAACTCCACTGCTAATTGTTTTGGGGTAAAATGAGCATTTAATCCGCTGGGGTTTGGCAGTACATACACCGCTGTTCCTGCCAAACCTTCTTCCTGCAGTCCTAATACAGCCTTTGGCTTTTTAAAAGCCGCCCTGTAGGCGGTTATCCCTAAAACCGCCAGTACCGAGGGCTTAAACTTTCTTACTTTCTCTTCCAGCCTTTTTCCACCCTCAATCAGCTCTTCCCTGCGGAGCTCTGCTGCTGCCCTGGAAGCTCGTTCTACAAAATTAGTAATACCAACCCCCTCCTTTAACAACAGTTCTTCCTGCGAAGGGTGGAGCAGCTCAGCAGTAAAGCCTGAGGCATGCAAAGCGGGCCAGAAGCGATTGCCCGGCCGGGCAAAATGGTGCCCCGTAGCACCGGAATACAAGCCGGGATTTATCCCGCAGAAGAGTACCTGCAAACCAGGCGCAATGATATCCGGAACAGTTTTCCCTTCGGCGGCTTCAATTTGCTCCACACTGGGTTTAAAATAGGTTGCCATACCTTTTCTACCCTTAAAGCGAAAAAATTGTTCCCAGGAAGAGCATGATTTGTTTTGTAGTAAACCCGAACTATAAACCATTACAAACCAGCCTCGTAGTTAATAATATGAAGACCACAACAACAAAAAAGCTGACAAAAATATACATTGCCCTGTTTGCTCTTTTCCTTAGCCTGCCAGCCTGCCGGCAGCAGGAAGATTCGGCAGAGGCTGCACTTACCACTGTAACAGCGGGCGAGGAGCCGCTTCCCAACCCGGCAGTTGCTGCACTGAACAGCGAAGATCTGGCCGATACGGTGATTAGAACTGAGGAGGAATGGCGCGAAATTTTAACGCCTGCCGAGTTTGAGGTACTTCGTGAAGAAGGAACCGAGCCTCCATTCCGCAATGAGTACAACGACAATAAAGCGGAAGGCGTGTACGCCTGTGCTGCCTGTGGAAATCCTATGTTTACCTCTGAAACAAAATTTGATTCCGGCACCGGCTGGCCCAGCTTTTATGCCCCTATTGCCAAAGAGAGGGTAAAAGAGGTGGATGATTATGCCCTTGGTGTATTACGAACAGAAGTGGAATGTGCCCGCTGCGGGTCCCATATTGGCCACGTATTCCCGGATGGCCCGGAACCAACCGGCCTACGCTACTGCCTCAATTCCATTGCTCTGGACTTCGAGGAAAAGGACCTGTAATAGCCTAGGATAAAGCCTGAATAAGTATAAAACCACCACAATCTTGTTCTGCTAGCTTCTGGGGTGAAACTCCTGAATTACCTGCTTAAGGTACTCCCGGTCGAGGTGGGTGTAGATTTCGGTTGTGGTAATACTTTCATGCCCGAGCATTTCCTGCACCGCTCTCAGGTCCGCTCCACCTTCTATCAGGTGGGTGGCAAAGGAGTGGCGAAAAGTATGGGGGCTGATATTCTTCTTCAAGCCCAGCTCCCGGGCCAGTTTTTTAATGATAGTAAATATCATTACCCTGCTCAGCTTACTACCCCGGCGGTTGAGAAACACATAATTTTCATTGCCTTTTTTTACCGGTATATGTACTCTTATTTCGTTGGTGTATATCCGGATGTATTTCAGCGCATCGCGCCCGATTGGTACCAGCCGCTCTTTGTTGCCTTTACCAATTACCCGCAAAAAGCCCAGGTCGTAATAGATATTGCTCAGCTTTAGCTCCACCAGCTCGCTCACCCGCAAACCGCTGCTGTAGAGTGTTTCGATTATGGCCCGGTTACGCTGTCCTTCGGGGGTACTAAGGTCGAGGAGGGCCAGCAAAGCTTCAATTTCTTCCACCGAAAGTGTATCCGGTAGTTTTCGTCCCAGTTTAGGTCCTTCAATAAGAGCCGTAGGATCATTCGAAATTACTTTTTCAAAAAGCAGGTAACGAAAAAAAGCCTTCAGTCCGGAAAGGACCCGCGCCTGGGAATGAGGCGTCATGCCCAATTCGTTAACCCATTCCAGAAAATTATGCAGGTGCACCTCATTAACTGCCTCCGGTGCTACACTTTCTTCCGAAAACTGCGCCAGCTTTTGTATATCGCGTACATAAGCCTCTACAGAATTAGGGGAGAGGGAGCGCTCCAGCCGCAAATAATCCTGAAACTGCCTGATATATCCATTCCAACTCATACTGTAAAAGTAAGCTTAAATTTTTATCTGCAAGAGAGCTTTACAGCTCTTTTTACTGAAGAAAAGACCCGATGAAATTTAAGCCCTGCCATAAAACTTATTAATTGTCCTGCCGGAGGCTTATATTTGGCTGAACGACTTATTTTCATCATGCGCATTATCATTATCAACGGCCCTAACCTCAACCTGCTGGGCACCCGTGAGCCGGGTGTATATGGTTCAGTGGGTTTTCAGGCTTTTTTTGAGCAGCTCGAAAACCGATTTCCAGAGCACCAGCTCGAATATTACCAGTCGAATGTGGAGGGCGAGCTCATTAACAAGCTGCATGAAACCGGCTTTAGCTACGATGGTATAATCATTAATCCCGGTGGTTACACCCATACCTCGGTAGCCCTTGCCGATGCTATTGCAGCTATTGGCAGCCTGGTAGTGGAAGTGCACATCAGCAATATTTATGCGCGTGAAGAAATACGCCACCAGAGCCTCACAGGTAAAAACTGCGCAGGAGTTCTGAGTGGTTTCGGGCTGGAAGGATATACCCTGGCACTGCATTACCTTACCGATTACCATAAAGCAAAATGATTAGTTTTTACCCTGGTCCTTCTAAAGTATGGGACAAGCTTCCTCAGTACCTCCAGGAAGCCTTTCAGGAAGGTGTGCTGAGCATCAACCACCGGAGCCCAGAATTTGTCGCTATTTCCAGGGAAGCCATTCGGCTGCTGCACGAGAAACTGAACATCCCGAAGGACTACACCATTTTTTTTACCTCATCTGCTACAGAGTGCTGGGAAATCATCGCGCAATCGATTTTAGGTTCCTCCAAAAGCCTGCACCTGTACAATGGAGCCTTTGGCGAAAAATGGCAGGAATACACCCAAAAGCTTACTGGCCAGGCAACAGCCCGTACTTTTTCGCCTGAAATGCCACCCCAGCCTGTCGGGCTGGAGCTGGAAGAAAACACCCTCCTGCTGGCGCTTACCCAAAACGAAACCTCTAATGGTACGGCCCTTCCCCAGCACTTTTTCCAGGAGGTACGCCGGCTTTATCCAGAGGTACTGATTGCCGTAGATGCTACTTCGGGCATGGCTGGCGTAAATCTCGACTTCCCTACAGCCGATATCTGGTATGCTTCAGTACAAAAATGTTTTGGCCTCCCGGCCGGTCTGGCTCTGATGATTTGCTCCCCCAGAGCACTTGCCCGTGCAGAAGCATTGAATGAGCGCCTGCACTACAACTCCCTGCTGTTTATGCAGGAAAAAATAGTGGATGCCCAAACGACCTATACACCCAATGTACTGGGCATATACCTGCTCATGCGGAGTCTGCAGGACCGGCCCTCCATCACCACCACGGCCGCACTTCTCAAGGAGCGCTATCGGCAATGGGTGCTGTTTTTTGAAGAACACCCGTTTTTTCGGCTACTTATCAAAAATTCAGCCGTTCGTTCCCAAACCGTACTTACCCTCGAAGGGAAGGAAGAGGAAGTTGCACTACTGAAACAGGCAGCGAAAACCGCAGGCCTCTACCTGGGCAATGGCTACGGTAAGTGGAAGAAAAATACCTTTAGGATTGCCAACTTCCCTGCCCTTAACGAAACAGAAATAAGGCAGCTTAAAAACTTCCTCGCCGGGTACAGCCAAGGTTCATGAAAATTTAAATAATAAAAAAGAAGGTTTCGGAGAGCTTTCTTAGCTTTGCACAAATTTTGTACTCAAGGTTATGTTTAACTTCAAGGAAATCATCTCCGTTTCTCTTATTCTCTTCTCCGTTATCGATATTCTGGGCTCTGTGCCTATCATTATCGAAATGCGCAAGCGCGAAGGCCATATCCAGTCAGAAAAAGCGACGATTGTGGCCGGCGCTATTATGATTGCCTTTCTGTATCTGGGAAAGTCTATCCTGGCCCTGTTCGGTCTCGATGTAGAATCCTTTGCCATTGCAGGTGCGTTAATTATGTTTTTACTGGGCATGGAAATGATTCTGGGCATAGAACTTTTTAAACCCGATGCCAGTGGCTCCAGCAATTCATCAATCGTACCCCTGGCCTTCCCGCTTATTGCCGGTGCCGGTACCATGACGACCCTGGTGTCGCTAAGGGCTGAGTATTCGCAGGCGAACGTTTTAGTGGGGGTAGTGCTCAACCTGGTGTTAGTATATATCGTACTAAAGACCTCGGGCTGGCTGGAGCGGAAACTGGGGGCAGCAGGCTTTAACATCCTTCGAAAAGTGTTTGGCATTATTCTGCTGGCCATCGCTATTAAGCTGTTCAAAAACAACATCATGAACTGGGGCATTGGTGGCTAGAGGGATAATGAGCTAATGACAGTCAGGCTTAAATTACAGGTTCTCCAGCTGTCAAATCATTCCAGTCCCTAAAACCAAGTTGCTAACAGCCAAAACCAATTATTGAAATGAAAATTACGATTTATACCGATGGGGCCTCGCGTGGCAACCCCGGCCCGGGAGGCTATGGAACTGTACTGCTGGCACCACCTTACCGCAAGGAGCTGAGCGAAGGCTTTCGCAAAACAACCAATAATCGTATGGAGCTCCTTGCCGTCATTAAAGGATTGGAGAGCCTTAAAAAAGAGGGTTCAGAGGTATTAGTAGTATCTGATTCGAAATATGTAGTAGATGCGGTAACCAAGGGCTGGGTTTGGGGCTGGATAAAAAAAGGCTTTAAAGGCAAAAAGAACGAAGACCTCTGGCGGCGCTTTCTGGAGGTTTATAAAAAGCATAAGGTAGAATTTAAGTGGGTAAAAGGCCATGCCGGCAATGTGGAAAATGAACGATGCGATCAGCTGGCCGTTCAGGCGGCAGAAATGCCCGGCCTCCCTGCCGATACCGGCTATGAATCAGGCCTTTATTCTTAGTCCTAAGCGGCTTCTCCCCTTCTTTATCGGCCCTGGCTAAACATCTTCATTTTATAAACGTTTTCTATGTAAAACAACTTTTTGCTATGACACAGAATGAAGATAGATTACATATACAGAATATTATCCGTTCGGCCGTTGAAATAGACGGTTATACCAAGGGAATGGATTATGAAGATTATACAAGCAACGAGAGCGTTCGTACTGCAGTAGCGACTAACCTGAGCATGATTGGCAATGAAGCTGCCCAGCTTTCAGATGAATTTAAGAACCAGTATGATGAGATAGACATGCGGGTGCTGGAAAACCTGAAGCGCGCCAACTATAACGAAGAAATGGAACTGGACCACCACTATGTGTGGAATATTGCTACTCAGGACCTACCCTTAATCCGCGAAAAGCTGTCTGATGTGCAGACAAGGTTTAAGGAAGAAGAGGATATCAAGGGAACTACTCAGGATACCACGCGTCATAATCTTAAATAATAGTATCGCTTAGTATAGGCAGCCCTGCCTCATTCCTGTTGCGAAACCCCGCAAGCCAAGGAGTGTGGCAGGGCTATTTTTTGTCCGGATCCGCCGCTTTTCGCTTCTTCCGCTATCTTTGCAGCATGGCGAATCCTTTTTTCCAGTTTAAGCAGTTTAAGGTCGGGCAGGAACGGTGCGGCATGAAGGTAAGTGCCGATGCCTGTGTGCTGGGGGCCTTCACCCGCCTACCCTCTGCCGGCCGAATTCTTGATATTGGCGCAGGCACCGGCTTATTAAGCCTGATGCTTGCCCAGAGTCACCCAAACGCCTTTATCGATGCCGTGGAGCTGGACCAGCAGGCCTATGAGCAGGCTAAAGAAAATATAGCCGCCAGCCCCTGGACTGATCGCATTGAGCTTCACCCTTGTGCCATACAGGAGTTTAAGCCGGCTCAACCATATGATCTGATTATTACCAATCCGCCCTTTTACCCTTCCCATTTACCTTCTTCAGACCCAAAGCGAAAGCTGGCCTTCCACCAGGAAAGCCTCGACTTTCCTGCACTGGTAAAAGCCTGTGCTACCATGTTGGCAGCCGATGGTATCTGCAGCGTATTGCTTCCTGTCCGGCAGGCAAAGGAATTCTCCTCCATGGCAACAGACTTTGGGCTTTACCCGCTGCACGAGTTACTACTATACCACAGTCCAGGCCATCCGCCTCACCGGAGCATTACCCTTTATCATCGCCACCAAACAAAAAGCCCGTCGGTCGACAGGCTCTTTGTTCGTTTAAATGATAACAGCTACAGCCCAGCTTACCAGCAGTTACTGCAACCATATTACACAATTTTTTAAGGCTCTTAAGCCAGCGTATCTTCTTTCTCTTCCATATAAATGCCCAGTTCTTTCAGCTCTTCCAGGATAGGTTCATAAATATCGGCTGTAATGGGTACGCAAACACCTGTGCGCGTAATTTTGCCTTCCAGCAACAATTTTGCGGCAATACCTAAAGGCAGCCCTACTGTTTTAGCCATCGCTGTCTGCTGCGGATCATCACCTTTGCTCACCAAAGTGGCTACTATTTCTCGATTTTCTCCCTTCAGCTGATATTCAAACTTGTGCTGCATTACAATCATATCTTTATCCTCGGGGCCCAGCTGCCATTTCTCTTCCAGAATTTTTTGCATGACCTGTGCCGGAGTAGCCTTTTGCATATGGAGTGGTTCTTCGTCAAACATGCCTAACCATGCTATTTTCTTAAACTCCTCTCCTTCTCTTTCTATACCGGTATAGGTACAAAGTTTTTCTTCCACGGAAGCACTTTCATTGTAAGGCAGAAAGGCATTTACAAAATCACGTTTGGTCATTTTCGACACCCCTTCCAGCTGGTAGGTATCGTCGGTCATCCCCAGCTGCACAAAAACATTCCACGCGCGACTGTAGCCTTTCCGGCGAATGGTTCCCCTCAGCAGGGTTGGGATATTATCGATACCATATACCTGCCGGTAACTAAGGGAATCGCGATTGGCATAGCCTTCAAACTCACCCATTCCGTCGACTTCGATGGGTTCCGTACGGGTAAACAGCTTATGATAAGGGATATATTTGTACTGCCCGTGGCGAATATATTGTGCTGTTCCCTGTCCCGCCAACACTACATTGCGCGGATTCCAGCTGAACTTGTAGTTCCAGGGGTTATTGTCCGATTCCGGCGCTACCAGACCACCGGTAAAGGATTTGAATGAAAGCAGTTCGCCTCCCTCCTTTCGAATCCGGTTGATGACCTCCATGGCTGTCATATGGTCAAGGCCGGGGTCGAGGCCACACTCCTTCAGGATAAGGACACCTTTCTTTTGTGCTTCCCCGTTCAGTTCCC
Source organism: Nafulsella turpanensis ZLM-10 (assembly GCF_000346615.1). GTDB lineage: Bacteria > Bacteroidota > Bacteroidia > Cytophagales > Cyclobacteriaceae > Nafulsella > Nafulsella turpanensis. Next base: position 33,784 of record NZ_ANNU01000049.1, read on the forward strand.
GTACCTCAGGAGAAACATAAGAAGCCGAAATCATGTGTTTTTGATGTGCCAGGCAGGCCTTTGCCACCGGAAGGTGAAAACTGGCCGGCACCATACTAATGACAACATCTGCTCCCTTAACAGCGGCCGTCAGTTGCGCCTCATCAAAAATATCGATGGCCATGGCTTTTATTTTATTTGAGCCCTCCCCTGCTTTGGCTTGTGCAAGGTTTACATCTGTATCGGCAACGGTTAAATATACCCCTTCCCGGCTAGCATAAGCTTTTAAGTAGTTAATTAGAACGGTAGAAGAGCGACCTGCTCCGATAATTAAAATGTGTTGCATATTCATTAAGTCAGAAAAGTGGTGAAGCAAACAAGGTATACATTTTAGAATTTTATCTCAAAAAATTCGCCTGAAAATAAAAAAACACTATATTTATCGCCCTTTTAACAGTACACAGGAGTATGAGCAAGAAAATGGAAAGCACCATCCGATACAATTTTTTCAACAGCTTTCAGGAGTTATCGGCCGAAGACCAGCAGTTAGTATTACAGGCACAGGAGGCTTGTAAAACCTCTTATTCTCCCTACTCCAACTTTACCGTGGGCAGCGCAGTCCTGCTACAGGACGGCACTGTTGTGCCCGGAAGTAATCAGGAAAACGCTGCCTACCCCGATGGTTTATGTGCCGAGCGGGTGGCTTTATTTGCCATTGGAGCCTTGCACCCGGGTAAAACTATATTAAAAATGGCCGTAGCGGCCCGTAGAGCCAATACAGAACTTTTTCTGGAGGCTTCTCCATGCGGAAGCTGCCGGCAGGTTATGCTTGAGTTCGAAGGGCGGCAGGAGCCGCCAATAGAAATGATTGTTCGATGGGGACAGGAAGGCTACGTAAAGCTACACTCTGTTAGCGACCTGTTACCCTTTAACTTTAGCAAGGTGAACCTGTAAGGCCGGAATACCACTCCCTTTTCTTCTCTCTCTAGCTAAAGCCTGCCTTACTTCATATTTTTGGCAGTATTGCAAATCCCCTGTTTTTGGGTGTAAGGCAACTATTCTATCATTGCAGCGGGCAATAAATTTCTTTTTTTTACCTGCCCTTACAATACCTTACATTCCACCCTTACTTAAAAGACTTCATTATCGCCTAATATATTACAGCTTTCGGGTACCGATTGAATTATTTTGTAATATTAACAACGAATTAAACGCTTCTAAGACAGTCTGTAAAGGCATTTGACCGCAAGTAATGCCTAAAGTACAGCTCTCGAAATACCATATAGAGCTTTGCAGACTGCGGTAAAGAAGCGTGCAATTACGCAGGAATTGAAAAAAACTGAGAAGACTAAGGAAAATTAGGGAAAGAGTCTGTAAAAACTTACGACTCCCGACCTATAATGAGCGAGGGACATGCAGGACATCGAAATAGCAGATATAAGAAATCTTACGCAGGTTATTAAGGAAAGGTACAATTACGATTTCACGAATTACGCCATGTCTTCTTTTAAGCGGCGTGTACAACGTGTTATTGACTTATACAAATTTGCTTCTGTTGGTCATCTGGTCAGCAGAATTAAAGAGGACCCTGCCTTCTTCCATGATTTTATTTCAGAAATCACGGTAAATGTAACGGAGATGTTTCGCGATCCTTCCTTCTGGCGGGTAGTTCGCGACCACATCATCCCTAATATTATGCTAAACCACGACACCATTAGCATTTGGCATGCAGGCTGCTCCAGTGGTGAGGAGGTGTTTTCCATGTCCATTATGCTAAAGGAAATGGGGGTATTAAATAAGGCTAAAATTATTGCCACCGATATTGATAAGGAAATTCTGGATAAAGCCAAGAAGGGCCTCTATGCTGTAAAGCATATGGACCTCAACGAAAAGAACTACATCCGTTACCAGGGAACCGGCAGTCTTAAGGATTACTACGAAGAAAGAGAAGGTAAAGTATATATGGACCGTTCGTTGGTGGCCAATGTATCGTGGCGGGAGCACAACCTGGTAAACGGGCCGGTCTTCAACAAATTCGACCTGGTGCTATGCCGAAACGTGATGATTTATTTTAACCAGACCCTGCAAAATGAGGTACTAAAGAGGCTTCATGAGAGCATGTTCAAGTACGGTTATCTTGCCATTGGCTCTAAAGAGTCGCTCATCTGGTGCGAAATTGCCAACAAGTTTATTGTGGTGAACAACGAGGAAAAGATATACAAAAAAATCAAGGAGTAGCATTTCACCTGAACAGTTGGGCAAAGGTAAATAATGAATCGGTTTAAGTTACATAACAGATATAAGGCAGTTGTCATCGGTGGTTCGGCGGGTAGCTTCCAGGGTATTACCCGTATTCTCTCCGGTATACCCCAGGACTTTTCGCTTCCGATTATCATGTGCCTTCACCGGCTTAAGCATGTACGTAATGGTTTTACCGAAGCCTTATCTATTAAAAGCATAAAGCCGGTTACTGAACCCTGCGATAAAGAAAATATTAAAAAAGGACAGGTTTACCTGGCTCCGGCCAATTACCACATGTCCATTGAGCTGGGCAACAGCTTTTCGCTCTCTACTGAAGAGATGGTGAACAACTCAAGGCCCGCTATTGACATTACGCTGGAAACAGCTGCCTATGTGTATAAAGACAGGCTCATTGGCATTTTACTTTCCGGCGCCAACCGGGATGGTGCCCTGGGAATGAAAAAGATAAAGGAGCGCGGAGGCCTGACCATAGTTCAGGACCCTGCCGATTGTATGATTGACACCATGCCCGCGGCTGCCATGCAGCTTACAGAAATAGACCATTGCCTGAATATCGATGGGATCATCAGGTTTTTAATAGAATTAGATAAACAATATAAATAGTATGCGGATGAAATCTGTTGTAAAACCTCTATCTGTAATTTCTACCGTTTTGTACGTGGCAGGTATGGTAGTGGCCGCCTTTTACCTCTACCAGTTACCCGACCGCCTGATGGAGCAATCCAGTCTGCTGGATCTGCTAAGCATACAGGAGATTATACCGGTTGTTAATGAGCTCAGGTGGATCGTCAGCATTGCTTTATTTATTGGCCTGGTTTCGCTTATGTCGCAGGTAATGATGGCCACCCGCAGTAGTACTGATAATGTGGTATATGTTGAAAAATTCATGTCAGAAGAGACAGAGGGTACCGCACAACTGGAAGTAGAGGGTGAGCAGGTCGATACCTCTTCTCTCAGCCAGGAAATCCTGAATAAGATAAAAGAAACCGCTGCGGCAAAAGAGGCGCCGGCAAAAGTGCTGGAAAAAGCGCTTCGAATTGTATGTACCCAGCTGGAAGCCAGCCAGGGCGCTGTTTATGTAGCTGCTCAGCAGGACGAAACCCGTTTCCTCGAGTTGTGTGCTTCCTATGCCTATATGAAGCCCGACAGCCAGCTCATTCGTTTCGAGTTTGGAGAAGGCCTTCCCGGCCAGGTTGCCAAGGAAGGGCAGCTGGCCAACCTAAGCAAGGTGCCGGAAGGATATATCCAAATCCTCTCAGGCCTTGGAAAGGCAAGTCCTACGCACCTGCTGCTGGTACCCATTATGGCCGATAACCAGGTAATGGGGGTGGTTGAAATCGCTTCTTTCACCGCATTTACACAAAAACACCAGGAAGTGTGTCGCCAGGCTTTCTCCCTGCTGGCCAAACATTTTAAAGCTGCCAGCGGAGAGCTGGATACCAGCGACTGGATAGCCGAGGAAAAAGAAGAAATCGTAGAAAACCGCCCAAATATATAATCCGTTAGACCCCGATCGTATGTTGAAGAAGTTTAGCATTGGCAATAAAATTACGCTCCTGGTACTGGCAGTGGTGTTACTGAGCATTCTGGCCATCAGTTTTATTACCTATAATTTCACCAAAGATTCGCTTAAAGAACGTTATCTGGCACATCTGCAAACAGTTAATACCCTAAAAACTGAGCAGATTAACAACCACTTTCAGCAGGTAGCAGGAAACCTCCAGCTCATGCGCCAGCAGGCTTCGCTCATTGAGCCCATTTCCCTTTATAACGAATACGCCGCTACTGCCGCCGATAGCATTCTGAGTGTAACAGAAGGGCGGTTTGCGCAGGCTCTTGCACCCCTGCTCAATGCTCACGGCTACCACAGCCTAATGGTGTTAAACATCCAGGGACGTGTACTGTATGCCAGCTCAGGCCAGCAGGCAGGTGAAATGTTCCACGACCCCGATGGGCGCACAATAGCAAAATCACTGCAAGACACCTTCTTTAGCAATGTTTTTCCTTCCGGAACTGATTATTTTATCCTTGCCGGTACTCCCCTACAGGACCAATATGGACAAACCAGCGGCGTGCTTATTGCACAGCTGAGCATGGATCCCATCTACCAGATCACCAGCGACACTTCCGGCCTGGGTCGCACCGGAGAAACACTCCTGGGCAAACAGTATAGCGGAAGCAAAATTCTTTATTTAAACGCAGCCCGCAGTGCAAAGGAGAGCCCTTTACAAAAAGGAGTTTTTGTTGGAGAGAAAAAAGGCGTTCCCATTCAGCAGGCAGTAAAAGGCCAGAAAGGTGCCAGCGTAAAACCTGATTATCGTGAGCAGGAGGCGCTTGCCAGCTGGGATTACCTTCCTGCCCTTGAGTGGGGGGTGGTTACTAAAATAGATACCGAAGAAATTTATGCAGAGGCCGATGCCATGCTGAATAAATACCTGATTGCAGGTGCCATTATCCTGTTTGTCTGCCTCTTTATGGCCCTGCTTTTCTCGCGCATCCTTATTACGCCGCTGGTGTCCTTAAAAAATACCATGCAGCTTTTAGGCAAAGGCGTACTGCCACAAACCGTGGAGCAGAAAAGCAATGACGAAATTGGCGATATGGCCGGCACGGTTAACCATGTGGTACAGGCCCTGAAAAGAACCGCAAACTTTGCTCACAAAATTGGTGAAGGCCACTTCGATGCCGAGTTTGAGCCCATGAGCAAGGACGACACCCTCGGTACCGCGCTGATTACCATGCGCGACAGCATTCAGGAGGCCGAAGCAAAAGACAAGGAACGTAACTGGATTGTATCGGGCGTCGCAGAAATTGGCGAAATTCTTCGTATCCACAACAACCTGGAAGAGCTGGGCGATGCGGTGGTTGCCTATGTAACCCAAAAAATAGGGGCCATACAGGGAGCCTTCTATGTAGTTAATGATGATGACAAGGAAGATGTATACATTGAGCTAAAGGCAAGCTATGCCTATAATAAAAAGAAATACCTCAAGGGGCGCTACCGCTTTGCCGAAGGGCTGGTAGGCCAGTCGGCCATTGAACAGGATACCCTCCTGAGAACGGAAATCCCCCGCGATTATGTAACCGTTACCTCCGGCTTATTAGGCGAGCAACGACCAGACTGTATTCTGATCGTTCCGCTTATCACCAACGAGCAGGTATATGGCGTAATGGAATTTGCCGGCTTTGGCAAATTTACGCCTAAGCACAAAAAGTTTGTTGAGGAAATCAGCTTAATTACCGCCCGCACGGTCTTTAACATTAAAGTAAACGAGCGTACCCGTCGTCTGCTGGGCGAATCGCAGAAGATGAGCCAGGAACTTCAGATGCAGCAGGAAGTTCTTCGCCAGAATGCCGAAGAAATGGAGGCTACGCAGGAAGAGCTCAAGCGAACCAACCACCGCCTCGAAGAGCAGATTGATGAGGTAAACCGTACGCAGAAACGTATGCAGCTGCTGCTGGAAAACGCTTCCGAGGTTATTACTATTTACGAAGAAGACACCACCGTTCGCTATATTTCTCCATCGGTTGAGCGCATCCTCGGCTATAGCCAGGACGAGCTGATTGGCAAAAAAGATATTGCCTATGTGCATGAAGAATGCGTGGATAATGTAAATGAAATGTTCCGCCAACTGCTGGAGAACCCACAGGAGCAGGTAACCATTCAGTACCAGTACCACCTGAAGGATGGCAGCAGTGTTTGGCTGGAGGCAACCGGTACCAACCTGCTGGCCGACCCGGCTATTCAGGGAATTATCGTAAACAGCCGCGACATTACCGAACGCCGCCGTGCCGAACAGGAACAGCGGATGCGCAGCCAGATGCAGGCCCTCTCCGAAAACTCTCCGGACCTTATTACCCGCCTGAACACGCAGAATGAGTTCTTCTATATTAACCCGGTTATTGAAAATTACACAGGGAACTCGCCGGAAGAGCTGGTAAATAAGAATATGCTGGAAGTAAACCTGAACCAGCGCATTACCGAACAGTGGCTTGCAATTTTAAACCAGGTAAGAGAAAAGAACGAGAAGGTAGCAACGGAAATGGAGTTTCCTTCCGAACAGCTGGGCGACCGCGTAATGCAGGTAAATGCCATACCGGAGTATAACGAGTTTCAGGAGATTGAATCGGTACTGGTAGTTTCGCACGATATTACCACCCGTAAGCTAATTGAGCTGGAAATTCAGGCCAAGAATAAGAAGATTAATGACTCCATCAATTATGCTCAGCGCATACAGGGAGCCATTCTGCCGGATAACGACATTATCCGCCGCCTGCTGCCCGACTCCTTCATTCTGTACAAGCCGCGCGATGTTGTCAGTGGTGACTTCCCATGGTTTATGCAGGTAGGCGACGACCTCTTTATTGCTGCCGTCGACTGTACAGGCCACGGGGTACCGGGTGCCCTTATATCCCTGATAGGTTACTTCCTGCTCAACGATATTGTGCGCAGCCGTAAAATTTCCGATCCGGGCCTTATTCTCGACGCGCTGGACGCAGGGGTTACGCAAACGCTTCGCCAGGATGAGGATGCTTCCAGAACAAAAGACGGTATGGATATTTCGCTTTGTAAAATCAACCTCAAGAAGCAGACCCTGGAATATGCCGGTGCTCACCGTCCGCTGTACTTTATGCGCAAGGGCGAACTGGAAGAAATTAAAGGCGACCGCTTCCCGATTGGGGGCGGTAAGTATAAGAACCAGACCAACTTTACCAGCACAAAGATTGAGCTTCAGCCGAAAGATGCGGTATACTTCTGCTCAGATGGCTTTCCGGATCAGTTCGGCGGACCGGAAAACCGCAAGTTTGGCCCTAAGCGCCTGCGCGATCTGATAAAGGAAAACCATACCAAAAGTATGCCGAAGCAGATGCAGACAGTCGATGCAGAATGGGAAGCATGGAAAGGCGATTACAAACAGACAGATGATATGTTGCTCATCGGAATCCGCTTCTGATTCATTTCATTAGAAACAAAAAATAATTTTCAGCCCTCACAGGGCATAAAAGCAAGAAAAAAAGTTTAAGAAACCACTAATTTTAAAGCATACATCATGAAGTATATCTATGAACTGCATAAAACGATGCTCGAACGAAACCTCATTCTGGTTTACGAGGGAGAATTCACGCAGGAGATAACTAAATCCGTGCTGGCAATGGCCGAGCGGAATATGGACTCCATGGGCGAAGAGTCGAGCATTAAGCGGAAGGTTTTTAATGTAATGGTAGAATGTCTCCAGAACATTGTAAAGCACAGCGAAGACCTGCATGCAAAAAAAGAAAACAAGCCTACTGCTATCTTTATGATTGGCAAGCAGGAAGCTTCCTATATTATTACCTCTGGCAACCCCATTAAGAATGAGGAGGTACCAAAACTGCGTGGTAAACTCGAGCAGATTAACGGTTTAGATAAAGATGGCCTTAAGCAGCTTTATAAAGACATTATCAAAAATACCAATCTCTCAGAAAAAGGCGGAGCAGGCTTGGGCTTTGTCGATATGGCCCGGAAGTCAGGTCAGAAACTGGAATTTGATTTTCAGGAAATCGACAGTAACTACTCTTTCTTCTCTCTAAAAACTACCATTGTTAAAGAATAATTAAACAAGGCTAAAAAGACTGGAATATGCAAATTTTACACCTGGAGGGTACAGAAGATACCCCAAAGATCATATTAGACAAGAATAACGGCATCTTTGAAATTTCGGGCCGTTCATTACCAGAAGATTCGGCCGAGTTCTACCAACCCGTTCTGGACTGGATCGACGAATATAAGGAAGAGCCGAAGAATGCTACCGAGTTTGTTTTTAAACTCGAGTATTTTAACACTGCCTCTTCTAAGCTTATCCTCGATATACTCTCCAATTTGGAAGATATTGAAGGAGTTACCATCATCTGGTATTACCACGAAGATGATGAAGATATGCAAGAAGCCGGCGAAGAATTCTCTGAACTGGTCGAGCTTCCTTTCGAATTTAAAACCTACTAAGCAGGTCGGCCTCCGCGGTGGGCCCTGGATCCAAATCCGGGGCTCTGCTCCTGCCGCCATCAGTCCCCTGTTATTTTGTTAAACGATAGTGTTGTATGAGTGAAGAAATACTAAAAGCCCTTACCCAGCTTTTTGCCATTATTACCAAGCAGGATGGCGGCGTGACGGAAAAAGAAAGAATGTTCGTCATCCGTTTCTTTCAGCAGGAGCTGGACCAGGACTCTGTAAAAGAATACCTGGAGCTGTACGATAAGTATGTTGGCTATAACCAGGAAGAGGACGAAGAGGAAGAGAAGCAGAAGAAGGTAAGAAAGTTAACCTCTGTACGCGACTCGGTAAAAACCCTTGCCATCTGTAAAAAGATCAATAAAACGCTTACGCAGAAGCAAAAAGTTGTCGTGTTGATCAAGATTCTGGAGCTGGTGGCTTCCGATAAAAACTTCACTCCGCAGCGAATGGAAATTGTCGATACCATTTCCACTGTATTTAAATTCAGCAAAGATGAGTATAAGCTCATCGAGAGTTTTGTGCTGAGCGAAGGGAGCCGCTCGCTGAATTTTGAGGATATGCTGGTGGTAAACAGCGGCATCGAAAGCCTGCTGGCAGAAACCGGCATTACCACGGCAGAGCAGCCCGAAGAAGATCGCAAAAAGTATGTACATACCGACCTGGAGGGCGAGCTCATCTTTATGCAGGTAAAGAGTGTCGACATGTATTTTGTCCGTTACCTCGGCCACGAAGAGGTGGTACTCAATGGCTTTATTATGAAGCCCGAGCAGGTATACCTCTACTCACACGGCAGCACCATTAAAACCCCAAAGGGGGCCGCACTATATTACAGCGATTTAACCAGCCAGTTTAACCTGGAGGCCGTCCAGACCAAACTATCTTTTAATGCCATTGAAATTGGTTTTCGTTTTGCCAATGGCGATAAAGGCTTACGGAACATCAACATCTCTGAAGGGCCGGGCAACCTCATTGGTATAATGGGTGCCAGCGGAGCAGGTAAAACCACACTACTAAATGTATTGGCTGGTATTGAAAGCCCTTCGGAAGGAGAAATCCTCATCAACGGCTACAACCTGCATACAGAAAAAGACCAGCTGCAGGGAGTAATCGGCTATGTATCGCAGGACGACCTCCTGATCGAGGAACTAACCGTATACCAGAACCTGTATTACAACGCCAAGCTTTGCTTTGCCGGCATGCCTGCAGAAGAGCTCCATCAGCGGGTGCTGGATATGCTCGAAAGCCTCGGCCTGGAGCAGCGCAAAGACCTGAAAGTAGGCTCTGTCCTTGACAAAACCATTAGCGGGGGTCAGCGAAAGCGCCTGAACATTGCCCTGGAGCTTATTCGCGAACCGGCTATTTTATTTGTCGATGAACCCACCTCCGGCCTCTCCTCCCGCGACTCAGAAAACGTAATTGACCTGCTGAAAGAGCTTTCGCTGAAAGGCAAGCTTATCTTTGTGGTTATTCACCAGCCATCGTCGGACATTTACAAGATGTTCGACAAGATGTACATTATGGACACCGGTGGCTATCCTATCTTTTACGGGAACCCCGTGGAAGCGGTCACTTATTTTAAAAAGGCCACCAACCAGGTCGATAGCGACCGGGGCCAGTGCCCTACCTGTAGCAATGTAAATCCTGAGCAGATATTCAACATAATCGAAGCCAAGGTGGTCGACGAATACGGGCAGCTGACGAATAAGCGAAAGGTCAACCCTATGCAGTGGCACGACCAGTTTAAAGAAAAGTTCAGGCTGGAGAAGGTGGAGGATATAAAAGAACTTCCTCCAAAAAACCTGAGCCTCCCCTCCCGCCTGAAGCAAACGGCTATTTTTACCCTGCGCGATACCTTATCGAAGCTGGGTAATAAGCAGTACCTGCTGATTAACCTGCTTGAAGCACCCCTGCTGGCGCTCATACTGTCCTTTATTATTCGCTACCATACACGCCAAGAGTATACCTTCCGCTTTAACGAAAACATTCCTGCCTTCCTGATGATGGCCATCGTGGTAGCGCTGTTCATGGGCTTATCGGTGAGTGCCGAAGAGATTATCCGCGACCGGAAGATACTGAAGCGGGAAAGCTTCCTGAACCTGAGCTGGAACAGTTACCTTACTTCCAAGCTCCTGATCCTGTTTACGCTTTCGGCCATTCAAACCTTTTGTTTTGTGCTGATTGGGAACCTGGTACTCGATATTAAAGGAATGACCATGGCCTTCTGGCTTGTCCTATTCTCCGTTAGTTGTTTTGCAAACGTGCTGGGACTGAATGTATCATCGGCCTTTAACTCTGCTGTAACGGTTTATATTCTTATCCCTATGCTGCTCATTCCGCAAATGATTTTGAGCGGGCTGCTGTTCCCTTTCGATAAGCTGAACAACACCATTAGCAAACGGGGCGAAGTACCACTGGTGGCTGATATGATGGCCAGTCGCTGGGCCTATGAGGCCATGGCTATTTACCAGTTTAAGAACAACCTTTATAATATGCCGGCTTATTATTTCGAACAAAAAGCCCGTACAGCCGACTTTAAGTCAAATTACCTGATGGACAAGCTGGGAGAAACCCTTACGTTTATCCGGACCAACCAGGAAAGTGCAGACGATAGTGTACAGCTGCTGGTTCAGCAGAAAGTAGCTTTGCTCAGGAATGAACTGGCGAAGGAACCTTATAAAGAAGGTCTGGAAAATATAAGGGTTGCGGAGCTAAAACCGGCCGATTTTACAGAAGAACTGGCCGGACAGCTGGAGCTGTATTTCGAGAACCTTCGCTCGCATTACCTCGAAAGTTACCAGCTGGCAGAAACCAAGCTGGAAGAGCTACCGGTCCTCAGGGCCTCTATGGAACCTGGCTTCGACATTAATACCTACAAGAATTTATATTTTAACGAGAGCCTATCCGACCTTGTAAGAAATGTAAGTACAGAAGATAGAATTATTGAGAGTAATGGCGAATTTATTCCGCTCATCGATCCGGTATACCAGATTCCTGATAATCCTGCTCATGCCCTGGATTACCGCTCTCACTTCTTTGCTCCGCAAAAACATCTTTTCGGAAGGTATTTCGACACATATATTTTCAATATCGTGGTCATCTGGCTCATGACCGCCCTTCTCTACTGCACACTTTATGTGGAGGCACTAAGGAAATTCCTTAACCTGTTCAGCAAATAGGCATGATCACCGGAATAAACTAACGGTGTACTATATGATAAAAAATCACACTTGTTAATCGAAGAGTTATTAATACTTTTGTTTAATCTGAAATGAATTACATGAGAAAGTTTTCCCTGTCAGCTATATTACTGGTATCGCTCTGGGCCTGCGAAACACACCAGGCTCCAAGCGCGGAAGCCTATCAGGCAGCATTGGACAGTACCCGTGTGGCAAAACCGGAAATCTCGCAGGAGGTAATTACGGATATTTTACAGCAAATCCCTTCACCACTCGAAATTTCTGTTCTCCTCAAGGAGTCAGGCACGGCTTATAACCAGGCCATGCTCAACGACCCGCAAAAAACCTCGGTATACAATACCAATTACGAAAAAGCCATCAACCTTGGCATATACGGAACGGATCTTGGATATACTAATATTTACGAGCAAAACCAGGATGCTATCTTTTACCTGAATTCCATTAAAGAGCTAGCCGATGAATTAAGTATCGGGCAGTTCTTTGATTTTGGAACTATTAAAAGATTAGCTACCAACAGCAGCAATCTCGATTCTCTGTTGTACCTGACTACTAAAAACTTCAATAATATAAATGCTTTTCTTCAGGACCAGAAACGCTCAAACCTGAGCATCCTTATCCTGACCGGTGGCTGGCTGGAAGCCCTCCATATCACCTGCCAGGTAGCAGAAAAGAATCCTAATAATAAAGTGTTGATTGAGCGTATTGGCGAGCAGAAAATGATTATGGACAATATCATGCTCCTGCTTAGCTTTTACAGCGAAAGCAATAGCAGTATGGCCGCTTACATGAAAGAGCTGCAGCCTTTGGCTGATGCTTTCGGAAAAGTAGAAATTGTCCACACGTATGCCGAACCTACCTTCGTGGAAGTAGATGGCATGCTTGTTGTACAGGACAATAGCACCAGTGAAGTAATCATGTCTCCTGAGAACCTCAAGGAGATTGCTTCTCACACTCAATCAATCAGAAAAAACATTATTAAATAAGTCCGACATGAAGAAAGTTTTCGTAACCTTCAGCTTCCTTGCGTTCTTCCTATTCGCTGGCAATGTAGCAAACGCACAGTGCAGTGCATCTGAACTCGCCGATAATTGTATCACCCAGCTGGGCGATGGTTTTAATTTTGTGAAGAGCTTTCCTGTCGATGGTGAAGGCGGAGGTAAAAATAAAATAGAGTATTCCTATGTTTTTGCCAAAGGAACAGAATACTCCATAAACCTCTGCACCGATGGTGATACCGCTGATGGAATTGTTGTAAGCCTTTACGACTCAAACCGGCGGAAGCTTACCACCAACGCAGCCAATGGAAAGATCTTTAAAGGACTTCGTTATAACTGTAACTCCACAGGTATTTATTACATTACCTTTACCTTCGATGGCTCCAGTACCCATTGCGGCGGTAGTGTTCTGGGCTTTAAACGATAAATAGTTTACTGGTTAAAATATTAATTTTAAAGCAGGTACCAACATAGTACCTGCTTTTCTTTTTAGGATGGAAGCACAACAGCAGAGCATTTTTACGCAGTTTCAGGCCCGGTATTTTACGCTTGGTAAGCTTAACATGCAAACTCCGGCAGTGTGGCTGGTATGCCATGGATACGGACAGCTGGCCTCTTATTTTATCCGCCACTTTCAGTCCCTGGCCGATGCGGGACATTATGTAATTGCCCCGGAGGGATTGTCCCGCTTTTATCTGGAAGGCTTTAGCGGCAGAGTAGGTGCCACCTGGATGACAAAAGAAGACCGCCAGTCGGATATTGATAATTACGTCCGCTACCTTTCAGCGGTATATGCCGCGGCCACAAAAGAACACCCTTCCCGCCCTCTTCATCTGCTGGGTTTTTCGCAGGGAGTTGCCACTATCAGTCGCTGGGCTGCCCTTAGTGGGCAAGCCTTTAAAGAGTTGGTTTTATGGGCAGGCGTTTTTCCTCCCGACCTGCCCGTGGAGCTTTCTGCAGCAGGCCTTAAGGATAGCCGTATTTCCATCGTGTATGGAACGGAAGACCCTTATATTAAAGAAAACCATCTACAGGAGCAAAAGCAGGTTTTTAGTAAAATGGGATTACAACCATCTATTATTTCCTTTCCCGGCAAGCATGAGATTTCAGGCGAAATCCTGAAAACTTATTTCACCCACTAAGCATTTGTCTTCCAATAATTTAAGGAATAATTGCTATCTTTGAACCCAGATTTTAACGGACTTTATTCGCTTTTTAATCAAATTCGGTTTTAATTAAAAAGCTTTTCTTATCCACCAACTTAAAAAGCTGCTTGTCACAGATATATAAATTTTTAGCAGTTATAAGCACTTGCCTGCTCTTACAGGCACTCCCTGCGTTTCCGCAAACCAATGGCTTTGTAGTGGAAGGCACCATCCATGGATATGAGCATAATGCCGGGCAGGGCCTGTTTAAAAAGAATAGTCCTACCCTATTGCAGGGAACCCTGCAGGATGCAAAAATAAAGATTACCCGTAACGGACAATTGGTGCAACAGCTCAACACCAACGAAATAGGCCTCTTCCGGTTCAGGCTACCGTTCAATGGGCTTTATCAGGTTATCATCAGCAAGAAGGGCTATAACCAAAATCTCCTGATAATTGATACAAGAGCTTTTCCTTTGAGTATCAGGAAGGGTGGCTTTGTTTTTACCGGAGCAGAGTTTGTGCTCAACAGCTTTAAGCAGGGAAAAGATTCTTTGCTCAATAAAAACCTGGGCAGGCTCTATTTTAATCCGGGAAAGGAGCAGTTTCACCTCGCTGCTGTAAGTGAAGAGAAAGGAGGGTGGCTCTTCAGCCCCTCTCCCTCCAGCGATACGCCAACCAGTTTGCTGGAACGGGCCATTCAAAAAAATAATGCGCTCCTGAAAGAGTATACTCCACTGACTAAATCCTCTTACACCCGAACAAGAGAAGAGGACTTAGCTGTTAAATCGCCGTCTGAGGAAAAACAGGACAGCCGAAACAAAAACAACAAAACTGTTTCTGAATTGGCTGAAGATGCTCCGCCTCCTCACGCTGTTACCATTGATAAGAACTTTAACTTAAAGCCTGTCCTGAGCCAGATAGATCCTGAGGGAATAAAGGAACAGGAAGAGGCCATTCGTCGAGAAAAAGAGCTGCTCCTCCTGACAAGGCTTAAGGCCAAGACCTTTGGCGACAGCATGGAAATTCTCCGCCGCGAACGCCAGATAGCAATGGCTGAGCAGGAGATTGTAAATGCGAAACTTTTAATTACGGCTCAATCTGCCAAGCTAAGTGCTCAAAAGAACTCTCTGTACCTGATGATTAGCTTTCTGGCGGTATCCCTGGGCCTTTCCATGCTTGCCTACATCAACTATCGGCAGAAGCGCAAAAACAGCCTTCTTGTAGAGTCTAAAAACAGGCAGATAACCGACAGCCTAAATTATGCGCGCCGGATTCAGCAATCTATTCTGCTTAGCGAAAATATCCTGCAACAGCACCTGCCCGAATCTTTTGTTTTTCTGCAACCAAAGGACATTGTAAGCGGGGACTTTTATTTTGTGGCACCAATCGGGCAAAAGTATCTGGTAGCAGTAGCCGACTGTACAGGCCATGGAGTACCCGGCGCTTTTATGTCGTTAATTGGTCACCGCCTGCTCCGCGAAATAGTGGTCGAGCGGCAGGTGCATGACCCTGCCCTTGTGCTGGAACAGTTACACCTGGGCATTATTGAATCGCTGAACCAGCGGAAAGGCGATGAGTTTTCACAGGATGGAATGGACATTTCTGTTTGCCTCATTGATCCGGAGGCCTATACTCTTGTGTTTGCCGGTGCCATGAACCCGGCTTACCTGGTCCACGACCAGGAGCTGCAGGTATTACAGGCAGATGTGAGCTCTGTGGGAGGCAAGACATTACGGGCACGGCACAACGAGAAGGAAAAAAGAAGATTTACCAATAATGCCTGCAGGTACCGCTCCGGCTGTATGCTGTACCTGTTTACCGATGGCTATATGGACCAGTTTAGCGGAAATGACGACCAGAAATTTAATACCAAAAGGTTTAAGAGAATGCTCATGGACATTCAGCCCCTTTCGGCCGAGGAGCAAAAATTTACCATCGAAAGAACCTTCTACCAATGGAAGGAAGAAACACCCCAAACAGATGATGTACTGATAATGGGCATCCGCCTGTTATAAGGGAATGCACAAAAGGAGTTCTTTTCAGTTTTAGAGCGAATAGGACTCCATGCGAAAAGGCAGCTCCACTATACTGGCAAGCTCGCGGCCTTTCATCTCCATCAGTTCATCATCTTCATTATACTTCCAGATAATTTCCACTTCTTTTCCGGCAGCTGTTAGCTCTTCCAGTTTAATTAACAGGCTTAACACCTGTTTAACAGAGCTTGAATTAAAATACTCCAGGTCTAGGCTAAAAACTGTACGCCCGGGTGCGATACTAACATAGCCGCTTACCCAATCGAGCAAAGGGCGGTAAAAGCTTTCGGCATTTTCCGGCAAAGACCTGCCTCGTAGTTCCAAAAGTCCTTCCTGGGCCAGAAAGTTAACCATTGGTGTATCTGCTTTTTTCTCAAGCTCAATATTTTTGGCGATGGTAAAAGCTGTCATATTTTTATTTCAAATGAAAAGAAAGAAACTTCTTTATCTACTGGTAAAAAACTATACTGAAACTGCTGATTACTATAGCGAGCGGTTTCGATTAAGCCCAGCCCTGCCCCTCCCTTGGTATTTTGCTGAGTACGGAGCAGCTCCTGACGGTAGTATTGCTGCAAGCCCTCTTTTTCAAGTCCTCTAAGTTGCAGCAGGTGCTGTTCCAGTGCATCAATATCTGTATTTCTGATATAGTTGCCTGTACTTATTTCAAATCCCTCAGGTGTGGAGGCTATCAGCAAAATACCCTCCTGTCTGTTAAAGGCGGTAGCTGCATGTTTTATGATATTCTGGAAGAGTTCTATCATTACATACATTACCTTTCTCTGTAAAGTACGGGTGGCTGTAACCTTGCTTAGGTTATTCTCCATCATATCAATTAAAGGAAGCATCCCTTCCTGCGAAAAGTCGCTCTTGTACAGGAGCATTACTTTGTGCGTTAGGAGTGCATCATACAGCCCCTCCACTTCTCTTAAGCCTGGTGCGGCAATCGATTGCACTTCCTCGCTAAAGGAAAGCTGCATAAAAAAAAGAGAAAAGCTTTTGTTCAAAGACCTGAAGTCGAATTCCAGCTTTTGTTTCGACTTTCTGGCCATTTCTATCAGCCCTAATCCGGCACCCCCTTTTTCGGAAAGCTCAACAGAAGGTAACAACTGAAGGTACAGCTGCCGCAGCTCTTCGCTACTCAGGTTATTTAAATTCTGTAACTGCTGCTCAAGTTTGCCTGCTTTATCCTTCTTTACCAGGTTTACCGAACCAATATAATAGCTTTGCCGGATATTCCGAATCATAAACATACTGGGCAGGGCAGCTGATTTCTGCCGCTCCCTTGGCAGGTCTTTGTGTCGGATAATATTCTGAAAGCATTCCGATATGGCAAAGGCTACCCTTTTTCTAATCCTGCTTAAGTCCGACTGACTCCTGATATTGGTATCACTCAGGCTTATCAGCTTTTCCGTAATATCATCATGGGTTACCCCCTGGTAAAAAAGGCTTAGGCTGTCTCCCTGGAGCAGCTGGAAAAAATCGTATACCTTTTTCAAGTTCAGTACCATCAGAAAGATAAAGCAGCCATTCGAAGGTTGAAGTGATAAAAACTACACTCCTTCTCCTACTACACGAATTGCGGAATAAATATAAAAATAGCAAGGCTTTTTCGGGAAACAACGTTTAACCTTACTTTTTTTTGTCACCACCTCCACTTATCACACCTCAGCTCTCTTTTCGAACAATGGTAGCATTGGCCTGTGCTGTTGGCAGTAGTATAAGATCGCTGATATTAACATGGGCAGGCCGGCTAATGGCGAACGATATCACCTCGGCCACATCTTCCGGCCTGAGGGGCTCAAAGCCTTCATATACGGTTTTTGCCCTTTCTTCATCGCCCTTAAAACGCACCAGCGAAAACTCTGTCTCTACCAGCCCAGGGTTTATAGCCGTAACCTTTATGCCGTAAGGATTCAGGTCCTGCAGCATTCCTTTATTAAGTGCATCGACTGCATGCTTGGTGGCACTGTATACATTTCCTTTTGGGTACACCTCTTTACCGGCAATGGAACCTATGTTGATGATATGCCCTTCCTTTCTTTCCATCATTTGAGGCATCACCGCTTTGCTTACATACAACAGGCCTTTCACATTAATATCAATCATGGCATCCCAGTCCTCCGGATTGCCCTCGCCTATAGGGTCGAGCCCATGCGCATTCCCTGCATTATTAACGAGTACATCAATCGTTCTAAACTTTTCAGGAAGGCTGCCGATGGCCTGTTCCACTGCCTCTCGGTCGCGCACATCGAAAGTAAGCAGGTGCAGTTGTGCCATTTCACCCAGTTCTCCGGCTAATTCCTGCAGGCGCTCTGTTCTCCTCCCGCAAAGCACAAGGGAGTAGCCTTCTTTTGCCAGCAGGCGGGCTGTAGCCAGGCCTATGCCCGAAGTGGCACCTGTTATTAATATGTTCTTTTTCATCTTTAAAAAATTTAGAAGCTGAAGTATTTTACCAGGATAAACTGCAATAAAAAGCCTTTCCCTCTAAAAAGGAAAGGCTTCTAAAAGTTTTAAACAATACTTAATTAAATATAAGGTAGAGAGCAATGGATTGAGTGTTCATCCGGTCAAAGGCCATTCCAACCTCATTTCTGTTATTTTTAAGCACGTTTACCAGCCCATAGGAGTAGCGAATTTCCGGAGAGAATTTAAAAAGTGGAAAATACAAATCTGTTCCGAAGCCTACTTCCAGCGAAAGATTATCGCCCGCCAGCTGCAGTCCTTCTTCTTCATTTTCTTCACGCTGCTTTTTGCCTGTTACATCAATGGTAGGGCTTACACCAGCCACATAAAACATCCGGAAGTTTTTCCGCCGCTCAGACTTGTATTTGAATAAGAGGGGCAGGTCAATGGTAGTAAAGTCAGCAAAAAAGGTCTTGTCAGGAGTATCAACCGTTGTATACTGGTAATCGATAGAATACTGGTAAAATCCTACCTTAGGCATCAGGCGCAAATCAAGATACTGCGCCAGGCGTAAGCTGCCAAGGAAACCTATTGAAAAGCCAAAGCCATTGGGAGCCGTAATATTGGCCACATCGGCAAAGGCTGCATCATTAACGAAGCTGTCGGCATACTTTAACCGCAGAGCGGAGGAGTGTATTCCAAGTGTAAAGCCATAAGTTAGCAGACGGTCATCATAGCCCACCAGATTTTCACGCGAATAGGTTACGGGGCTTTGTCCGAAAGCAGGAGCCTGGCTCAGAAGGCCGAGCAAAGTAAAAACAATTATTTTATAGCGGTATAAATGGAGCTTATTCCAAATGTTAGCGGTTTGCATCTTGTCTGTTTATATCCGAGGTCTGAAAGAATATTTAAAAAACGGTCGCCATCCGGAAATTCTTGTACGGACTCCGGTAAATAAGTGTAGGCCGAGCGGTCTTTGGAAATGAGTTTACCGATTTTAGGAAGGATGGTCTGAAAATAAAAATTGTAAAGCTGCTTAAAGGGGAAACGGCGTGGCTTTGAAAATTCTATAATTACCACCCTGCCACCCGGGCGTAAAACCCTGAGCATTTCCGCTAAACCGGCCTCCAGGTTCTCGAAATTTCTGACGCCGAAAGAAACTATCACCGCATCGAAGCTATCATCCCCGAACTGCAGGTTTTCAGAATCGCCCTGCTGCAGTTCAATTACATCCTGCAGCCCTTTGCGCTTAATTTTCTCTTTGCCTACTGCCAGCATTCCTTCCGATATATCCACCCCCACCACCTTGTCTGGGCGAAGAGAAAGTGCTTCGATGGCAAAATCGCCGGTACCGGTGGCAATATCGAGCAGGTATTTTGGCTGGTCTTTTTTAAGTAAAGCAATGGCCTTTTTCCGCCAGATGATGTCGATTCCCAAACTCAGAAGATGGTTCAACAAATCGTACTTCTTACTGATATTGTTGAACATATGAGCCACCTGCTCCTTCTTTCCTTTACTTTCTCCTTTATAAGGTACAACAGCCATGCAATTTTACTTAGAGTCCTTGTATAAATACTGTACAATATTACAATCAAAAATCCGGATGAACAGTTTTTATGTTTTAAAATTTGCTTTCTGCCTTTTACAAAAGCAGAAAGCACAGGCTGCCAAACCTGTGCTTTTTAAAAACCTGAGTAGCTAATAATGCTATTTTATATCGGCCGAAGCAGTACCGCCTTTGCTGAGCACTTTAAATTCTACCCGGCGGTTTAGCATACGTCCTTCTTTTTCGTCGTCGTTAGAAGCCAGCGGACGCTCTTCTCCATAACCTTTTGCGATAACCCTGGCTTTGCTGATTCCTTTTTGCACGACATAGTTAACAACCGCATCGGCCCGAAGCTGGGACAGCTGTTTGTTGTAAGCGGCGCCACCAATATTATCGGTATGTCCGGAGATTTCAACCACAATATCAGGGTTCTCATTGAGCAGGCGCTCCAGCTTGTTCAGCTCATCGAATGAGTTCTTCTGGAAGGTAGCTTTATCGAAATCAAAATAAATATTCCTGAGTACCGAAGACAAGCCAACGCGAAGCATATCCAGCTCTACATTTCGACTAATGTGCTGTGCCTCTTCCGTGGAGGCGGGAAGGGTAAGGCGGAAATTCTTAAACATATAACCATCCTTCTCAATGCTAAGCATCATTTCCGTTGGCTCCTTATTTACAATAGTAAATTGGTAGATTCCTTCTTCGATGGATTCCTTGCCGGCCACCTGGTTATTGGACAGCTTCCGAAGATTAATATTTGCCGGCAGCGGCCTGCCTGTAGCATTATCGCTTACCCTAATGGTAAGCGTTACAGGCTGAAGGGCCTTAGGCGCTTCCACAGGTTTCTCTTCCTGCTTCTTTGGTTCTTCCTTTTTAGGCTCTTCTCTTTTAGGTTCTTCTTTCTTAGCTAAAACCGGCTTTGCAGCCACCTCCTCTTCCAGGAAGTTCACCATATAAATGTCCGTGTATCCCTGCCCGTCTTCCCGAACGGAGGCATAGTAGCCCCGCTCTCCGTCCTTGGTAGCAACAAAAAACACGTCATTATCAGGCGTATTTATCGGGTAACCTATATTTACCGGCTCGGTCCATTCTCCTGCTACACTATCGTACTCACTTTTAAAAATGTCGTAGCCGCCCATTCCTTTGCGGCCCTTCGTGCTAAAGTAGAGCGTTTTGCCATCGTGGTGAATAAAAGGGCTTTCATCGTCGAATTTTGTATTAATAATGGGCCCAAGGTTTTTAGACCTTCCCCATTCGCCATTGGCGTCTTTGGTGCTTACATAAATATCGATTCCGCCAAGTCCGCCGGGGCGGTTGCTGGAATAGAAGAGCAGCTGTCCGTCGGGCGACATGGAAACGGACTTCTCGGCGAAGCTGGAGTTAATATATTTATTTAATGGCTCCGGGTAAGACCAGCTTCCGTCTGGTTCTTTTGTAGAGAAAAAGATATCGCCGCCATTATCGTAACGGTAAACAAACAGTGTCTGGCCATCGGCCGAAAGTGCCAGGTTACTGTTATGGAATTCGTCATTTACAGGTACCCCGAGGTTTTTAGCCGAGCTCCACTCTCCGTTTTCGCCTTTTTCAGAAATGAAAATATCCTCAAAATAAAAGTTATCCTCATCCACGTTTTCGTTGAGGTTATCTTCCTGCCGACGGGTGGTAAAAATCATCACTGTTTCGTCAGCATTCACTACCGGCGCATAATCGAGCCAGGGAGAGTTTACTTTTTCGCTAACATTGACAATGGCATAGTGCTTGGGATTCTTGATATATTCAGCGCCATTCTGGCATTCCTGTATTCTTCGCTCCACCTCTGCTAACTGCACCTTGTCTTTACCGCGGTAGTTTACATCCGACAGCGTCTTTTCTTTATATAGGTTAAAGTAGTGAAGAGCTTCTTCAAAGTTAAGACCATACTGGTAAGCACGGCCAATAGAGTACAGGAGGTCGTAGCGAAAGTTAGGATCCAGCTCATACACCCGCTTGAAATATTTGGAGGCTCTTTCTTTGTGTACTGTTTCAAGGTAAGTTTTACCCGTCATGTAGTTCGCCCAGATATTTTCCGGGTTCAGGTTCGCGGCAATTTCGAACTGGTCTCGCGCCTGGGTAACAACTTTTGTTGCCTTTAGAACTTCCTGCCCTATCTCGTAGTAGAGATCTGAAGCGGCTACACTATCTGCCTTAGTTTCGTACTGGGCATGTGCCGCCAATGGGCCAAAACATGCCAGGAGTGCTATAATAAGTCCTTTGGTATACCTGTTTATCATCGCCTTAATTGATACTTGAGCCGAGCAGGCTCAACAAGCTGAAATTCAAGAGTCCTAATTTAGTGAGGAATTTATAGTTTTTCCAATAGCTGTTTACATCCCACAGCCGGAAACATGTAATGCCAGTGCAAGTTTAGCTAATTTTCCTCCACATATCCTACTGGCCCGGGGCGATTAATTTTGCCCTATCAGGCTCACAGGAAACCTTCCATCGATTTATCCTATTGGTTGGCTTGTAAGAAATAAAGAATAATAAGCTGAAAATGAATTAATTCAGTTTTTCCCTCCGATTGCCTGCTATTTTCTTTAATTTTGTAAGTGAAACCCTTTATTTTAAGCGTAATGGCGCACCCGAATCCTCACTTTGTAATCAGCAATACCGATATTGCCAAATGCCCTGCTCCAAACCTGCCGGAGTATGCCTTTATCGGTCGTTCAAACGTTGGGAAATCGTCGCTCATTAATATGCTGGCCGGCAATAAAAAGTTAGCTAAAACATCTGGCAGGCCTGGCAAAACACAGCTCATCAACCATTTTTTGTTTGAAGGAAGCTGGTATCTGGTCGATTTACCCGGCTACGGTTATGCTAAGGTGAGCAAAGCAAAAAAGGCCGACTGGGGCATTATGATTGAAAAATACCTTAAGGAGCGCACGAACCTGTTGTGTACCTTTGTGTTGATTGATGTACGGCATGAGCCACAGGAGGTTGACATGGAATTTATGCTTTGGCTGGGAGAGAATGAAATTCCTTTTGCCATGGTGTTTACAAAAGGTGATAAACTTTCGCCACCCAAACGCGATAAAAATGTAGCCTTTTATAAACGGGAGATGCGAAAATTTTGGGAAGAAATGCCGCAATATTTTGTCACCTCCGCCGTACAGGAAAAAGGGAAAGAGGAACTACTCAATTTTATCCGCGAAATTAATAGTGAATTCAAAAATTTAGCGTAAAATCACGCTCTTTTAATAAAACTAAAACTGACTAATCGTTTATTTAAATTAGGTGTCCATGGATTTAAAAGAAATTGCTTCCGTTTCAGGTAAAGGTGGCCTTTTTCGAATTGTAAAACCCACCCGCTCCGGTGTTATTCTTGAAACACTGGACGATAAGGCAGCCCGTATGGTGGCCACTGCCAGCCACCGGATTTCTGTATTAAAGGAAATTTCGATATATACCACTGACGCAGAAGGCTCTGCCCCGCTCGAAGAAGTGTTTTATACCATCCATAAAGAGTTTGGTGACGACCCCGGTGTTGACAGCTCCTCTTCTCCGGAAGAGCTAAAGGCTTTTTTGCAGCACGTTTTACCCGAGTTTGACCGCGACCGTGTGTATGTTTCAGACATCAAAAAACTGGTAAGCTGGTATAAGATTCTCCTGAAGTATGCTCCGGATGCTTTAAAAGAAAGCACTGAAAAAGAAGGTACTGAGGCCTCCACCGACGCTAAAGAAGAGGCCAGGGCGGAAGAAGGCGAAAAGAAAGCGACAGCAAAAAAAGCTTCTAAAAAAGAAAAAGCGTAAGTCCGCTACTGAATAAAATCAAAAAAAACAGAAAGCCACTCCAATGAGGAGTGGCTTTTCCATTACAACCTAAAACTATTTATCCAAAAACACTACTAAACTGTTCCTGCGGCAGTCTCCTGCTCCTGTTTCTTCATCAGGTCGCTGGCCATTTGCACCATTTTTTTCGAGCCAATAAAGAACGGGCATCGCTGGTGGAGTTCGGTGGGCTGAATTTCAAGAACCCTGCCATAACCATTGGTAGCGCAACCTCCGGCCTGTTCTGCAATAAACGCAAGGGCATTGCATTCGTACAGGAGCCTTAGCTTACCATTTGGGGCTTTAGATGTGCAGGGGTAAATATAAATACCACCCTTTAAAAGGTTTCTATGGAAATCAGCTACCAGCGAGCCTATGTACCTGGCACTGTATTCATTTTCTTTACAATAGTCGATATATTCCTTAACGGCGGGCTCAAAAGAGCAGTAACTTCCTTCATTAATGGAGTAAATTTTCCCGTCTTCAGGCATTTTTATGTCCTGGTGCGAAAGGAAAAACTCTCCCAGCGAAGCCTCATAAGTAAAGCCGTATACCCCGTGGCCGGTGGTATATACCAGCATGGTAGAGGAGCCGTACAGCAGGTAACCTGCAGCCACCTGCTCGGTGCCAGCCTGCAGCACATCTTCCTTGCTTATCGGGCCACCTACAGGAGACTTGCGTCTGTATATCGAAAAAATGGTGCCGATAGAAACATTCACATCAATATTAGAAGAGCCATCGAGAGGGTCCATGGCAACAATGTACCTTCCTTTCGGATTATCGAGGTCGATAATTTCTTCTTCTTCTTCAGAAATAATGGCACATACCTCGCCGCCATTTTTTAAGGCACGGGTAAAGCGGATATCTGCAATCACATCCAGCTTCTGCTGTTCTTCTCCCTGTACATTGGTGGCACCAAAAGCGCCGCCTATGTTCAGCAGACCGCTACGACTAATCTCCCGGTTTATAATTTTGCCTGCCAGGGCAATATCACGTAGCAGCTGAGAAAGCTCACCTGTAGCGTACGGAAAATCGTCCTGCTTCCGCTTTATAAATCTGTCGAGGGTAGTTCCTACCGGTAAGCCTAAATGTTCCTTTGTCATAAAAAAATAAGGGTATAATACGGTTACAATTAATTTTTCCGTGGAAAATTTGTCTTTTTATAACCAGTTGTAAAGATAATAACTTTTCCATTAAGTCACGCAAACGATTGCGGAAAAAAATATCATCAGGAAAATATGGATACCTATTCTCACAAAATATAACTGGCGATTTAAGTACAAAACTTTTAAGAAGCCGATTGGTTTGTAGAAACAGGTAATATTATCGGTAAAATTCTTTTTAGAAAAGTATAAAACCTTATAATTGCCTTCTTTTAACGAACGATTTCCAACCCATTATGAAGGTTTTTAAATTTGGCGGCGCCTCGGTAAAGGACGCTGAAGGTGTAAAAAATGTTGCAAAAATTATCTCGGCTCACAAAGAAGACCCGCTGCTGGTGGTTGTATCGGCCATGGGAAAAACCACCAATGCCCTTGAAGAGCTGCTGCAGCTTAGCCTGGAGCACCAGTCTTTCCAGGAACAGGTCAATTCCCTGTACGAATACCACCTGCAAATTGTAAAAGCGCTTTTTTCCGATTTGCGCCACGAGGTACACTTTCAGCTGGCGCAGCGCTTCCAGTCCCTTACCAGGGCACTTCATAAGGCAAAAAAACAAAATGCCGCACAGGCCTACGACGAAATAGTAGCCCATGGCGAGCTTATTTCCACCATTATTGTACAGGCCTACCTTGCCGATACCGGACACTCCTGCCGCTGGCTCGATGCCCGTGACTACATCAGCACCAACAGCCTCCATAAAGAAGCCCAGATTAACTGGTCGCTGACCAGCAGCAAGATTACCCGTGAATTGCCTGGCCTTATGGAAGAGGAAGTAATGATTACCCAGGGCTTTATTGGCCGAAGCCCCGAAGGCGAGACGACCACCCTTGGCCGCGAAGGTTCTGATTTCTCGGCTGCCATCTTTGCCACCTGTCTCAATGCCGACTCTGTCACCATCTGGAAAGATGTGCCCGGTGTGCTTAATGCCGATCCGAAACTGATTAAAAATACAGTCCTTTACCCGCAGCTCAGCTACACCGAGGCAGCGGAAATGACTTACTATGGCGCCTCGGTTATCCACCCGAAAACCATAAAACCGCTGGCCAACCACAAAATTCCGCTGCTGGTACGCTCCTTCTACCACCCGGAGGAGCCCGGCACCCGCATTTTTGAAATGGACCACCAGATGGAAGCGCCTGCCATTATCTTCAAGAAAAAACAGACGCTTATCAGCTTCAATATCCGCGACATCTCCTTTATTACGGAGCGCAACCTGAGTCACCTGTTCTTTCTGCTGGATTTACTGCACATCAAAATCAACCTGATGCAGAACTCCGCCATCTCCTTCTCTATTTGCATCGACAGTAACCCGGCGAAAACCGAAGCCCTGATTGGCAATCTGGAAAATGAGTATGACATCTATTATAACTCGGACCTTACGCTTATTACGATTAAAAATTATACCCCTGAACTGATTGAGGAGCTAAGTGAAGGGAAGGAAATTTTACTGGAACAAAAGACCCGCAGTAACTTTCAAATTGTGGTTCGATAGATTTTATAGCGCGGAAACTAAACAAAAACCGCTCTTCTGCGCATATATCTAATGAAAGATAATTGAAAAGCTGTAATTATTAATGATGAGCAAATACGACCAACTTTGTGAGGCCTACTCTAATAATATGAGGGATTTTAAAAATTATAAGCAGGAATGCTATCATTTTGCCCAGCACTTTAGAGAAGCCGTACTGGAATATTACCAGGTACCACCCGAACGACTCCGCCTCCGCAGCAAAGAAGATCCCAAGAAGCTAACGGACGATATTTATGAGGCCATGGACATGCAGAAGGACACCTTCTGGCACATTCGTTTTGCCATAAGCCTGCAGTGCCAAAAGGAGCAGTTTCCGGATGAGAACATTACTTTCGAGGCCTGTGTAAAAAAAGCCCATGAGTCTTTTTTAATAAAGCTTCCAAAAGAGACGGAATTTACCATTAAAAAGCATGAAGACGGAAAATATGATTTCTCAGATTTCCTCAACTTTCTTTTTATGTTCCTCAAAGGCTTTTACGACAATGAGCTGGAGCGATTTCTCACCAGCGGGCAGCTACCCAAAGAACAGGCACCCATTGGCTTTCGATTTGACCCCATAGAACGGGGATAAAAAAAGGCTGCCTTTTCCCGGCAGGAGTGGTCGGAAGATTTTTTCTTCCGACCTTTTTATTTTTAGTG
>NZ_ANNU01000050.1 GCF_000346615.1 Nafulsella turpanensis ZLM-10
CTTAATTCAATTAAAATTCAAAGAAAGCTGTCCTAAGCTTGGGGTCCACTAAATACAATTACCAAGGCTAAGTTTTTTAAATGAATCTGATTTAATAATCTCCTGGCCTTATTAATTTACTATACTCGAGCAAAAGGTTGCTCGAGTATAGTAAATATTCGCTGACCTTATTATACAAACTAATGTTGCTAAATGTATCCAAATTAAGACTCAAGCTGTCCTGCATGCGTGAATCAAGTTTGTTCAATGCATTTATACATAACCTAAAAAGGTACCAGACTTGGTTAATAATAGTTGTTGCAGTAATAGTTTCTATTTTCTATAATGTAATATCTCCTATAGTCTTTAGTTTATTCTCAGAAACCGAGATAAAAACTGAAGGTTTAGAGGGTTTGACTCCTGAACTTACGTTTATCATTGTTGCAGTATTAGGACCAATTGTAGAAACTTTTTTATTTCAATTTCTAGTAATTGAAATAATTAAAATATTTTTCAAGAACAGCCAGTTTTTACCTCTTGCCATTTCCGCAGGTTTATTTGCCTATGCCCATTCTTATTCTGATGTATATATTGTTTTTGCCTTAATTCCGGGCTTTATATTAGCTTTATCATATATTCTTTTTAAAGCAAAAGGTAATAATGCTTTTTTCTTCGTATTTGTAATTCACGCACTTGTCAATACATTCTCTTTTATATTCAATCACTATATACAGAACTGAAGCTTTTGCAAAGACAGTAAGTTCAGCAAACTGAAGCGAAAGGGAAAAAGGAAGAGTTTATGGGAGAACAGAGTCTGTTTATCATGTAAATCATGTAGTTAGAAGGAGATGAGGCCTTAGCTTGCTGACAATTTGCAGAGAACGGGATACTTAATTATATGGGGTACATCCACTGGTTGTTAATATTGCAAGAATATGTTCTCAAATATAAAGCTAGCTTCTAATTCAACGAATTCTTAAATGTTATGCCCACACCACTCTTTCCAAAAGAAATAATTGAGTTTAGCACAGAGCAGCATTTTGCTGAGAACTCTACTACCAGTAAGGTCATTTATATTGCCATTCTGGCCTTTATTATAGGTGCTCTTGTAGCCCTGCCCTTCATTAAGGTAGATGTAAGTGTAAAAAGTGCAGGGATTATCCGCCCTAGCCTGGAAGTAAATAAAGTGGCTGCCCCGGTTTCTGGCAATATCCTCTCTTTAAGTATTACAAATAATGAACCTGTCACCGAAGGACAGGAGCTATTTACAATTTCCTCCCCGGTAGTGGATGAGCAGCTGGCCTACCATCAGAATCGCCTCAACGAACTTGCTGAAATGAAGGCAGATTTAGGTATGTTGATTATTGCAATCCAAAACTCTTCATTTACAGCTATCGGTTCTTTTCAAACGGCAATCTATAGGCAGTCTTTCGAGCAGTTTAAACAACAATTAAATGAAGCTAATAACCGCTATACAAAAGTACAGCGTGCCTTCGAAAGGGATCAGCAGTTATACGAGGCAAAGGTAATTGCAGCGGTGGAGTTTGAAGACAGGAAGTTCGAGCTAAAACAAGCGGCCTCTCAACTTAAATCTATTGCCGAAGAGCAGGCAGGCAGATGGCAGTCGGATCTGTTGCGTTATCGGTTGGAAGCGGAGGATCTGGAAGGAAAACTCAGGCAGCTTTTTAAAGAAAAAGAAAAATATATAGTTAAGGCCCCCATGTCCGGAACGATTCAAAACTTTTCAGGCCTCTACCCCGGAAGTTTTATTGCTGCTAACCAGCCTATTGCTGAAATATCGCCTGACACCAGTTTAATTGTAGAATCCTACATTAGTCCGGCAGACATTGGATTGATTTATTCAGGCATTCCGGCAAAGTTTCAGATAGATGCGTTTGATTATAACCAGTGGGGAATTGTTACAGGAAGAATTATTGATATTTCAAATGATATTCAAGTTGTTGAAAATCAACCGGTTTTTAAAATAAAGTGTGTCCTGGACAAAACCTTTCTTCAACTGAAGAATGGGTACAAAGGAAAGCTCAAAAAAGGCATGACTGTGAAAAGCCGCTTTATTGTAACAGAAAGAAGCCTTTTCCAGCTCCTCTACGATAATGTGGATGACTGGCTGAATCCGGCAAGAGGATAGAAACTAAAGAAGTTCTGCATACGAGAAAGAAAGATAGTTGTGAATGAGAAAGATAAAAATCAAACAACACGATATTACCGATTGCGGTGCCGCCTGCCTTGCTTCTATCGTCGCTCATTATAAATGTAACCTGCCAATTGCCAGAATCAGGCAATTGGCTTCTACCGATAAAAAAGGCACCAATGTGCTGGGGATGATAGAGGCTGCCGGCAAAATCGGCTTTACTGCTAAGGGAGTAAAAGGCACCTTCGACAGCCTTTTTAAGATCCCGACCCCAGCTATTGCTCACATCATAGTCAAAGAAGTGCTGCAGCACTTTGTGGTCATTTACAAGGCCGATAAGAAGTACATCCATGTTATGGATCCGGGGGACGGGAAGATACATAAAATTCTTCACGAGGATTTTAAAAAGCAGTGGACAGGGGTACTGATTTTACTGGCACCGAACGAAACTTTTAAAAAGGGGAACGAAAAGGTATCGGTAGGAAGGCGCTTCTGGTTCCTTATTAAACCACATAAAACTATTATGCTACAGGCACTATTTGGAGCCTGTATCTATACGCTCCTGGGCTTATCCACTGCTATTTATGTGGAGAAAATTGTGGATCACGTATTTATTGGAGGTAACGAAAACCTGCTGAACCTTTTGAGTGTAGTAATGCTCATTTTGCTGCTGATGCAGGTATTCCTGGGGGTAATGAAAACAATCTTCACTCTCAAAACTGGTCAGAAGATTGATGCCCAGTTGATTTTAGGGTATTATAAGCACCTGTTAAAGCTCCCGCAGCAATTCTTTGATACAATGAGGGTGGGGGAGATCATTTCCAGAGTAAATGATGCGGTTAAAATAAGGGCATTTATTAATGATGTATCTATTAACCTGGCAGTAAACGTATCTATCGTTATTTTTTCCTTTGGCCTCATGTTCCTGTATTACTGGAAGCTGGCTCTTATAATGCTGGCGATTATTCCTGTTTACAGCCTCATTTATTACATCACCAACAGGCTCAATAAGAAAACCCAGCGAAGTGTGATGGAGAATGCCGCCGACCTGGAATCTCAGCTGGTCGAATCGCTCAATTCAGTGGGCACGATCAAAAGGTTCGGCCTTGAATCTTTTGCAAATATTAAAACCGAAACACGTTTTATCAAGCTCCTGAAAACCGTTTATACCTCCGGTAAAAATTCAGTTTTCTCATCCAATTCGTCTGAATTTGTTTCCCGGCTCTTTACCATTATCCTGCTTTGGGCGGGCTCTTATTTTGTAATGGAAAGAGAAATTACCCCCGGTGAGCTTTTATCTTTTTATGCCATTATCGGCTATTTTACAGGCCCGGCAAGCAGCCTGATTGGGATGAATAGAACCATACAGGATGCTGTAATAGCCGGTGACCGCCTGTTCGAACTCATGGACCTGGAGCGGGAGTCGGAAGAGAATAAAGTGAAAATGACAAAAGACATGTTGGGCGATATTAAATTTAAAGACGTCAAATTCAGATATGGCTCACGGGCAGATGTTTTCGAATCGCTCAATTTGAAATTACCGAAAGGGAAAATCACTGCTATTGTTGGGGAGAGTGGGTCTGGAAAGACTACCCTGATGTCTTTATTACAAAATATTTATCCCATAAATGGAGGAGATATTTTTATTGGGGATTATTCTACCAAATATATCTCTAACGATAGCCTTAGAGGGCTTGTAAGTGTGGTGCCGCAAAAGATTGACTTATTTGCAGGAAATGTTATTGAAAATATTGCAGTAGGGGAGTTTGAACCGGATGTTAAAAAGATAATAGGGATTTGTACCCAATTGGGGATTATGGAGTTTATCGAAAGCCTTCCGAATGGTTTTAATACCTATTTAGGGGAAAATGGCACCTCCTTATCCGGAGGGCAGAAACAGCGGGTGGCTATTGCCCGGGCTTTATATCAGGAACCGGAAATATTAATTCTCGATGAAGCGACCTCTTCCCTTGATTCCAGCTCTGAGCAATATGTGCAAAAGACTATTAACCTTTTACGTGAGAGAAATAAGACCATTATTTTGATCGCACACCGACTAAGCACCGTGTATAATGCCGATAAAATTTGTGTCTTGGAAAAGGGGAGGTTGGTGGAAGAAGGAAACCATCATGATTTAATCAGACGGAAAGGCATTTACCATAATCTATGGAAGCAACAATTTCCGATGATGGGAGAGTTTACTTTTGAGAAGCAGCTTATCACAGACACCAATGACTTTTCATCTGCGGCTACTCCGAAACTTCCTCAATGAAATACTCCAGCGGTTTGTTGCCTCTTACGAAAATATCAAACAGGAAAGGTGTGGCAGAGGCAGCAAACAAGAAGTACCCCATAAGTACCTCCCATTCTTTAAACCGGATAATAACAACCGGAGCAATCAGCAAAAGCCCTAAAACAAGGATACCTGCCAGCTTCGGCCAGGAAGCATGTTGGCAATAATTGCTAATATGCCTGTTTCTAGCGATAATTTTCCTGAAAAGGGCATTGCGGAAGAGAATATAGTCCATGTTATCATTTCTGAAAGTAAAGGAAACATTCTTGCCTCCTAATACACCCAACACAAGTCTGGAGTTTAATTTTCCGCTTTCGATTCTGAACCACTTCAGATTTTCATAAGAAACCTTTGTATAGGTTTCTACCACCTGAAAATATTCCTCTTCCAGAATAACTGTTCTTCTGTAACAAATCAGTTTATAAAAGTACTTGTAGAGAAAGACCAGGAAAGCTGCCATCAGGCTGAGTACCAGCAAAATGCTTTGGGAATAATAAGCCACGGAAGCATTGATGGAAAATAGCCCGAGCACCAAACATAAAGCCCGAACCTGGGAATATAATTTTAACTCGAATTTCACTTCCGCTAAAGCTTAGCTCACCTCCACAATCTTCGCTCTCCGTGGCACCATACGGCCGAAGGGCTGCAGGTCAAAGCCATTGGCCAGCATTTTCTGGTGGAATTCTTCCACTTTATCCTCTGATACCGCTAGTAAAAGGCCGCCGCTGGTTTGTGGGTCAGCCAGAATACTGCGTTGGTAGTCGCTGATTTCACTGATTTTAGACCCATAGCTGTCCCAGTTGCGCTGCGTACCGCCGGGCATGCTTTTCTGAGCCACATACTCGTCTAAGAAATCGAAGCGAGGTATCTCTTCAAAGTTTATTTCGGCCGACAAACGACTGCCTTCGCACATTTCGGTAAGGTGGCCCAGCAGGCCAAAGCCGGTTACATCGGTGAGGGCGTGCACATAAGGAAAAGTGCCCAGCTTTTCACCAATACGGTTAAGGGTGAGCATCGACTGCCGGGCTTCCGCAAGGTGGGCTTCCTGTACAATGCCTTTCTTTTGGGCGGTGGTAATAATGCCGATGCCCAGTTTCTTGGTCAGGAAGAGGTAATCGCCTTCCTGTGCAGTATCGTTCTTTTTAAGATTACGTATGTCGACAGTTCCGGTGACCGCCAGTCCGAAAATGGGCTCGGGAGAGTCAATGCTGTGGCCGCCTGCCAGCGGAATACCGGCCTCGGCGCAGGCCCTGCGGCTGCCATCCAGGACCTTTGCGGCAACGTAAGAGGGGATTTTGTTTACCGGCCACCCCAGAATAGCAATGGCCATGAGGGGACTGCCGCCCATGGCATATACATCGCTTATGGCATTAACGGAGGCAATACCGCCAAAATCTTCCGGATCGTCCACAATAGGCATAAAAAAGTCGGTGGTGCTGATGGTGGCAGTGCCATTGCCCATATCGTACACGGCGGCATCGTCGTTGGAATGGTTGCCTACGAGCAGCTGCTTAAACTCCTGCTGGTGGGCCTGCTTATTAAGGATTTCGTCGAGTACTGCCGGCGATATTTTACAGCCGCAGCCGGCGCCATGGCTGTATTGAGTTAGTTTGATGTTTTCCATACGTGCTTTAAAATATCTTCCGAAATTGCTTCGGGGTCAAAAAAATCATATGCTGCTTCGTAACAAAGGAGCTCCTTCCGCTTATCGATGCCCTGCTGGTAGGCCTT
Organism: Nafulsella turpanensis ZLM-10; assembly: GCF_000346615.1. Lineage (GTDB taxonomy): Bacteria > Bacteroidota > Bacteroidia > Cytophagales > Cyclobacteriaceae > Nafulsella > Nafulsella turpanensis. The sequence continues at coordinate 6,156 of NZ_ANNU01000050.1, forward strand.
GTCGTAATACACTAACAGGATGGCGGCCACTTCGGTCAGATTATTTTGCTGCAGGGCCTCCAGGGCTGCTTTGGCATGCTGTCCGCCCAGGCGCTTGCCCAGCTTTTCTATGGCCTCTGCCAGCATTTGGGGCGGAAAATTTCCATACTCCCGTACCAGGCGCTCAATACGTAAAGGCAGGGCCAGCTCCACTCTTACAAGGGGCGCTCTCCGCAGCTGGTTCCAGAGTGGGTGCGGAATGAAAACATTACCGAGGCTGATGGACTCATCTTCGAGCCAGATGGGCCGGCTGATGTCCATCTCCTTCATCTGTAAAAACAGTTCATTCTGAAACTGCTCGGAGCTGGGCTGCTCCTGTTGTCCCATTCCCCCAAAAACTGAACCTTTATGGTGTGCCAGTCCTTCAAGGTCTATTACCTGCTCCCCCTTTTGTTGAAGGTGGTGCAGCAGCTCAGTTTTGCCATTGCCGGTACCGCCGGTTAAAATCAGGAGCGAGAAAGCAGTGCCGAAGAAGTCGAGCAGGTGGTTGCGGTAGCTCTTATAGCCGCCAGTGAGGGTAGCCGCCGGGAGACCTGCCGTATTCAGGAGCCAGCCGAAGCTGCCCGACCGCATGCCTCCGCGCCAGCAATGTACCAGTAGCTGATTTTTAAACGGAAGGGCTTTTGCCTGGCGTACGAAGTCGGCCATTTTGGGGCCAACAATTTCCAGGCCGCGCAAAATGGCTGCCTCCTGCCCCTGTTGCTTATAGAGAGTACCAATTTCTGCCCGCTCTTTATTGCTGAACAGGGGAATGTTACAGGCCCCCGGTATATGTCCGGCCTCGAACTCTGCCGGTGAGCGGACGTCAATAACCGGGTTTCCGGCCTTCCGGAGCTCCAGAAAGTCTGTTATATCGATGGCGGGGCTTTTTTTCACGAACTTAAAGGTACAACAGTTTTGCTGATGTTTCTCTATTAAAAGCTGAGAACTTGGAAGGGCCAAAACTGATTTCTTTCAACAGGAAAGGCTATTTTATTGATTCCGGCACCTGGTAAAAACCCTCCTGATCAAACCCTTTCCGGAGAGGACTGTTCTGTTGATAAAGAGGAGGAAGTAAGGATTTCCTTGCAAAAAACTTTCTTCTGCCCTAGCTTTCAGCAATGGCAATGGTAAGCCACAGCAGTTTTTGCGGCTGTCTTTACTATTTATCAAACTGTTAAATAAGAAGGATTCGTTACATGAAGAACATACAGCTAATTGTATATTTCTGGATAATGCTGGCCGGCATGGCCCACCCACTGGCCGCTCAGGAGAATTTTGCAGCAGATTCTATTCAAACCCCTGAAGAATCTTTTCAGGAGCCGGTTCTGGATCCCGGCCCGGTCTTTGAATTCAGCTTAAAGAAAGACCTTCCTATACTGGCCGGAAGTGGACTGGCAGCTGCGGGAGGTTACCTGCTGATGGAGTCGGTAGATCCATTAACAGAGGCACAGATAGCGGCTCTTGATCCGGCAGATGTAAATGCTTTTGACAGGGGAGCTACCCGCCAGTACCGCGACTCCGATGCCAGGCTGAGTGACATTTTGCTTACCGCCAGCGCCATTGCTCCTTTTTCTGTGCTGGCCTCACGTTCTGTACGGCAGGAGTTTGGGCCGGTTCTCATCATGTATGCCGAAACCGCTGCCATGATTGGCGGACTCACCAGCATCAGTAAGGGCCTTTTTATGCGAAAGCGGCCTTACAGCTACAATCCTAATGTGCCGCTGGGCGATAAGCTTACGCTGGATGCACGACACTCCTTCTTTTCGGGCCATGTGTCTACCTCGGCGGCCTTTTCTTTTTTAACCGCCTACATGGTCGACCGCTATGCAGAGCGGCCAGCATGGAAATGGGTGGCCTGGTCAGGGGCAGTGCTGATACCCGGCACCATCGGCTACTGGCGCTATACTTCAGGCAATCATTTTCCTTCGGATATACTGGTGGGGTTTGTAATGGGGGCTGGCACAGGGCTGCTCATCCCACACCTGCACCGCTACCAGCTGCCGGACGACGTGGCCCTGAATATACAGCCTCTCCCCGGCGGAATGCGGCTGACGCTGAATTTTTAAACTGTTCTTCGTTCCTGTTTACAGCTTTAGCTGATAGCCGAGGGTAATTTCATGCGAGCCCGCGCTGTGGTGGCGGATAGAAGATAGCGTAAAGTCATAAGAATAGGCCAGAGAGTATCTTTCCATAAACTGCAGACCAAACAGTCCGACGATGGCATCCTGTGTGCGATAGGAAATACCTGCCCACAGCTGGTCGTCGAGGGAGGCTCCTCTTCTGTCGTTAAATGTATAGAGGCCGCGTACATTAAAGTCTGCCTGCCAGGGAGCCGCGTTGGTGTACTTTACCAACACCGAAGGACTGACCGTAAACTCTTTATTAACAGCAAAAGAGTAGCCGGTAGAAAGAAAAAGATGGCGGTACAGTTTATTATGTGCTATATTTTCCAGCTCTTCGTAAGAGAATATTTTCCCGCCCAAAGCCTGTAGTAAGGAAACGCCGGCAAAGAATTCTTTTGAATATAAATAATAACCCAGGCTGAGGTCAGGCAAAACAGATGATTTACTTCCACCGCTGGTAACAGGGTCGAGGTGGTTTGAATAGTCTGCCAGGTGAACCTTGTTTACATCGAAGGCATATTGCTGCACCCCGGCTGTAATGCCTAACGAATTGGAAAATTTGCTGCTCAGGGGGAGGTGGTACGCATAAGAGAGTAAAACTCCGGTGCGGTTGTTTGGCCCTGCCTCATCGCTGAATAGATAACCTCCAGCGGCGTGGTAAGCTTTTGAAAGGGAGTAGCTTCTGCGCCCTCCCTGCTGCAGGGAAGCATGCCCGCTCAGGTAATAGGTTTTAGGGGCACCTTCGAAGCCCGTCCACTGATTGCGGTAGCCAGCCTTTAACAGAAGGTCTTTTTGGAGCCCAGTTACGCCAGGGTTCAGCAGGTAATAGTTATTCATGTACTGGCTGTAGAGACTGGTTTGCTGAGCCATGGCTCCACCGGCAAGGCTAAAGAGAAAGAGCAGTAGTATATATTTCTTCATTGTTTCCATTTCATCTTCAATTTAATGAGGCCCAGTTAGCGCATAATGGTGACAGCGCCTTTTAGTGGTTGCTCTGTTTCATTCAGGTAAATGACGAAATAATAGGTGCCATCGGGGAGGCTCTTTCCGTTGTGGGTGCCTTCCCATTCTTTTGCATAGCCGGCAGATTCAAAAACCGGAGCGCCCCAACGGTTATACACCATCACTTTATTTAGTGGGTATAATACTGACAGGTTACGGAGCGCCCAGCGGTCGTTAATACCATCGCCATTAGGGGTAAAGGTGTCCGGAATCTCTATATCAAGAATACTTTCAACGGTAAAGGAAATAGTGTTTTCACAGCCACTTACATCACGGATAGTTAAGGAGTGCGCACCTCCGCTAAGACCCGAGAAGAGGGTATCTTTACCGAATACTCCTCCATCGAGCTGCAGGGTATAGGGGCTGGAGCCTCCTTCAATATTGCTTACTACAATACTTCCATTGGCTTGGTCACCTGTTGCTTTTTTAGTAGTCGAGATAACCGCCGTAAGGCTATCAGGCTGGTTCAGAGTAAAGGGCCCTACGGTAGTTGTGCAGTTGGCCGAGAATTTTACGGTAATTGTATATTCTCCCTGGGGTAGGCTGGTAAAGGAGCTTTCCTTCTGGAAAGTTTGCCCGCCATCGATGCTGTAAGCAGTTTGTCCGGTTTCTCCGGTTGTGATAAGTGCAATTCGGCCATCACTTTCGCCATAGCAGCTTGGGTGGCGAAGCTCACTCAGACCGGTAGCGGTTTCGGGAACAATAACTTCCTGGCTCAGGAGGCATCCATTGGCATCTTTTATGAAGAGGGTATAAGGGCTGCTGCTCAATCCGCTAAAGGTAACGGCAGCCTGGAAATTGGTGCCATCGAGGGAGTAAGTGTAAGGGCTGAGGCCTCCTTCCACTCCAGTAATCGTAAGGGTGCCGTCGCTACCATTACAGCTTACTGGCTCCGTTGTGTAATCGAAGGAGCTAGGTCCTGCAACATCTTCTACCACAATCTTTTTACTGTAGGTACAGCCATTCGTATCTTTTACGGTGGCTGTATAATTTCCGGGGAACAATCCAGTGAAGCTTCCTGAGGTCTGGAAGCTGGTACCGTCGATAGCGTAAGTGTATGGGCTGGTGCCACCACTCACTCCATTGATGGTAACAGTACCATTATTTTCACTACAGGAAGAGGCTGTCGCACTGACGTCCATGATTGTCGGGCCGGCAATATTTGATACAGTAACCGCTTCTGAAAGGGTACAGCCATTCGCATCTTTGAGCATGAGGGTATATTCACCTGCGGGGATACCAGTAAAGGTTGCCGCTTCCTGGAAGTTGGTGCCATCGATACTGTAAGTATAAGGGGCCGTGCCGCCGCTGACATTCGTAACAGCAATTTCGCCATTGCTTTCGCTACAGGTAGAGGACAGGGTACTGAAAGACATTTCAGCCGGGCCTTTTGTATTGTCGAGGGCCACTTCCATACTGGCGGTGCAGCTGTTGGCATCTTTTACCCAAACCGTATAGGTGTCGGCAATTAAGCCATTAAAGGTTTCGGAAGACTGGAAACTGCTGCCATCGATGGAGTAAGTAAAAGGAGCCGTTCCACCAGCAATGTTCCCGATGCTAATGCTGCCATTGGCCTCTCCACAGGTAGAGGCTGTAGGCGTTGCAGTAAAATCTGAAGGACCAGGCTTATCTCCCAATACAACCTGTTCGGCATATATACAGCCGTTGGCATCTTTCACCCGGAGCGTATAGGTACCGGCCATGAGCCCTTCGAAAGCAGGGGTTGTCTGGAAAGTTCCGCCGCCGAGGGCAAAGCTGTAGGCCATGCTTCCGCCTATTACTTCTTCGACGGTGATGGAGCCATTGGCGTTGCTACAGCTGGAAGGCTGCAGGCGGACGATTAAGTCTGTCGGTTCATTTTTTTCAATCCGGAAGGCCGCACTTACGGTACATCCATTGGCATCTTTTGCCCAAAGGGTATAATCGCCCGAGGCTAATCCGCTGAAATAGGAATCACTCTGGAAATTGGTGCCATCGAGGCTGTAGGTATAAGGCATTGTGCCGCCTGTTACGGAAGAGGCATTAACGCTTCCGTTATTATCGGCACAGGTGGCCGGAACTGTGCTCAAGGCAATACTTTCCGGTCCGGCAATATTTTCCACCCCTATTTCCTGCACTACGGTACAGCCATTGGCGTCTTTTACTGTAACAGAATAACTGCCTGCTACCAATTCGTAAAAAGTGCCGGAGGTCTGGAAGTTGCTGCCATCGAGGGAGTAGGTATAAGGACTGATGCCCCCACTGACGGACTGAATGCTGAGCTGGCCATTCGGTTCGCTACAGGTAGCTGCAGTGGCGGTGGTGGTGAAGCTTTCGGGGCCTGCAATGTTCTCAACCCTCATCTCCTCAGCATACGTACAGCCGTTGGCATCTTTCACCCAAACGGAATAATCCCCGGCTGCAATGGCTGAAAAGGTAGCTGTTTTCTGGAAATTAACGCCATCGATACTGTAGGTAAAGGGAGCAGTTCCTCCACTTACGGTATGGATGGTCACTGCTGCATTGCTATTGCCGCAGGTAGAAGGCTGGCTGGAGAAGGTAAGTCCATTGGGAGCCGGATGGTTGATAATCGTATCGCTCTGGATGGTGATACAGCCGTTCGCATCTTTCACCCTTAGCTGGTAAATGCCCTCGGCAAGGCCGCTAAAGCTGGCATTTTCCTGATAGTTGGTACCATCGATACTGAAGGTAAAAGGAGCGGTGCCACCATTAATGTTGCTGATGACAAGCTGACCGTTGCTGTTGCCGCAGCTTTCATCTGTAACAGTTCTGGTAAAATCATCTGCTCCGCCAATGTTGCTGATGTTCTGGTTCAGTACCAGTATACATCCTTTTGCATCTTTGATGGTGAGGGTATAAGAGCCGGCTGCAAGTCCGTTAAAGCTTGTTTCTGCCTGGAAATTACTGCCATCGAGGGAATAAGTATATGGAGCCGTGCCTGCGGTAACTGCCTCTACCGAAATAATTCCGTCATTTAAGCCGCAACTGGCATTTGTGCTGGTAAGTGCCGCAGCGGTAGGGCCGTTGGTAATGATGGTGACAGGGAACTGTTCCGTACAACCATTGGCATCCTTTACCGATAGCAGGTATTCTGCCGGAGCAAGCCCGCTAAAGGTAGCGCCGATCTGGAAGCTGGTTCCATCGATGGAGTAGGTATAGGGAGCTGTGCCGCCTGTTACACCATCTACGGTGAGCGTACCATCGTCGGTAATACAGGAAGATGGCGTGGAAGAGGTGGCGACAGCTGTAGCACCGGACAAATTGTTCAGCACTACTTCTTCGGTATAGCTACAGCCATTGGCGTCCCTTACCGTGAAGGTATACGTTCCTGCCATTAATCCGGAGAAGGTAGGGGAGCTTTGAAAGAGGCTGCCGTTGGCGGAATAGCTATAGGGAGCTGTGCCGCCGCTTATCGAGTGGAGTGTAACAGTTCCATTGGCATCGCCGCAGGTGGAAGGCTCGAGTGTAGCTGAGAAGTCCGCAGGGCCGGCAATATTCGTTACGGTAACAGTTTCCGTAAGCGTACAGCCATTGGCATCCTTTACCATCAGCGAGTAATCACCGGCAGCGATGGCCGTAAAGACCGCTGAGGTTTGGAACGTAGTACCGTCGATACTATAGGTATAGGGAGCCGTGCCGCCACTTACTGAAAGAGCTCTGATTTCGCCATTAGGGTCTCCACAGGTGCCGGGCTGGCTGGTGTGGGTAATGTCTGCCGGGCCGGGGATGTCAGTCATTGTTACCTCTCTGGAAAAGGTACAGCCATTGGCATCTTTTACGGTAAGCTGGTGTTTGCCTGCCAGTAGTCCGCTAAAGGTAGCAGCGGTCTGGAAGGTAGTGCCGTCTTTGCTATAGGTAAAAGGAGCACTTCCACCGCTTACTGAAGTAATATTTACAGTGCCATTGGACTTGCTACAGGTTGAGGGTTCGGTGGTGCTGGAAAAGCTGAATGGCCCCGGAAGGTCTTCGAGCAGGAGTGGCTTGGAAAAGGTACAGCCACGGGCATCTTTTACGGTAAGGGTATAATTGCCACTCATTAGGCCGCTAAAGGTGGAGCCACTCTGAAAAGTGGTGCCATCAATGCTGTAGGTATAAGGGCTGGTGCCGCCTGTTACCCCGCTGATGCTGATTTCGCCACTGGCCTCGCTACAGGTGGAGGGTTTAGTGGTGGTGGTAAGACCAGTAGGCTCACTTTTGGCTACTTTGGCTGAAACGCTCAGGCTACAGCCATTGGCATCCTTCACCCATACTTCATAGGTGCCTGAAGGTAGCTGGTTAAAAGTGGCAGTGGATTGATAGGTAGTACCGCCGAGGCTATAGGAAAAAGGAGCAGTGCCCCCTTGAACAGCTGTTATGGTTATACTTCCGTCGTTATTGTTACAGCTTGCCGGTTGTGTGGAGGCAGTAGCGGCAGTCGGGCCGGCAATATCATTCAGTACCACTTCTTTGCTAAATATACAACCGTTGGCATCTTTTACCATGGTAGTATAGCTGCCGGCAAGGAGGTTGCTAAAGCTGGCTCCGCTCTGGAAAGTGGTTCCATTAATGGAATAGCTGAAGGGAGCGGTGCCTCCGCTAACGCCTTTAATCGTTATTTCCCCATTATTGCCTCCACAGGTGCTGGGAAGAATTGCTGCACTCAAATCCGATGGACCGGCAATATCATCGACAACCACCTGCTTGGCGAAGGTACAGCCGTTGGCATCTTTCACGGTTACAGAATAGCTTTTGGCGAGCAATCCTTCAAAAGTGGTGCTGCTCTGGAAGTTGGTGCCGTCGATGCTATAGGTATACGGGGCAGTGCCGTTGCTAACGGTTGTAACGCTAATACCTCCATTGGCTCTTCCGCAGGAAGAAGGTTTGGTGGTGGCAGAAAGATCGGAAGGTCCGGGAACCTCCCTGATAGAAAGTGTACTTTCGGCTGCACAGCCATTTGCATCTGTAACTTTAACGGTAAAGGTCCCTGCACCTTTATTGAGGATGGTCTGGCTGCTTTCTCCGGTGTTCCATTTGTACTGGTAGGGAGCCTCACCGCCCTGCGGCGTGGCAGAAAGTGAAGTGGTGGCGCCGTCGCATAAAAGGGCGGGAGCGTCGATGGTAACGAAAACGGACTGCAGCATAAGCACAAGCTGGTCGCTTACCGCTGTACAACTGCCATTGCCTGTACTGGTGAGGGTTAGGGTAAGGGAGCCCCGGGCAAATTCTTCTGCCGTAGGAGTGTATTGAGCATTAAGAGTAGTTCTATCCGGCGTAAATGTACCGGCTCCCCCGCTCCATATGCCGCCGCTGGCTCCGATTACGGAGCCGTTTAGCTGAGCCGGTCCGGGCGCACATACCTCCTGGTCAGGACCGGCACTTATTATGAGATCAGAAAAGACAGTAACTGAATCGATAAACTGAGCACAGTCGGGGTAGTTTTCATTCCGCACCTCCAGAAAGTATTCGCCTACTGTTGTGGCAGTATAGGAGGGGGTAGTGGCAAGCAGGCTTCCGCTGGCATCGGTCCAGAGGTAATTATAACCTGAACTCGGGAATTAAGCGGCCAACCTAGCGGGGTTAAATCTAGTCTGCTTATGGTCCAGGAAGGTGTAAGCAGCCAATCCAGAGAAGATATGTACCAGTGCATTGAGCGGATTTCTATGCCTGGAATGGTCAATATCGCAAACGCTCATCAGGATATCATTCACGGCTTCAATGGAGCCTCTTTTCAAGAGGTTAAGCTTATCCTGCATGGTGAGGAGCATGTTTTTCATATTTCTTCTGACTTTGGTGATTAGGTGTATTCCTTTTTCCAGCAGTTCTTCCAGTAAAGAAGTTAAATAGCCTTTATCGCCATAGCATTTGCCTATAAGACCTTTGAAGAGGTAGTTTAGCACCTCTGGATTGTTATCAGCTACATTGGCAGTAGTAATGAGGAAACGCACCAATTCTCCATATTGGTTGGTAACCAGATGCAGCTTTAAGCCATAAAACCAACCCGTAGAGCCTCTTCCTCTTTTAGCTATCTCTTCAAAGACTCTGTTGCTATGGATTCTTCTGTTGTCACAGACGGGCAGTTTCTTTGAATCTACATAATAATGATGGGTCCTTAAGGAAAGACTACAGCGATAATGAGCCAGCAGAAAGATGTGAAAGCAAGCTTGTCTGGCAAGAAAAAGAAACTGCGTATAAGAGACTGCCTTAGGAAAAAAGCTCTTTAACTCTTGCAGCACCAATCTTTTGTAGTAGTACTCGAAACATTTAAATCCAGACAAATGATAAAGCAACAGAATTGTCAATACCTCACTCTCAGAAAGGGAAGGTTTTCTTCCCGCTGCTGATTTCCTCTTTTCAAGTCCCTTAGGAAGTGGATGATGGGCATAAAAGGATTCAACTTCTTTGCAAAAATCATCAATAAAGCAGAACACTTCCACTATCTTAGTAGTATCTATGATAAACATAAGGCTAAAGGTTTAGGTGAAACATGTGGAAATATTTCACCTTCCTTTAGCCTTATTGTTTTTTATATCATGCTGAATTTAAAGTATTTGACCCTCTATTCGTAGAATCAATTCCCGAGTTCAGGTTA
>NZ_ANNU01000051.1 GCF_000346615.1 Nafulsella turpanensis ZLM-10
TATATCATGCTGAATTTAAAGTATTTGACCCTCTATTCGTAGAATCAATTCCCGAGTTCAGGTTACTTAGGAAGAGCAATGGCAAAATGGCAGCTTATCAAATTTATAGGATGTGTAAAAAGTCAGGTAATTGTATGGGGAGTGATATAGCTGAAGCCTCAAAGATGGAAACTATATAAGCAAAGGAAGAGAAGACAAAGATCCAGACCAGGAAAAAAAGAAAAAGCTACGCTAGCCAAAATTAAAAATAAAGGCATAAAAAAAGCGGCTATTAACCGCTAAATTCTGCTTCTAAGCTTTTTATTTTAATTCCTGGATGGTCTGCTGCCATTGCCGGACCTAACAGGAATCGGCTGTAGCTCCGGTTTAGGGCTTAGCTTTTCCCGCAAACCAGCTACAAGTTCATTTAATGCTTCTAACAAATTATCAATATATATCATCATTTTTATTTCCTCCGTTTGCTTAAGTTACGTTCAATAATGTAATTATCAAATACTATACCAGAATTAATTTCTATTTTAGTATACGGTACAATTAGCAGGGGGTTTTGTTACCCCTTAACTGCATTAATGCAATAAGAAGCATCGGCATTTGAATGTTAGGTAATAAGATTTAACTTTGCATCCAAAATGCAATGCTCCACTCATAAAAATTCAACCCTACTTAAATGCCAAGAGATAATTCCATCAAATCAATTCTGATTATTGGGAGTGGCCCGATTGTAATTGGACAAGCTGCAGAGTTTGATTACGCTGGTTCTCAGGCAGCGCGCTCTTTAAGAGACGAAGGAATTGAGGTAATACTTATAAACTCAAATCCTGCAACCATCATGACTGATCCCGTAACGGCAGATCATGTTTACCTCTTACCGCTCGAAAAGAAATCGATAATACAGATTCTGAAAGAACACCCGCAGATAGATGCAGTGCTACCAACAATGGGTGGACAAACAGCTCTCAATCTTGCCATTGACTGTGATAAAGCAGGAATCTGGGAAAAATTCAACGTCAGGATTATAGGGGTGGACATTAATGCCATCGAAACCACGGAAGACAGGGAGAAGTTCAGGCTGAAGATGGAGGAGTTAGGGGTGCATGTATGCCAGGGAAAAACAGCAACCTCTTTTCTGCAGGGAAAAGAAATTGCGCAGGAAATAGGATTCCCGCTGGTTATCCGCCCCTCCTATACCCTTGGCGGTTCAGGTGGCGGTTTTGTAGAAAAACCTGAAGAATTTGAAAAGGCCTTAACGGCCGGATTGCATGCTTCACCTATCCATGAAGTACTAATTGAAAAGAGTATCCTTGGCTGGAAAGAGTATGAACTGGAGCTGTTAAGGGATAACATCGGTAATATTATTATTATCTGTTCCATCGAGAATTTCGACCCAATGGGCATCCACACGGGAGATTCCATTACCGTGGCGCCGGCTATGACGCTGCCTGATACAGTGTATCAAAAAATGCGCAACCTGGCCATTACCATGATGAATGGCATTGGCCAGTTTGCGGGCGGATGTAACGTACAGTTTGCAGTTAATCCTGAGGATGATGATATTGTAGGCATCGAAATTAACCCCCGGGTATCGCGCTCTTCAGCACTGGCATCGAAAGCTACCGGATATCCTATCGCCAAAATAGCCGCTAAGTTAGCAATTGGTTATAACCTGGATGAGCTTAAAAACCAGATTACCAAAACCACCTCAGCGTATTTTGAGCCTGCCCTAGACTATGTAATTGTAAAAATTCCTCGCTGGAACTTCGATAAGTTTGAAGGTGCTAACAGGGACCTGGGACTCCAGATGAAATCGGTAGGAGAGGTAATGGGTATTGGCCGCAACTTTCAGGAAGCCCTGCAGAAAGCCTGTCAGTCGCTCGAAATAAAGCGGAATGGTTTGGGAGCCGACGCCAAAGAGCTGACGAATCAGGAGCAAATACTCCAGAGCCTGAAGCGCCCCAGCTGGAACAGGCTCTTCCACATCTATGATGCCTTTAAACTGGGCATACCCATGCGTACCATTCTGGAACTGACCAAAATCGACAGGTGGTTTCTGAGCCAGGTCGAAGAGCTGGTCGTGCTGGAAAAGGAAATCCAAAAGTATCAACTCGATACGCTGCCGCTTCCACTGATGAAGGAAGCTAAATCGCGTGGCTATGCCGACCGTCAAATTGCCCACCTGCTGGGCTGCATGGAGAGCGAAGTGTTTAAGAAGCGGCATGAAATGGGAGTGAAGCGGGTATATAAGATGGTCGATACCTGCGCTGCAGAGTTTGAAGCGGAGACCCCTTATTTCTACTCTACTTTCGAGGAGGAGAACGAGTCGGTTTCTTCCGACCGGAAAAAGGTAATTGTTTTAGGCTCCGGACCTAACCGCATCGGGCAGGGAATTGAATTTGACTATTCCTGCGTACACGGTATTCTGGCCGCTAAGGAATGTGGCTACGAAACCATCATGATTAACTGTAATCCAGAAACTGTATCGACCGACCCGGATATCGCCGATAAGCTATATTTCGAACCGGTGTTCTGGGAACATATTTATGATATTATCCTGCATGAGAAGCCTGTTGGCGTTATTGTGCAGCTGGGTGGACAGACAGCGCTGAAGTTAGCTGAAAAGCTTAACCGTTATGGAATTCCAATTCTTGGTACAAGTTATGAAAAACTCGATTTAGCTGAAGACAGGGGAAGCTTTTCTCAGCTGTTGAAGGAAAATAATATCCCTTACCCGGAATTTGGAGTTATTGAAGATGCCGAGCAGGCAGTGGAGCTCTCTAAAACAATAGGTTTTCCATTATTGGTACGCCCCAGTTATGTGCTGGGAGGGCAGCGGATGAAGATTGTGATTAATGAGAAAGAACTCGAAAAACATGTAATTGACCTGCTGCGCGATATACCCGGCAATAAAGTGCTGCTCGACCATTTTCTTGAGGGTGCAATGGAGGCTGAAGCTGATGCCATCTGTGATGGAGAAGATGTTCACATCATCGGAATTATGCAGCACATAGAACCGGCAGGTATACACTCAGGTGACTCTTATGCAGTGCTTCCGCCTTACAACTTAGGCGATTTTGTTATGCAACAGATTGAGAAGTATACCAAAAAGATTGCCCTTGCCCTGGGGACGGTCGGCCTGATTAACATTCAATTTGCCATTAAAGATGATAAGGTATATATTATCGAGGCCAATCCACGGGCATCGCGAACCGTGCCTTTTATATGTAAAGCATATCAGGAGCCGTATGTGAATTATGCCACAAAGGTAATGCTCGGAGAAAAGAAGGTAAGAGACTTTAAATTTAACCCGCACAGGAAGGGCTATGCTATAAAAGTACCGGTTTTCTCTTTCAATAAGTTCCCGAATGTAAATAAGGAGTTGGGGCCGGAGATGAAATCGACCGGCGAGGCGATTTACTTTATCGATGACCTGATGGACGACTACTTCCTCAATATTTATTCAGAGCGAAACTTATACCTTAGTAAATAAGTTAGCAAAAAGATATGATATTAAAGATTTTTACTTTCTTACTCATCTGTTACCTGCTTTACAGGTTTATTGGTTTTTTCTTTAAGGCCTTTTTCATCCTGCTGGGGCAGCGGCATAAAAATAGTCATAAGCAACAGCGGCAGCGGCAAAACCGCCGTCGTCCGGAAGGAAGTATTCATGTAGAGTATGAGCCGCCGAAAGAAAAAAGAAAGCAGGTGAATTTCCGTGGTGGGGAGTATGTAGATTACGAAGAAGTAGATAAATAGCTATAAGTTAACAAAGAGGCCATTCTGTAAGGAGTGGCCTTTTCTTTTGCCTTCTGTAAAAAGAAAAAGCCTCTGCTGCTTTAGCGGAGGCCCAATAAGAGGGGAGGTTTATCAGTAGTTCCTTAACTTGTTTTTCTTCTGTTTCATTTTCGGGCGCTTTGTTTTATTTACCACTTTATCGTGCTTCATGGCTTCGTAGTCATGGTAAGTTTGTCCCTGCTGCCTTACATACACGGTACGACTGCAACTACTTGCGCTATAACTGATAATACAGCAAACAAAAACCCCCAGGAGCAACTTTAGTATATATTTGTTCATATTGATTATTCTTTATAAAATTGGCCCGTTAAATAAAGGTATGAAAATGCTCCGGAATGGCGCTGCCCGATAAAGGACCATAAAGTACCAATGAAAGAAATTTTACAAACTGTTAATTTTTTAGCTCTATGTCAACCAACAAAATCGAACAGCTTTTAGGTAAAGAAGCAGAAAACCTGCTCAACCACGAATGTAAAACCATCTCTAAAGATCAGCTCTACCTGCCTGGCCCCAACAGTATAGATGAGATTTTTGCCTATTCAAACCGTAATCCGCAGGTAATGCGGAGTCTGGCCTCTCTCTACAATACAGGACGTCTTGCCGGTACTGGTTATGTATCCATTCTGCCAGTCGACCAGGGCATTGAACATACTGCAGGTGCTTCTTTTGCTCCTAACCCTGCCTACTTCGACCCTGAAAATATTATCAAGCTGGCGATAGAGGGTGGCTGTAATGCCGTAGCCACTACTTTTGGTAACCTGGCGCTCATGAGCCGTAAGTATGCTCATAAGATTCCTTTCGTGGTAAAAATCAACCATAACGAGCTTATGACCTATCCGAATAAATACGACCAGATTATGTTTGGTACGGTTGAAGAGGCATGGAATTTAGGTGCAGCGGCCGTTGGGGCGACTATTTATTTTGGGTCTCCGGAATCGAACCGCCAGATTGTGGAGGTAGCTGCCGCCTTTGAAAGAGCGCATGAATTAGGTTTGGCCACTATTCTCTGGTGCTATACCCGTAACAACGACTTTAAGAAAGATGGTACTGATTACCATGTAGCCGCCGACCTTACCGGCCAGGCAAACCACCTGGGTGTAACCATTCAGGCCGATATTATTAAGCAGAAGCTACCAGAAACCAATGGAGGCTTTAAGGAAATTGGCTTTGGCAAAACCCACAAGGGCATGTACGATAAGCTGTCGTCCGACAATCCAATTGACCTTACCCGCTACCAGGTAGCCAACTGCTATATGGGCAAAATTGGCTTAATTAACTCAGGTGGGGCATCTGCCGGCGAATCTGACCTGCAGGATGCCGTTCGTACCGCAGTGGTGAACAAACGTGCCGGTGGTATGGGCCTAATCAGTGGTCGTAAGGCTTTCCAGCGCCCAATGAAAGAAGGTGTTGAACTTTTAAATGCGATTCAGGACGTTTATCTTTCTCAAGAAGTAACGATTGCATAAATTTGCACTCTTAACAAAAAGAGACTTATGGCTTGGTTTAAGAGAAAGGATAAAGGAATCCTTACCCCTACAGAAGCAAAGAAGGAAGTACCAGATGGGTTATGGTTTAAAACACCTGCCGGGAAGATTATCCATACCCGTGAACTGAAGGAGAACTGCTATGTAGTACCGGACGATAACTACCATGTAAGAATCGGCTCGAAGGAATACTTCGAAATTCTGTTCGATAAAAATGAATTTAAAGAACTGGATGCCGATTTGGAATCTGCCGACCCACTCTCCTTTGTCGACAGTAAACCTTACCCGCAGCGGATACAGGCTTCGCAAAAAAAAGTGGGCCTGAAAGATGCGGTACGGACTGCGCACGGCAAAGTGCATGGGCAGGATTTGGTGGTAGGCTGTATGGACTTCAGCTTTATTGGTGGTTCCATGGGGTCTGTGGTAGGGGAAAAAATAGCCAGGGCCATTAACTATAGCCTGGAACATAAAATTCCTTTTCTGATGATTTCCAAATCGGGCGGTGCCCGTATGATGGAAGCAGGCTATTCTCTGATGCAGATGGCGAAAACCTCGGCCAGGCTGGCGTTACTCTCAGAAGCAGGTATTCCTTATATCTCGCTCCTGACCGACCCAACCACCGGTGGGGTAACAGCTTCTTTTGCCATGCTGGGCGATTTTAATATTGCCGAGCCCGATGCTCTCATAGGCTTTGCCGGTCCACGTGTTATTCGCGAAACCATTGGTAAAGATCTGCCAAAAGGCTTTCAGAGCTCAGAGTTTGTACTGGAACATGGTTTCCTCGATTTTATCGTGGACCGTCGCAACCTGAAAAGCAAAATAGCACTGCTCCTGAAAGTGCTCTCTTAAACCATGAGTATACGATAATGAAAAAAGCTGACCTTAGGGTTGGCTTTTTTTATGCCATACAGGCAGTTGCCGTCCAAACTCAAATCCCTGTTCCGGAAAATTTTGAGACTCAGAACAAACTATACCGCTTGGTTTACAGTATAAATTAGGAAAGTGAAGCATTTTTAGTAAAGAGATCTTAATTTTTTACCGATACATTATGGATACCTCATTAGAGAATAGAAAAATTACCCCAACGATAATTGCACTGTATGGCTTGTGTGCCGAGCTGGTACCAATAGTAGCCAATCTGCTCTATGTGTATGTGTGGGGAAATCTTATTCACCCGGAGTATAACCTCGGCTTTACAGAGGATTATATGGAAAATACCGGTATCATGATTTTTCTTTCCATTGGCTTTCTCAGTTACCTAGGTACGGCCTTCTGGATAGCTAAAAGAAGTCTTACCCGCACATTTTATAATAGTGCACGCCTGGTATTGGTAGGTGTAATTGTGGAGCTTATCTTCTACTGGATTATTGGCGTAGGCTTTGAATTCAGGTATGCCTTCTCCTTTATTACTTATTTAATTGCTGTTCTGCTGGCCACCTTAACACCTACCCTCCTGAAGGGAAAGCGGACCCACCGCAAAGATTGGGATGAAAAGAAAGATCAGGGATATGAGCAGGTGAAGAGAAAATAAATAAAACTGAAATAGTAGCTGATAAAGGAGGAGATTCGGGAGCGGATCTCCTCCTTTATTTTGCTTAATGCTATAAAGTGCTCTTTATTAGTTACTAAGCTCTCCCTTCCACAGCTAATAGAATGAAAGAATAATTTATAACAATTAATACTTTTTAATAAAATGTTCGTATTTTAACTCTGAAGAGTACAATGACCTTCGCATTTTTAAGTGATTAATTAATTTTTTCTATTTATAAGCATGATTGTAGCAGGTCTACTGGACAATGAAGAGGAGAGGCTAAAGCGCCTCATAAACTACCGGGTGCTGGATACACCCGAGGAGCAGGAGTTTCAGGATATTGTCGAACTGACTGCACAGGTTTGCCATGCTCCTATTTGCCTTATTACGCTTATCGATACTCACCGACAGTGGTTTAAGGCAAGGGTGGGGCTTAAGATTCAGGAAACAGCAAGGGATATTGCCTTTTGCAGTCATGCAATCCATCATGATGATATAATGGAAGTGAAGGACACCCTGCAGGATGAGCGATTTTTCGATAATCCTTTAGTGATTGGAGAGCCATACATTCGCTTTTATGCGGGTATGCCCTTGATAAGTGTGGGAGGGCACAAGTTAGGAACTCTGGCAGTTGGGGATACCAGGCCCCGTAAACTGGGGAGCGGTGAAGCCTTTGCACTGCGGATCCTTGGCAGCCAGGTAGTAAAGCTGTTTGAGTTAAGGAGCAAGAACCAAAAGTTGCAGGATGTAATCGGGCAGTACCTGAAGTTCTACGAAGAGGTAAGGGGACGGCAGGAGATTCTTTCTAAAGTTCAGAAAGTGGCTGAAATAGGGATCTTTGAAGCTGATTTACGGACAGGGCAGCTACAGGTGTCGGAAGGTTTTTGCACGCTTTTTGGCCTTTCAACTTTCGATAGACTTTCTATTAGCAGGTTTAAAGAACTCGTTCATCCGGAGGATACCGCTCACTTCAGCGAAAACTTAAACCGCTCTTTAAATGAACCAAAGTTCTCCTTCGAATTTCGTTGTATCAGGCCTTCAGATAAGGAAATTATTGTTGTCAAATGCATGGGTGAAAGCCTGCGTGACAAAGAAGGAGAACCTTTTAAGCTGATTGGACTTAAGCAGAATATAACGGCAATAAAACAGCACGAGCAACAGCTTGAAGCACAAAATGCAGAGCTGAAAAAGCTGAATGAAGAGCTGGATAACTTTGTGTACCGGGTATCGCACGACCTGCGAGCACCTAACTCCTCTGTTCTGGGACTTATCGAAATTATTCTTAGCCAGGAACAAGATGTGGATAAGATTAAGGAATTGCTGGTGCTCGTGCGAAAAAGCCTGCAGAAGCAGGATAACTTTATTAAGGATATTCTTGATTACTCCCGCAATTCCCGGATGGAAGTGAAACCGGAAGAGGTTGACTTTGAGGAGGTGCTCCAGGAAGTGGTTGCCCAGCTACGATATAGTTATCAGAAAGAAAGTATCAATTTTTCAGTCGAGATTCTGCAGGAAGTGCCTTTTGCCACAGACGATAGCCGCCTGCATATTATTTTAAGTAACCTGCTCTCCAATTCATTTAAATACCAGCGCCTGCAGGAACATGGCGGTATGGTAGGGGTTAATGTTAAGGTGAATGAAGAAGAGGCCCAAATTACCATTGAGGATAACGGAATAGGGATAGAAAAGTCGCGTCAGGGAAAGGTGTTCGATATGTTCTACAGGGCCACGGATAAGAAACCCGGCTCCGGACTTGGTTTGTATATAGTGAAAGAAGCCCTGTTAAAGCTGCAGGGGAGCATTCTTCTTGAATCTGAACTAGGAAAAGGAACAATCGTGAAGGTAACGATTCCAAACATGTATCGATAGCCATTGAGCGCTCAGGGGGAGGGAACTGTACACCTGAGATAAGGAGCCTAACAGTTTTCGGGTTAAAAAAGGCAGACAGCTAAAGGGGGCCACCTGCCTTATAATTGTTTATTGCTGTATCGCAAATCAGGTCTTTTCTTTTGCCGAGCTGCTTTTAGGCCAGCGTACTTCTGTTGCCCCATCTTTCGAGTGGCGTAGCGGCAAAGAGCCTTTTGGTTGTTGTTTCATGCTTTCATCGGCCTGTTCTCCTACATTGCCTTTTACAACAGTAGTGCCTCCGTCTACAAAACAGAGGGCACCTGTAACATAGGATGCCTCGTCGGAAGCAAGGAATAAATATACATTGGCCACCTCTTCGGGAGTACCCCGGCGACCCATGGCATTGGCCCCAATCATGGTCTTTTCCATTTTTTCATCCATAGGTCCCTCTTCCTTCCGGGTCCAGGCGGTATCAATAGGTCCGGGGCACACGCAGTTGGCTCTAACGCCGTGCTTTGCCTGTTCAATAGCCACTCCCTTCATAAAAGCATGGATAAAGCCCTTGGTTCCCCCATAAGGAGTATTCTGGGCAATTCCTAAGCGGCCTGCCTCAGAGCCGGCAGAAACAATACAACCTTTGGTCTTGTGGAGCTCCGGAAGGGCGGCTCGGGTCATCATAAAAGCGCTGCGGATATTGTTGCGGATCAGGCTGTCGAAAGCATCTATGTCATACTCCTGCAGCTCGGCTGTAACAGGAAAAATACCTGCATTGTTAATGAGGATATCCAGCTTCCCAAATTCCTCCACAGCCATGCGAATACATTTTTCTGCATCTTTTTTATCAGCCAAATCACCCTTGAAACCAATTGCCCTGCCGCCCCTTTCCTCAATTTCCGATACAACATCCTCCACAGGGTCCTGAGGCATTCCTGCCACCACCACCCTGGCTCCTTCCATTGCAAACTTTTTGCAAATTGCTTCTCCTATGCCTGTACCACCACCTGTTACCACGGCGACTTTTTCTTTTAATCTTTCCATAAAAAATATTTTAATTATGATTGTAAAAAGTTGTTTGCCAGATACTTGTCTCTTAATAATTAAAGGCGTGTGGAGCAGGATAGTTTGGGAGCAGGAAGGATTTTATGCGGGCTGTTCAGGTTCTCCACCTTTTACTCTGGTGTACAAGTTCAGGTAAAAAAGGAAGGAAGGGGAGAGGGGGCATCCATACAGCAACTATGTTCTGCCTGTCTGTATGGCGGTTACTTTTTGAAAGACAAGATTTTTACGCTTTATTTGATGTATGCGGCTACTTTCTCACCCTGTCCTTTGCAACTACTATGTTACCTATCGCTGTAATGCGCGTTGTAGCTTCTGCGATATCTGGGAACGTCCCTCACCCTATGTTAATGAGGAACAGGTAGCCGCTAACCTGCGGGACCTGAAGCGGCTGGGTGTGAAAGTGATTGACTTTACCGGTGGAGAACCACTCCTGCACCGGCAGATTGATAAGCTGCTCCGGATGGCCAAAGATATGGGTTTTATTACCACCCTCACTACTAATACACTTCTTTACCCAAAATGGGCAGAACGACTGAAAGGGCTGGTCGATATGCTCCATTTTTCCCTTGACTCACCGCATAAGGAAGAACACGATGCCTCCCGCGGGGTAGCCTGCTTTGACTTTGTTGTAGAATCCATCAAAACAGCCAAAGCGCTTGGGGAACGGCCCGATATTCTTTTTACCGTGATGAACAGCAATATTCACCAGGTAAAGGAGGTCTATGAAAATATTAGCCAGCCGGAGGGCCTGGTGCTAATCCTGAACCCGGTATTCGGCTACAATGAGGTGGAGACGGGTGGTGGTTTGACACTAGCCGCCTTAAAAGAACTACAACTGTGGGGTAAAAAACGGGGGGTATATCTTAATGATGGCTTTATCGGTCTCCGAAAAGATGGCGGAAACCAGGTAGAAAAGCCGGTTTGTAAGGCAGGAAGTACAACGGTAGTAATTTCTCCGGAAAATAAGCTGGTGTTACCCTGCTATCATCTTGGGCTGAAGGAGTTTTCGATTGAAAACCAGCTGGAGGCTCTCTACCACTCGCCTGAGGTGCAGACACTTATTGCGCAGGAAGGGAGGCTGCCGGCTTGCCAGGGTTGTACCATTAACTGTTATATGCAGCCAAGCTTTGCCACTCACCTGAGCCGGTACTTCTGGCAGGCTCTACCCTCTACCCTTAAATACAATTTAATGAAAGGCACCTGGAAAACTTTGCTGCCTTTTTAGTGGGGAGAAGGTTTCCCGGGAAAGGAGGTCTTATAAGGCCTGCTTGTTTGGCTTTTACTGCACTGAAACCGGCAGTGGCAAAGGGTGGCTGATGTGCTAAATTTTTAAAACTTTACTGCCTTTATTCGGCATTATTGAATATATTTGCATCAATTCCTGTAAAGGGAACTTGTAAGTTAAATCAAAACTGAGATAGGTAAATGAGTTCTGTAGTAATTACTGCAATAGTAGCTTTTACCCTGGTAATTTTACTATTGGTGTTTATTCTCCTTTTTGCCCAGTCTAAGCTGGTGCAGTCGGGCGATGTGAAGATTGTTGTCAATGGGGATGAGAAGAACCCAATTGTTACCTCTGCAGGTAGCTCACTCTTATCTACCCTCTCCTCACAAAAGGTGTTCCTTCCTTCTGCCTGTGGTGGTGGTGGTACCTGCGCCATGTGTAAGTGTGTGGTAGAAGATGGTGGAGGCGAAGTGCTCCCTACCGAAGTAGGTCACCTGAGCCGTACCGAGCAGAAAGAAAATGTTCGTCTTTCCTGTCAGGTAAAGGTAAAGCAGGATATGCGCATCCGAATTCCGGAAGAAATATTCGGTATCAAGAAGTGGGAGTGCGAAGTAGTATCAAACTATAACGTATCGACCTTCATTAAGGAATTCGTGGTGAAGTTGCCTGAAGGCGAAACCCTCGACTTCGAATCAGGTGGGTATATCCAGATTGACGTGCCGGAAATTACCGTTGATTTCAAGGATATGGACATTACGCCTAAGCCTGAACTCAACCACCCGCAGGATGTGTATAAGTCTGACTGGGATAAATTCCAGATGTGGGGGCTGAAGATGAAGAACGACGAGCCTGTGTTCCGTGCCTACTCTATGGCAAACCACCCGGCCGAAGGAAACATCATCATGCTCACCATCCGTATTGCTACGCCACCATGGGATAGAGCCAACAATCGCTGGATGGATGTAAATCCTGGTATCTGTTCTTCTTACGTATTCTCTCGTAAGCCGGGCGATAAAGTAACTATTTCAGGTCCTTATGGTGAATTCTTCATCAACCCGACCGATCGCGAAATGATTTACATTGGTGGTGGTGCCGGTATGGCACCTTTGCGCTCGCACATCTTCCACCTGTTCCATACAGAGAAGACTGACCGTAAAGTATCGTATTGGTATGGTGGCCGCTCCAAAAAAGAGCTTTTCTATACCAACCACTTCAGGAATATCGAAAAAGACTTCCCGAACTTCCGCTTCTACATAGGTCTTTCTGAGCCGCTGCCGGAAGATAACTGGAAAGTGAAGAAAAGCCTCGACGATGAAGGAGATGGTTATGTTGGTTTCATCCACCAGGTGCTGTACGATAACTACCTGAAGAACCACCCTGAACCGGAAGAAGTAGAGTACTACCTCTGCGGACCGCCAATGATGAACGCGGCCGTACTGAAAATGCTCGACGATATGGGCGTACCACCTGAAAATATTCGTTTCGACGACTTCGGTGGTTAATTAGAAAAATTCTGACAAAAAGGGAGCTGCAAAGCTCCCTTTTTTATTTCCGCCTGTTGGCCGAATTTATTCTCTTCTGTATATTTAGAGATTGAATGAGACTAGAGGTGAGAGGTGATAGATAATGGGTGAAGTTGAGTAAATGGCTCGGAATCAGGAGCCAAGACGGAGGCCCTTCTAAACTGCTGTCA
This sequence comes from Nafulsella turpanensis ZLM-10, assembly GCF_000346615.1. Classification (GTDB taxonomy): domain Bacteria; phylum Bacteroidota; class Bacteroidia; order Cytophagales; family Cyclobacteriaceae; genus Nafulsella; species Nafulsella turpanensis. The sequence goes on from NZ_ANNU01000051.1 coordinate 12,630, forward strand.
TTGCGAACGTAGCTCTGTGGAGTGAAGTAATCTCTATCAAACTGCCAGAGACCATTAAAGAGGAAGTCGGAGATTTGTGCTAATTTCATTGGAGGTGTCTTAGTACTTATAACCCACTATTAACAAACAGGCACAAGCCACCACCCACTAAAGACCAGCAACAAACAACCAGCAACAAACAACCAAAGCATGGATAGCATCGATATCAAGATATTTTTTACCGGCATTGAAGAATGGGTGTATGCCGGAATAAAGCCTCATAATTCGCTCATGAAGAGTATGCTAATCCATGGCGAAACCTTTCCGGAGTATGAAGGGGTAGACATGGCCATTATCGGGCTGAGCGAATACAGGGGTGCGGCCAATAGCGAAGGGGCGGAGCAGGCAGCCAATGAAATCCGCCGGAAGCTGTACCAGTTAAAGAAGGGAAGCTCGGGCACTTTAAAAATCGCCGATCTTGGTAATCTAAGCCCCGGAATCACTCCTGAGGAAACTCACCTTCGTATTAAGGAAGCCTGCCAGATGCTCATTCAGCAGAATATATTGCCTGTGCTCATTGGCGGCTCCCACGATATGGCTTTTGGGCAGTACCTGGCGTATGAAGATCTGGAGAAGCTTGTGTCCGTCGTAAGTGTCGATGCTTTCCTGGATATGGAAGATGAGAAGGAGCTACCCGATAACCAGCGGCACATTCATAAAATGCTGGTACATGAGCCAAACTATCTTTTCAACTTTAACCTGCTGGGCTACCAGAGCTACCTTACCGACGCCAATGCCATGGCTGTGCTGGAGCGCTTTTATTTTCAGGCTCATCGGCTGGGGCAAATGCGGGAGGATATAAAAGAGTCAGAGCCCGTTATTCGCGATGCCGATCTTTTAAGCTTTGATATCACGGCCATAAAAGGTGCTGATGCTCCCGGAAGTGTACGGGCTCAGCCTTTCGGACTTACGGGCGAAGAAGCCTGCCAGTTGTGCTGGTATGCCGGCCTGAGTGAAAAACTGAGTTCCGTGGGTTTTTTCGAATATCACCCTGGTCTCGACGACAGTCGCAAGACCACCGCTTCGGTTATTGCTACCATGATCTGGTACTTTATCGAAGGATTTTACAACCGCAAAAAGGAGCAGAGTTTTGCGAGCAATGACTACAAACGTTATATTGTAGCCATGCCCTCCGAGCCGGCTACCATAACCTTTTATAAGAGCACCCTCAGTGAAAAGTGGTGGATGGAAGTGCCACACCCTGAGGAGAAGAACAGTCGCTATGGCCGCAACTTTATGGTCCCCTGCAGCTATTCCGATTATCTTACTGCCGTAGAAGGCGAACTCCCCGAGCGTTGGCTCAATGTATATGCAAAGCTGTTTTAGCCTAGCTGAGTAGCAATGGGTTTTTATTCAGTACCTGTTAACATTCTGGTACTTCTCGTAATACCGTTGAATCGCTAAAATTGCTTCGTATTCGGTGGCGCTTTCTAGAAAGGCGAGACTGGGGTTGCAGAATTTTAAGAAGCGATTTAGTTCCCTGCCTTCAAGACCAGTAATTTCCTGTACAATTTCTTTGTCGAACCAGTATTCGAAAAGGGCCTCATAGTATTGGTTTTGTCTTTTCTGCTCTTTTAGCTGACGGATACGCTCCCGCTGCTTGGCCTTTTTATTAAACTTATTCGCCAGGGCAGTTACCGCGCCGGTAACCCCTGTACCCCCCATTCCACCCGTAAGACCAATCTTATCTTCCTCCCGCGAACGACCGCTGGGTCTTACGCTGGGGTAGCCAAAATAAGGGTCGTCCGGTGTGGTTTCCGGTGCGAAGGGTTCTGTCAGGTGCTCACCCCGTACCTCCACCTGCCGCAGCTTGTATACCCTTTCTTTCAACGGGATGACAAAGTTAAGGGCCATGGCCTGTGCATAAGAAAGAGTGGTATCTACATATCCAATCATTCTGAATTCGAGCGAATCCTTTGGAGATGCCAGCAGGCGATAGTTGCCTCCCATACCGGTGGTGGTTCCTTTTTCGTTGTTCTTATTGTACACATGCGCATATGCAATGCCAATAGTGGTATCTTCGGCCGTAACAATGCGGCCGCTGATGAGCCCCTCCTGCTGAGCATAAGATTGGAGGGCCGTAAAGCAAAGGAGGGCGATAAAGGGGAAAAACTTCTTCAAATCAATACCAGAACGCTGCAGGTACAAAAATAATTTTATTTGGCGAGTTAAAGTAGGTCGATTGGCCAAAGTTAGCCATCTGTCTGCTTCGGTATAGAGTAGGTGAGAGAGATTTTATACGGAATATGCAGTCCTTAAGCTGAACATTTAAATCATACCACGGGCTTTTAGCTCCAGGTATTTATTAATGGTGTTGAGGGTAAGATCTTCCGGGGCCGTCAGGAGCGCCTGAATACCGTAACGATGCAACTCCTTTACAATCAGCTTTTTTTCAAAAGCCAGCTTTTCCATAACAGTTTGGGTATATACCTCCTCCAGCGAATTTGCTTCTTTCCGGAGGGCTGTCTGAATTTCAGTATTCTCAAAGAGAATAACCACCAGCAGGTGCTGTTTCGCCATCTGGCGGAGGTAAGGCAGTTGCCGCTGCATGCTCTGTAAAGACTCGAAGTTCGTGAAAAGCAGCAGCAGGCTTCGCTGGTTGAGTGTCTGGCGCAGGCTAAGATAGAGCCGCCCAAAGTCGGATTCGCGCCAGGCCGTTTTTTGCTTGTACAGGGCTTCCTGTATCAGGCGCATCTGCCGGGGGTGTTTGCTGGCAGGTACCACCGCCTGCACTTTATGCTGAAAGGCCATGAGTCCCGCCTTATCTTCCTTCCGAATAGCAATGTTCGAGAGTACCAGACTGGCGTTAATGGCGTAGTCGAGCAGACTTAAGCCATGGAAGGGCATGTGCATGAGGCGGCCCTTGTCTATGAGTGAATATACCTGCTGTGAGCGTTCATCCTGGTACTTGTTTACCATGAGCGCGCCACGGCGCGCCGTGGCTTTCCAGTTGAGCGTGCGGTAATCGTCGCCTCGTACATATTCTTTTATCTGCTCAAACTCCTGATTGTGGCCCAGGCGGCGGATTTTCTTTATGCCCAAATCCTGCAGCTTATTAGAAATAGCCAGAAGCTCATACTTCCGCATTTGCAGGTAGCTGGGGTACACCGGCACCTCCTGTTCGGCCTGTATGGTATACCGCCGGCTGAAGAAACCTAAAATGCTTTGCGCAAACAAATTGATGTTCCCGAAATGATAAGCACCTCTTTTTACGGGACGCAAAAAGTAGGTGTGGCTTTTTTGCTCTCCACTGGTGAGCCTGAAATGGAAACAAAGGTCGCGAAGCTGAAACTGGGGCGGTACCTCATCGATTACCTCCAGCTGAATAGGGTGCGGGTAATGATTGCCTATTTCGAGCAACACCGGGTTTTCATCGCCATTCGACAGACGGTCGGCCAAAATGCGGCGGGCGCTAATGCCACGGCGGGTGCGATACAGCAAAAACAAGTCGAGGAGCAGGAACAGGAGCAGCACCCAAAAGCCCGCCTGGGCCAGCACAAAGAGCAGGCGCAGGCTAAAGCCGGCAAGGGCCAGGCCGGTAAGGAACAGCGCAAAGTAGTAAAAGCGCCGCTGGATATATAGGGAGCGAATAAGCTGCACTAGCGGGGTACTTCTATGTTTTCGACCAGCTGATGGATAACATCGGCCATGGCGGCACCTTCCATTTCGCGCTCAGGAGTTAACTGTACGCGGTGTGAGAGGACGGGAGCGGTAAGACGCTTTACATCTTCAGGCGTAATAAAATCTCTTCCCTGTAAAGCTGCCGCGGCTTTAGCACCCGTTAAAAGAGCAATGGAAGCACGCGGCGAAGCGCCAAGGTACAGGTCGGGATGGTTCCGGGTACTGTTGACGATTTGTGCAATATAGCGAAGTAGTTCAGGGCTGGCATGCACTTCTTTTACCAGCTGGCGGCAATGCTGTATTTGATCGGGCGACAGCACTGCTTCAATGGCCTTGCTGGCAACCACATTTTTCCGCTGCTGGTGCCCTTCAAGAATGGCTACCTCTTCCTCCAGTCCGGGATAAGGCACTACTATTTTAAACAGAAAACGGTCAAGCTGTGCTTCCGGCAGGCGGTATGTGCCTTCCTGCTCAATAGGGTTTTGGGTGGCCATCACCATAAAGGGCTCCTCCATTTTAAAAGTATTGCCATCCATGGTTATCTGCCGCTCTTCCATTACCTCGAAGAGGGCAGCCTGCGTTTTGGCCGGGGCGCGGTTTATTTCATCTATCAGCACCAAATTGCTGAAGATAGGGCCTTTTTTATAGTCAAAAGTGGTTGTTTGCATATTGAATACCGAGGTGCCCAGGATATCCGAAGGCATGAGGTCGGGCGTAAACTGGATGCGTGAAAAACCGGTGGAAATGCTGCCTGCCAGCAATTTGGCGGTAAGGGTTTTGGCTACCCCCGGCACGCCTTCCAGCAATACATGCCCTTCGGCCAGCAGCGCAATGAGCATCAGCTCCACCATTTCCTGCTGGCCAATTATAACCTTTCCTATTTCTGAGCGGATACGTTCAGCACTTTCCCGCAGTTCTTCCAGCTGCAGCCGACTGGTTTGAAAGGGGCTGCTAAGGTTTTCTTCTGTATTCATATCGAGTGTGATTCTTGCGTTGGGTTAAAATTGTGCTCATCCGAATAGTAAAACATCAGGATGATTTTGTTCAGTTGAAGTAAATCATCGGCAGAGATTTGCGAATGGTTTTCTACCTGATGAATTTGTGTTGCCAGCTGGAAGACTTTTTCTTCCTTATTACTGCTTTTCAGCGCCAGTTGCTGCACAAAAGAAGGGTCGTGCCAGTTTGCCTGCAGGCGGTAATGGCTTCGGATGTATTCATTCAGGTAGGTAATCTTTTTAAGTGCCAGGTTGCGGTGGTCGCCCTGCTGAAAATAAAGCTGACCAATAGTGCCTGCAAATTCTAGACTGGTGTTTTGTGGTGCGTCCATTAGCGGAATAGGCCGTTGTTTTCGCTTTAGGCCGAAGAGCACGAAAAGGAGCAGTACTATCATGCCAAAATAGTAGGCCCAGCGTAGTTCATCCCTGCTTAGCACGAAGCGCAGAGGCGAGGAGGACTCCAGTCGGCCACTCTGGTAGAACTCCGTCCAGTACAGCGGGGCAGGTGGCAGGTACGAAAGAGCCGTTTCGGCAAAACGATGGTTATTTCCTTCGAGCAGATAATAGTTGGAGAATGCCAGGGGAGTGGTGGAAAGATATAGCTGTCCTTTACCCCAGGGCCTGCGAATGAAAACAGCTTGTTGCGCCTGGTTCTGTGCAAGTACTTCACTTTCGGCTGCTAGAGAGTCGAAGGACGCCGGCAGGGCCGCCAGGGTATAGGCAAAACGCTCCTGCGGTAGCTGCGGATGGGTAAACCGGATAAAAGTAGAATCTGCTGTCCCATCAAAATAAGTTTCCTGACTAATGCTTTCAAAAAGGTTATGCCGGGTTTGCAACTGCAGGGTATCTGCAAAAGAACCGCGGAAGTGGAGAGCAGCTATAAAAACGTGGGCTCCTTCGGCTGCCTTTTCCAGCAGCACATCTGCATCTGCTTTATCGGGGGCAAAATGCTCCGCGAGTATCAGGTAGTTCCTTTGTGCAGGGGCCGTATCCATCTCGTATATAGTGAGGTGGTTATGGGTAATGCCCTGTGGCGGGAAAAGCTCTGGCAGCACCTGATAAAGGGCATAGGCCCCATAGGGATTTTTATCGTCCGCGGAAAGGGTAATGGTCCAGTTCAGAGGCTTGGGAATAAGCAGTTCAGCCAGCACCATCAGCAGAAGTGCAAGCCCTATAAGCAGGTAGGGGGTGAGTTTCTTCCTGTTCATGTGCGCTGACGGAGGCTTTGCGTTAAAGACTGGTAATGCTGTTCTGCCTCCCGGAAGGACTGTTCCTGCATCTGGAAATTGCCGTACCACGCCCATTCAAAGAAATACCCTAGTTGGCGGAAGGGCGATTGCAGCTGCGGAAGCTTAAGCTCCTGCTGGTACTGGTAGTTAGTTTTGCCGGGCTTCCATTGAATATGCTCGCGATCGGTAAGCTCTTTAAGGGCGGAAAGATAAAGCAGTCGAATGGCCTTATTCCACTCCTGGTTTTGAAGGGCATCGGCCAGGGCCGTCTGGAAGTCAATGGCATGGATATTTTCATGTGGGGCATGGTCTTCATTTTGCAGCACTGCCTGCCTGTTTTTGGCACTCCAGAGGCCGCTCAAGTCTACGTTCATGAGCCGCAGCACCGTATATACGATGGCGCCAAAGCAGATAGTGTACAGTACTACTTCGATAAAGCCGGCGGCCTTAGGTGTACCAAAGAGCCTGAGCAATTGCAGGAGAAGCCAGTTGCGGAACTGTAACCACCAGTTATTGTCCGGGTTGGCCAGCTGATAGTCCATTTCCTCATCGGCATACAGTTCCTGTAGGGTTTCCTGCTCAATATGGCGGATTTGGGGTGCAGCCGTACTATCGGTCTGCATCTCCATGCCTTTTGAGAGCTGCGGTAGGCTAAGCAGAAGAAAGAGGAAAAAAGGATATAAAAGCTTAATAATGCTCGTCTTCGTCATGTAAATCATTCTTCTGCACACCAAAGCTTTCCATTCTTTCCAGTAATCCACTCGCTTCTTTTCGCTCACGAAGGCTGTAGTACTGGAAAGTAATGGCGATAAAAAGGATGCTGTAAAGCGCAAAGGAGCCTAGCATACTCACACCGGAAGCCAACGAAAACAGGATATTATAGAGCATGCCAGGTGCTTCGGCCGTAGCTTCTCCATCGGCAACATGCATCACCTGCATAAACATCATAATATACATCGGAACGGCAAAGATAATGCCCATAATGGACTGAATAAAGCCAACAATAATAACCAGGCCTGCAGTGCTGAGCCACTTGCCTGAAATGAGCTTAAATAAGCGGCTAAAGGCGGTAAAAATACCCACACCTTCCATGCTGCGAATGGGGTAGAGCAGGGTAAGAGCGGGGTATATTATCAAAATAGCTATAAACATCAGCAACATCATCAACCCAATTAAAACAGGGGTAGGCTCGGCTGCAGATAGGAGAATGACCGGGAGTGCAATAATACCTGTAGCGAAAAGCACGCCAATAAGCAAGGCGATGGAGGTGCCTAATACCTGAAAGAACTCTCTGCCTATACCCGCCCATACTGCTCCCGTTGAAATGCGGGCATGACCTTCAGCGATATACTGCCGGAGGTGCCGCATGGTAACAGCCACAATAAGGGTAAGGGCAATAATGGAGCAAACCATCATGCCAATGACTCCAGTCACTAATAAAGCGGTGTTGGGACCTTCGGCACCGAAAGGATCATTGCGCCCTGCCAGCACAGCGCCAAAAGTCTCGCCCTGGTACATCCCGTAGAAGATGCCGGTAAGTAAGGCAAAGGGTCCTGCAATCAGCAGGATATTTTTGGTAATGGGCCTGAAGTTCTGGCTCAGAAATTCAAAAGTGGCATTTAATTTCTGGCTGAAACTTCTTTCCTTTTTGAAGTTAATTGGCCGGTGGTGGAGGGTTGCCTGTTGCATGTTTTTTATATAATTGTGCAGGGTAAATTACAAAGTAGTAGACAATAAAAGCGGCCGATGTAAGAATAATAAATGCTTTGGCAGTCCAGTGCCAGTCGGTAAGCCGGGTAACAAATGCTTCCAGAAAACCGGCGGTAATAAAGAGCGGAATCAGCCCGATAACAATCTTCAATCCCTTTTTTGCCCCCCGCTTAAATGACTCCAGTCGCGGAAAAGTGCCTGGAAAGAGAATGCTGTTGCCCATGACCAGTCCCGCCCCTCCGGCAATAATAATGGCGCTGATTTCGAGGGTGCCATGTATCCAAATAGTCAGGAAGGAGGTGAGGAAAAGTCCTTTCTGGTAAAAGAAGTACTGGAAAGCACCGAGCATTACCCCATTCTGGAAGAGAAAATAGCCCGTGCCTACGGAAAATAGCAGGCCGAAGGCAAAAGTGGAGAGTGATACTTTAATGTTGTTGAGTGTAATGAGGATGAACATCTCCAGCCTGCCCATGCTCTTGTATACCCCCATAGGGTCGCCACTGGCTATATTCTCAAGCGTCATGTTAATATAGGCATCGCCCATAATCAGGCGGCTGAAGGTGTTGTCATTGGCGGCACTCAGGGCGCCCAGTCCTATGGCGGCGGCAAAAATGAGGAAGGCATAGAACAGCTGCCAGCGGGCCTCGTAACAAATCAGCGGAAGCTCGTATAGCCAGAAGCTTACAAAGCGGCCGGACTTTTCTTTCTTGTTGCGGTAAATTTCCTGGTGCACGCTTGCTGCCAGTCCATTGAGGTAGCGGGTATTCTGGCTGCGCGGGTAATGCGTCCGGGCATAAGCCAGGTCGTCGGTAAGGGTAATGAAGAGAGATGCCAGTCTGTCGGGCTGTACGCGCTGTTTTTTATTCAGCAGTTCCTCAAACTCTTTCCATTTATTATAATTATTTTTGACGAACAAGGCCTCGCGCATACCTTTGCAATTTACTCCGAGGTCAAATATAACTAATCATGCAAAAAGTTGGTATTCAAACCACACAAAATGTACTGATAGATTATGAGGTCGCAGGTTTGGGGGAGCGGATAGGCGCTTACCTGCTCGATGCTCTTTTGCTGGGGGCCTACCTGCTGGTGCTGGTGTACATCAATATAGAAATCCAGACCCTGCCCATTTATGTAAATGTGGTGCTGGTGCTCCCGGTGTTTCTGTACCACCTGATTTGTGAGGTTTTCTTTAACGGACAAAGCCTGGCCAAAAAGCAGCTGCATATTAAAGTGGTGCGGCTCGATGGCACCTCACCCGGGCTTGGAAGCTATTTGTTGCGCTGGATTTTACGCCCGGTAGACTTTCTGCTCTATGGTTCCGTGGCGATTCTTTGTATCCTGATTGGAGGGAAAGGCCAGCGCCTGGGCGATATCGCTGCCGGCACCACCGTGGTAAAATACCGGAAAGATACTTTTACCCGAATGCAGCCGGTATATGCTCCTGTGCAGGATGAAGACCATGTGGTAACATTTCCGCAGGTAAATCGCCTGACCGATGAAGATATTGCCCTGATACGTGAAACGTTGCAGCTGTATCGTCGTACGGCCAATGGTCAGCCTGTGCAGCTTATGAGCGATAAGGCAAAAGAATTGCTGGGAGTGGAGACGAACATGCCTCCGGTAAAATTCCTGAACGTTCTTCTGAAGGACTACCAACACCTGAGCACACAGGCATGAGTGAAGAGCTAAAGGTGTATACCCGCGCTCAGCTGGCCCTTCGAAACGGACAGGATCGTCCGGAAATATGGGTAGCCTACCTCGGCCAGATATACGATGTAGGCGCCTCCCGCCTCTGGCGTAACGGCAAACATTATGAACATTGGGCCGGGCAGGATTTAACAGACGAATTAAAAGATGCCCCCCATACCGAAAAAGTTTTTGATAAGTTTGAGGTGGTAGGAAAACTAATTTGAGAATGTGGAAATTTGGAAATGAGTAGAGTGACGATGGATGTAGAATTTTAGAGCCAGGATCCAAGAGAGGGAGAGGTCCTTAAAAGGCTGTCATTGCGAACGCAGCCCGGCGGAGTGAAGCAATCTTTATCTATGAGAGAGGGAGCATCAAAGGGGAACTCTGCAAATAAGCAGGCGATGGCGGCACTCTGTTCGCCATTACAGTTTCCATTAAAGAGCAGGTACCTGGGCAGGGAATAGACATGCAGAACTAACCATCAGCCACTAAAAACGAACAACTAATGATAATTATAGCAGACAGCGGATCTACAAAAACAGAATGGCGGATTCTCCAGCCAGATGGCACTATTTCTCAGGCTCGTACCAGTGGATGTAATCCGCACCACCAGACGGCTGCGGAAATGACTGCCCATTTGCAAAAAGAGCTGCCGGGGCAGATACCGGAAGGCCCGGTAGAACAGCTGTTTTTCTATGGCGCTGGCTGTAGTTCCGAAAAATCGAAAAATATTGTTAGGGAGGCCTTTAAGGTGCTGTTTCCTGATACTGAGCTGGTGATAGAGCATGACCTGCTGGCGGCTGCCCGTGCTCTGTGCCTCGATGAGCCGGGGGTTGCCTGTATACTTGGTACCGGTTCGAGCTCCTGTCGGTACGATGGAAAAGAAATTGCTGAGCAGGTGCCCGCCCTTGGGTATATTTTAGGCGATGAAGGAAGCGGGTGTGACCTGGGTAAAAAAGTAGTGTCGGATTTTCTGCGGGGCGATATGCCGGAGCATTTGCAGGCGCGCTTCCAGAAGCGCTTCTCAGTAACAGTGGAGGAGGTGCTGGACCGTATTTACCGCCAGGCATTTCCCAAGCCTTACCTGGCCACCTTTTCCCGTTTTCTCTTTCATAACCTGAAGGACCCGTACTGTTACACCTTGGTGTACAACAGCTTTACTGCCTTTATCCGCACGAATGTACTCAAGTATGAAGGACATCAGGAACTGCCGGTGCATTTTGTAGGCTCTATCGCTTTCTACTATGGCAACATCCTTCGTCAGGCGGCTGCCGACCAGGGGCTACGGGTGGGGCGTATCCTCGAAAGCCCTATTGCTGGCTTAACTTTATTTCATGGAGATAAAGATTAGGCGTTTTTCTGCGCCCATTCTTCCCGAAGGATAGCAAAAACAATATCATCTGTCCACTCACCATCTATCCAGAAGCTTTTGATATGGTGAGCTTCCTGCCGCATTCCCAGCTTTTGGAGTAGCTGGATTGAGGCTTTGTTTCCGGGGTCTGCCGAAGCAGTGATACGGTGCTTCCGGTAAATGCCAAACAGAAAGTCTATTACTGCCTTTATGGCTTCTGAAGCATAGCCCTTTCTTTGATGTTCCAGCGCGATGGCATAGCCCAGCTCTGTCTGCTGATTTTGAGGCCCAAAGAAGTGAACACCCATATCGCCAATTAATAAACCCGAATCTTTAAGCCTGATTCCCAGCTGATACCACGTTTCCGGGGTGTTTGGGGTAATGGAGTTAGCTGTTCGAATGTATTCCTCTACCTCTTCTAAATTTTTAGGTTTCCAGGTAAGAAAACCACCAACAGCAGGGTTTGAGCGGTAAGCGAGCAGGGCCTGACTGTCGGCTATTTGCAGAGGTGATAATAAAAGCCTTTCCGTTCCGATGCGGATAGGCTCCGTTTTAGCTTCGGTTGGCATGTTCCCGTTAAAGTTTATTACACCCCAATATCTTCATTCCACAGCTCAGGTTTTTCCTTAATGAACTGCTGCATGAGCTGGTAGCATTCCTCATTATTGGCGACACTTACTGCTACACCCCGGCTCTTCAGTAGTTCTTCTTCGCCCATAAAGGTTTTATTTTCGCCTATTACTACCCGGGGAATTCCGTACAGCAAAATAGTGCCGGAGCACATAGGGCAGGGCGAAAGGGTGGTATAGAGGGTACATTCCTTGTATACCGAAGCCGGCTGGCGGCCGGCATTTTCAAGAGCATCCATTTCGCCGTGGAGAACCACACTGCCTTCCTGCACCCGCTTATTGTGGCCCCGGCCAATAATTTCTCCTTTATGCACCAGCACCGATCCAATGGGTATACCTCCTGCTGCATATCCTTTCTTTGCTTCTTCGATGGCCGCTTTTAAAAATTCGTCTGTATTTTCCATGGAGTAATTTTTTTATTAAAAAGTAAATGGTAGAAAGTAATCGATTATTTCTTTGATTCCGAATCAGATGTGGAATCCCTGTTGCGGAAAAAGGAGATGTATTGCAGGGATACTGCAACTGTAGCGCCAGCTATTAGCAGGTAAAGCATTAAGTGGTCCCCTTTAAAGGGTGGGTCCCGAAAAAAATCAGTCATGGCTAAAACCAGCAGTGTTACTCCGCACAACCAGGTAAGCGTGCTAATAATTAAGTGCTTTTTAGAAGGATTGAGCATAGGGTTATTCTGCTGATTTTTCATGCTTATAATTTTTCTTCTTTAAATGGAGCTGTTAAGCGACCACTGTGCCACCCAGCTATTTTTTGATATTTCGAAAAGCTGCTCTCCGTTTTCCAGTAGCTCCTTCTTTTCCCAACCAGCCTTCTGGTAAAATTGCTCTGCTCTTGTTCCGGGATCCGTGCTGAGCCAGAGATTTTCTACTCCTGGCTGCTGAAAGCACCAGTTGAGCATTAACATGTGTAAGTGCCGGCCAATGCCTTTCTGTTCAAAGTCAGGCAAAATAAAAAGCGCCCAGATGTTTTTCCGGTCAATATCAGCAATGGCAAAGCCCAGCATTTCCTGTCCTGTTTCGCAGACCCATCCTTTTCCGCCACTTGAGAGTATTTCCAGGTAGTCCTTCTCCTGTACCTTCCCGGGCTGGCTGAGCATATTTTCGCGCACAGCCATCCTTACCTTCATCATGGAAGGAAAGTCGGCATAAGTGGCTTCGCGGTAGAGATAGTCCATTAATTTTTAGGCCTTGACGAATATGAAATTAAGCAATTTATGCGGAAGGTTGAAGGTGAGATTAGCTGATTTTTCATTTTATTTTTCAGCAGCGCCAAGGTGCTTATGAAGTTTGGCGCGGAGCTCATTGGGGTTAAATGGCTTTGCCACAAAATCGACCATGCCACTTTTATATACCTTGTCTTTAGAGTCGAGCTGGGCAGAGGCTGTAAGGGCAATAATAGGAGCTTTTCCGGAGGGGCTCTCCAGTGCTTTAATGGTTCTGGAGGCTTCGTAACCGTCCATCTCCGGCATTTGCAGGTCCATCAGAATGAGATCATATATCCTGGCTTTTGCCAGCTCAACAGCCTCCACTCCATTGTTGGCGACCTCTACCTCCATGCCCCAGTTTTTTAAAAATTCCAGTGCAATAAACTGATTCACCTGGTTATCTTCTACCAACAATAGTCTGGCACCTTTTAGGCTTTCGCTAAAAAATGTGGCAGGGAGCAGGTTATTGAGTTCAGCAGCGGTTTTATTACTACGCTTCAGGCGAAGGGTAAAGTAAAACTTTGAGCCCACCCCTGCTTCACTTTTCAGCATAATCTGGCTGCCCATCATCTCCAGCAGGCGTTTGGTAATGGAAAGGCCAAGGCCGGTGCCTCCAAAACGGCGGGTGGTATTACTTTCGGCCTGCGAAAATTTGTCGAAAATGAGCAACTGCTTTTCAGGAGAGATGCCAATGCCTGTATCCTCGACCATAAACTCCACCTGGTATTGGTGTTCTTCTTCTTCAAGAAGGTTGACTATGATTTTAACATGGCCTTTTTCCGTAAACTTAAGGGCATTGCCAATCAGGTTATTGAGTATTTGTGCGAGTCGGGCAAAATCGCCACAAACAACCTCGGGCAGATCGTCGTCCCACAGTAGTTTCAGGCGTATACCTTTTTCCTCTGCTTTTACGCTTAAAGATTCCTTAATTCCCACAATCAAGTCGCGGAGCAGGAAGTCGGTTTCTTCGAATTCAATTTTTCCGGCTTCTATTTTGCTGTAGTCGAGTATATCATTTACCAGTACCAGCAGGTTTTCGGCCGAGAAACGAAGTGTTTTAAGGTAGGTAAGCTGGTGAGGCTGCGGTTTCGTTTGCATAAGCAGGTGCGACATGCCAATAACCGCATTGAGTGGAGTACGAATTTCGTGGCTCATGACCGACAAAAACTCGCCTTTTGCCTGGGAGGCTGCCTCTGCTTTTTCCTTTTCCTGCAGCAGCGTCTCCTGTGCTTCCTGCCGTTCAATGGTATAGCCAATCCAGCGCGAAAGCATCCGGATAAATTCAATATCATTTTTGGAGAAACCCTGCTTTCTTATTTCGGGGGAGGAAAAGCTGACCGTGCCGTAGCGTTCATTATTCACCCACACAGGAATTCCGATGTAGGTTTCGAGCTTATAGTTGAGGTAGCTGGGATGGGTAACATACTCTGAATTGCCTGCGTTATTGAAGGCCACCACATCGTTAAACCTGTAGGTAATGTCGCAATACATGTCCGGCAGGGAGAGCTGCTGACCTTTCCTTATGCTGCTATCACCATCGCGGGTAACGAAATGCTCTACATGGTAAATGTTCCCTTCAATTTTGCTGAAGATACCAAAGGGAAGCTGCAGAAATTCCGTTACCACAGCAAGGGCATTTTCTATTTGTTCATCTGCCGAAATGTTTCTGTCAGAAGCAATGCTGTTGAGAAGCTTAAGACTATTCTGGTAGTGTTCCAGTTGAAGTTCATTTTCCCTGTCGGCCGTAACATCCTGAAAAACACCTGCTATTTTAACCACCTCCTCATTACGCACAGTAGGGGCACCCACAACGCGAACCCATTTATTTTTGCCGGCAGCGCTGACAAAAGGTAGCTTCAGGTCAAAAGGAATCTGTTTTTCAATACAGTCATCGAACGACTGCTGAATTTGGGTTAACGACTTTTCCGGAAAGTAGCTTCCGCTTTGCTGCCGGCTGGGAGCCTCTCCCTGTGGCAGATCATAAATACTGAAAATTTCTTCCGACCAAACAACCTTATCTGTGACAATATCATATTCCCAGCTCCCGATTTTGGCCGTTGCCTGAGCCTTCCGGAATATTTCCTGCGATTCTGCCAGTTTTGCTTCCGCTTCTCGCCGGCCGGTAATATCGCGGGCAATGGCCCGAACCCTGGTAACCCATTTATCTTCAAATACCATTCGAACGTTCTGGCCAATCCAAATTTCTTTTCCCTTCCGGTTAACCATCGGAAACTCTGTATAGGTATCGCTGATGCGGTTCTTTAACTGGTTTTTATAGTAATGGATAAGATTCTGGCGGGCATCTTCCCTTATTAATTCCCACCAGTATACCTGCCGGAGCTCGGTTCTCGTAAGGCAGGAAAAGCTTTCCACGGCTTTATTGGCATATATAAACTTCCCGTCTTCATCCAGCTCGTAGATCATGTCTTCAGCAGACTCCACGATTTCTCTGAATTTCAGCAGCTCCTGTACTTCCTTTTCTTTGTCTTCTTTCACTGGTTGGGTATTCATTCTCTCCTTCTTAACTAACGTAAATTAAGGGCTAAGGATGTTTTAGAAAGTTATCAGACACTCTGGCTGCTATTAGAAAAAATGAAAGCACCCTACGCAATTCAGCGGGTTATTCTCGCTATACCCGAAGGAGTCCGATTGGTAATCTGCTATGCCTGTAACCAGTCATGTTTTAATTCCGTTATGGAACATTAACCAGCCAGCAGCTACAGCAGCAATGGCTGTCCCTTTCCTCCCGGATCGTCTTTCTCTTCTGCTCCGGAATAAAATTAAATTTGATTAACACAGATGAAAGTAAAAATAGCATCAGCGCAATATCCTATTGTCGAACATAAAACTTTTGATGAGTGGCACCAGCACCTCGAAGAATGGATCGCAGGCGCTGCAAAGGAAGGAGCGCAACTCCTGCTGTTTCCTGAATATGGTTCGCTGGACCTGCTCCCTTTGTTGCCGGAAGAAGCAGGCCTGATGAATGTACGGGAGCAAATAAAGGCCATGGATACTTTACGAGGAGATTTCTGCTCGGCCTTTGCAGAGCTGGCCGGAAAGTACAATGTCGCCATTGTGGCTCCCAGTTTCCCGGTACAGGAAGAAGGAAATGTACTGAACAGGGCGTATGTTTTTTCTTCGAAAGGAATGGTGGGCTATCAGGATAAATTTTTCACTACCCGATTTGAGGCCGAAGACTGGGGAGTAGGGAGAGCGCCCAAAGTATTAACCCTCTTCGAAGCTCCATGGGGCAGTTTTGGTATCCAGATTTGCTATGATGTAGAGTTTGCCCTCGGCTCTAAGCTTCTGGCCTCTGAAGGGGCCTCACTTATTCTGGCGCCAAGCTGCACGGAAACCATCCGTGGTTCCAGCAGGGTACATATCGGTGCAAGGGCAAGAGCCCTGGAAACGCAGGCTTTTTCCATAGTGTCACAAACAGTGGGCGACGCTCCTGAGTCGACGGCCGTGCCGGTAAATTACGGGCAGGCCGCCTGTTACTGCGCGCCGGTTTTAGATATGCCGGAAAGGGGCATTATGGAGAAAATGATGCCACAGGTGCCAGGCTGGCTTTTCCAGTCTCCCGATTTAGCTGAAATTGAAAAGCTCCGGAACGAAGGAAGAGTATTCAACTTTAAAGACCAGCAGCGTTTCTATGCCGATTTTCCTGATGAAGAAGTCAAGGTAATAAGGAAACAGCTGTAACTAGCTGCTGAAATGAAGGAATACTAATATGCTGAATGGTAGCCGCTCTTCCGGGGAACGCCTGTACCTGGTGTGCGGGCAGAAGCGCTGAAAGATTGCCCGGAAAAAGGGGCACGTGTTTCTGATTCGCCGGAATCCCTGTACTTTTGCAGCGGGCTATTTTTACAGGGCATTTATGGCAGAGCAGCAACTTCCTATCTTCGATATTATTCCGGCACTTAAAAAAGCCTTGCAGGAGCGGAATACCATTATCCTGCAGGCACCACCCGGCGCAGGCAAGAGTACCATTCTGCCGCTGCAGTTGCTGCAGGAAGCATGGCTGAAAGGACAGAAAATACTGATGCTGGAGCCTCGCCGTCTCGCCGCCCGTTCGGTTGCTCAGCGCATGGCTCAGCTGATGGGCGAGAAAGTTGGAGCAACCGTCGGCTACCGTGTGCGCTTCGAAAACCAAACAAGCTCCCAAACTCGTATAGAAGTCCTGACTGAAGGAATCCTCACCCGCATGTTGCAGCACGATAATGCGCTGGAAGGAGTAGGGCTGGTCATTTTCGATGAGTTTCATGAGCGAAGTCTGCAGGCAGATCTGGCACTGGCCCTCAGCCGGGAAGCACAGGCTGTGCTGCGCGAAGATTTACGGCTCCTTATTATGTCGGCCACGCTGGAAGGGGACGAGTTGTCGCGCCTGCTCGGAGGAGCACCCGTTATCCGCAGCGAAGGCCGGCAATACCCGGTAAAGCTGCGCTACCTGGCGCAGGAGGAGCGGGAACCCATTACCCGGCTGGTTGCCCGGGCGGTTCGCCTGGCACTCCGCGAAGAGGAAGGCGATGTGCTGGCCTTCCTGCCGGGGAGCGGCGAAATCCGACGCACGGCAGAATTGCTGGAAGAGACGGAAGGAGTAGAAGTATACCCCCTGTATGGCGATTTGCCCCAGCAGGAACAGCAGCAGGCAATATTGCCCCACCCGAAGGGAAAACGAAAGATAGTGCTGGCCACCTCCATTGCCGAAACCAGCTTAACGATAGAAGGTATAGGGGTGGTGGTAGACAGCGGCTATAGCCGTATTCCTCGCTTCGATCCGCAATCGGGCCTTACCCGCCTGGAGACGGTAAAGGTGTCGGCCGATACTGCTGACCAGCGTGCGGGTCGTGCGGGGCGCCTGGGGCCGGGCGTGGCCTACCGCCTGTGGGCAGAGCCGATGCAGTATAAACTACAACCTCACCGCCAGCCCGAAATACTGGAAGCAGATCTTTCGCCCGCCACTCTCGAACTCGCCAACTGGGGCGTAAGCGATATGCAGGCACTGGCCTGGCTTACTCCTCCTCCTGCTGGTGCACTGGCAGGTGCCAAAGAATTGCTGCAGCGGCTGGAGAGTATGGAGGAAGGAAGAATAACACCTAAAGGTAAGGAGCTCCTGCACTTTCCTACCCATCCCCGTCTCGCCAATCTCCTGCTCAAGGGGGCAGAGTGGGAGCTGCCCGCACTGGCGGCGGAGGTGGCAGCCCTGCTGGAAGAACGGGATATTTTACCGCCCTCTGCAGGCAGCGATTTAAGCCTGCGGGTAGAGGCACTACGGCGGAAGGGCTCAGGCGGAGCCCGGGCCGACAGGAATTTAATGCAGCGCGTGGAGCGGCTGGCGGCTCACTGGCGAAGGCTGCTCCGTACTGCTCCCGATGCTCAAATGCCTGCCGATACGGATGTGGGCCGCCTGCTGGCAGTTGCCTATCCTGAACGAATTGCCAGGCGGGAAGGAGCCAGCGGCCGCTACAGACTTTCGAATGGCCGGCTGGCCCTGCTGCCCGAGCACGATCCGCTGATGCACCAAGAGTGGCTGGCAGTGGCGCGCCTCGACAGTGGACGGCAGGGGCAGGCAGGCCGTATTTTTGTGGCGGCGCCACTTAACCCTGCCGATGTATTGGATATGGCGCAGGAAAAGGAAGTGCTGGAGTGGGATGCCCATAAGGGTGAGCTCATGGCTCGCAGCGAAATACGATTGGGCGATATACTGGTGGAAATCAGCCCGCTGGCACAGGTGCCGGAAGCACAGCGGCTGGCTATTTTATGTGGAGCGGTACGGGCGGAAGGGCTGGATATTTTCAGCTGGACAGGGGAGGTGCGCCAGTGGCAGGCAAGGGTATTAAGCCTTCGGCAGTGGCGGCCGGAAGAGGAGTGGCCTGATGTAAGTGAAACCGGCTTGCTGGCAATGCTCGAAGACTGGCTCACCCCTTACCTGATGAATGTTCGGAAGCGGGAAGACTTTGCGCGCCTGAAACTGCAGGCAATGCTGGAAGCTATGCTGCCTTGGCCTCAGCAGCAGGCACTGGAACGTCTGGCTCCAGAAAAAGTTAGCGTTCCCAGCGGATCACAGATCCGTTTGCAGTACCAGGCTGATGGTAGTGCGCCCGTATTGGCGGTACGACTGCAGGAAATGTTTGGCCAGCTCGAAACTCCTGCCGTTAATGAAGGACGAACCTCTGTGCTGGTGCACCTGCTGTCGCCCGCCTACCGTCCTGTGCAGGTAACGCAGGATATGCGCAGCTTTTGGGAAAGCACCTATAAAGAAGTCCGGAAGGATTTACGGGGGCGCTACCCGAAGCACTTCTGGCCTGAAGATCCCTTTACAGCCGAAGCGGTGAGGGGCGTAAAGCGTCGAAAGTAAACTTTGTGGCTTGGCTTGCTCGGGATAGGCGGCCGGGCTATATTTAGGGCATGCAGCCATCTTCACAACAACACGTTCTGCTCGAACTGGTAAGAGCCGTAATGCCCTTCGGAAAGTACAAAGGAAGAAAAATAATTGACCTGCCGGAGCCTTACCTGGTATGGTACCATCAGAAGGGTTTTCCGAAGGGCAAGCTTGGCGAGCAACTGGGACTCATCTACGAAATAAAAGCAAACGGACTGGAGTACCTGCTAACGCCCATCCGTAAAATGCACCCGGGCCGCTAAACTGCTTTAAGCGGTTTGTGCCTGTTGAGGAAGAGGGGGGTGAGAGCCCTGGCGGTCTCCATGTACTGCATCGCCAATAAATTTCCTGCTATGCCAATGCGAGTACTGGCATAGCAGGAAAGGTTGCACTTATACTTGCAGAATCTATCGGGCAGTAGGGGTAACGTTTTCCGGTAAGCCCAGGAGTATCTATTTCAATGTGTAAGTGCTGAGCAGCTTATAAATTTCATTGACGCTGTCACTTTTCCTAAACTCTTTTTTGATAGGTAAAGCTTCTCCTTTTATCCATATTTTTAGCTCTGCATCCAGATCGAGCATGCCCTGTCCTTCCTTCGAGAAGCGGGTAATGCTGCTGTAGGGGATGGACTGGTAATCGACTTTTGAGCCGGTGAGTCCCTGCCTGTCGACGAGGATGAGCCGCTTATTGGTGAAGACAAACATATCCCTTACCACCTGATAAGCTTTTTGCAGGCTTTCTCCCTCTATTAAGATAGGTTCAAATTCCGGGGCAATCTTATCTAAAGAAGTTTCGGAAGCATGGCCCATTAAACCACTGAGGAGTCCCATAAGTAAAATTTATTTAAGTGAAAAAAATGAGGGCAGGTGAAGAAATCCTCTCCTTGCTACAGTATAAGTAAAATTCCGGATAACTCCTGTGTATTATGGAGGTATTTGCAGCATTAATTAGGTGCAGGTGAGGCCTTCTTTTAAAGGACGAGTTAATAAAACAATACCTCTACTTGTAAAACTACACACCGGAACATTAAATTGAGGGCGAAGAATTTGCAATAAAGTCCATTTTGGTAAAAATTCTTGATAGGAAAAACAGGTTAATTTAAATCATATACTCATTTATGACTACATCAATTGCTCAAACACCGCAGTATGAGCTGTCGGTTAACAAAATTAGAAACAGAGCTTACCTGACGATCAATGGATTCTGGCGTGGGCCTGAAGTGGTTCCGGAATACCTCAATGACTGGAAGAAAACAATAGCAGTTTTAAGCCCTGGCTTTACATTATTAACAGATGCCCGCGAGATGAAAATTCATCCTGCCTCGGTTCGTACCCTGCATGAACAGGCACAAACCATGATTGTGAAGGCCGGTGTTCGTAGAGTAGCAGAACTTCAGGGAGATAAGGTTGCGGAAATGCAGCTGGACGGGGTTTCGAAGGAGACAAAAATGCCAAAGCAAAGCTTTAATACGCAGCAGGAGGCTGAAGAGTGGCTCGATAGCTAATGGCCATCAGAAATTAATGATACAAAGAGCAGCAGATTATTAAAGTCTGCCGCTCTTTTTTTCCTTACTTAACTGGTGGGCTGCAGGCTGTACAGCAGGGCAATGTAGTGGCTTATGCTGCCGCAGAGTACAAACAGGTGCCAGATGGCATGCTGGTAGTACAGCTTCTTCCAGAGGTAGAAGATGGTTCCGGAGATATAAAAAATACCCCCGGCGATAATCCAGCTGAAAATAGTGGGTGGAATGTTGAGCCAGAGGGTACGGATGATGAGCAACACCATCAGGCCAAGGGCTATGTAAAGAAAGGTAGACAGCACCTTAAAACGACCGGTAAAGAAAATTTTAAAAATTGTGCCAGCCAGCACCAGTAACCACTGCGCCACTAAAAAAGCAGTAGTGGAGAAGCTTTTATCTGTATAATACACCACAAAGAAAGTGGTAGTGCCCGCTATGAGGAAGTAAATACTGATGTGGTCCAGTACCTTAAACAGGTGTTTTGCGGCTTCGCTTCTGGCGGCATGGTAAATGGTGGAATTGACGTACACCATTAGTAAGGAGACGCTGTAAATGAGCAGTGCACCCCAGTCGAGCCTGCTGATAGACTGGCTGGCAGCCCTGGAGAATAAAATAACAATACCGGCTATGCTAAGTAAAACGCCAAGGCCATGGGTAAGGCTGTTGGCCAGTTCCTGTTTTCTGGTGTAGGTAAAAACCTGCATGAGATGAGCTTCTTAAATATTCTTACTGTACTAAAAACCAGGTTTCCCTTCATAGAAACGGCTTTGCCTGTCCTTAATGTTTTGGTATTGATAATTTGCAGGTCAAATGTAGGTTTATATTTATATGGGAAAGTAGCTGGAAAGTGATTCTTGGGGTGAAGGGGCAATTTCAGGAAAATAAAGTTTTCCTTTTATGATCTATGTCCTGTTTTAAGGAAAAAGAGGCTGATGGCTTTCCTGGGCAGAAGAAGGAGAGCGCAGCCGCTTCAAGGCGGCAGTAGAGTAGCAGAGAGAGATTAAAACTAAATTAAGCTACTCCCTGGCACGCCATGCCCAGATATAGCCGGTTCTTCTTCCTTTTTTTATTTTAATCTGATAGCCTTGCTCCTGCAGGAAAACTGCCAGGGCATCTGCATTCTCACGCGCATCCTGCCCCGGGTGTGTTTCGATACCCATGGCTTTAATCTTCTTAAACAGGCTTGGAGGGGTATTATACAAGATGGTATATTCTGCTCCTTCACAATCGAGTTTGATAAAATCAATGGAAGAAAGCTGCTGTTCTTCTGCAATCTGGTGCAGGGTAGTGGCATCCACTTCTAAGATTTGATCTTTGCGCTGATTGCTAAATATACTGGCCATGGTGGTAAAAGAGCCATTGCCGGCATAATTGAGCGATAACTTTTCCGCTGTGCCTGCCACCGCCTTATTTATTGGGAACAGCTTATCGAGCTTTGTCTCTTCCTTGTACTGTGCAAGCTTATTAAAATTATAAGGCATGGGTTCAAAAGCATAAACCCTTGCTTTTGGATGGCGGAACAGCATGAACAGAGAGAAGAATCCAACATTGGCGCCAATGTCTATAATGGTTAAATCTTCTTTCTGAAAAAACTCTTGAGGAATGCCCTGCAGGTATACCTGGTCGAAGAATACTTCCTTAAAGGGTGGGAGCATTCGACGTGCGACGAGCAGTCGGCTGGTATTTCTGAACTTAAAGGTAAAGTCATCCTCATCCTGTGAAGAGCGGGCTTTAAAAAGGAGGTAAGACGGCCAGTTCCTGACTTCCCTAAGCAGGCCTATATATCGTTGTACTTTTTTTGCCAGAGAGAAAGACATTTGTAATAAGAAGGAGTCAGGCAGCCTGAAATTGAAAAATTAAATTAAGCGACAAATATATATAAATCATCAAACTTATTTTCTTTGGCTTTGTGTTTGCTGTGGAATTTCGACTCCACCAGGATGGGGTGCCGATTTTTAATTTACCCGAAGCTAAATTATCCGGAGGTCGCTTTCGCCTGAAATTCCTGTCGTTGAGCTGCTTGTGGAAAAATATATTTTTTTGATGCCTTGCATGCCTGCTACCTTATCTCGTATACTTGCCGTGAAGATAGAGTTGGAGCGAATCCTAATAACATGAGCGTGTTGGTCGAAATATGTAAGCCGGTAAAGGCATCCTCTATCCGTATACCTGTTATACGAGAGGCAGAAGAGGATGATGAACTAGCGGGGGAGAATTTTATGGAAACCTCTGTAGACCTGAACCAGGAAGTGGCTCACAATCCTGCATCGACTTTTTATGCCCGTGTGGTAGACAGTGCTAAGGATAGTGGTTTTTCCGCCGGCGATATACTCGTGGTAGATCGAAATGCTCCCCTGCAGCACAACAAGCTGGTGGTTTGCTATATTAACGGTTCTTTTACCGTGAAGAGGCTGTACCGGAAAGAAGGTATGCTGTGGCTTGAGGCACTCGACTCTCCCTTTCGACCCATTGCCCTTACAGACGAAAACCAACTGGATGTGTGGGGCCTCGTTACTTATGTAGTAAAGCGGACCTGGTAGGAAGCTAGGTTAGCGAAGATTTAGGCGCAGAAAATTTATATTACTGCCTCGCTTTGCCATTGTAATGTAGTATCGTCTCCTGTCATTACTTAAAAGGAACGATTTTTTGGTTTTCTGCATTCTAGGAGGCATGCAGGTAGTAAGCATAACACAGCGAATTAAAAATAAAGCGGTGCTTAAGCTTTTTATCACTTTAAACAAGCTACCTTTGTTAGATGGAGGCAATTCCGCCGCCATCATTTTCCTTACAGACCGCGCTGATTAAGTCCCTCAAACAGGCTAAGCCAGCCTTTCTTAGATACTATTACATGACATTTGAAAATCTCGACCTGATAGCGCCTATCCAAAAAGCGCTTAAAACAGAAGGTTATGAAAAACCCACGCCTATCCAGGAACAGGCGATCCCCGTTATCCTGAAAAGAAAAGACCTTTTAGGCTGTGCCCAAACCGGTACAGGCAAAACCGCTGCCTTTGCTATTCCAATGCTGCAAATCATGTACAATGAAAAGCAGGCAGACAAAGGATCTAAAAAAATAAAAGCACTTATTCTTACCCCAACCCGCGAGCTGGCTATCCAGATTGGCGAAAGCTTTAAAGCCTATGGACAACATACAGGCCTCAGGCATGTGGTTATTTTTGGCGGTGTTTCACAAAAATCACAAACCGATGCCCTGCAATCCGGAGTAGATATTCTCGTTGCCACCCCGGGCCGTTTGCTCGACCTCATGAACCAGGGCTTTGTAGACCTGCGCCATATCAGCCTTTTTACGCTCGACGAGGCAGACCGTATGCTTGATATGGGCTTTGTACACGATGTAAAAAAGGTAATCGCCAAGCTTCCGGCTAAAAGGCAGTCCTTATTTTTCTCTGCAACCATGCCGCCGGCTATTGTAAAATTAGCCAGTGCCATACTAATCGATCCGGTAAAGGTAGAGGTAACACCTGTGTCTTCCACGGCCGATACAGTTGGGCAGGCAGTTTATTTTGTTGATAAAAAAAGCAAAAAGTCGCTGCTCCTGCATATGCTTGAAGATGAAGCCATCGAAAGTGTGCTGGTATTTACCAGAACCAAGCACCTGGCCAATCGAGTGTCGCAGGACCTGACAAAAGCTGGTGTAAGAGCAGAAGCCATTCATGGCAATAAATCGCAGAATGCCCGCCAGAATGCATTGCAGAATTTCAAGAACCGAAAAACCCGTGTGTTGGTCGCCACCGATATTGCCGCAAGGGGTATCGATGTCGATGAGCTCTCGCACGTAATTAACTTCGATTTGCCCAATGTGCCCGAAACTTATGTGCACCGAATTGGTCGTACAGGCCGGGCAGGCGCAAGCGGAATGGCCTACTCCTTCTGCGATGCAGAAGAGCGCGCATACCTGAAAGATATTCATAAGCTAATTGGGAAAAATATTCCTGTAGTTGAAGACCATCCCTTTCCCGCGCAGGATACCGCTCCTGTTCAGGCAAAAGCACCGGAACGCAGACAGCAGCAGGGACAAAAGAGGACCACTGACTTTCGAAAGAGCAGGAATAACTGGTCGGGCCGGGGAAGACAGAATAGAGATTAGGTTTGGATTTGCCGGAAGGAAAGGATGGGTAAATAATGGAGAACAGTGAAGCCCAAGGGCATTCCGAAGATTATTTTGGTGGTTACAGGGACTTCTGGTGGAATAAAGATTTCCTGGACCTGATGGCCGAAAGGCTCAGGCTAAAGCAGCATCACAGCCTGCTGGATGTAGGCTGTGGCCTTTGCCACTGGAGCCGGCTGCTAACCCCTTACCTGGCCGAGAATCCAGACATTTATGCGGTAGATAACGACCCCAAATGGTCGGTCGAAGATCCTGAAGTGAAGGAAGATTTCAGGAAGCTGGGAGCCCGGTTCAGCCTGCAGGCGGCCGATGCCCGCACTCTGCCGTTTGAGGATGACTTCTTTGATATGGTAACCTGCCAGACGGTATTAATCCATATTAAAAATCCTGCCCTGGCCATTGCTGAAATGAAGCGGGTGTTAAAGCCCGGGGGAACCATTTTATGTGTGGAACCCAATAACCGCGTCCAGTCCCTTATTAAAAGCTCCCTTTCGGCCGATGATTCGGTGGAAGAAACTTTAGAGCATGTAAAGTATGCCCTTATTTATGAGAAAGGGAAAAAGAAGCGGGGCGAGGGAGATAATTCTTTAGGCGATTTGTTGCCGGGCATGCTGGCCGAGGCCGGTTTCAGAGATATAGAAGTGCGCCTGTCGGATAAGGCCATTGCCATGTACCCTCCTTATGCAAAGCCCGAGCAGGAGGCTACCCTGCAACAATGGGCAAGGGTAAGCGGAGATGCTGCCGACGATGAAGTATATTTTAAATCAGCAGGCAGGGGCTACCTGGCCTTTTATGAAATGTACAGACGAAAATATGCGCACCTGGGCGAAAGAATGGCCGAGGCGATAGAAAATCACTCTTACCATGCGGGAGGAGGTACAATAATGTATCTTATTTCCGGAACTAAATAAGCTTAATTTGATTATACTTAACAGATAGTTTTATATCTTATGTAAAAATCTGGTTAAATATGATTATCTTAATCAAATAAAGTCTATTTTTACTTATTACAAGGAATTAAATTACAGTCAACTATGAACATTTTTGTTGGAAGTCTTCCGTTTAAACTTGAGGAAGACGAATTAAGAGAATTTTTTGAAGAGTATGGTGAGGTAAGCTCAGTAAAGATTATTTCTGATAAATTCACCGGAAGAAGCAAAGGATTTGGTTTTGTTGAAATGCCTGATGATGAGCAGGCAGCTAAAGCAATTGAAGAATTAAACGGATCTGAAATTGGCGGCCGTGCAGTGGTTGTGAATAAAGCAGAAGAAAGAAAAGAAGGCGAAAGAAGAAGCGGCGGCGGTAATCGTGGCGGTGGCGGTTATGGCGGCGGAAGCCGTGGTGGCAGCGGCGGCGGTTACGGTGGCGGTGGCAACCGTGGCGGTGGCGACAGAGGCGGCTATGGCGGCGGCGGTGGCAACCGTGGCGGCGGCGATAGAGGCGGCTGGTAATCAGACCCGAATAAAATATATAAAGGAGAGTCGATTAGATGCTCCTTCCTGAAAGATTTAAGGATATGCAAAAGGTATTTATTTACCTGTTTGTGTATCCTTTTTTGTTTATAGGTATTGACTAAAATGCTTTTTCAGCAGGATATATTCTTAAGCAGGAGTTAGGTTAAATAGCAGGCTCGCAGCCATGGTAACAGCCGTTTAAATAGCAGTAGAAGGGGTGGTTTTGTTAAAGAGGTGCAGATTTATGATTTTTTATTATCCTCTTTAAAATAAAAAGTGTAGGTTTGTGTATAATCAATTATAATACTAATACAATAATGAACAAAGGAACAGTAAAATTCTTTAATGATTCGAAGGGCTTCGGATTTATTATTGACGAAGAATCAGAAAAAGAATATTTCGTACACGTATCTGGTCTGATTGACGAGATCAGAGAGAACGATGAAGTAACATTCGATCTGGAAGAAGGAAGAAAAGGACTAAACGCTGTAAACGTTAAGCGTGTTTAGTTTTAAAATTATATAATGCTTTTATCATAATTTTAAGCCTTACAATTTGTAAGGCTTTTTTTATTTCCGCTTCAGCAGGATAAAATGCATCCATTTAAGGAGTGATAGAAATGAAACAAAGCAAAGATAATTTTTCGCGCCAGTCGGTCGCTTACTGCAGGTTCAGGCCAACTTACCCTCCTGAGCTCTATGAGTGGCTGTTCGAACAGGTAGATGGCTTTTCACTTGCATGGGACTGTGGTACCGGCAACGGACAGGCGGCCTTACGGCTGGCCGAGCGCTTCGAAAAGGTATATGCCAGCGATATCAGTCAAAATCAACTGGAGCAGGCCGGGCGAAAAGAAAATATCGAGTACCTCCTGTGCCGTGCCGAGCAAACCCCTCTTCTTTCCGGCAGCCTTGACCTTATTTGTGTGGCCCAGGCAATTCACTGGTTCGATTTCAATGCCTTTTACCGGGAAGTGAAGCGGGTTGCAAAACCAGGAGCTTTACTGGCAGTTTGGGGCTATGGGCTCATTCAAATATCGTCGGAGGCAGGCCCTGTACTCCAAAAGCTGTATAGCCATACATTAGGAGCTTACTGGGATGCAGAGCGGAAGTACATAGACGAAGACTACCAGTCAATTCCTTTTCCTTTCCCGGAAGTAAAAGCACCTGTATTTAAGATCGTTTGCTACTGGACACGGGAGCAGCTAACAGGTTACCTTGGTTCCTGGTCGGCCGTGCAGCACTACATCAGCGAAAAAGGAATATCTCCCCTGGCGGACTTTGAAGAAGAAATGGATCGGTTCTGGCAAAAAGGCGAAGTTAAGGAGGTGCACTTTCCTGTTTTTATGCGCGTGGGAAAGGTTGATAAATAAAATTATTTCAGCAAAAGGCTCCTGTTTTGCCGCAGCATCTGTATTACTACCAGAAAAAAACTAAGACCTGCTGCACTCCTGCATCCCTGAAATAGAGTAATTTTCGGTATTAAACTTATGAAACAGTTTACTTCACTGTACCGGAATGCCTATGGAGGGCTGTCGCAGGAAGCATGGATGCTGGCCCTGGTGATGTTTATTAACCGAAGTGGCTCCATGGTGCTTCCCTTCCTGAGCATTTACGTAACCGGTCCCCTGGGTTTTAGTGTGGAGCAGGCAGGTATCATTCTGGGTGCTTTTGGCCTTGGAGCCATTGCCGGCTCCTTTTTAGGCGGCTGGCTCAGCGATAAGATTGGACAGTTTTACGTGCAGTTTCTCAGCCTGTTCGTGGGCGGTTTTCTTTTCCTGTTTATCCCTCTGTTTACTAATTTTGTAAGTCTGGCTTTAGCCATTTTTATTGCCAGTACGGTAATTGAGTGCCTGCGGCCGGCCAATTCCGCCTCCGTGGCCATTTATGCCAGGCCCGAAAATGTTACCCGCGCTTTTTCACTCAACCGCATGGCGCTAAACCTGGGCTTTTCTATCGGGCCTGCCCTTGGTGGTTTGCTGGCCACTTTTTCCTATGAATGGCTTTTTATTGCCGATGGCTTAACCTGTATTGCAGCCTCCTTTCTGTTCTTTTTTTACTTCAGAAATAAAAACCCTCGGAATGAGGCTCCTCAGCAAAATAAGGCAGCCGCTATTGTGGAGGAATCTCCTTACCGCGACCGTCCGTTTCTGTTGTTCATTGCCCTCTGCAGCCTTTTTGCCATGGTATTTTTTCAGCTGTTCAATACACTTCCACTCTATTACCGCGAGGTATATGCCCTGCCGGAGTGGCGGATTGGCACCCTGCTGGGCCTGAATGGCCTCATTGTGTTTACGGTGGAAATGGTATTGGTATACCTGCTGGAAAAGCGCTTCAAACTATGGCGGATTATTGTGGTGGGTTGCCTGCTGAATGGCCTCTCTTTCCTTTTACTTAATCTTACCAGCGGAGCATATATGTTATACGTCTCCATTTTCCTGCTGAGTATGGCCGAGGTTCTTGCCATGCCTTTTATGGTATCTTTTATCGTGCAGCGGGCCGGAGAACGGAAGCGGGGGGCTTACCTGGGGCTTTATTCCTTTTCTTTTGCGCTAGCTTTTGTAGTGGCGCCTTACCTGGGAACACAGCTGGTGAGCCATTTTGGTTTTAGCACACTCTGGTGGATACTGGGAGGCATATCGGCCTTCACTGCTCTTGGCTTTTATCTTATTGCTCCGGGCCTGCTGAAGGGGAGACCTAAAGCTACTGAGCAGGAAGCGGTGCCGCTCGATCTGCCAGCAGTCTAAAATCTGCACTAAGAAAAAAGCCTGCCGGTATACATCCCGGCAGGCTTTCTGTTTAGCTGACATACATTCTTTCTAGTGCTCGTTTTCCACTTCTTCCAGTACAGGATAATCGGTATATCCTTTTGCTCCCGGGGTGTAGAAAGTATCCGAATCCCAGTCGCTCAGCTCTGCTCCCAATTCGAAACGCTTTGGTAAATCGGGGTTCGAGATAAAGAGCTTACCATATGCGACTAAATCGGCATTTCCTTCTTCAATTACCCTGTTCCCTTTTTCCTGGTCAAAACCTCCGTTAATGATGAGGGTGCCTTTGTAAATAGGGCGGTAACGTTTGGCAATATTGGGTTCGGCGCCCGGTATATCGCTCACGTCGCTGAAAGGCTCCGAAAGGTGGAGGTAAGCCAGCTGGTAATTATTGAGCCGGTTAATGATGTAATCGTGCGTAGGAATGGTTTCCTCATTAAGTGTCATCCCGAAAATACCGTGCAGGGAAGGGTTCATGCGAACACCTATTCTGTTTTCAGGAATCTCTTCTTTTACGGCATCAATAATTTCTAACAAAATGCGGCCGCGGTTTTCAGGCGAGCCACCATACTCATCGGTTCGCTGGTTAGAGGTGCTGTTAAAAAACTGGTGGAGCAGGTAACCGTTGGAGGCATGTATTTCAACCCCGTCGAAGCCTGCTTCTACTGCATTTTTAGCTGCCTGCTTAAAATCCTGTACCGTTTGCTTTATCTCCTCGATGCTCATTTCTTTAGGCGTTACCGTATCCTTAAACCCTTCGCTGGTATACGATTTTTCGTTCGGGTTCAGGGCCGATGGGGCCAGTGGAAGCTCACCTCCATGGAAGTCGGGGTGCGACATCCGGCCAACATGCCAGAGCTGTATAAATATTTTTCCGCCTTCTTCATGTACGGCCTCCGTTACCTTCTTCCAGCCTTCTACCTGTGCTTTGGAATGGATGCCCGGCGTGTTTATATAGCCGACTCCTCTTTTAGAAATCTGCGAACCTTCCGAAATAATAAGGCCTGCAGAAGCCCGCTGCCGGTAGTAAGTGGCATGGAGATCGGTAGGAGCCTTTTCCGGATTGTCGGCCCGGCTGCGGGTCATAGGAGCCATTACAATGCGGTTGTTTAGCTTTAAATCGTTTAATGTATATTGTTTTAGCAATTCTTGTTGTTTGTCCATTTATCTGAAAATTTTAATTCTCAATAATTAATGTTTAAACAACGAGTGTAGAAGGGCAAAGGTTGTGCAGGCAGGGGATAATTACGATACCATCATTTTAATTCTTTTTTAATTCGGCTTTAATTCAGCTTTAACAAGAGGAGTGCATCTTTGAATCATCAAAAGGCACACAACCATCTTATAACCATGACATACGAAAGTAAAATTAAAGCAATGGCAGCCGGAGTGACTGCTACGCTTTTCGCCTCCATGCTTACCATTGGAGTAATGTACCGCAACAATTCGCTGCTTACCGAAGATGTAAAAGCAGAAAAAGTACGCACCGAAAGCCTTACAGCAGAAAAAGCTTCCTTAAAGAGCGAAATGGAAAGGCTGAAGAATGACCTGGCCGGCTTCACCACAAAAAACAAGGAACTGAATAAAGCGATTGAAGAGGCAAAATATAAGGTAGCCAGTAAAGAGGCAGAAATAGCCCGCATGACAAAACAGAATGCGGCCACTGTTCAGCAGCTAAAGAAGGAGAATGACGCAGTAAAGAAAATCAGACAGGAACTGCTGGCACAGCTCGAAGGGATGAAGCAAAGCAATATACGCCTGGAAGCGGAAGTTGCGGAGCTTAACCAAACGATTGCAGCCTTGCGGAAAGAAAATGAAGTGCTGTATGCCCGTAGCCTCGAAAAGCCACTGATGGCCTACAACTTCCGGGTTGAATCTGTGAAGAAGCGTAAGGATAAGCTAACGGTAAAAGCGAAAAAGATGCATAAGCTGAATATCAGCTTCGATGTAAACTCTTCTAAAAAACTTGCTGGCGATATCTATATTAAGTTGAGTTCAGAAAAAGCCGATGAAATGCCTGGCGAAACCCTGATGGCTTTTGAAGAAGTACCTGCACTGGAAGAGATGGACCTGTGGGCCAGCACTGAAACCACGCTGCTCTCTACCGAGGAGTATAAAAGATACACCGTTGCTTTTGATCCTAAAGATAAAATGAAGGAGGGAGTATACTACGTGAGGGTGTACAGTGGCAACAATTACCTGGGCAGCTCTCAGTTTAAGTTAAGGTAAAAGATTCCTTGTTAAAAAATCTGGTGTTTAATTTTAGTAGTGTAGAAAAGAGGCATTCCCGGAAGGCAGGAGTGGTCGGAAGATTTTTTCTTCCGACCTTTTTATTTTTAGTGGTAACAA
>NZ_ANNU01000052.1 GCF_000346615.1 Nafulsella turpanensis ZLM-10
ATGAATTGTTACCACTAAAAATAAAAAGGTCGGAAGAAAAAATCTTCCGACCACTCCTGGTAGCTTTGCCTGGTCTTTTTTGATACATCTTATATGGGACTTCTTTGGGATGGAAAAAAGTCGGTACACTTCAAATTGGAACTTGCCAAGATTTAATCATTTTAAGCCTTTTTCAAAATGGACAAACTTTATTCTTTCACTACAAAGTGTAGCTTGTGGAAACGGTTCGGACAAAATAATATTTGTGAATAAGGGATGAAGTAGCCTAGGGAGTGTTTTTGAGAGGAATTTATAGCTGCTCTCTGGGTAATAAAGAGGATATACTTTCGTGCCTTAGGATGTAATTTTAGATTTTAAAATAAATGGTTTTTCGGTTTGTGGAAATTGAATGAGAGCAATAAGTCAAAACTTAACCTGAGAGCATGTTTAAATTTTGAGAAAGGTATAAAAAAGGCGTAAGCGTCCCATTCCATAGAAAGTGGGAGGCTAAAACTACCTTTCCGCCAATAAAGCCGATAAGCTGATATGCCTGGCTCCTGTGGAATCTTACAGAAGCTTTCCTCTTTGGTTATTCTTGATAAAGCAAGGGGTAGACGGGTTTAATTTCCATGCCACTAAAGATAAAAGAATTTTACATTATTCTATTCTTATGACTTCTTCCGTCCTGCCGTCCTGGTACAGCAGGAGTAGCTTCCAAATACTTCCGTCTTCATTCTTGATGCCTTTTACCCTGAGGTAATCCAGATCTTGGATGCTGAAAGTATCTTTTGTCAGCGGGGTCATTTTCTTTTTCGGGTAATTGTATTCTTGGAAGTACAATCCATCTTCATAAAGCAGGAGCTTTCTGTCTCCGTACCTTCCTGCAAAGGGGGTTAACTCTTCATGGCTCAACTGAATCGGATGGAGTTCTGCCTCCACTATATTTAGCTCCCAGCTTAATTCCGCTCTTTCCATTGAAGAGGAACTGGAATCCCGTAATTTGGCTAGAGCAAGGTATCGGGCCTTCAGCAGTGCCTTGTCTGCCTCTGAGGGTATATCCGGCATGACGCCTCTGCCCTCCCAATTCGTTTTCGTTACTGCATTGATGGCTCTTGCCACCGGTACATTAAGGACGAGATCATCATTGACTGCGAAGGACTGGGTAGGGTGGGCGCCTCCTCCTGTTACTTCCCCTACGATAGTGGCCCTCTTTTGCGTCTGAAGATTATAGGTGAGTTCCTCCGCTGCCGAAAAAGTAAAGCCACTGGTGAGCACATACAGCTCCACTTCCGGCATCCGGGGACCCTCTACTGTTTTTAAAGTATAATAATCTTTGGTGGTATTGGTGGGGCGATCGTACAGGCTGTTGTAATGAATGGGTTTTTCCTTGAAGAAATAGCTCATGATTAACTGCACCATTTCAGGATGTCCTCCTCCGTTCTTTCTCAAATCAATAATAAGGGCATCGGCATTGCGAACAAAACCCATGGCAGATGCTACTGTCTGGCGGGCTTCCTTTTCTGGTGGGGCAAACTGCCTGAAATCTATATACCCAATATTACCTGGCAGGTGCTCCACCTTTACAAATCCAAAGTTCAACCTCTCCGCCATTCGGATCTGCTCCTGTTGAAAAGCAGAATCCTGTTTTTGAGATTCCCATTGACGGATGAAAGCTACCTGCCTGGGATTGTAGTGAAGGCCCAAATGTAGGTCGCGGTGTGTTCTTTGCAGATCTCTGTGCAGGGCCTGGGCAAACTCCTGATAAGTAGACTGTTGCTGGTAAGCATCTTTCTTATTCTGCTTCCGTAGGAATGTTGCCATTTCCCTGGCCTTGTCCGGAAATACATAGTTTTTAATAAGGAGTGCGCTTACATTTTTTATTATTTCATCCTTTTCTGCCTCAGAAAGGGAGGCTTTTTCCTGTGCCAGAACGGGCAGGCTCATTACAAAAATAAAAAGTAGACCAATCATTTTTTTCATAGTCGAAAGGGAATTGGTGAACAATCATTTCTTATTAAACAGTAGGCAGGGAAAAGGATCCACCTTGCGGAGGGGAAAAGTAGGAAACTGCTTGTCCTTTTTTCCTGCAGCTAAGTAGTTTTGGTAGAGTGAAATAAATTAAGTTATAACTTACTAAAGTTATTTATAATTATGGTAAAAAAGAAGAGGCGATGACAGAAATCTTGAGGAAAGAGAGATGTTTGCTTCAATAGGTTTATTGCTTTTTATCCATTTTATTGGTGTGAAGAGCCCGAGGGAAGATTTGCTATTGTGTCAGAAAAATGAAGGCAAAAAGATTCATTACCCATTTTAATAAACTTTTATTAATACTGAAGTTGCCTTAAATTATGGTTCCTTACCACTTTTGATGACTGTTTATCTATTTTAGCAGTACCTTTTAAAAACATTGATTGAAATACGTAAGTAGTTACTTATAGTTTTTTGCTTTAAATTTCCTGACCCCATTGCTGGTATTGGGTGGCGTATCACACCGATCCTCCCGATTATGGGTTTCTTTACCCGCTATTCGGCAGCGTTCCAAGGGCTCATGGCTCATCATGATTGGAGTGACTGCAGTTGCCCATTCTACATTAATTAATGGGCTGGTATGCGGAACCGCGAAGAGGGCATTAAATACCATTTTCTGGTAATAGGAGTGGAGGTGAGATTGGCGGTGGTAGATAATGAAAAATGGCGGCCCGGCCACTGCCTTTCAACAAGGAAGGCTAAGCTGCCGGAGTATCAAAGGCGCAGGTGTATCCTTCAGATGGAAGGTTCCCGATCAACTGCCTTTCTTCACTTTGCTCACTTGCTTTATTACCCGGTTCAGCCCCGGTTTTTCCCGTTTCAGCAGGAAACCTTTATTCATGATTTTTTCCTTGTGTACATTTAGGATAATAAATGCTTAGGGCAGCTGAAAAGCAGGATAAGTTTGGCAGCGGTGAAAGGAGCTGCCACCTGCAATGGCATTAGATAATACTACCAAAGGGTGAGCTTATATGGAAACGACTACTAATTATGAAGTTGAAAGAGTCTGGCGGTGGCTTAAGTGGGCATATGCCATTAGCGTAAGTGTATTTATTTACATTCTGCAAATATTGATGAGCCTACATGGAGAACCTGTGGAGCTGCCTCTGTGGGGTTACATCCTGATATTCATTTCATTGCTCCTGCTCTGGACTCTCTGTGAATGGATTCATCATAAGCTGCATGTAGCTAAAGCAAAAGCAAGTATAAAACTGGTATTGCTGCAGGTAGTGCTTAGCCTTGCCGGTAGCCTGTTGGTGTATTTGTTAGTCTACCTTTTAGTCAGGCAGGGGGGAAAGCCTATTGAAGGAGCCCGTGAGCTACTGGAAGGGGAGGTTGTAATAGTACTGTTAAGTATTTGGATGATTTTCTCCTGTCTCACGATAATTTTTCTTTTGGGAAGTTACCTGATTATTCACTGGAAGCAATCAGCTGTAGAAAGCCAGCAGTTGAAGAAGGAAACCGCCCTGGCCACCTATAATGCACTTAAGAGCCAGATAAACCCGCATTTTATCTTTAACAGCCTTAATACCCTGCACGCTCTTATCCATGAAGACCCAAAGGGAGCTGCCCAATTCCTGGAGCAATTAAGTGAAATATTACGGTATACTCTACAGAACCGGAATAGCGAGGTGGTGCCTGCCAGGGAGGAGCTTGCTGTTACCGAGGCATACCTGCAGCTCTTTAAGGCAAGATTCGGAAAATTGTTCAGCTATACCATAGAGAACAATGGTCAAATAGATGATTTCCAGATCGTAAGTCTCACCTTACCTACACTTTTAGAGAATGTTTTCAAACATAATGTGCTCTCCGGGGAGGCGCCTCTTCTGATTAAGATTAGAAGGGAGAATGGTTACCTCATCGTTGAAAATACAAAGGGCGCTGCTAAAGAGGCAGGGCATTCCCTCGGAGTTGGTCTGAGCAACATCAGGGAGCGCTATGGTTTATTAGGAAGTGAGCCTGTGGTGGTTGAAGATACCGCCAGCTTATTTCGTGTGAAAATACCGCTACTTCACATCATGACTTATGAAGATTCTAATTATTGAGGATGAGTCAGCTGCTGTAACTAATCTCCTGCGATTACTGCAGCGGCACCTACCAGAGGCAGAAGTGGTAGGTACATTGGAAAGTGTGGCAGGGGCTGTTAAATGGTTCAGGTCAAATCCGCAACCGGATTTAGTACTGATGGATATTGAGCTGACAGATGGCAGGAGCTTTGAAATATTACAGCAGGTGCAGGTAGAGGCCGATGTTATCTTTACCACAGCCTACGATGAGTATGTGCTTAATGCTTTTGATTTTAACAGTGTGGATTATCTGTTGAAACCGATTCGTGAGGAAAAGTTTGCCCAGGCTGTTTTAAAATTCAGGCAGCGGCACATCAGGCAGCTTTCTTTTGAAAAGTTAGCCCATATCCTAAAAGGTGCTGAGGCTGCGGATTCACCTTATAAGAAACGCTTTTTAGTAAAAAAGGGAAACAAACTGCTGAGCATTAAGCAGGAGCAAATATCCTACTTCTACCGTGATGAATACGTGTTTCTGGTAACGAGGAAGGGAGCAAAGTTTCCGGTTAATCAAAGTCTGGAAGAACTGGAGACCATAGTAGATCCGGCTGCTTTCTTCAGGCTGAACAGAAAATATGTGGCGCACATAGAAGCCATCTCAGACGTGGAAAGCTACGATAAGTCTCGTTTGCGTATTGAGCTTCGCCCGTCTAATAATGAATCCATCATTATCAGCCAGGAAAAGAGCCGCCTTTTAAAAATATGGATGGAGAATGCTTCCTGAGTCTCCTGGTAATGGGAGATTCGGTTTTTAAACAACGGAATGCGATTCATTCCCGGGCAAATATAAAATCGTAAAACAAATATCATGAAAAATTTTACCCGAATAACGGCCTGCGTAAAGCAGGCATGCGCCAGTGCTTTGCCTATTCTCGGCATACTCACTGTGATAAGCTGTGCCCCTAAAGGATATCTATCAGATACCTCATCTCCGAATATCGATTTAAAAAGAATAGAGTCAGTTGCAGATTCCCTGGCTTACGCGCATCTGGCTGAGAATTTTATGCCGGGCATGACAGTGGCCGTAGCCCGGAACGGAGAGGTTGTTTTCTCCAGAGGGTATGGCAAGGCCGATGTGGAAATGGGAGTGGCCGCCGGCACAGAAACCGTCTATCCGATTGCTTCTATCTCCAAACAATTCACAGCAGCCACTATTATGCGGCTGGTGGAGAAGGGAAAGATTTCTCTGGAGGATTCGATAACCAAGTTTCTGCCCAACTATCCTGTGCAGGGTCATCATGTAACAGTACACCACCTGCTCAATCATACATCCGGCATTAAGAGTTATACGGATTTGGGTGAGGAAGCTCAGCAGAAGCTCAGGCAGGGCCTTTCTTATGAAGAAATGCTTGAGTTGTTTGCCAAAGAGCCTTTCGACTTTAAGCCCGGTGAGCATTTCCGGTATAACAACAGCGGGTATTATCTTTTAGGGCAAATCATCGGCAAGGTTACGGGGATTCCTTACGAAGCGTATGTAGAAGAGGAGTTGTTACAACCATTAGGACTTCACCACACGCTGTTTGGAAGTCCGGAGCGTATCATTCCTAAGCGGGCAAAAGGCTACAAATATGAAAGGAGCATAGACGGGAAACTCCTAAATGCATTTCCTCCCCATTTAAAGAATAATGCTGCGGGTGGATTATACTCCACCGCTGGGGATTTAGTCCGCTGGACCCACCTGCTGCACAGCGGAAAGGTGGTTTCCCCGGAGTCGCTGCAAAAAATGACCACGCCGACTGCACTTTCCTCAGGCGGAACCAGGACCTACGGCTATGGACTGGACCTGGCGCAGCTTGGCGACCATCCAAAAGTGGTCCATGTTGGAGACATCGATGGCTTCAATTCTTCTCTTGCCTTCTATCCTGAAGATAGTCTTACAGTGGTAGTGCTGGCAAATTCTGACGATACGCAACATCAGGAAATCGAAGAGTTTCTGGCGCGAGCGGCTTTGGGGATGGAATTGCCCCAGGTGCCTGACCTGCCGGTAACCGCAGAGGACATGGCCCGGTACGAAGGAACCTATTTGCTTGAAATGGGAAAGAGAACTGCTGAGCTGCAGGTATTGAATGTTAATGGTAAGCTGAAAGTACAACTCGGTGGAGGAAAAGCTTTCCGTCTCCGCTCCCAGGGGAATCATGCCTTTATTCCCGTCATAGATGATGAAATCCGGCTGGTTTTTATGGTGAAAGATAAGCGTGCGGAAGGTGTTGTTGTCCACCAGGGCGAGCGGGTATCATACGGTAAAAAGAAGCTTTAGGCGTGAGTCTGCCC
The DNA here is from genome assembly GCF_000346615.1 of Nafulsella turpanensis ZLM-10. GTDB lineage: Bacteria > Bacteroidota > Bacteroidia > Cytophagales > Cyclobacteriaceae > Nafulsella > Nafulsella turpanensis. The sequence goes on from NZ_ANNU01000052.1 coordinate 6,342, forward strand.
GGTTTTAAGCCGGACATTCCCTTTTTTTCAAAGCAAGAATTTTAATGTGGCCCTTGAGAAGGTTCAGCCAGTGACGTATAACGGAAGTGGGGGAATCATTCAGGCCCAACGGAAATTATCAGAAGCCCCCAGCCATGAGTAATACAGCTGTAATTAGAACATCCGGACTCCACTACCACTACTCTTCTAAAGAGGCATCAATCTTAGTGGACATCAACCTGCAGGTTGAACGGGGCAGTGTATATGGCTTTCTGGGGCCAAACGGTTCCGGGAAAACAACTACCCTGAGCTTACTGCTGGGTTTACTGAAGAAGCAGAAGGGCAGCATTGAAATCTTTGGGCAGGAGCTTCAGGCAAACAGAATCGACATTCTGAAAAGAATAGGTTCTTTGGTTGAAAGCCCATCGCTTTACAATCACCTAACCGCCAGAGAAAACCTGCAGGTGTACCGTTCTATTTATGGAGCGCCGAAAAAACGAGTGGAGGAAGTATTGCAGCTGGTGGGACTGGCGAATACGGGCACGAAAAAGTATGGAAATTTCTCCCTTGGTATGAAGCAACGACTGGCGATTGCACTGGCCCTATTGCCACGCCCTGAGTTGCTTATTCTCGATGAACCCACCAACGGACTTGACCCAAACGGAATTGTAGAGCTGCGTGAACTGATTTATAGGCTGAATAAGGAAGAAAACATTACGATGCTTATCTCCAGCCATCTCCTTTCAGAGGTGGAAAAGATGGTCAGCCATGTGGGGATTATCTTTCAGGGAAGGATGTTGTTCCAGGGTTCCCTAAAGGAGCTTCATCATGTTCAGAAACAACAATCGCTGATTACCATCCATACATCAGATAATGGAGCTGCTATGAAGGTTCTGCAGGACTATGAGCCTGAGAGAAATTTGGATGAACTATCAGTTTCCTGTAATAGCCTCCAGGATATAGCCCTTATCAACAGATTATTAGTTGAAAACGGCATTGATGTATACCTGTTGCAGCCCTGGAAAAAAAGCCTTGAACAACTTTTTATGGACTTTACCACTACTGATTTATGAGCTTTATTTTGTCATTACAGTCGGAAATATTAAAGACCAAACGAACCGTGCTTTGGTACCTGACAATATGTGCTGCTGCAGTTGTTCCATTAATAATGATAACTGATACAGTTATTTCACCTGAAGCAACAAATGCATTTAAGATGGACCCTTGGAATCTCTATTTTAAAGCAGGAATGGACTATGCAAGCACCTTGGTTTTGCCTGTATATGTTATTCTAATTTGCACCCTGCTTCCCCAAATAGAGTATAAGAACAACACATGGAAGCAACTTTTAGCCTCCCCTCAGTCTTTAAGGAACGTGTTCTTCTCCAAGCTTTTTCTTATACAGTTATTGATTATTCTATTTTTTTTTACCCTCAGTTTTTTGATGGCTTTTTCAGCTCTTTTGGTAAATGTACTTGTTCCGGATTTTAATTTACTTCAATACAGCATTGACTGGGAAAAATGGTTTATTTTAAATTTGCAGGCCTACTTTTCTATCCTCGGTATAAGTGCATTTCAATTTTGGCTAGGCTTAAGGTCCAGGAGTTTTATAATTCCCGTAGCTGTAGGCATTGGCCTGATTATGCTGGCAGCAGTTCTGCATTTTGAAATTAAGTGGGAAAATGTAGATATGTTTCCTTTTGCTTTTCCCATTCTTATAATCATGTCAAAGTACCAGTCTGTTTTGCCTCTTATTCTTTGGAGTTCCCTGGCTTATGCTGCTTTCTTTCTTGGACTTGCTTTCCTTGATTTCAGGCTGAGAAAGATAAAAGTGGGATAATGGACTTTTGATAATGATGGTGCGACATTATTCTTGACAGGATTGCTATAGTGCATGATGGATGCTGTAGAGCTAAAAGTAGCTACCAAAAAAAATATTATATTGGCCTTATATTATGTTCAGTTTTTAATACCATCATCAAATGAAGTTCCAACTCTTAAATCCTTCTTCTGCCTTATCATTGGCCATTATTTTTCCAATGCTGTTCCTCCTGCACCCTTTGTCTTCCTTTTCCCAGGGAAGAACTTCTGAGGGAGTTGTGATAGATAGCTCAGAAGTAGGGAATGTTACTACTCACCCTGTTTACAAAGTAAAATCTAAATCTAACGATCATTATGAGGTAAGTTTCCTGATATCCGTCATACGACCCGCAGGATTCTTACGCAGGTAGGCCTATCCCTGTAATATACGGTAGGCGTTAACTTTCTGCTAATGCTGATAATGTATGCATTATCGATAGTCCCTTATCAGGTGGACTTTCACCTGAGTGCTCTTTACATGGGCTTGATCATTACAGCCATTATCTCGTCGATATATGAAACCGTTTTTTATTTTCAGCTCTGGAAAGAAACGCTCCTGGAAAGTGAGCGACTGAAGAAGACAGAGGCTGTTTTGCAGTTTGAAAGTCTGAAAAATCAGGTTAATCCGCATTTTCTTTTTAATAGCCTGAACACCCTCTCTGCCCTTATCCGGCTTGATCCGGATAAGGCAGAGCTTTTCGTTAAGGAATTCTCCCGGATTTATCGCTATGTGCTGGAGGTGAAAGATAAAGCATTTGTACCACTGGAAGAGGAAATAGACTTTGTCCTGTCCTATGTTTTTCTTCAAAAAATAAGATTTGACAATCAGTTAATCTTCAACAGTAAGCTCCCTCCTGAGGTGGGTTTATATTTTATTCCTCCACTTATTCTCCAGAATCTGGTGGAAAACTGCATTAAACATACTACCATCAGTGAAAAGTATCCTCTACGTATAGAGTTGACCGTACAGGACGGAATTTTGACGGTAAGAAATGCTCTGCGGGAAAAAATCCACACCACCAACTCTACCCGAACCGGACTCAGCAATATAACCCAAAGGTTGAGGTTGCTCAATGAGCAGGAGCCGCGCTTCTACAAAAAGGATGGTTACTTTTACGCTGAAATTCCACTCACCGAAGCTGAATAATCCCTGATTATGGAAGCTATTATTATTGAAGATGAAAAACTGGCCGCTCAACGATTGAAAATGATCGTTCACAAAGTTGCTCCGGAAATCAATATTAAGACGAAACTGCCAGGCGTGGAAGAAGCGGTACATTATCTGCAGCAGGAAGAGCCGGAACTGATTTTCATGGATATCCATCTGTCTGATGGCAGCAGCTTTGGAATATTTGAAAGGGTAAAAGTAACCTCCCCTGTTATTTTTACTACTGCGTATGATGAATATGCTTTAAAAGCCTTTAAAGTGAATAGCGTAGATTACCTGCTTAAGCCTGTGGAAGAAGAGGCCCTTTCCCAGAGCTTACAGAAATTCAAGGCACTGAAGCATGGCCGGAAGATAGCCATAGTAGATTATGAGCGACTACTAAAGACCTTTAACGACCAGAAAATCCATTACAAGCAAAGGTTCCTGGTAAGTTTCGGGAATAAAATTAAAACCATTAGAACAGAAGATGTTGCCTATTTTTATGCGGACAGCAAGGCAGTTTTTCTGGTGGAAAAACCAGGCAGTAAATATGTGCTGGATGAAACGCTGGACCAGTTGCAGGAAACCCTCGATCCTGTTCAGTACTTCAGAGTCAATAGGGGCTTTCTGGTGAGTGTAGATGCTATTGAGCAGATGTACAGTTATTCCAGAAGCCGTATTAAAATTGACTTAAAGCCAGCAGCACCAAAAGAGTGTATAGTCAGCACTGAAAAAACGCCGGATTTTAAAACTTGGCTGGGGCAATGAAAGCTTTTGTTCGGGAGTATATTTTAAAGATAGAAGCCCGCTTTGCCAATCAATGCCAAATGAGATTCAGCAAATAAAATTCAGCAAGATAGGAAGGAATCAAGGCTAAGGCAACGAAGGCAAGTACCAGTAGTTGACGAGTTCTTTCCGTACCCCTTGCCCTTGAATCATTCAATGGAACCTTCCGAGATGAATGCCTGAATGAGAATTGGTTCTTATCCTTGGAAGACTCACAGGAAAAAATTGAGGAATGGAGACAGGAGTACAATTGCTTCAGACCTCATAGTTCCTTGGGGGATTTAACGCCCGAAGAGGCGATTGAAAGACTGAATGTAAGCCCGGCTTTTTGATTTTACGCTGGCCCTAATATTGGGAGGACCTCATTTCTTAGACTATAACTGAATCTGGAGAGGTGTGTAAAGGGTGCCTTTTTCCTGAAATTTTCTTAATGCTTTAGCTTCGTCACATTTTCTTGGCCTTTCGTCACTTTTACTTTGGGTTTTGAAAAATTTGGCTGACTTTTCCCACAGTTCCCAAAAGTACTTCTAATGCTAGGGGATGAACTGTTGAGAAATTTTATCACTCAATTATGGAACTAAACATTCGGAGCATTTCCAAAACCTATTCTAATGGAGTCCATGCGCTAAAAAACGTCAGCCTGACAATTCCGCAAGGCATGTACGGGCTGCTGGGCCCAAATGGAGCAGGTAAGTCTTCGCTCATGCGCATTCTGGCCACTTTGCAGGAGCCGGATGAAGGTGAGATTCATCTTGGAGAGATAGACATAATTCGCCAGAAGGACGAGTTGCGTAAAACATTGGGTTACCTCCCTCAGGAGTTCGGGCTCTTACGCAATGTAAGGGCAGAGGAGCTGCTCAACCATTTTGCTGTACTGGAGGGTATTACCCAACGGAAGGCACGGCGTGAGGTTGTGGAGGCGTTGCTTCGTCAAACGAATCTCTGGGACAAGCGCAAGCAGAAGGTGGGAGGCTTTTCGGGTGGAATGCGACAACGTTTTGGTGTGGCAGTAGCCCTGCTGGGGAATCCACAGCTGATGATCGTTGATGAACCTACTGCCGGTTTGGACCCAGCGGAACGGGTGCGTTTCCTGAACCTGTTAAGTGAATTGGGAGAGAACAGTGTAGTGATCCTCTCGACGCATATCGTGGAAGATGTCTCGGAACTCTGCACCCGCATGGCCATTATCAAGCGTGGAGAGATACTTTTGGAGGCTCAGCCGCTAAGTGCTGCCAGGGAGTTGAAGGGACGGATCTGGCGGCGGGTAGTTGAAAAGAGCATGCTGTCTGAGTTGGAACGCGAGAACAGCGTCATTTCCACAAAGTTACTTGGGGGGGGTACTGTAGTGCATGTCTACAGCGAGGGGAAACCGGGTAAAGAATATGAGTCGGTGGAACCTGATTTAGAAGATGTTTACTTCAGTACAATGGCAGGACTACACCATCGGACAAGTGAGCAGCAATGGCAGGAGGTGGAACCATGAACTTCTGGGAAATCTATCGATTTGAGGTCACTTATCAGTTAAGGCGTGCTTCAACCTGGATCTATTTTACAACTGTTCTGGGGCTTACTTTTCTGTGGATCACGGGCTTTATCGATAATGCCCGTAGTGGAGAAATTCATCTAAATTCCCCACTAATAATTGCAGGAATTACTGCTTTTTCCAACCTGTTTGGCTTGTTGATTATAGCAGCACTAGCCAGCGATGCAATCCTAAGGGATAATCAGGCAAGGATGGACCAATTGCTCTACACAACCCCACTCAGCAAGATTACCTGTCTGGGAGGTCGGTTCCTCGGCACTTTTTCCCTAGTCAGTGTGCTGATGTTGGTAGTAGTTCCTCTGGGGCTGGTAGTGGTCAGCATTATGCCAGCGGTGGAGAGTAACGATTTTGGGCCTTTCCGCCCTATGGCTTACATTGGTTCTTCTCTTTTATTTACCTTGCCATATATGTTCATTGCCACAATGCTGCTCTATTCAATGGTATTGCTTGGCAGAAATGCTATGCTGAGTTATATGGGGGGTGTGCTGCTTTTCCTATGTACAGTTTTCAGTACGAACGTAGTAGGAGGGATTTGGAGCCAATGGGAATTGGGGAAGCTGCTGGACCCATCAGGTTTTACCATATTAAAGGAACTGCGGCTATCTTTAACAGCATCTGAGATGAATGAACAAGTAATTGAACTGGAAGGATCCCTGTTAACTAACCGCCTTCTCTGGCTAAGCATTTCAGGAATTTTATTCACACTGGCATACCTGCGCTTTGGGCTATCCGGCCCCACAGCGGGTAAAAGGCGTAAGACGGTTGTGCCGGATAGCACTACCCTGGTGCGAGAAAGAAAAGCTCCGGTCTGCCTGCCATCTGTTCCTAGAGCATTTGGCTTTAAGGCTCGGGTGCAGCAGATACTTTATCTTACATTCTACTCCTTTCGGGAGATGGCAGCCAGTCATGGCTGGCTGGTAGTGCCGGCTATGGCAGTTATTCTCTTCCTTATGCTGCCTGAACTGCTGGAGGGGCCACTTGGTGTTCCCGCACTTCCGACTACAGGAAGAGTAATAGGCCATTTTGACCACTTTGTCATTGGAATGATCGTTGCCATGCTCATTACCTTATATGCAGGACAACTGGTCTGGCGGGAACGGGAGGCGCGCATGAATGAAATTGCTGACATCCTTCCAGTTTCGAATGGGGTACAGCTCATAAGCAAGCTACTGGCCCTTACGCTCATGGTTTTTGCAGTGCAGGTGGTGTTGATGGTGACAGCCATAAGCACTCAGGCCTGGATGGGTTATTCGGAGTTATTAGAGACAGGATTGTACCTGAAGGTCTTTTTTTGTATACAGCTGGTTGATTATCTTTTGCTCATACCTGTTGCTTTGGCTGTTCACGTTCTGGTAAATCAGAAATATGTAGGACACCTGCTCATATTACTTTTTTACTCCTATACGATTTTACCTGAAATGCTGGGAATTGAGCATAACCTGTTAATATATGGATCTGACCCTGGCTTAACTTATTCTGAAATGAGTGGCTTCAATCTTTCCATCGCTCCATGGTTTTGGTTCAAACTCTATTGGGCAGGCTGGGCTCTTCTCTTTATTCTGATGGCTAAGCTATTCTGGGTGCGGAGTGTGGAGCCTGGTCTGAAGTGGCGGGTAAAGGGAGCACAGTTAAATCTTACTGTTCCAAATATTATAGGAGCGGAGGTGATTATGATTCTCATTTGTGCATCAGGTACTTTTATCTTCTATAACACCAATGTGCTGAATGAATTTCGCACAGCAGGTAAGGGAAATGAACGCCGGGTAGAATATGAACAGCGTTTTGGAAAGTACCGTGGAGCTCCGCAGCCTCAACTGACAGCAACAAGTTTACATGTGGAGATTTATCCTGAACTAAGGGGGGCAGTGATTCATGGGGTCTTTCGGTTAGAAAACAAAACCAGCGTGGAGATTGATACCATTCATCTGGCCATCGCCTCTGAAGTAATCACTGGTGTAGTAGATTTCAGCCGACAGGCACAGTTGATAATCGCTGATGAAAAGCTGGGGCACCGGATTTATCGTCTTGAAAAAGCGCTCCAACCCGGGGATTCGCTACGGCTGAGTTTTGAGGTTTCTTATCAGTCACAGGGGTTCCGGAATCGTGGAATTAACCCGGATATAGCTGGCAATGGAACTTACATTAGGAATATTGACTGGCTGCCTGCCATTGGTTATCAGCCAAACAGGGAGCTGAATAAGGCTGAAGAGCGAAAAGCCTATGGGCTTGCTCTACGCTCAGCTGTTCGCTCTCTTTACGACAAGGAGGCGCGAAAAGACCACTCAGGACGTGAGCGGATACATTTTGAGGCTACCATTGGTACAGATGCTGACCAGGTTGCCCTCGCTCCCGGTGCATTACGCCAGGTTTGGGGGGAAAAGGGGCGACACTATTTTCACTACAAAACAGACAGTGCCATTCGGAATAGCTACCCCATTCTTTCTGCAGACTATGCAGTGCACGAGACCCGGTGGAAAGGTGTTGAGATTCAAATATTTTATCACCCAAGGCACAATCAGAACCTGGAGCGGATGGCTCAAAGTTTGCAGGCCTCTCTGGCTTATTATTCTAAATACTTTGGGCCTTATCCGCACCGCCACCTAAGACTTGTACAATATCCCGGCGAAGGGAGTCTGACCTCCTTTCCTGGCTTGATTACCTATCCGGAGGAGTTCGCCCTCCTTCAGCCTGAGGAGGACCCAAGGAATATTGACATCCCTTTTGCCGTAGTGGCGCATGAGGTAGCGCACCAATGGTGGGGGAATCAACTCATACCTGCCTATGTGGAAGGGGCTCCCCTGATTACTGAGAGCTTGGCTTGGTATAGCGCACTGGGGGTGGTGCAGGAAACTTATGGTGTAGAGCACCTCCGGAGGTTTCTGGATGTCATGCGCGAAGCTTATTTAACACCTCGCAGTAAAGCCAATCTACCTCTTCTTCGTGCTACTGATCCGTTTCTCGCTTATCGAAAGGGGCCTTTTGCAATGTATGCGCTTCGTGAGTATTTTGGTGAGAATCAGGTAAATATGGCACTACAGCACCTGCTAAGAGAATACAGTTTAGGTGAGTCTCCCTTACCAACGTCTCTCGACCTCTACAGACAACTGCAGTCGGCAATGCCTGACTCACTAAATTACCTATTGCGTGATCTTTTCGAGCTAAATACTTATTGGGAACTAAAAACGGAACAGGTGTGGGCAGAGCCATTGGAGGAAGGTGAGTGGCGTGTGACTTTAGAGGTGCTGGCAAGGAAGGTTGCTGTGGATAGCCTTGGTGCAGAAACAGAGCTACCCATGAATGACTTTATTGAAATTGCGGTCTTTGCCGATGAAGCTTCAAAAAAGACAATTTACCAGCGCAAACATAGAATCCATTCAGGTAATCAGCGAATTACAGTCCTGGTTCCATTGGAACCGAAAAGAGCTGGCGTCGATCCCCGGGGCTTGCTGATAGATACAAAGATGACCGATAATAGTAAAAAGGTAGCAGTAGGAGGAGTGCGGACGCAACCAAAGCCTAATTAAGTAACAGACATTTGAATCTCTGAAAAAAGGACCTTTTATGGTCCTGTGTATTGGCAGGTATAAGTTGAAACAGAAGCTTGAATCTGTTTGGTAGAAAGTTTCTGCTATTTTAGGAGAGAAGTTTTCTTTTGCTAGCTGGAAAATTGTGAAAATGAGAAGTTTAATTAGAAAGGTTGTAGATTTTAAGAAAATTGAATTTTGGGCACTCACCACTTTCTTTGTGTTTATGCTCTTCTTCTTTATTAGAGATGGAGTTCAAGGGTCTTCTACAATAAATCCGACTAACAAGACCTTCTTTGAGGAGGCGGGAGCTCAATTCAGTTTTTATAGGAATTACTTTTTTCCTCAACTTGTTCGCCTAATTATCCTCTTTCTAACTTTTCTAATGCTGAATTTTGTTGTCATTCCCAATTTGGTAAGAAAGGAAGCGGTTCCCAGAAATATATTTTTAGTGGTTGTGTTGTTTTTACTGTGTGCCATGGTCTTGTGCGTAACGAATATTTACCTGAAGAGCTATCTTTTTTCTCACTACCAAAACGTGCTGGGGGCTTATATCAGGATTTTCCAGGAAAGCTTCCTGTATTCTACCTGGTTACTTTTATTATTAGGGTTTTACTCGGCAATCAAATATTCCGGGCTTTACCTACTGTCCTGCGTGGAAGTCCTCCGGAAAAAGTACCGGTTTATAGATTTTAACGGGCTTGCTGCCCTTGTTCTGTGGATGATGGGGCTGTTTCTTCTATTGATAATAAATGAAGATAATAAACAAATAGCTGCTGTCTGGGGAGTAGTAGGTTTATCCGGGATTTTCCTTTACTGGTACTCCTTCTATTTACTTATTCCAAATTCTTTAATCAAAAAAAGAAGTATTCTTGTTTATCTAGGAAAAGTCATATTTACTTTAGTAGTTGCTTTCCTTCCAACAACCTTTTTATTAATGCCATTGGTTATTCTTGATGATGTGGCCTTCAGTATCAGTCTTTTCAATACTATTTTTCAGTTGTTCATAACTGCGCCACTGAGCTGGCTACTTTTCAAGCGAAAAATGAGGGGAAATGAAGAAATTTATATTTTGAAGAAGAAATTAAGGCATTCAAATGCCAGCCTCGATTTCCTTCGATCTCAGATTAATCCACACTTTCTTTTTAATGCACTGAACACTATTTACGGAAATGCCTTGGTGGAGAGAGCCGTGCGTACTAGTGAAGGAATAGAAAAATTAGGCGATATGATGCGATTTATGCTCCAGGAGAATATGCAGGAGAAAATTTCACTGGCTCGTGATGTTGAAAATTTGAACAACTTCATCAGTCTTCAGACGCTACGCACCGATCTTAATGCTAATATACAAATACAGGCGGAGATCGAGCAGCAAGCGAACAGTGTTGAGATAGCCCCGATGCTGTTGATCCCTTTTATTGAAAATGCTTTTAAGCATGGGGTCAGTTTCAGGAAACCTTCCTACATAAACATTGTCTTAGAGCTAAAAGATAATATTCTTTATTTTGAGGTACATAACAGTAAACATGCAAAACAAGAAAGTGACTCTGAGAAGAATAAAAGTGGCACTGGCCTGGGCAATGTAAAACTGCGTTTACAACTTTTATATCCCGATAAGCATGAGCTTGCTATCTGTGAAACAGAGAAAGAATTTTCCATTCATTTAATGATATACTTATCTTAGTTTAACCCCATCTACTTTACATGAAAGCAATTGCCATAGATGATGAGCCTGTAGCTTTGGAAGTTGTAAAGCAGCATGCTGCCAAGGTTCCTTTTCTTGAACTAAAAGCGACATTCACAGAAGCCTTTAAGGCATTGGATTACTTGCAGGAAGAGAATGTCGACTTACTGTTTCTGGACATAAAGATGCCTGATATAACCGGTATTGGCTTTTTCAATAGCCTGTCTAAAAAGCCGCTATTAATCTTTACTACAGCATTCTCGGAGCATGCGGTAACGAGCTTTGAAATGGATGCGGTAGACTATCTGCTTAAACCCTTCTCCTTGTCTCGTTTCATCAGAGCCTGCAATAAGGCTTTTGAACTTCATAAATTGAGGAATGCTACTGACCTACCTGATTATATTTTCTTAAAAACAGGGTATGAACAATTGAAAGTTTTATATGATGATATTTTATATGTGGAAGCTGCAGGTAACTATGTGACCTTTGTTTTAAAGGATAAAAAGATAATGTCGCGTAGTTCTTTTAATGAAGCAATTAACCTTTTGCCAGCTGCTAAATTTGTAAGGGTTCATCGATCCTATATTGTGGCAGTTAGTAGAATAGAGAAGGTTGAGAGGCACCAGCTAACAATTGGGAGTCAAAAGTTGCCTGTGAGCGAAGCCTATAGAGAGGGTCTTACATCCATTCTTCATAAATAATTTTTATTTTTTGTTCCATTTATTAGGGGCGGATCAGGAATCTAAAATGGGAAAGGGTTAAAGGCTGGGAGTAGATGAATTTTTATTATTGTGTAGGGGCTCTCTGAAGGACATGCTCATTAGGGATGGTTACCCTGATAGTAAAACTTCTTGCGATAAGAAATTCTAAAGGATACATACAAACAAAAGATTCAAATTCTGACATTTTCCAAAACATCCTGATAACATGAGGAAAGCCATTGATCGCCTTTAAATCTGCGTTCTCATTCTCTGCTGCTTAGAGCGGACTTAAGCTTTACCATTTTTACCCATGGTGCCTAGTTTTAGCCGGACCATTTAAGCTTAGAGGCAGGAATAAGACAAAGAGACGCGAAGCGCCTGCGTCAAGTAATTAGTGGCTGTAATAAACTGTAAGATACTCAAGGAAAGCAGGTAAGAGAGGTCTTTCTGCAGGTGAGAAGTCTCTGTAAATATCATGCTGTTGTGGAATACCAGTATTTTAGCTTTCGTACAACCTGAACGAACGGCCGTTTGTCCTCTTTCATGACAGAAATTTTATGCTGTTAATCAACCTTTCTCCTAATTTCTTCTGCTGTTAAACGGTCCATTTATTTTACCAGGAAGTCCACATTAAATTTCTCACCAATTTTTTGAATCTCATAACTCATAGCCTTAGGAGAAGGAACTGGGCTGGAGGGAGTAGTTTTCTTCTTTAGGAATCCTTTTTTATCAGCAGAATTAGTATCTCAAGAAAAAAATACTAATTAGTTAGTAGTGATACTAATTAATTAGTATTATGTTTGTAGCAGAAGCCTTTTCTTGGGAGTTTACCCATTGTAAAGCACAAATTGTACAGGTTTTCTTAAGCCTGTACGAAGTTTCTGCAAGATTCCTTCTTATTTCTGATCTATTGTGTAGGATTAAAATTGCCACAAAAGTAATGTAAGAGAAAGAATTCCTGATTTTAAATATCAAGCTCTTTACCAAAACTTAAATTTCATCAACATGAAAAAGCTTATCTGCATTTCATTCTTTTTTTTTCTCCTGTTTGTTACCCAGACTGTCCTTTCTCAGGATACAGGGTTTCTTATCGGAAATGTAAAGGATGAAAACGGTGCTCCCATTGGTTTTGCTACCATAGCAGTCGTACAGACTTCAGATACTGCCATTGTTACAGGAACAGTAGCTGATGAACATGGTCAATTTAATATCAAAACTCCAACAACCGGTTCTTACTTTCTTCGAGTGAATGCACTTGGGTTTGCCGCTCTTGAAACACCTGTCTTTGAGATAACTGGTGTTAATTTTAATAAAAATTTTGGTGATATCATTTTGATAGAAGATGTGGTTCAGTTACAGGAGGTGAGTGTTGAATCAATGAGACCCACCATTACTCAGGAGGCCGATCGTATGGTGGTGAATATAGAAGGAACGGCACTGGCGGCAGGTAACACAGCTTATGCAGTCCTTTCCAAGGTTCCAGGTGTTTTTATCGATCAGGATGGTAATATCCAGCTTAATGGTAAGAGTGGAGTGGCAGTAATGATCAATGAAAAGCTTACCTATCTTTCTGCACGGGACCTGCGTAATATGCTGGAGGGTATGTCCGCCGAAAATATAAAAAGTATTGAGGTCATTACCAATCCTTCCGCCAAATATGATGCGGAGGGCACTTCCGGTATTTTGAACATCAACCTGAAAAAGGATATTTCGCAGGGAATGAGCGGGAGCGTCTATACCGGCTATAACTATAATTTTAAGCAGCATGGCTATTCCACAGGCGGGAATATTCACTTCAAAAAGGGCCGGTGGAATTCTTTCCTGAGCTTGGATGCTGCGCGCAGAGTTGGGGGACGGGAGGCTACTTTTACCAGAATATTTTATGGCACTGACCAAACGACTTATTTTGACCAGGTAGCCACTGGAAACTATATCAGCACCGGACCTCCTTCTGTGCGCCTTGGAACAGACTTTGAACTGAATCCCCGCCACAGCATTGGTTTTATGGCCAATTATACCACGAATAAGTTTGAGTCAGAATTCCTTACAGACACCTACATAGGCAGTGCCCCATCCAGTCCTTTGGTACATATTGATGCTGAAAATTATAACAGGAATACTTACACAAATTATACTACAAATCTTCATTATGTCGCAAAATTAGACACTGTTGGTACAGTGATTTCAACCGACCTGGACTATGTAAAGATCATCAATGGTGGAGAGGCTAACTTCTACAACTATTTCACTGATCTTTCCACTGGTTTGGAAACAAAGGATTTCCTGTACACGAATTTCCCAGGCGGTTTTGATATTTATTCGGCAAAATTAGATTTTGCCCTTCCTTTTACAAAAGAACGTAAACTCGAGCTGGGTGCTAAAGCCAGCAGGGTGGTCTCCGATAATGACTCCCGCTTCTATTTTAATAATGATGAGCAGCCCGTGCTGGATCTTAGTCGTACTAACCACTTTATTTATACGGAAAGTATTTATGCCGCCTATGTCAACTGGAATAGCAAGCTCGGAGAAAATCTTACACTGCAGGCAGGGCTTCGGGCTGAGCAAACAGATTCAGAGGGAAATTCTCTGACTACGGGAGAAGTTACGAATCGCCGCTATTTTGACCTTTTCCCCAGCGTTTTTGTGCAGCAAAAGATAAATGAAAACTATGGGATAAACTACAGCTATAGCCGCAGACTCATTCGTCCCAACTATGGAGCCCTGAACCCATTCAGAGCTTACAGGGACCCTTATACCTGGTACCAGGGAAATCCGTATCTGCGCCCGCAGTACACCAATTCATTCAGGATAACCCAAACCTACAAGGAGGTGTATAATCTCACATTAAATTATGAGTATAACATCGATGTAATGGGAGAGATACCGATACTGGATGTAGAGAACGCCACCACCATTTATACAACGGGGAATCTGGATAATGAAAATTATATTGGCATCACCGGGAGAGCACCGCTGCTGATTGCAGAATGGTGGGATAGCCAAAACACCCTGGTGCTTTCCTACAGCAGATTCAGTACGATTTCAAATAATGGACCATTGGTAAATGAACAGATATTCTCAATGCTACAATCGAACCACACCCTTCAGCTACCCCTGGAGGTGCGCATGGAGTTGAATTTGTTGCTCCGAGGCCCGGCAGCTTCCGGTTTATACCATATTGCGCCCATGCACCGGGTGGACATTGGCTTCAGAAGGAGCTTTTTAGAGAAAAAGATCGAACTTAGTTTGAGTGGCAATGATTTGTTCAAAGGTTACCGTTATTACTGGACTACTGACATCAATGGCAACGTCAATGAATTTGACCAGTACTTCCGCGTTCGCAGTATCAATGTTTCGCTTCGCTACAATTTCAGCAAGGGAGAGGCAGTGGAGAAGCGTCGGAATACAAATCTGGAAGAGCTGAACCGGACAAATTAGAAAAAGTAACTGTCAATTCGGATTTTCCAGCTGTTAAATAAAAGCACTAACTCATTAGTAGTATATTTAAAGTAAACTTTTAGACGAATGAAACTAGCTACAAGAGAAGAACAGATTATGCAGGCTTTCTGGGAGCTGAAGAAGGCCTTTATACGGGATATTATCCCGCTGCTTCCCGATCCTAAGCCTCACTATAATAGCGTAGCCACGATGGTGAAAATTTTGGAAGAAAAAGGCTTTTTAGCGCTTGAAATGATCGGCAACATGAAATGTTATTACCCTGTTGTTGCCCGGGAAGATTACCAGAAGCATACGATGAAGGATATTGTAAGCCAATACTTTGGTAACTCCTATCCAAAAATGCTGGCCTTTTTTGCCAAAGAGGAAAATTTAAGCGAGGAGGATTTAAAAGAAATCATAGAAATCATTAAACCTAAAAAGAAATGATACCCTATGTTCTGCACGTGGCCCTTATTCTCACCGGCTGCTTTGCCTTTTATAAAGTGTTGATTCAAAAAGAAACCTTCTTCCAATTGAACCGCTTTGTTCTACTAGGTTGCCTTATTTTATCTTTTGGTCTTCCATTTGTTCCAGTTCCTGAACAGTGGGCGTTTAGAGCACAGGAAGTATCCTCTTTTATAGAGAAGCCTGGTCTCGGGATGCAAAACCACCCCCGTGTTGTTCCTGAAATGGCACTAGAGGAGAGTCTGCCTCCCTCCAAAACAGAGTCTGCGCCAAAGGAGGTAATAAGTATTCAAAATACTTTTACACTTGTTGTTTGGCTTTATTGGATTGGAGTGGCCGCTTTTGGTATAAACTTTATACTGCAATTCACTATCCTACTGTATCGTTCTTATACTAGCCCCATTATCAGAGATGGACAGTTTCGAATTGTAGAGCTTTCTGGCGATAAGGCACCATGCTCGTTTGGTAATACCATTTTCATCAATCCAGAGAAGTATGAATGGGAGGTTTATAACCAAATTCTTGAGCATGAAAAAGTACACGTTCAGCAAAAGCACAGTCTTGATCTGGTAATAGCGGAATTAATGCTTGTTTTTCAATGGTTTAACCCTTTTGCTTGGCTTTACAGAAAGGAACTGGAAAATAATCTGGAGTTCTTAACAGATGATAAGGTGCTCCAGCAGGGAGATGTTGAGAAGACCAGTTACCAGGTGAGTCTTCTAAAAGTGTCTGCACCACATTTTCCCCTTAGCTTTACAACCAATTATAACCAGTCCCTCCTTAAAAAAAGGTTAGTAATGATGAATGCTAAGAAGTCTAACCTGAATGTTACCTGGAAATATCTCTTCCTATTCCCCCTCCTGGCTTTGTTTATCTGCTCGTTTAACGAACCTCTAGTGTCTGGGCGAAACTCTGCTGACGATAGCCAAAAGGAGGGAGAGAATCTATCATTAGAGGCTGAAGGTTCGTGGATTGCCAAGTTGGAAGGAAATCATATTATGATGCAGTTTTTCGACCACTATGGGGAACGAGGCAGTGCTTTTTTAATTAGTGAGTTGAAGGGGCTCCTAAAGAATGATACTGGAACTATCTCCCTGGCTCGGGAGGCAGGAACCTTATATTTCAGTGGGAGGCTAGAAGGAGATGAAGGCATGGGCCGATATAAATTCATAGGTAATCCTGATTTTAATGAGGCTATGTACAAAGAAGGAATTGATGTGGAGGGCGGAAAAGAATCCATGACATTCTTCTTACTGGATATCACTACCTCTTATGTGCTGATGCTCAAGGAACATGGCTATCCTGGGTTAAGAAAGGAAGATCTTACTTCTTTGGCAGCACAGAGTGTGGGTAAGCAAGAAATCAAGGAACAGGCTCTTTTAGATGTGCCTGAGCCGAAGGAGGAGGATGAAGATCCGTTAAGTGTTATGATTAATTTCAAGGCATCAGGCGTGACGGAAGAGTACATCAGGAGCTTTGAAGGCATGGGCTATAAGAATATCTCTCCAGGGCATCTGATCAACTTCAAGTCACTTGGAGTGACTCCGGAATATGTGAAGAGTTTTGAAGAGGCTGGCTATAAAAATATACCATATGGAACCATTGTTGATTTTAAGTCTGTGGGAGTGACTCCCGAATTTATAAAAAGCTTTGAGGATGCAGGGTATAAAGATATTTCATACAGTACTATTATTAACCTTAAAGCGACAGGGGTTTCACTGCCAACAAAAAATAAATAGTATTTAATAAAGCACTTTTGTGTTGGTAATGAAATGAGGCAATAAGAAGGTCATTTCATGTAAAATCTTTTTCCAGAGGGAGTGTAAATGGAACTGTGTCAGCTGGCTTTTTTCTGTGAACGGCCTTGTGCCTTCACAGAAAAAAGTCAAACCTTTCCATGCTGCTTGATTCTTTCCTCAAACATGATATAAAGCTGGGAGAAAACGGTCCGCCGCCGCGGTCAATGGCCAATTACGTAATGGCATCGTCCATTTTTTGGAGACATTCATCACCACCAGGTAAATAAGCTTCTGTAAGGCTGTATCTGAAGTAAAGGCACCTTTCGTTTTCGTCACTTTTCTCACCTGGCGGTGGAATCCTTCAATCGTATTGGTCGTATAAATGACCCTTCTGATTTCATGGTCATAGGCAAAGAAGGTGGAGAGGTACTCCCAGTTATTCAGCCATGACTGAACAGCTACAGGGTATTTTCTGTTCCATTTTCCTTCCAGAGCTAACAGATTCAGATAGCCTTCATCTTTATTGACAGCCTGATAAACTGGTTTTAAATCAGCCATGAATTCCTTCTTGTCTTTTTCCACCACATAGCGCATGGTGTTGCGAATTTGATGGATAACGCAGGTCTGTATCTGAGCATGAGGAAAAACAGCCTCTATAGCTTCAGGAAACCCTTTTAATCCATCTACACAGGCAATCAGAATATCCTCCACACCTCTGCTTTTCAAATCAGTAAGTACTGAAAGCCAGAATTTAGCCCCTTCGCTCTCTGATATGTACATGCCTATCAGCTCCTTTCTTCCCTCTTGTGAGATACCTAACACATTATAGACAGCACGGCTTACTACTCTTCCCTGATCTTTTACCTTATAATGTATACAGTCCAGATAGACAAAGCAATACAGGCTCTCCAGTGGTCTTACCCGCCACTGGTTCATAGCTGGTATTACCTTATCTGTAATCTCTGAGAGCTGAGTAGCGGAGAGCTCCATACCGTAAATCTCCTGAATATGAGAAGAGATATCTCTGAGGCTGTTGCCCATGCCGTAAAGGGCAATCACTTTCTCTTCCAGCCCTTCTGTGATGATAACCTGTCGCTTACCTACTACCTGAGGCTCAAAAGTACCTTCTCTATCTCTGGGAGTCTGTAAATCAAACTCGCCTGAAAGACTCTTTACCTGTTTAGTGGCTTTACCATTCCTGCGGTTCTTTAAAGGAGTATCCCTGGATTTCTCTTCCTGTAGGTGAGCGGAGAGTTCTCCTTCCAAAGCCGATTCCAGAAAATGCTTTAAAAGTGGAGCGAAAATACCATTTTCACCTGTTAAGGACTTGCCTTCATACAAGCCCCTGATAGCCTCCTGCTGGAAGCGTTCGTAATCAAATTTCTTCTCGGACATACATTCTGTGTTAAAGCTAAATTAATTATTTTTCTAACTTTGACACAGTTCCGTGTGCAGTCTCTTTCCAGATGGTTATAGATTCTTTATTTCGAAGTTGTTGGCTTAGCGGAAGTCGGCTTTTGGCTACTTTTGGTAAAAGAATCCTTGTGTTTAGCCTATCTGTAAGCCAATTCGATTCGTTACTTTAAGTGCTTTAGTGGCAAAACGTTAAGAACGTATCATCTTCTAAAATAAACTCAATATCCTTAATTTGGAATAAAAAAAGACACCTTCTGCAGCATTTCAAGCTGTTGTTTTTTCATTACAGTATCTTTGCTGTTGTGATTGTATTTTTTTTCTTTGCTTTCTTTTGCCTTTAACAACTCGAGTTAGTGGGGGCTTAACAAAAAAGCTTCGTGAGCTTTTTCAAAGCCTTGTTCAAAAAAAGTTCAATACAATTTATGGGTGCTTACCCTTGGCAAAAGAACTAAACCCTTCTTAGCTTTTTCTTATCATTTTAACTTTGGTCCCTAGCTTTATCTATGTTTTGGAGTCTATCATTTTTCCAAGGCCAAAGAAGTAGAGTGAAAATGCAAAAGGTAATCTTCTCTTGATGTTAGCAATTCTTTTCTGTGTGTCCGAACCTAATAAAAACTAATGCGTTAGTAGTAATACTAATATATTAGTAGTATATTTATTTTGTGCTATTAGACAAGTGAAGCTGTTTTCAAGAAAAAACGCAGCAATTAAGAAGGCAGGATCAGGATTCCATCGTGGTTTTATTCTTCTGCTTCCTACTGTAAATCTTCTCTATTGGAAATTTGTCTCTAAGACAGGGCTGAATTTTAAGAGAGAGAATTTTAGGAATGGCTGCCAAAGACTTGAAAAAGCAGAACTTGGCTTCTGGTATATTTTAATAATTCTTTAACTAAAAGATGAAAAAATGAAAACAGTTAAAACAAACACAGGAAGTCGGAAATTGAAAGCAATTCTTTTCTCAGGTTTCTTTACTTTTCTTACCGTCAGTTGTGAAGATAGGGCAATGGAAGAATTGAGGCAAGTAAGCGAGATTCCTTCTGCTCCGGCTATTCCTTCTGAACCTAATGCTGCTACAGAGGCAGAAATTCCCCCTGCGCCTCCGGCACCACCTGTACCTACTGATCCCGGCCCTCTTGAAAAAGAGTGAAGTGGACGAAGCCACTAACCAATATCCAAAGGTAAGCCCCTGCCAGAGAGGCGGGGGATCCTTTCTCAAAGGCAGGGTTAAATCAAAAAGAAGCAAACTCAGTTCGTAAAAGGTTTAAACTTGGTACACTGGAGCAAGTGGGTCTTTATTTTTAAGCCAATAAAGATTTAGCTTTTGAAGTATAAAAATAAAATTTGGGCTGAGAATCTTCCAAAAGGAGTAATTATTGAGGTAGAGGTTATACTCCGCTTTGCAAATAGGGGGTGTAATCAGCGATAGCTGAATGGTCATTCTGGAGGTGGTTACTTGTTGGGATTCTTGTCAGAAACCTCTTAAGAAATGGAGGAGTCAGTGACACATGGATATACTTCAAGAAGAAAACAAACTTCTTTAAGAGCAGCTAATCTATGCTGAAAATCGTGCTGAAAAGACGGTTTCAGGTGGTTGTCTTTATTTAGTGGAGCTCAAAAGGTACTTCTTTTGGTCCTGTGTGTTAGAGAATGGCTATTTCAGCCTTTTTTGTTTGTGCTAAGAGGCAGTCGCTTTCCGTTGTTCCCATACTTTTTTTGATAATTCAAAGCGAATCTCTCCATCTTCGTTCATTTCAGTTATTTTCCAACCTGCTTTTAAATAGAAAGACTCAGCCCGAGTGTTAGGGTCAGTTGAAAGCCACAACTGTTCTAATGATGCATGTTCGAAGCACCAGTTGACCATGGTATTGTGCAGGCGTAAACCAATTCCTTTGCCTTCAAAATCAGGTAGTACAAACAAAGCCCAAATACTGCTGCTGACTGCATCGGCGATTGCAAAGCCTACTACTTGTCCTTCTATTTCGCAGAGCCACCCAACGCCCCTCTCATTCAACATGAGGGAATAATCCTCAAAGGAGACTTTCGTAGGATCAGAAAGTTTGTTCTCCTGCACTGACATTCGTACATGATGCAGCTCCTTATAATCTTTGATTGTTGCGTTTATTATGTCCATTTCTTTTTATGTGGGAGAACTTATTTTTATTGATAATTTGATTTTATCCATTGCCAATCCCACTTCTTTCTTCTTCAGAGCTTGTACGTAGACGGCATCTGGCGTTAGGCTATTGTTTTCAAAGCAGGGAAGTAAAGGCTGAGCCACTAAACAGTTTTGGTATAACAATTGGATGCTACATATTTTAGAATTTTTAATTTTTTATATTGGGTTATGTAGTCAGGGGGTTCTCATTTTACCCTGTTTGTATCTATTAAATGTAAGATGTTTCACAAAATTAACAAATGAATATTAATATTCCCATTAAAAGAAAATATTATGCTTTTAGCCAGTTAAGATGAGATTGCATTTTTAATTATTTATGATAACTGTTTATTTTGTGAAATTTTTCTAGAGAGGTTATTGGTTCTTACTTATTGGTAATAATTTCACTCGCCAAAGAGTAAGTTATAAAAAGCTTTTAAACCTTATCGCCTATACAGACGTTTTAGTCCAGAGGTTTTTCCTATTCTGGACCGGCTACTATTAATAAACAAGCAGAATGCTTTTTTTGCCTAGGCTCATAAAAACCTTAATCGATTTTTTATCAAGTTTACTCAAGAGGTAGTATCGGTTCTTTTTAAAGTAAACTCCATACTGATTTTTCAGTTTCCTCAATCCCAGTTCTGCTAATAGGATTAAATGTATTAGTGCTGGCAGCCGGTTTTGAAGTGGAGTTAAAAATACCTTTTTAACGATATAAATTATTAAATTGCCATTTATTTACGTTATTACTAACATAATTTTTTGAGCGAATAAACGCTCTTTTTCATGGTTTAAATTTTAAGCAAAAGAATTGCACTTAGCTAGGGGTGGGTTATTTTATACAAGTATTACATAATGTAGCATTTGCAAAACTACTTCTATCCATAGGTAAAAAATTATAAGCGGTGATTAAACATACAAATTGATTGATTTTAGCACTAAGTATGGAACCTACTACCTTATTTACATCTACCTTATCAATCTCGACAGCTTCCCTGATGCTCCAGACAACTTTAGGTCTCATCAATCTTTGTCCATGGGGCTCAGAAAATGCTGGGATGGTTTGGGCATGGCTATAGCTAAACCCTTGAGGCTTGGACAAAGTGGTTCGGCTTTCCAAAAATACACTAACTCCCCTTGTGATTGTGGGTGAATTTATAGCTCCAATCCTCCTTATTTTGGTTTGTTTACCAATATGCAGCAGCCATAGTTGGATCCATTACAGTTGTCCATGCATCATGAAGCTTCTTTATGAACTGGTATGCAGAGCCGCGAAGAGGAGAGGGATTTGAATATCATCTCCTTGTAATAGGAATGGTACTTTGCCTGATTATTTTAGGTGATGGAAAATGGTCGCTAGCTCATTACCGTTCTTTAGAAGAAAAGCCGCCAGAATTGCTTCCAGCGGCTCTAACAGAATTTTATTTTGCTTCTTGTCTGCTGCTAAAATAGCTTGTCCGAACCGTTACCACAAGCAACAAAGCTCCGGAAACCTATCCTTTCCTTATTCTACCGTAACCGATTTTGCGAGGTTACGGGGCTGGTCGACATTACAGCCACGCATAACAGCTATGTGGTAGGAGAGAAGCTGTAATGGAACTACTGACACCAGTGGCATCAGCACTTCGTTTACGGCTGGCACTTCTATCACAAATTCTGCCATTTCGGGAATTACATCGTCACCTTCAGTCACTACCGCAATAACCCTTCCTTTACGGGCTCTTACTTCCTGTATGTTCGAAACAATTTTCTCGTATGATTTATCTCGTGTAGCAATTACCACCACCGGCATTTCTTCGTCAATGAGGGCAATAGGGCCGTGCTTCATCTCTGCCGCCGGGTATCCTTCCGCATGGATGTATGAAATCTCCTTCAGTTTTAATGCTCCTTCCAGTGCTACAGGGAAATTAAAGCCTCTTCCCAGGTACAGGAAGTTTCGCGCGTCTTTGAATATCTCTGAAATAACTTTTATTTCATCATTTAGCTGCAAGGCCTTTTCTACCTTTGAAGGAATGTTCTCCAGCTCCACCAGCAGTTCTTTATACTTGCTCAAAGAGATAGTTCCTCTGTTATGAGCTGTCCGCAGAGCCATCATTGATAAGACCGTCAGCTGAGCAGTAAATGCCTTTGTACTGGCCACACCAATCTCCGGGCCGGCATGTGTATAGGCTCCTTCATGCGAGGCGCGGCTGATAGACGAACCAACCACATTACAAACACCAAAAATGATGGCGCCCTTGCTTTTTGCCAGTTCAATGGCAGCCAGTGTATCGGCCGTTTCGCCTGATTGTGAGATGGCAATTACCACATCTCCTTCATTGATAACGGGGTTCCTATAGCGAAACTCGGAGGCATATTCTACCTCTACAGGAATACGGCAGAATTCCTCAAACATATACTCGGCCACAAGGCCGGCATGCCAGGAGGTGCCGCAGGCAATGATAATTATACGATCTGCATTCTCAAGCTTTTTGGCATATTCGCGAATGCCGCCCAGGCGAAGGTAACCATCTGCTGCATTGAGGCGACCGCGCATACAATCAGCAATAGAGCGGGGCTGTTCACAGATTTCCTTTAGCATAAAGTGCTCAAAACCACCTTTTTCGATTGCTTCCAGCTCCATGTCAAGCGTCTGGATGTAAGGATTTGTGGGAACATCCTGCGTATTACGGATGCTTAGCTTATCATCTTTAATAACAGCAATTTCAAAATCGTTCAGGTATACTACCTCATTGGTATACTCTACAATGGGAGTCGCATCGGAGGCCAGAAAAAACTCGCCTTTACCGACGCCAATCACCAGCGGGCTTCCTTTACGGGCTGCCACCAGGGTGTTAGGCTCATCTTCATTCATTACCACAATGGCATAGGCACCTACCACCTGCGTTAATGCCAGGCGAACGGCCTCTTCGAGGCTGCAGTTTTCATGGAGTTTAATATCCTCGATAAAATGGATAAGTACCTCCGTATCTGTCTGGCTAGTAAAGGTGTGCCCTTTTTTTGTTAGCTCCTTTTTAATAGCATCGTAGTTTTCGATGATGCCGTTATGGATAATGGCTAATTTGTGGTTGGAGGAAGCGTGTGGGTGAGCATTTTCATCACTTGGCGGCCCGTGGGTAGCCCAGCGGGTATGGCCCATGCCGATATTGCTTTCTAGTTGCTTTCCCTGTACATATTCTTCAAGATCGGCAACTTTACCCTGCTTTTTATATGTTTTTAGTTTATCCTCATTGATAACTGCTACACCAGCACTGTCATACCCTCTGTACTCCAGTCGTTTTAAGCCCTTCACTACAACGGGATAGGCATCCCTATGCCCAATATATCCTACAATTCCGCACATACAGTATAGTAATAGTAAATTTTATTGATTAATCTTCTTTAATAATGGTATAGTAGACCTTTAATGTTATATCGGCAGGTTCTGTTACAAAGCTTGCAAGAGAGCTGGGGCCCGCCGGATAAACGATACCCTGCAGGTAATGGTCATTGGCATTTAATGCATATTCTTCCAGCGCCAGGGCAAGATCGCCCTGGTATCTGAACAAGGTATCCTGTCCTGCAATGAACGTTCTCATTTCAAGTGAAACAGGAAGGTCTGCTCTTGTAACCACAGGGATAGGGCTATTGTTTCCATCTACAAAGTTCATCGAAAGGGCCGATGGCAAGGGCTGGAAAGGGCCATTTGCCTCAATACTATCGATTGCCAGTATTGCCTGATTGATGATAATACGATACCCTTCAAGCGAGTCTGCAGTAATTAAATCTCTAAAAGCTGCATAGCTGATTTTTGGTACCAGCCCGGCAGAGGAGCGGAAGTAAAGCTGGCCATCAGTGGTCTGGAACTCTTCATTATATCCGTACATGGGAACATTCTCAAGACCTGTTCCGCTGTAATCAGCTTCTAAATGATAATAAGCCGGCAACTGAAGCAGGGTTTCCTCCTCCATTTCTTTTGGAATAAGCGGAAAGCTTACCCGCGCGCTGTCACCTCCATAATACAAATCTATTTTTGAAAGGGCTGGGCTGTAGCTATTAATGAAAGTATTCTCCTCTCCGGGTACGATGGCCAAACCACGAATAAATTCATTAAAAGCGGCCTGGGTAGAGAAGGTTGTTGTGTCAGCCTTCAGTTGGTCCAGAATTCCTGAGGCAAAGAGATCGCTTAGTGGAATGCTTAAAGTATTGTTTACCACGGCAGAAGTGTCGAAGGTAAGCTGACCGATTTGCTCCCCCAGTACTTCGCTATCATTAGTATAGTACCTGTATGCCAGGTTCCCATCCACTGCAGACGTTGGTTCAATGGCATCCTGTAGCTGGTAAATGGTTAAAGTTTGAGCAGCACTCAGTTCATCGCCAAAAAAGCTACTGCCAAAGCGAAGCCGCAGGAAAGCAGAATCCAGACTAGCGCTTGCTGCTACCGGGGGTATGGAATCGAGGGTACCGATATTGGAATAAGCGGTGGCAGTAAGAACACCGAAGTCTTCACTTTTATTTCGCCCGATGTATACAGGAGTAATGCTGGTAATGACACCCGCATTGTTTCTTATAATATTAGAACTGCTGAATATACTATCAATATGTACCTGGGCAGTTTCCAGTGGTATTTCTACATAGTGGGTGGAGATGGCATCTCCCTTAGGGTTCAGCTCAAGGCCGAGTTCACTTGGTTCTTCGCAGGAGAAGAAGAAAAAGAGGGCTGGCAACAATGCCAGCCCCTTTTTATTAGCCAGCAAGTTCATTATAGAGGTTGTAGTACGAATCAAGGTAGTCAGTGTCTTTATCAATCGTTTCTATTTTCTGGTTATCCGTTACATGCATGAACAGTTTGTTCAGGCTTTCACTGAATTTTTCTTCCGCCTTTATGGCCGCATCGGAGTAGGCGATGCCGATCTTGATAAAGCCTTCAAAGTCCCCGGACTGGAGAGGAATGAGCATGCTGTCCTCAATATCAAGCATTTTTACCTTCTCCAGCAGATCGCCGTTAAATTTATGCTTAAACGGATTGTTATAAACGGTAAATACTGTTTTGGTATTTTTGAACAGCGGGTCGTTCTTATAGGTAGTCTTCAGGTACATTGGAATCAGGCTGGTCATCCAATCGTTGCAATGTACAATATCGGGAGCCCATCCAAGCTTCTTAACAGTTTCTATTACGCCTTTGCAGAAGAAGATGGCACGTTCGTCATTATCCTTGTAAAAGTTGTTCTCTTTATCAAAGAATACAAATTTTCGGTGGAAATAATCTTCGTTATCGATAAAGTACACCTGTAATTTGGCATTGGGGATAGAGGCTACTTTTATAATTAACGGCTTTTCTTCATCACCTACAGCGATGTTGATGCCTGAGAGCCTTACCACTTCATGCAACCTGTTCTTGCGCTCATTAATCAGGCCGAAGCGGGGCACCAGTATCCTAATCTCCATCCCGCGCTCCTGCATTTCCTGAGGTAGCTTCCGCACAAAATCGGCTACTTCGGAGGTTTGCAGGAAAGGATTGATTTCGCTGGCAACGTACAAAATTCGTAACTTTGACATATATATATGAAGGTTTGTTAGACTACTTTACGAAGCCACAAAAATACAAAATTTTTAAGGGATTCTCAAGATTTTTCAACTTATAAAACGTATGTTTGCCGCAATTTAGTATAATACTTTCCTTCCGGATATGCTCGTTTTTGATAAAAAGGCAGAACTGACAGAGTATTTGACACAACAACGGCAAACCGGTAAACTGATTGGTTTTGTGCCAACCATGGGTGCGCTTCACCAGGGGCATCTTTCCCTTATCGAAGCTTCTCTCTCCCAGACAGACTTAACTGTCTGCAGCATATTTGTAAATCCTACTCAGTTTAATAACCCGCAGGATCTCGAAAAATATCCGCGGACGCTGGAAAAAGATCGGGAACTGCTGGAAAAAGCAGGATGCCAGGTGCTTTTTTGCCCCGGGCAGCAGGAAATGTACCCTAACGTTAGCTATACAAATTTCTCTTTTGGCCTGCTGGAAACGGTAATGGAAGGGTACTTCCGGCCCGGGCACTTCCATGGAGTGGGCCTGGTGGTTTCTAAGTTATTTCATATTGTGCAGCCCAATCTGGCCTTTTTCGGACAGAAAGATCTGCAGCAATGCCGTATTATTGAGCAGCTGGCAAAAGATCTTTTCTTTAATGTATCTGTAGTAGTGGTACCCACCATGCGGGAGGCCGATGGGCTGGCCATGTCTTCACGCAATGTGCGCCTGCAGCCGGGCGAGCGGAAGGAGGCTGCCATCCTGTACAAGGTTCTTCAGGAATCTGCCAATCGCCTGCTTGCCGGCGAAGGGGTACAGGAGATAAAAAAAGCGGCGGAGCGTACTTTAACAAATACCACCACAGGAGTGCGTTTGGAGTATTTCTGCATTGCCGATGGCGGAACTTTGCAGCCGGTGAAGGACGTTCAGCAGCATAAACAACTTGCCTTATGTGTGGCAGGATATGTAGGAGAGGTACGGCTTATTGACAACCTGCTCTTAGAGTTGTAATTTGTTCTAAATTGTACTGATTGTATTGAACATATGTTTATCCAAGTCTTAAAATCAAAGTTACACAGGGTTAAAATTACACAGGCCGAGCTGCATTATGTGGGAAGTATTACCATTGATGAGGACCTGATGGATGCCGCACGGTTGATAGAAGGCGAAAAAGTGCAGATTGTGAATGTGAATAATGGCGAACGCCTGGAAACGTATGTGATAAAGGGCGAGCGTGGGAGTGGTATGATTTGTATGAACGGTCCTGCTGCCCGCAAAGTGCAGGTAGGAGATATCATCATTATTATTTCTTATGCCATGATGGCGCTTGAAGAGGCTAAAAAATACACCCCTGCCGTAGTTTTCCCTGATGAGTCTAATAAACTAAGTTAAGCGGTGTGAGTAAGAAGCTTGTAAAACCGGTTCTGCAGTATACCCTCTCACTGGCGGTAGCTATCGGTATTCTCTGGTATGTGCTGAGCCAGGTTGAGCTGGAAAAAATGCTCGGTAAGCTTCATCTCCTCAATTACTGGTGGATTGGAGCTTCTGTGTTTTTTGGCTTACTTAGCTATCTGCTACGGGCGTACCGCTGGAATCTCCTGCTGGCGCCCATTGGCTACAGGCCAGGCTTTGTCCCGACTTTCCTGGCCACCATGGTGGGCTATTTGGCAAACCTGCTGCTGCCCCGCTTCGGAGAGGTGGTGCGTTGTGGTATGCTAAAGCGAAGTGATGCCGTGCCTGTATCGGCCTCCCTGGGAACGGTACTGGTTGATCGGGCTTTTGATCTCCTTGCCTTGCTATCTATTGTTGGGATGGCTCTTTTCCTGGAATTTGATGTGCTGAAGGATTTTTTGGCGCAGATTTTTCAGGGAGAAGGAACTGACAGCTCTTCCCAAGGTTTTTTCTTTTATTATCTTCTGGCAGGAGTGGTATTGGTGGCCGGGCTGCTCTGGGTAATCTATCGACTGTACCGTGTGCAAATTCTTCAGCATGCTTTATACCAGAAGGCATCTGGTTTTGTGCGCGAGCTGCTGGCAGGTGTTATGAGCGTTCGGAAGCTGGAGAGTCCTGTTGGTTTCTGGCTGTCCACAATCCTTATCTGGGTCATGTATTATCTCATGTCCTATTTAATTGTTTTCTCTCTGCCTGCAACCTCCGATATTGATTTTATTGCAGGTTTATCCATTCTGGCAATGGGAGGAATTGGAATGGCTGCTCCTGTGCAGGGAGGCCTGGGTACTTACCATCTGCTGGTGAGCGGGGTGCTGATGTTGTACGGTGCAGAGGAAAATGAGGCTGTCCTGCTGGCCTTTGTATTGCATACCTCACAAACCCTTTTGGTAATTGTGGTGGGAAGCATCTCTTTTCTTATTAGTATGTTACGGAAAAAGGCGCAACCAATTACCAGCTCACAGCATGTATAAGGAACCGACCGGGCAAAAAATATATAAGCTGCCAACCCTAAAGAACTTAATGACAAAATGGCGGGAAGAGGGAGAGCAGGTAGTTTTCTCTAATGGGTGCTTTGACATTCTGCATCTCGGGCATATCGATTACCTCGAAAAAGCCCGCCAGCTCGGCAGTAAGCTTATTATTGGCATTAATTCTGATGCTTCTGTAAAAAGATTGAAAGGACCGGAAAGGCCTGTTCAGCCGGAGGAGGCTCGCTGCAGGTTAATTGCGGCCCTTGCTTTTGTGGATGCCGTAGTGGTGTTTGAGGAGGACACTCCCCTGGGGTTGATAGAAACACTTCGGCCACACATTCTCGTAAAAGGAAATGACTATGCTTTTTCGCAAATTGTTGGTGCGGATTTTGTAATAAAAAATGGGGGAGAAGTGAAGACCATTCCCCTGGTGGAGGGCTACTCCACCACCCGAATAATTGAACAGATAAAAAAATTATAGAAAGGAGTATAAACTATGTTTTTCGACGGAACAGGATTATTAATTTTCGCTGTTTTTGCGCTGGCCAGCTGGGCCGTTGGCCACAGGCTTAAGAGTAAGTTCAGGAAGTATTCGCAAATTGGCCTGCGTTCCGGTATTAGCGGGGCAGAGGCAGCAGCTAAAATGCTGCAGGACAATGGTATAAACGATGTGCGTATTGTGTCCACTCCCGGCCGCTTAACCGACCACTATAACCCGGCCGATAAAACCGTTAACCTCAGCCACGAGGTGTACCAGGGTCGTAATGCGGCTGCAGTGGCGGTAGCAGCTCACGAGTGCGGGCATGCTGTTCAGCATGCTACAGCTTACAGTATGCTCAAGTTTCGCTCTGCCATGGTGCCGGTACTAAATGTGTCTTCGCAGTTCCTTACCTGGATTATCCTGATCGGTATCCTCTTGATTAATACAACGCCCATACCGTTGCTGTTAGGAATAGGGATATTTGCCCTTACAACCATATTTTCTTTTATTACCCTGCCGGTGGAGTTCGATGCCAGCCGCAGAGCCCTGGCCTGGATGGATAGCCAGCGGGTAGTAACCAGCCAGGAGCATAATATGGCAAAAGATGCTCTTAAATGGGCCGCTATGACCTATGTAGTGGCGGCGCTGGCTTCTCTCGCCCAACTGCTTTACCTGGTGTCAATTTTCCTGGGGCGTAGGGACTAAAAAATAGATGCAAAGCTTTTTAAAGGCGGATGGGAAAATTCCCATTCGCCTTTTTCTTTATCTACTGTTATAACATCGGATCCGAGGCAGTTACTTAATTGAATTTTTCGTATATTCGCCCCGTCATAAATTATATCAAACGTTTTAGCGCATCATTAAATATAGAACAATGGTATTTGAACTTACTGAAGAACAAAAAGCGGTACGCGACGCAGCCAGAGATTTTGCCCAAACCGAACTGCTGCCTGGCGTTATCGAAAGAGATGAAGAGCAACGCTTCCCGGCTGAGCAGGTAAAGAAAATGGGGGAGCTTGGCTTTTTAGGCATGATGGTGGACCCGAAATACAATGGCGGCGGCATGGATACCGTTTCCTATGTACTGGCGATGGAAGAAATCTCTAAAGTCGATGCCTCTGCTTCTGTAGTGATGTCGGTAAACAACTCGCTCGTGTGCTGGGGCCTTGAGAAGTTTGGAACAGAAGAGCAAAAACAGAAATATCTTACACGCCTGGCAACCGGCGAAGTTATCGGAGCCTTTTGCCTCTCGGAGCCTGAAGCAGGATCCGACGCAACATCTCAGCGAACCACTGCCGAAGATAAAGGAGATTATTACCTGCTGAATGGTACCAAAAACTGGATTACCAACGGAAGCAGTGCTTCAGTGTACCTGGTAATGGCACAGACAGATCCTGAAAAAGGCCATAAAGGCATCAACTGCCTGATTGTGGAGAAAGGAATGGAGGGCTTTACCATTGGTAATAAAGAAAATAAAATGGGTATCCGCGGTTCCGATACACATTCACTTATGTTCTCAGATGTAAAGGTTCCTAAAGAGAATCGTATTGGGGAAAATGGGTTTGGATTTAAGTTTGCCATGGCTACCCTCAACGGCGGCAGGATTGGTATTGCCTCGCAGGCTCTTGGTATTGCTTCCGGTGCGCTGGAGCTTGCTGTCAATTACTCTAAAGAGCGTAAAGCTTTTGGTAAGCCTATTGCGGAGCACCAGGGCGTATCTTTTAAGCTGGCCGATATGGCAACGAAGGTAGAAGCCGCCCGTATGCTATGCCTGAAAGCCGCCTGGTTGAAGGACCAGGGCAGGGACTTTTCAAAGGCCAGTGCAATGGCTAAACTATACGCGGCAGAATCGGCCATGGAAATTGCTACGGAAGCGGTTCAAATACATGGAGGCTATGGCTATGTAAAAGAATACCATGTAGAGCGCCTGATGCGCGATGCTAAAATTACACAAATTTACGAGGGTACTTCAGAAATACAGAAAATTGTAATTTCTAGGGAACTTTTAAAATAAAATTTAATGTATATAAAATACATAAAGTGCATTTTATGTAAAAAAATTACACTTTTTTGATATTCTCACCTATATGAAGTTCTTTTGTATAGTTTTAATATAACTGGAAGCGTGATAAAGCTAAATAATGGAAGATTACAATAAAATACTTGAGTCACTCAGCATTCGATTCCTGAAGGTTAAACACTTCCGGGTGGTGGAGCCTGTTCAGGTAAGCAATTACTATGATGTGGAAAACATCATTATTTACCTCCGGAAAGGCGAGATGACGTTTGGAAATGATGAGGTAGTGAAGAGTGGCGAAGCTCTATTTATTCCCGGCGGTAAAAATGCCGAGGTTAAATTTGGTAGCGGTAATGCCCAGACGATACATAACGACGATTTTCTGAACAATCGCGAAAAATACTGGCAGTCTGTTTCTCAGCAGCATATCGATGATGCAGAAGGAGAGATATTTACCTGTGTAAACTTTGAAGCCAAAGTATTCGATTCTGTGAATTTCTTTGCTTCACTCGATATCCCTCCTTTTAAGCTGGAAGATAACCCTGTGTTATTTCACCTTATTGAGGATATTGCAAGGGAGAATAGCTCAGTGCAGCCTGGAAAAGACAGAATTGTGAAACTGAACACCGAGCGCCTGGTGGTAGAAATTGTGCGCCATATACTGGACCGTAAGTTGTTTGTAGAACAGCTGGCGACCAATAGCACCTATTTTAATGATCCGCGCCTGATTGATATCTTTGCTTATATCAAAGAAAATATTTCGGGCGACTTGTCGAATAAAGTACTCGCCGGTGTGGCAAATGTGTCGGAAGATTATGTGGGGCAGTACTTTAAAATGCTGACCGGCATCAATCCGCAGGACTATATCGAATACCAGCGTATGGAAAAGGCGGTAACACTGCTTCGTACAACGAAAAGAAGTATTCGCGAAATTGGAAAAGATGTAGGCTATAAAGACACCGCTTACTTCTGTCGCCGCTTTAAAATGATGTTTGGCATTCCGGCAGGTAAAATGCGCCGCCGCGAATCCTTAATGAATGTTTAAAGCAGCATTTAAATCATTAACAGCATTAGAAACCTCAATCAGTAGATTGGGGTTTTTTTCTATCCCGTTCCCAACCACTACCACATCGGCCCCTGCCTGCAGTGCATCAATGGCCATGCCGGCCGAACGAATACCTCCTCCCACAATCAGTGGGGTATCGACCGATTTTCTTACCATATTAATTACCCGGGGCGAAACAGGCTCCGGAGAGCCGCTACCGGCATCCATATAAATCAGCCTCAGGCCCAGCATTTCTCCGGCCATGGCTGTGCAGGCGGCAATAGAGGGTTTATTATTGGGGATGGGAGAGGTGTTGCTCATATAGGCAACCGTGGTGGGGCTGCCGGAATTGACCAGCATATACCCTGTAGGTATTATTTCGAGCCGGCTTTTCCGGAGAATAGGCGCTGCCACCACATGCTGCCCGATGAGTAGCTCCGGGTTACGGCCTGAAATTAGCGAAAGAAAGAGAATCGCATCGGCATTCATGCTAATGTGCATATTGCTGCCCGGGAAGAGAATAACAGGTATGTGGCAGTTATCCTTTATCTGTGCAACTATCGAATGGTAATTATCATCCGTAACCAGGCTACCTCCCACAAAGAAAAAGTCTACCTTGTTTTCAATGCTCATGTTAATAAGCTTTTGGCAGGCAGCTTTATCGGTTATTTTATCCGGATCGATTAATACGGCAAAGGATTTTATTCCCTGGGTCCGGCGGCTGGCAAGAGAGGAGAGGATAGCATTATTAAGCATTAACAGTTTACCGTTTACTTCTTCTTAAAAGAGTTTTTAACTTCGGTCGTAATAGCGGCAACAGCCATGGTAATAAGCTGGTGCGTGAGCATACGGCCAAAGCCCATTTTTTTAGGTTTCCCTTTGTAATAATAGTATTTCTTTTCCTTCTTTTTACTACTGGTCACCTTTTTTACCAGTTTCCAGCTCAGGTAAAGACCTCCGCCAATCAGGAGTGCCTGCTTTCCAAAATCGCTGGCATCCTTTTTAATGTCCTGCAGCTTTACCTCAAGTTCAGAAGCCAGCTTTTCGCGGGAGACTTTTAATTTACGCTTTGTTTCGTCGATGGTCTGGTTTTTGTCTATGGTATCCATAAGTGCACGTTAGGAGTAAATGTCCTGCTATTCTGTTCGAAAATAAGTGTTTGTTCAAAAAATAAAAAAGTACTACCTGAATTAGCGATCAGTCGGCTTTGACTTATCACTATCATCTTCCTCGATAATTATGGCTGCATTATGACTTCTGCCATCTGCGGTACTGCCGGTGGAGCGGATGTTATGCTCAAACACAACCTTTTCGTGCTTAATTTCCCCATCCTGTGTTTCGCTGACCACTACGGTTTCCTCCCCTTTTACTTCTACTTCCTTAATATCCACTTCTGCTCCTTCCTGCTTTTTCTGTTTCTTAGGTTTGGCTTTTAGGAAGGCCAGGCTGCCATCGCCAAACATATTTTTCACTTTCTCTGAGTTACGGAGGCTGAACAGCGTAAGTACGGCTGCCAGATAAAGGGCGGTAACAATGACAAACCCCCAAAAGGTGCTGTCGAGTGCTTCGTTAAGGGCTAAGGCAATGCTAAGACTTAAAAAGAGGAGGAAAAAGAGGCCCAAAACAGCAATAGAGCCATAGATAACAGCAGCCCGCATGGCGGCCATCATACTATCCTTTACCTCTGCTCTTACCAGCTCAACGCGTGTCTCGATGTAATCAATAAAGGTGTTAATCAGGCTGTCGAGCTTTAATAATTTAAGTAAACCTCTGGGTTGATTCACGGTAAGTATATTTAAAAAGTAAAAATCACATTAAGATAGTAAGTAAACGCAGGGCGTGGGTCTTTGTTTATGCCTGATGCAATATAAGGATTCCGATGTAATGAGGAGAAAGGCTTTGGCTTTATCCGGGAGTGGAATCTTCGCTGACAGCAGAGGGGGCAGGAATAGTGGCTTCTTCAGGCGGAGCAGGAGCTTCCCTTTCCCGGTTCAGGTAAATAAGGGTAAAAGGAAGCAGGAAAAAGGTGATCAGGATATATAAAAAGCCAATCAGACGGTTTTTCGTGGTGAACTTTCCCAGCTTCTTAGCCAGGCGAATAGGAATTCTCCGCATGAACCGGGTAGGAAAGAAAAGTAATACTCCCAGAAGGTTAAAAAGAATGTGGACTACGGCAATACTTACGGCAGCATTGGAATGCGATAAAGCCGCCAGCAGGGCAGTAAAGGTGGTGCCGATATTGGCGCCAAGTATATAGGGGAACGACTTTTTAAGGGACAGCTTACCCGTGGCCACTAAAGGTACCACCAGAGGGGTGGTAACTGAGCTGGATTGTACAAGAGCTGTTAGGCCTGTGCCCCACGCAAAAGATTTTAAAGGGGTAGAGAAAACCACCCGCTGGAAATTATCGCGCATGTTACCAATAAGTAGCTGGTAAAAGAGCCCAGACAGCATCTTTATCGACAGGAACAGTAGCAGAAATGAGAGTAGCAGGATAATGAAATAATTATCTACCGTGGAAACTATCCAGCGGGTAAGGGCAATATCATTCCAGAGGCCATAGCGGAAATCAGACTGAGGTTGGGCGTTAAAAGGAATAATAAAAGAAGTAATCCAGAGTGCCAGCCGGGAGAGCAGACCATAATACAGCTCTAATGGCAGTAGAATAAGCGTGGTTAACACATTAAAAAAATCGTGCATGGTACCGGCAGCAATGGCTTTCCGAAACTCCTTTCGTTTGGTAATATAGCTTAAGGAGACCAGTGTGCTGGTAAGGGTAGTGCCGATGTTGGCACCCATTATCATGGGAACGGCATTGCTTAAATCAATGGAGCCGGCAGCTACGGCGGCTACAATCATAGAAGTGCTGGTGGAGCTGCTCTGGATAATCGCTGTAATAAGTAAGCCAATGAAAAGGCTGATGAATGGGTTGTAGGTAATCGAAAGTATAGAGCGGGCTGTTGCATCGCCCAGCATAATAAATGCCTGTCCCATCAGGTTCAGGGCAAACAGGAAAAGGAAGACCGACGCAACAATCAAAAAGATGCGGGATGGGATATACAGTCTGCTGTTGCGCTGTGGTAGTGTCTCCAAATCTGATCCTGGTGCTAAAGGATGGTCCCGAAAGAACATAATAATCGCTTCTCTAAGTGCTGCTTGATAGGATTCGGGCAGGCAGTTACAAAAATAGTAGATGGGACAGCGAATAGCTAAAAGTGGGTATGAAGCAATTGTTAAATTTTTTGTGGTGTGGATTTCTGCAAGGGGAGAGGAACCCTTAAACTGGTTTCGCTATGTTAAATTACCGGATGCAGCCAGGCTATTCCTTAACATAAGCTTAATATAGTATTTAAAACAAATTCATACCTTTGTGTCGGTTAAACCATGAGGGGCTGAAAACTTCGCCTGCTCTCCAAATTAGAATTAACCTTCCTTTTAAGTTACATGGCAAAGAACATCAACGACAGAATTACGCAGGGTAAGTTAACAAAGCGGACTTACAGGATATTCGACCTGGTAAAGGGAGAAAAGAACTTCCTTATTTTAATTGCCGCTCTTTTTATGCTTTGTGCCGTGGTTTCTCCTTTTTATGAGGTGGCCATGTGGGTAGGCTTCGCTATTGCAGGATATTCTGCCATTGCCAATGACAGTATCCAGACGATTGGCACTTTTATTGCCTCGAACAGTGAAAAGAAGTGGTGGTACCTGTGGCTTTTCATGGGACTTATCTTTGTGGGTACTGTTACCTATAGCTGGGTGGTATACGATGGCGATGTGAGCTACCTCCGGTTATCGGCCAAAGGTTTTAATGAGCAACCGGCTGATTTTACCTTCCTGCACCTGGCCGCCCCGGTATTCCTGCTGATCCTAACCAGGCTACGGATGCCCGTTTCTACCACCTTCCTTATTCTGAGTACTTTTGCTACTACCTCCGATGCCATCCTGGGCGTACTGGAGAAAAGTATTGTGGGATATATTCTTGCCTTTATTGCGGCAATTGTGGTGTGGTTTGGAATTAATTCGCTGGTTAAATATCGTTTTAAAGGGAAGCCTGCCGGCTGGTGGCTACCAGTGCAGTGGGCAACCAGCGGA
The DNA here is from genome assembly GCF_000346615.1 of Nafulsella turpanensis ZLM-10. GTDB lineage: Bacteria > Bacteroidota > Bacteroidia > Cytophagales > Cyclobacteriaceae > Nafulsella > Nafulsella turpanensis. Next base: position 42,346 of record NZ_ANNU01000052.1, read on the forward strand.
CTGCTATGGTTTACCTGGTTAGCACAGGATATGGCCAATATTGCCGTGTATCTTCCGCGTGAGCTTAGTACGGGGCAGTTTATTGCTTTTGCCGGGTACATTTTCTTTGGTTTAGGTATTCTTTTTTACCTGAAGGGAGATAAAATACAATCGGTGGTATCTGAAAAGGCAGGAATCACAGATATTCGCGCAGCCACTATTGTGGATTTTATTTACGCTATTCTCCTTCTTTACTTCAAAGGTGTCAGTACAATACCAATGAGTACTACCTGGGTGTTTATAGGTTTACTGGGTGGTCGTGAACTGGCCATCAGCTGGACGAAGAGGCGCAACAAAAAGAAGATAAAGAACACGAAACGTGCTCTGCGCATGATTGGTCGCGATCTGCTCTTTGCGCTGATAGGGCTGCTGGTTTCTGTAATTCTCGCCTTGGCCATTAATATGCAGGTAAGGAGTGATGTGTTCGAAACATTGTTCGGAGAATAAAACTGTAAAGATGGTTACCAAAAGGGGCTGCTGCAGAAATCTGCAACAGCCCCTTTTTATTTTCCATCCTCTCTTCCTCTTCTCTTTACTCCCTTCGCTCCGAGACAGCTTTTATTCAGTTAAAAAAGAGATCAACGATAATTTTATAACTTCCAGAAGGACCGTGAAATTTTATGGACCAGTGTTCTGTATTCCCTGGCTTAAGCAGGCTCCCTGGAATTCTCCTGCAGAGATTTAACTGCCAGCCACGCCATTAAGCCAGCTCCAATTTTAAGGGCTCCTTCGTCAATATTAAAGGTAGGCGTATGGACAGAGGAGGTAATTCCTTTGGCTTCATTCCGCACACCGAGACGGTAGAAACAGGCATCGAGTTCATGGGAGTAGTAGCTGAAATCTTCCGCTGCCATCCATAAATCCAGGTCCACCACATTCTCTTCCCCAAGGTATTCAACGGCAGCTTCTCTGCACAGGCGGGTAAGTTCCGGGTGGTTTTCGAGGTAAGGGTAGCCCTTCCTGATTTCTATTTCGCAGCTGCCTCCCATTCCTTCGGCAATACTTTCGGCCATCGTCTTTATTTTTTGATGGGCCGATGCGCGCCATTCTTCATTCATGGTCCGGAAGGTGCCTTCTACCTTTACCTCATCCGGAATAACGTTGGTCGCTCCATTGGCGGTTACTTTTCCGAAGGAGAGCACCGATGGGATTTTAGGATTGGCATGGCGGCTTACAATTTGCTGCAGGGCCACAATAATATGGGAGGTTATGAGCACCGGGTCAATATTCATCTCCGGCATAGCGCCATGGCCGCCCTTTCCTTTTACGGTAAAATAAATTTCATCGGCCGAAGCCATATACATTCCTTCGCGGAAGCCCACCTTACCTACGGGTATTTGAGGCATTACGTGCTGGCCAATAATGGCAGCAGGAGAGGGGTTTTGAAGTGCACCATCTTTAATCATCAGCGAAGCACCGCCAGGGATTCGCTCCTCACCGGGCTGGAAGAGAAATTTTACAGTGCCTTCAAAGCTGTCTTTTACTTCATTTAACAGGCGGGCGGCACCTAACAAAGAGGTTGTGTGTACATCATGGCCGCAGGCATGCATTACCCCCGGGTTTTTGGAGCGGTAAGGCACTTCATTTTTTTCTGTTATCGGCAGCGCATCCATGTCTCCTCTCAGGGCCACTACTTTTTTAGTCGGGTTTTTACCCTTTACCAGTGCGACAATACCGGTACCGGCTACCTCTGCTTTAAAAGGAATGCCGTAGACCTTTAGTTGTTTCTGCACAAAGGCAGCAGTTTCGTATTCTTCGAAGGAGAGTTCAGGATTGGCATGCAGGTGATGGCGGTTGGCAATAAGCTCCTCTTCATGCTTATCGGCCAACTGCTTTAAGCGGTCGATTAAACTCATGGTTATTTATTAATCTGGATGCGGGTAGGAATAATAAGCGCAGTAGGAAATTCTTTTTTAAGGAGGGAGTAAGTCTTCTGAGCTTCCAGCCTTTCCACAAATGAGCCTACCTGCACTTTGTAATTTGGCTGTACATAAATAATCTCCGGCAAATTGTCGGTAATTACATGGAAAACCTGGCGCTCTACCTGTTTGGCCATTTCGCGGCTGGTGCCTGAGTATACCTGTACCGTAAAGCCAGGGATTGATTTTATCTTCTGGTTCTTTTCGGCTACTTCGTCCAGTAGCATCTCAAGTTTACCGGTAATATCGTGGTTTACCGCAAGCATGGCTTCCGGAGAGGTTGAGGTTGTCGTGGGCTCAGAAGCGGGGGTGGTTGCTTCGGCGGTTTTATATTCATGAGCGGCCCTGTGCACAGAGAGGTCTTCCTGGTAATTTACTGTATAACCTCCTGTTTTTTGTGGAGCACTCCCGGAGCTCGAACAGCCGAAGTAGAGCCCCAGCATGACAAACCATATCATATGTAGTCTTTTATTCATGATGTTTAGCTATAACGAATCGTCTTGCCATAATTATAAGTGCTGAACACGAAAATTGGCTTGCCCTGCAATTTAGTACATTAAACTTTAAAAAGATAAGGCAGGTTTTGGAAGCTTCAATAAAAAATGCCGCAACTCTTGAGCTGCGGCATTCAGTAAATATTTTTTAGTCTTATATCCTTTTATTCAACATCAATTAAAACACAACGGCTGGCCTTAATGTCTTCTTCAACGGTTTTGAATTTAACGTTTTTCTTAACCGTGCCATCGGCATACTGCACGCTTACCCGGTCATTACGGCCGGCTACCTTATCGGACTTAACAGGAGCTACTTTCTCTGCTACCTGTGTATTACCTCCTGTGGGGCGGCTGGTGTTCTGGTGACTGTTACCACTCAGCAAAGAGCCGGACTCTTCTTTCTGTTCCTGCAGGCGCTGCTCCTGCTGGCGCTGGCGGGCCGCTCTTGCCTCCTGTACTTCCTGGGTATTGCGTACCGGCAGGTGCGATTTTAACAGGAAGGAAATGGTGTCTTCATTAACCCTGGCAATAAAGCGTTTAAACAGCTCAAAAGCTTCGAACTTATAAATCAGGAGTGGGTCCTTCTGCTCATAAACGGCATTTTGCACCGATTGCTTCAGGTCATCCATTTCGCGCAGGTGGTCTTTCCACAGCATGTCGATAATTGAAAGTGTAATGGATTTTTCCATCGACACTATCATTTCCTTACAATTGGTTTCGACGTTGCGCTCCAGGTTCGACTCCACGCCTATCTGGCGCTTACCATCGGTAAAGGGCACTACAATGTTTTTAACCGTTGCACCCCTGGTTTCGAATACATCCTTGATAATCGGGAAGGCCTGCTGACGAATTCGCTCGTTTTTGTTTTTATAATGCTGATACGACTTGCTGTACAGTTCATTCAGTAAAACCTTACTGCTTATTTTGTGGAAGTCTTCCCTCGAAATTGGGTAATCATAACCCAGCACTCCAAGTACAGTGAGCTTAAAGCTGTCGTAATCGTCTACGCCTTTGGTGTTCAGGAGTATGTCTTCGCAGGTATCGTACAGCATATTCATGATGTCGAGCTGCAGTCTTTCTCCATACAGGGCATTGCGGCGGCGGGTATAAATAACCTCCCGCTGAGAGTTCATTACGTCGTCATACTCCAGGAGTCGCTTACGAATGCCGAAGTTATTTTCTTCAACCTTTTTCTGGGCTCTTTCAATGGACTTGGTAATCATGGAGTGCTGAATAACCTCGCCCTCTTCGTAGCCCATGCGGTCCATGAGGCGGGCAATACGGTCGGAACCGAAAAGGCGCATCAGGTTGTCTTCCAGCGATACAAAGAACTGTGATGAACCTACATCGCCCTGGCGGCCGGCACGCCCACGAAGCTGTCGGTCTACCCTGCGCGATTCGTGGCGTTCGGTACCTACAATGGCCAAACCACCGGCTGCTTTTGCTTCAGGAGAAAGCTTAATGTCCGTACCACGGCCCGCCATGTTAGTGGCAATGGTTACGGTGCCTGCTTTACCGGCTTCCCCTACCACTTCGGCTTCCCGGGCATGTTGCTTGGCGTTGAGTACCTGGTGCTTTATTTTGCGAATATTGAGCATCCTGCTCAGGAGCTCCGAAATTTCCACAGAAGTAGTACCTACCAGTACAGGTCTGCCGGCCTCGCTGAGTCTAACAATTTCGTCGGCTACGGCATTAAACTTCTCGCGCATGGTTTTGTACACCAGGTCCTGGCGGTCGTCGCGCACAATTGGTTTATTGGTAGGAATTACCACTACATCGAGCTTATAGATGTCCCAGAATTCTCCGGCCTCTGTCTCGGCGGTACCCGTCATACCGGCCAGCTTGTGGTACATCCTGAAGTAGTTCTGCAGGGTTACCGTAGCATAGGTTTGGGTAGCATCCTCAATTTTAACATTCTCTTTGGCTTCAATCGCCTGGTGCAGGCCATCGCTGTAGCGTCGTCCTTCCATTACACGACCGGTCTGCTCATCAACGATTTTTACCTTACCATCGGCCAGAATATACTCTTGGTCGCGCTCAAAGAGGGTATAGGCTTTCAGTAGCTGGTTTACCGTATGGATACGGGCCGATTTGGCGGCATAATCTTTAATCAGCTCATCTTTGCGGTTAACCTTTTCCTCATCGCTTAGCTCGCTGTTATTTTCCAGTACTGCTATTTCTCCGCCAATGTCAGGCATAATAAAGAACTGCGGGTCTTCGCCATCATTGGTAATCAGGTCGAGACCTTTTTCCGTCAGTTCAATGCTGTTGTTTTTCTCTTCAATCGTGAAATAAAGCTCTTTATCTGCCTCCGGCATGAGCTTGTTGTTTTCAGCAATGTAAATATTTTCTGTTTTCTGAAGTGCCTGGCGAATGCCTGGTTCACTCAGGTATTTTATGAGTGGCTTATACTTTGGCAGGCCACGGTAGGCTCTGAGGAGCGCAAGACCGGCTTCCTCACTCTTTATATCTTCGGAAAGGCCTTTCTTTGCCTCCTGCAGAAACTGAGATACTACCTTCTTCTGTGCATCTACAAGACGGGAAATCCTGGGCTTAATATCATGGAATTCGTGTACATCTCCTTTTGGTACCGGACCGGAGATAATGAGGGGCGTACGGGCATCGTCAATCAGTACGGAGTCGACCTCATCTATCATGGCGAAGTGGTGCTTCCGCTGTACCAGGTCCTCCGGACTGCGGGCCATATTATCGCGGAGGTAATCGAAGCCAAACTCATTATTGGTTCCATAGGTAATGTCGGCCCGGTAGGCATTGCGGCGTGCCTCTGAATTTGGCTGGTGCTTATCGATACAGTCGATGGTAAGGCCGTGGAAGTTGAAGAGCGGGGCCATCCACTCGGAGTCACGGTTAGCCAGGTAGCTGTTTACCGTAACCACATGCACTCCCCGGCTCGCGAGTGCGTTCAGAAAGGCAGGTAGGGTAGCCACAAGGGTTTTACCTTCACCCGTCGCCATTTCGGCTATTTTACCCTGGTGTAATACCACTCCACCAATTATCTGCACATCGTAGTGGAGCATATCCCAGGTAATTTTATTGCCGGCCGCCAGCCACTGGTTATGCCAGATGGCCTTATCGCCTTCAATGGTTACATGCTCTTTCTTTGCTGCAATTTCGTGGTCGAACTGGTTGGCAGTTACTACGAGTTTTCCATTTTCTTTCAGGCGGCGGGCAGTGTCTTTTACAATGGCAAAAGCCTCTGGCAGCACATCGAGCAGAACGTCTTCCAGCTCTTTGTTTCGTTCTTCTTCGAGTCTATCGATTTGGTCGAATATTCCTTCCTTGGCTTCAATATCCAGGTCGGGCTGGTCGGCAACCTGCTGGTGGAGTTCAGCAATTTGCTTGTCAATACTTTCCAGGTGCTGGTCTATTTTTGCCCTCACCTCATGGGTGCGGCTGCGAAGCTGGTCGTCGCTGAGGGAGGTAAGCTTATTATACTCCTCATTTACCTTGTCGACATAAGGCAGCAAAACTTTTACGTCTCTCTCTGACTTCGTTCCTACAAGTTTCTGGATGCCTTTGGTAATAAAATCAAACATAGGATGCGTATTATCGGACTGATTTCAATATCTATTCTAAAAACCCTTAAAGTTAACAGCTTTTCCTTAAATATTGGTAATGCGGAAAAGGGTTCCTTATGGAAGCGGGCTGTTCTTCAGCATTTGTAAAGCTGAGGTATGTAATAGGCTAAACAAAATTTGTGCATGAATGGTGCAGTATGACTAAATGGCAGTAAAATGTTTTTCTTTCTGCGTTCATTCCTGCTTTACTTCTTTGTATCGACCTTAATGATTCCTTCGAAAACAGGTGTTGCAGGCCCTGATAGGTGAATGTCGGTAAACTGATCTTCGCCTTTAATGGTAAAGGCCACCTGTAGCTGCCCGCCGGGTGTAATCATTTTAACGGGCGACTTATAGCCAAGGTAACTGCTGGCAAGGGCAACTGCCGTTACGCCTGTGCCGCAGGAGAGGGTTTCGTCCTCTACCCCGCGTTCATAGGTACGTACATATACCTTTCCGTCTTCGGTAGGTTCTGCAAAGTTTACATTGGTCCCTTCTGCTTTATAAAGATCGGAGTGGCGAATTTTTCTTCCTTCTTCTACCACATTAATGCTGGGGAGCTCTTTTACAAAGCGAATATAGTGAGGAGAACCGGTGTTAATGAAGAGATCCTCTTCGAAGCGCTCTACCTTACTTACATTGTGCATGCGCAGGTATACCTGGTCCTTGAGCATATAAGCCTCGTGCAGGCCATCGATAGCCATGAACTGGGCATTTTCTCCAATTATTTTTAAGGAACGGGCAAAATGGACTGCGCACCGGCTTCCATTGCCGCAGAGGCTCTGGCTACCATCGGAGTTGAAGTAAACCATCTCGAAATCAGCCTTCGGGTGTTCCTCAATCAGGATAAGACCATCGGCTCCAATGCCAAACCGGCGGTGGCAAAGCTGCTTCACGAGTGGAATATTTTTTCGGTCGAATCGCTTATCACGATTATCGATCATGATAAAATCGTTACCTGTGCCCTGGTATTTATAGAATTTAATTTCCTGCATTGCAATAAAAGGTGTAGGCTGCAATATACGTTATCTGCATTATTTATGCCTGAATTGTTAAACAGTTTGGAGAAGAAAAGGCAATGTTCTTCCCGGGCTTTCCTGCTATATTCTTTCGTAGTATTGTATTGGGTGAGGGGAAAATAAAAAGCCTTTACTGCACAAGGCAATAAAGGCTCTCACAGTTAACTTCTGTGTTTTCACAATGGGTTAAAGTTGGAAATGTGAAATTTTGTAGGCAGTTAATTGTTACTGCAAGATATTATATTCTGATTTATTTGCAACATAAAATACAATATTTTGATAATGAAGTTTTAATATTGTTATTTATAGGATAATGTTTTGTAAGAAAGAGGTTTTGCAACTAATCCAATAGTTGCATTTTTCTAACATTTAGTTTACGGGCTGGTAAATGCTGGCTTTGCAAGCGAAAGGATTTGGCGGGAGTGCGGGGAGCTGCTTTAATTTGGAAGCTACAGGAAGAGGAGAGGGCATAAAAAAAAGCCATGCATTTGCACGGCTTTTCTTTTTGTAGAAGGCAGAGCTTCTTACAGTTTTTCTTTGATACGAGCAGCTTTACCCTGGCGGCCGCGAAGGTAATAAAGACGGGCACGGCGAACCTTGCCTCTGCGGAGTACTTCAATTTTGTCGATGCTTGGAGAAACGATTGGGAAAATCCTTTCCACGCCTATGCCATTCGATACTTTACGTACTGTAAAGGTTTCTCCGTTGGTGCCTGCATTCTTGCGCTGAATAACAGTGCCCTGAAACTGCTGAACACGCTCTTTGTTTCCTTCTTTAATTTTAACGTGTACGTTAATAGTATCGCCAGATTTAAAAGAAGGGAATTTAGAAACCTGTTCCTGATACTCCTTCTCTATGAATTTAATTAACTCGCTCATAGCTTTAATATGTTCCTTGTGTACTTTTTTCTCTCCGTAAAAACGAACTGCAAATATAGAATTAATTTTGTAAAAAGCAGAAGGTGCTCTGCTTTTTTATTTCTCATTTTCCCCTTCCGAACCTTTTAGCAGGTCGGGGCGCCTGTGGGCGGTGCGCTCCAAGGCTTTCTGGTGCCGCCACTCTTCAATTTTTCCGGCATGGCCGCTGAGTAGCACATCCGGTACCTTCATTCCCTGGAAGTCTGCCGGTCTGGAATATACCGGTGGTGCAAGTAGGTTGTCCTGAAAAGAGTCTGACAGGGCAGAGGTTTCATCGTTCAGTACGCCGGGCAAAAGCCGGATAATGGAATCGGCCAGTACGGCAGCAGCCAGTTCACCTCCGCTTAAAACATAGTCTCCTATGCTTATTTCTTTGGTGATGTACTTTTCCCGCACCCTTTCGTCCACTCCTTTATAATGGCCGCAAAGAATGATGAGGTTTTTCTTCAGGCTCAGGGCATTGGCCATACCCTGCTCCAGGCGAGCCCCGTCGGGCGTCATATAAATAATTTCGTCGTAGGTCCTTTGTTCCTGCAGGTGCTCTATACAGCGGGCAATAGGTTCAATCTGCAACACCATGCCGGCTCCTCCGCCATAGGCGTAATCATCGACCGAGCGTTGCTTGCTGCTGCTATAGTCGCGCAGGTTGTGGACCACTACCTCCACCAGGCCTTTTGCCTGCGCACGCTGGAGAATGGAATGTCCGAAAGGACTTTCCAGTAGCTCGGGCAAACAGGTGATGATGTCGATGTGCATAGGGTGAATGGTGAGTTATATGCTGATATGCTAATGAGTAAATAATCGATACTGAACTTCCTGTGCCGGCCCATTATTACATTAACTTATCAGCACATTAGCATATTAATTACTCTTCCAGGTAGAGCTCGATAAGACCATCGGGAAGTTTTACGTGGAGGCGTTTATTGTCGCGATCTACGCTTTCAATCAGCTCGTCCGTAATCGGGAAGAGCACTTCTTTTCCTTTATGGTCGCAGGCAGCCAAATCCTGGCTGGAGTTACTGAAGACTTCTCTTACCGGACCTATGGTACCAAAAACCTCGTCAATTACTTCAAAGCCTATAATTTCGTGGTAGTAAAAGGCTTTTCCTGAAAGTGGAGGCAGGGCATTAAGCGGAAGATACAGCTCTTTTCCTGCCAGTTCTTCTGCAGCCTCAATATTGTCAACCTCTTCAAACTTCAGGATGCTCTTCTTAGGCGTAATTTCCAGGTGTTCAATAAAAAATGGAATCAGTTTATTGTTGATGTCAACAAAAACCGATTCCATTTCTCTGTATTCTTCAGGAGAATCCACATCCAGAAAAGCTGCTACTTCGCCGTTAAGGCCATGAGGCTTGGTAATATACCCCAGTAAGTAACAGTCCTCTTTTTGCATGGCTCCTTAAATAGCTTATGCCTGAGTGTTTTCTTCCTCAGTAGTATCTCCTTCAGCAGCCGGAGCTTCAGTGCCTTCTTCTTCGGCAGGAGCTTCAGCGGCTTTTGCAGCAGCTTCTGCTTCTTCCTGCTTCTTGCGGAGCGCTTCGGCACGTGCTTCTTTTACTTTAGTCTCAGCTTCGTGACGTGCTTTTGCAGCAGCAGCTTTATCAGAAGCCAGTTGCTCAGTTTTGCCGGCAATTTTCGCTTCTTTCTTTTCTGTCCAGTCTGCAAGACGCTTGTCAGCTTCTTCCTGAGTGATAGCTCCTTTTGCAACACCAATTTGCAGGTGCTTGCGGAACATTACTCCGCGGTAGCTAAGCATGGCACGAACGGTATCGGTAGGCTGGGCGCCCTTCATTACCCATTCGAATGCTTTCTCTGCATCTACATTAATAAATGCAGGATTCACATTTGGATTGTATGTTCCAATCTTTTCAATAAAGCGACCATCACGTGGTGCTCTGGCGTCGGCTACGACCACGTCGTACATCGCCAGTTTCTTGCGGCCTCTGCGGGCCAGTCTGATTTTTACAGCCATAGTTTGCTATTGGTTTAATCGATGGAACCCGTCCATCTAACAGGTTGCAAAAATAAAACATTTTCTTAAGATATCATAGATGTGCATAGATTTATCCTGCCCCGGGAGTTAAATATTGGCCTGGATAATAGGGTGGAACCAATTTTATTTCTTTATTTCATTAAATCGGGCTTTTTTTAATCAATATCGCTTCTGTCTTGTTGAGTAAAAAGGCTGTTTTAGCGGTTGACGGGCAAACGAGCAGAGAGAGCCATTGATGGCTGGATGTTAATAAGCTGAAAAACAGTGATATTTGTATAAGCGATTATAGGGTTTTGAAGTTCTGAGAGCTTTTGTACCTTTGTAATTTAAACGACCTACTATAATATCCATGGATAAATATTCTTACATCGCCAACGCGCATGGCAATTATATAGATGAGCTTTACGAAGCTTATAAAAAAGACCCGGCTTCGGTTGATCCCAGCTGGCAGAAGTTTTTTGAGGGCTTCGAATTTTCCCGCGAGTCGTACGACCTGCTGCCCGGCCAGAATGGAAAGGCCTCTTCCAATGGTCGAAATGGAGTAACTGAAATAGAGAAGCCTGCCGTAGGTGCTCCTACCATTACCGATGGTAATCCAAAAGAGCTTAATGTAAGTCAGCTGATTCATGCTTATCGCTCCAGGGGCCATCTGCGTGCCAAAACCAACCCTGTGCGGGAGCGTCGAAACCATAAGGCCTACCTCGATATTACAGATTTCGGCCTTACCGAAGCCGATCTGGACACAGAATTCCAGGCCGGGAAGGAAATTGGCATCGGCAAAGCCACCCTGCGTAAAATCGTAGAAGCGCTCCGCTATATATATGTAGGCACGGTTGGCTTTGAATATATGTATATCCGCAATGCCGATATGCTGGAGTGGTTCAAGAAGAAGGCCGAAGAAGAAGCTTTGAACTTTAACCCTTCGCTCGAAGAAAGGAAGCAAATCCTCCGCAAACTAAATGAGGCTGTGGTGTTCGAAAATTTCCTTCACACCAAATACCTCGGACAGAAGCGCTTTTCCCTGGAAGGGGGCGAATCGACTATTGCCGCCCTCGATGCTGCCATTACTCATGGCGCTTCGCTTGGAGTAAAGGAAGTAATGATTGGTATGGCGCACCGCGGTCGCCTGAACGTGCTGGCCAATATCATGGGTAAAACCTATGAGCAGATATTTACCGAGTTTGAAGGTACTGCAGATCCGGACCTTACCATGGGTGACGGGGATGTAAAATACCACATGGGTTACAGTAGCCAGATAAAAACACCTGCCGGGCAGGAGGTAAACCTGAAGCTGGCGCCAAACCCTTCACACCTCGAAGCGGTGAACCCGGTGGTAGAAGGTTTTGTGCGTGCCAAGGCAGAGTTCGAGTATGACAATGACCTCAATAGCGTACTGCCTGTCCTGATACATGGCGATGCGGCCATTGCCGGACAGGGCATTGTATATGAAGTGGCGCAGATGAGTAACCTGAAGGCTTATAACACCGGCGGTACCATTCACTTCGTCATCAACAACCAGGTCGGTTTTACCACCGACTACGACGATGCCCGTTCTTCTATCTATAGTACCGATGTTGCCAAGGTAATCGATGCACCGGTGCTGCACGTGAATGGCGATGACCCGGAGGCTGTTGTTTTCTGTATGAAGCTGGCGGTAGAGTATCGCCAGAAATTCAACAATGATATTTTCATCGACATGGTGTGCTACCGCCGCCATGGGCATAACGAGAGCGATGAGCCAAAATTCACGCAGCCGCAGCTCTACTCCAAAATCAGCAAGCATGCCAATCCGCGCGAAGTATACAATAAGCGCCTCATTGAAAAAGGGGAGGTAGATGCAGACCTGGCACGTAAAATGGATGAGGAGTTCAAGCAGTTGCTGCAGGACCGCCTCGATATGGTGAAGCAGAAACCGCTTCCTTACCAGTACCAGGAGCTGGAGAAAGCATGGCAAAACCTGCGCCGCTCCAAGCCCGAAGATTTTGACCAGTCGCCCGACACCGGCGTGCCGATGAAGGAGCTGGAGAAGGTTGCTAAAGCGCTTGTAAAAGTGCCGGAAGGCTTTAAGCCGATTAAGCAGATTGAAAAGGCACTGAAGCTGCGCAACGAAATGTTCTTTAAAACCAAAGAACTCAACTGGGCAGCAGCTGAGCTATTGGCGTACGGCTCCTTATTGCTGGAAGATAAAATCGTTCGCCTGGTGGGGCAGGATGTGGAGCGGGGAACCTTCTCGCACCGCCACTCGGTGTTGCACGATGCCAAAACCAATGAAGCTTATAACAGCCTTAACCATATAGAGGGTGCCAGGGAGCAGTTCAGGGTATACAACTCCCTGCTTTCAGAATATGGCGCCATGGGCTTTGAATTTGGCTATGCCATGGCCAACCCGCATGCACTCGTCATCTGGGAAGCCCAGTTTGGTGACTTCGCCAATGGTGCGCAGGTAATGATTGACCAGTTCGTTACCCCATCTGAAACCAAGTGGCAGCGGATGAATGGCCTTGTGCTGTTGTTGCCTCATGGCTATGAAGGGCAGGGGCCGGAGCACTCCAATGCTCGTCCGGAGCGCTTCCTGCAGCTATCGGCCGAATATAATATTGTGGTGGCAAACGTAACCGAACCATCGAACTTCTTCCACCTGCTGCGCCGCCAGCTGGCATGGCCTTTCCGGAAGCCGCTGGTCGTAATGTCACCGAAGTCGCTGTTGCGCCATCCGAAGGTAGTTTCGCCTATGGAAGAGCTTACAAAAGGCCGCTTCCGCGAAGTACTGCCCGACACTTATGTTGACAAGAAAAAGGTGAAGCGGGTACTGCTGTGCACCGGTAAAGTGTATTATGATCTGCTGGAGGAACAGGAAAAAGAAAAGCGTAAAGATGTGGCCATTGTCCGCGTAGAGCAGCTGCACCCTTTCCCGGAAAAGCAGATAGAAGCACAGCTTGCGGAGTACGACAGCAATGTAGAGGTGTACTGGGTACAGGAAGAGCCAAAGAATATGGGTTACTGGGCCTTTATCCTCAGAACTTACGAAAGCCGTCGTCTGAAGGTGATTGCCCGTAAAGAAAGCGCCTCTCCTGCTACCGGCTACAATAAAGTGCATGGGAAAGAGCAGACCGAAATTGTTAAAAAAGCATTTGAGTTATAATTGCTTGCGCCAGGTACTAAAGCGGTACCTGGCACTTTTACTTATTTTTTAAGAAAATACTACAGAACCAAACCTAAAATAAAATGGGCTTAGAAATTAAAGTGCCTGCCGTTGGCGAATCAATATCCGAAGTAACAATTGGCCAGTGGTTTAAAAAAGAAGGCGATTACGTTGAAATGGATGAGGTAATTGCCGAGCTGGAATCTGATAAAGCAACTTTTGAATTACCAGCCGAAGCGGCAGGTGTACTGCATATTTCAGTAGAAGAAGGAGAAACGGTAGAGGTAGGCGCTGTAATATGTGTGATTGAGGAAGGTGAAGGTGGAAGTGCCCAGCCTGCAGCCCCAAAAGCAGAAGCCAAAGAAGATGCTTCCAGAGAAGGAAAAGTATCGGAAGGTAGTAAAGTAAAATCGGCAGGTGATGATTCAGCCGGAGCTCCTGCCCCTGAAAAAGCAAGCGGCGAAGCCAAAGTAGTGGATATGATAGTGCCAACCGTTGGGGAGTCTATAACAGAGGTAACGGTTGGGCAATGGCTGAAGGAAGACGGAGACACTGTTGAACTGGATGATATTATTGCCGAAATTGAGTCGGACAAGGCCACTTTTGAGCTTCCTGCTGAAGCGAGTGGTGTACTTCGCATTAAAGCACAGGAAGGCGATACCATTGAAATTGGCGGACTCATCTGCCAGATAGAAGTAGGTGCCGGTCAGTCTGCAGGAAGAACGGTCCCGGCCAAAGAAGAAACTTCTGGTGCATCAGCTGCCTCATCATCTTCCAAAGAAGGAAAAGAAAGCTATGCCACCGGTCATGCTTCTCCGGCGGCCGCTAAAATTCTGGCTGAAAAAGGAATGGATGCCAGTCAGGTAAAAGGTACCGGCGTGGATGGCCGCATTACCAAAGAAGATGCGGAAAAGGCACAGAAATCACAGTCCAAAGAAGTGCGTTCGGAGCCTTCCAGAGCGGAGGAGCGTGTGGTAGAATCTTCTCCATCAGCAGAGGGCGATAGAAACCAGCGGAGAGAAAAAATGAGCTCGCTGCGCAGAACAATTTCCCGCCGCCTAGTGTCCGTGAAAAATGAAACGGCTATGCTTACCACCTTTAACGAGGTGAACATGAAGCCGATTATGGATATCCGCAGCAAGTATAAGGAGCAGTTTAAAGAAAAGTACCAGGTTGGTCTTGGCTTTATGAGCTTCTTTACGAAAGCGGTATGTGTAGCCCTGCAGGAGTGGCCTGCCGTAAATGCTCAGATTGATGGAAATGAAATCGTATACAACGATTTTGTGGATGTTTCCATCGCGGTTTCTTCTCCAAAAGGTCTGGTTGTACCGGTGGTGCGCAATGCCGAGCAGATGAGCTTTAACGAAGTGGAGGCGGATATCCTTCGTTTGGCGAAGAAAGCCCGTGACGGTAAGCTGAGCATAGAGGAAATGACGGGAGGTACCTTCACCATCACCAATGGAGGTGTATTTGGTTCCATGATGTCTACGCCTATCATCAATGCACCACAGTCAGCCATCCTTGGTATGCACAATATTGTGGAGCGTCCGGTAGCAGAAAACGGAGAGGTAGTCATTCGCCCGATGATGTACGTGGCGCTGAGCTATGACCACCGCATCATCGACGGCCGCGAATCAGTAAGCTTCCTGGTACGTGTAAAAGAACTGCTCGAAGATCCAACAAGATTGCTCTTGGGAGTCTAATTATGAATTAGAAATTAGAAATTAGAAATTGTGGAAAGTGGTAGAGCATCTGAAAATATCATTCTGACAAAGAGCTATGATTTTGCTCTGAGGGTGGTGAAAGCATATCGCTTTTTGACAGAGGAACAAAAAGAATTTGTTCTTTCTAAGCAGCTACTGCGGAGTGGTACCTCTATTGGGGCGAATGTTGAAGAAGCCGTTGCCGCAAGTTCTAAAGCTGATTTCATTCATAAGCTCAATATTGCAGCAAAAGAAGCTAGGGAAACTTCCTACTGGCTGCGCCTCCTCAGGGACAGCCAGTATTTTCCTGATAAAGCTTTTTCTTCAATCCATAATGAATGTCTCGAAATTAGAAAAATTTTAAGTAGTATCCTGATTACGCTTAAGAGCAAGACCTAATTTCTAATTCATAATTTTTAATTTCTAATTCAAAAGAAATGCAATACGACGTAACGGTTATCGGTTCAGGGCCCGGCGGGTATGTGGCGGCTATTCGCTGTGCACAGCTCGGATTAAAAACAGCCCTCGTAGAAAAATATAATTCACTCGGAGGAACCTGCTTAAATGTAGGATGTATTCCTTCCAAAGCTTTGCTCGACTCTTCAGAGCACTATCATAATGCGGCTCATACTTTTAAAGAGCATGGCATTGATCTGGAAAACCTGAAGGTGAACTTCGGACAGATGATCGGACGGAAACAGGAGGTGGTAAAGCAAACCGTTCAGGGAATCGACTTCTTGATGAAGAAAAATAAAATCGATGTAAAAACCGGCGTGGGTTCTTTCGTGGATAAAAACACCATTAAAATAACCGGCGAGGACGGAAAAGAAGAGCAAATTAATACAAAGAATACCATTATTGCTACCGGGTCAAAGCCGGGTAGCCTTCCTTTTATAAAAATTGATAAGGAGCGGATCATCACCTCTACGGAGGCATTAGAGCTTAAGGATATTCCAAAGCATCTGATTGTAATCGGAGGTGGAGTGATAGGCCTGGAGTTAGGTTCAGTATACAATCGCATTGGGGCGGAAGTTACGGTTGTGGAATATATGGATCGCCTCATTCCTGGAATGGATAGTACCATGGGCAAAGATCTCCAGCGGGTGCTGAAAAAGCAGGGTTTCAAGTTTAATCTGAGTACAAAAGTAACTTCAGTCGAGCGTAAAGGCGATGAGGTAATTGTAAAGGCTGAAGATAAGAAAGGAAATGAGGTAGAGATTAATGGAGACTATTGCCTTGTTTCTGTAGGTCGGGTGCCTTACACTAAAGGCTTAGGTCTGGAAAACATTGGAGTAAAAACTGATAAAGCCGGCCGCATAGAGGTAGATGAGCATTTGTCTACTGGTGTCGAAGGAGTTTATGCTATTGGCGATGTGATAAAAGGAGCCATGCTGGCGCACAAGGCCGAAGAAGAAGGAGTATTTGTGGCCGAAACAATTGCAGGCCAGAAACCACACATCAATTACCTCTTGATTCCGGGTGTGGTGTATACCTGGCCGGAAGTGGCAGGAGTAGGTTATACAGAGGAGCAATTGAAAGAGCAGGGACGGGAGTACAAAACAGGATCCTTTCCATTTAAAGCCTCCGGACGTGCTCGTGCTTCGATGGATCTCGACGGGCAGGTAAAAGTACTGGCCGATAAGAAAACAGATGAAATATTAGGGGTGCACATGATTGGCCCGCGAGCGGCAGATATGATTGCAGAAGCTGTAGTGGCTATGGAGTACCGTGCATCGGCGGAGGATATTTCCCGCATGAGCCATGCCCACCCCACTTTTACAGAGGCAATAAAAGAAGCCTGCCTTGCTGCAACAGGTGATAGGGCACTTCATATATAAAGTACTGCACCAAAAATTATAAAGCTTTCCCCCTGGCTCTTTCTTTCTGAAGGCCCTTGGGGAAAGCTTTTTTATTGGCAGAATAAAGGCGGCGAAACAGAAGGAAATAGCTGTGGAAAGAGGAGAATCCGGAATAAAGGGGAGGTAGAAGAAGAAGTTTCGGAATGGGGTGAAAATACTTTTGA
>NZ_ANNU01000053.1 GCF_000346615.1 Nafulsella turpanensis ZLM-10
AGAGGAGAATCCGGAATAAAGGGGAGGTAGAAGAAGAAGTTTCGGAATGGGGTGAAAATACTTTTGAGGAGCTCTTGCGGGGGAAGAAAAGAGCTGTTATGTTTGCAATCCCAAACGAGGGAAACAGAGCAGAAGAAAGAGATTTTGGAAGCTTATTTATTGAAGTAAAAGTAGAGGAGAAAGTATTGCTTTGGTGGAACTTTCCTTTAGGTAGAAAAGGTTATCAATAGCCGCCTGAAAGGAAAGAAAAGCTTTAGTAGCCAGAGCAGGTGAGGCAGGGAAAAAGAAATAAAAAATCTTCTTCAATGTTTGCCGGAGTCGGAAGATTAACTACCTTTGCACTCCCCTTACGGCAGCAGGCCAGGAGGCAGCGAGATTGAGGCGG
>NZ_ANNU01000054.1 GCF_000346615.1 Nafulsella turpanensis ZLM-10
TCGACAGACTCTTCAAAACATAAAAAAAGTGGCCGGAATTTCTTCCGACCACTCATGGCAAAGCTACCTGGTCTTTTTTGTTTTTTCTCAAAGAGTCAATGGGTGACTCTTACCAAGCCTTTTACAAACAGGAATAGGATTAGCTTTTCTTCATAAAAAGCCATCAAAAAAGATCACAGCTGCCGCCATAACCTTCTTACATTCCGGTTTATCCGCAACCTACTTCTTGCTTATTTTATACAGTCGTCCCTGATCTGTTATTGCATATAACGCACCGTCTCTACCTTGAATAATATCGCGAAAGCGCTGATTCTGGTCTTCTAAAAGTCTCTCTTCACCCACAACTTTATCGTTTTCAATAACAAGGCGGCTGATGTGCTGGCCGCTGAGAGCGGAGATAAACAAATTATTTTTCCACTCAGGGATCTCATCGCCATTATAGAAAGTAATACCACTTGGCGAGATTACCGGGTCCCAGTAATAAACAGGTTGCTCCATTCCTTCTTTCTGCTGAATAGCGTCGCCAATAGGTTCTCCTGAATATTCGACTCCATAGGTGATGACTGGCCATCCATAATTCTTGCCTGGTTCTATACGGTTCAACTCATCACCTCCTCGTGGACCAAACTCGGTTTCCCATAAGTCTCCTGTTTCAGGATGAAAGGCTATTCCCTGAACATTGCGATGGCCGTAGCTGTAAATTTCAGGACGGGCCCCTGCCCTTCCTTCAAAAGGATTTCCGCTTACTGGCTCACCATCAGTCGTAATTCTGATAATCTTTCCTAAACCGGAATTAAGATCCTGTGCCTGAGGACGGGTTTCAAGATCCGAACGCTCTCCGGTTGACAGGAAAAGGTTTCCGTCTTTGCCAAAGATCAGGCGTCCTCCATAATGCAGGGTGCTTTCATGTGCTGGTGTAGCGCGGTAAATGACTTCCACGTCCTCCAGAGATTTTTCATCGGCTGAAAGTTTACCCTTAGCAACGGACGTAACATTACCGTCCGCCAGTGACTCTGAGAATGCCCAGTAAATCATTCTTGTCTGGTCAAATGCAGGGTCAAGTGCAATGCCGAGCAGGCCCCCTTGACCAGCGTCGTTCACCTCAGGTACTTCCTGGAGTGGTTCACCTGCAGCACCATTGGCTGCAACAATCCGCATCGTACCCCCTTTTTCTGTAACAATGAACCGGCCATCGGGCAGTGCTGCAATTCCCCATGGTCTACTCAAGGTACTATTCAAAACTGCAACCTCATAGGGAGTGGTGGTTTCAATTCCGGCAACACGTGTCTGACCTTCAAAAGCAGGCTCATAGTCAGTATTTGCTTCTTTTGTTTCTACAGGTGCAGAAGTAACCTCCGAGCTATCAGTTATAGGTTCAGATTGCTCACCTTGTGTTCCGCAGGACGCCACCAGTATGGCAACTCCTACCATGAGTTTAGAATAATGTTTATTCATGTTCTAAAATTTTGGGTCAAGATAACGATATACTTATTTATAGTAACTTATTAACTTCTTATTTACGAGATTTCATCCGTTTCATATAATGTATTTCAGGATAAGTGCCCCCGCTCCTGCACAACAATTTAGTTTAGGCTATCCATATCTGAAGCCGATAAATGGAAATCTTCATTATTGCACTTAAAAACCCGCTTCAAATCCAATACAGCGAGCCTTTCTATTGTTTATGAGACTGTTTTTATTTTCACCTTTGGAAAGAAATTCTCTTAGAAAGTGAACGATTAAAGGAAGTATAAGTCCCCTTACAGTTTAAGAGCCTGACAAATAGATAAGTCCGTATTTCCTCTTCAATAGCCTGAATACCTTATCTGCTCTCATACACGCGGAGCCAGGTAAGGCAGAGCAGTTTGTACAGGAATTTTCATAGGATTTACCTGTCACACCAGGATTTAATGAAGCATCTAAAAGTCTGTGTAAATGAAAAACACGCTAGACTATATTATTAACTATATCACCATGATTAGCATCAAGACATAGTAAAAGTATTAGCAAGCGACTTAGCTCTTCATACTCAATTAAAAAGCCTGAGCAAAAATTCTTCTGCTCAGGCTTTTGCAAGTGTAAACTAAAAAGAGTTATTCTGTTACGGTCACTGTCCGGGTTTCATATAGCTTCCCATTAATCAGGAAGTTTAAGGTATATTCTCCACTTTCCGAAGGAGCAAAGGTTACTGTAACAATTTCCTCCTCAATGACATCTGCGCAGACTTCCGCGCCGCTTAAAAGAGTAAAATCATAGTTGAAGGTATTACCGGAGATGGATTCATTGGTTCCACTCACATAATGGCAGGGAGTGGGTTTTTCAATGGTTACGGAAACCTCTTGTGGCTCTTGAATAGAGGAGCTTTCGGCTAAAGAAATGCTCAATATGCTGGGCTCTTCCTGTAAGAGTTCTTCTTTCTCACAGGATACCAGGAGAAAGAGAAAAAGGGGAAGAAGTAAAAGTGTTAAATTTTTCATTTAAGAAGGATTAAATGGTTTATTCTAAGACACCTGATCTGATCCTAAAGTTGTAGCCAAACTGCCAAAAATTTTAAGTTAAACTGATGGATACGTTAAGTTTCACCAAACCGGAATCCTGTTCTCAAAAAAGTGATGCCGCAACTGCTGATGCTCTGGCAGACATTAGGCTAATGAGAAGGAACTCCAATAGTATGGGTGACATAGCATAAACAGGCCGCGCCTCTCTCGGTGGAACCTATATACGCCGGTACTTAGACTGGTGTAGCGAGTACCAGGTGCTTTACCGCTACCTCCCTACGCTCGAATGGCAAAGGATATTATTTACAAGCTGAAATTGATCAGAAATATACAGTTAAAGTGCTAAGGTTATACTTAGCTGAAAGTCTTCATCAACCAAATTCTCTTCCAGCAAATTTCCTCCCTTGCCAATGTTCCACATTTTTCGACCGAGGCGAAAATGGGTAAGGAAGCCTGTGGTTTTTTCTCCGGAACGCTCTAAAATAGCAGGAACAGAGATATGTTTACGCACATCTTTTATTTGCATATTTCCCCAAACACGCAGGCTATCACCTCCCAAATATTTTACTTCTGTGATATGAAAACTTGCAGTGGGAAATTCTTCGGCACTAAAGGACTTCTTCTTTAAGTAGTTTGACAGGTTTTTCAGAGTGGTTTGGCCATACTCTCCCGAGTTACTTATACTTATAGTGCTCATATCTGCAATGACCGTTCCTCCCATCAAAGTATCATTTTCAAAAAATAAAGTCCCTCCCTGAAACTTCACAGTACCTTTATGTCCTGCTGTCCCCATCATCTTTGTTGCGCGCCAATGAATGACTGACTCTTTGGTATTGATTTTTACAGGGGAGTACCTGATAATGCTATTTACAGGCTGAGGGCCAGCCACTACTACTTTCTCAGCTTTAAGCTCCTTCCTTTCCAAGCATCCTGCAGTGCCAAAAAGGAGTAAGGTAATGAGTAATATATTTCTATAGCTATTCATAGTCTGGAATGTTTAGTCCTAAAACAATGTCACGCTCTGCAGAAAGAAGAACTCCTTCTTTCTGAAGCTTTACCAAACCTGAGCCTCCCCTATTCTTACTGCCAAGCGAAGAGTCCATGTTCGGATCTCCTTCAAAGGTAAAGTCGTCTATGAAGTAGTACTTCCCGTCGGGCTCCAGTACTGTAGCATGTATATGTGCCGGACCATTCCCATACGAGCCTGGCATGAACGTATAAAAAGTGTATGCCCCGTTCTGGTCTGTCTTCATCCACGCTCTTATATAGCCCTGCCTCTTCGCCCAGCCAACCTCATTTCCTTTTTTAGGATACTTTCCTTCTGAATCAGTCTGATAAACAAATAGCACTACTCCTGGTGCAGGAGTCCGGCCATCCGGCTTATAAATGGTGCCCGATAGTTTTAACTTTGGCTCGTTCTGATGATAATCAGGAAGGGTATCTATGCTGCTCAGTTTCCTGTTACCGTATTCGAAAATAGCCTCACACCCATCACAGCGACCCAAAGATTGATACTGCACCTTTTCTTTTTGTGCCTGGCATACCTGGGTGAAAAGTAAAATAAAGAGTACAAAAACAGATGATTTCATATTTAATAGCATTTGGTTTCAAAATATTTTTAAATGAACTCCAGTAATTTAAATCATGGAATTCTTGAAACCATCTTCCTTAGATATACAGCCCTCCCCTCCTGATAGAATACAGGTGGCAGACTATGAATGCTATTCACCTGCTTAAAGGTGCAGTTCATCTAATATCTGCGTAGTCTGTCATTTTATATCCTTTTTCAGATTTTAATGATTAGATTTATTTAATAATAGCATCCGTTAATGAACTACTACCAACTCAGAACGCGTGTACTCTGGCACATTGCCTTTTGGCTGGCTTTCGTGCTGTATTACGTCCTGATTATTGGCAGCTTTGAAGGAGAAAGCTATGGGGAGGTTTTTATTTACAGGCTTTTGGATTTGCCCGTTAAGATACTTGCCACCTATTTCGTACTGTATTTTTTGATTCCGGAGTTTTTCTTTAAAAAGAGAATAATCCTCTTTTCTTCACTGTTCTTCCTCTCTATGTTTGTTGCGGGCGCTCTCCAGAAGTTGTACCACTTTTATTTTTACAATCCATTTTTAAGACCTGACCTTCCGAATGAGCTTAGCTTTCAACCTTTTGAAGTCTTAAAATTAGTATTGGGTATTTATCCTATTGTAGGCCTAGCCGCCTTTATTAAGGTAGGCAAGAACTGGCTTGAAAAAGACAGAGCTTCACAGAGGCTGGAAAAGGAAAAGATTCAGGCCGAACTGAATTTTCTAAAGTCCCAGATTCACCCTCACTTCCTGTTTAATACCTTAAATAATCTTTACGCCCTCACACTTAGGAAATCGGATAAAGCCAGTGAGGTAGTGTTAAAGCTTTCTCACCTTTTAAATTACCTGCTTTATGAGGGGAATAAACAGCAGGTTGCACTTGAAAAAGAACTGGAAATAATTACCACCTACATTACATTAGAGAAGCTTCGCTATGGTGAGCGCCTGGATGTATCTTTCACCGTTAAAGGCTCTGCCAAAGCAAAAGAGGTTTCTCCCATGCTCCTCCTCCCATTTGTGGAAAACAGTTTTAAACATGGAGCCAGCCAGCAGTTAGACCAGGTGTGGGTAAGGATAGAAGTGCTGATACAAGAAAAAAGCTTAGTTGTAAAGGTAGTAAACAGTAAATCAGCTGCACCTTCAGCCCAGGCAGCTGGAGATGTGCCAAAGGGAATTGGTTTAAAAAATGTGCAGCGAAGATTAGACCTGCTTTTTGGAAACAATTACACCTTAAAAATTCAGGAGGAGGAATCTTCTTTCCAGGTGAATATGGAAATTCCTATTATTCTAGTTTCTGCTAAACCAAACGCATCCTATCATGAAGCTAAGTTGTTACATCGTTGATGACGAGCCTTTGGCCATTGAGGTTTTAGAGTCGCACATTTCCCGGATGGATAGCCTTCAAATAAAAGGAACCTTCCAAAATCCGGTAAAAGCATTCCAGGCCCTACACCATGAGCCTGTAGATCTTCTCTTCCTGGATATTCAGATGCCCTCTTTAACAGGAATTGAGCTAATCAAATCACTCTCCAATGCCCCTTTGGTCATTTTTACAACAGCACATCGGGAACACGCATTGGCCGGATTCGAGCTCGATGTTGTTGACTACTTACTGAAACCAGTTTCTTTTGAAAGGCTTTTACAAGCGATAGGAAAAGTCTATAAATACAGATCAGGAAGCGCACCATTCAAAGAAGTTCCATCTGCACACCGCTTCCTTTTTACTCAGGAAGGGAATAAGCACCTGAAGATTCCCTTAGATGAAATCCTCTACATTGAAAGCCAGCGTGATTACGCAAAAATAGTAATGGATAAAAAAACAATAAAAGTTCAGGAAAGGACAGGCGCACTAGAGCAAAAACTACGGCAGCAAGGATTTTTACGTATCCACCGGTCTTACATTATTCCTGTCTCAAAGGTAGAAAGCTGGTCCTCCTGTGAGGTAAGCATAAAAGAGCATGTTATCCCCATTGGAAGAACCTTCAGTAGTGAAGTCCTGAAAACGCTGAATGCCAGAATGGCCTCCTCCCAGTAACAGTAAACTGTACAATTGTAAAGCAGGCTGCTACGCTGTAGAGCAATCGGACAACTTAATCACCTAAACAAAACCGGATTGCCATGAAAAATCAAAATTTACCGGGCCACGGCACCAGAGGCTCAAATCATCTTTACCTTCAAATGAAGAGATGGGCATAAGAGGAGGATAAGGGTGCAGAAAGCGCCTTACCCCCATTAATTTTCCAACTGCCATTTTTCTACAAATCAAACAGCTGATAACTTCATGTTCAACCAGAATAGAGAAGTCAGCCGTTGAATTGCCAAAACTTTCTTAACATCAGGAGTGAAATCGGCCTTAGATAAAGAAATATAGAAATCAAGCATTAACTTACCTTGACAAGGCTGTAAGCCTTGATCAAAATTATAAAGCAGGAAGAAAAAGAGCTGAAGAACTAAAACTGAAATTAGAAGAGCAAAACTTCTGCCAATCGCTCAATTTTAAGAATCGCTCTAAAATCAAGAAGTCTGCCTTCCGTTTAGCCTTTCATCCGCCTCTTAGGCTGCAGAATTCATTTGAATGTCTGGTAAAGTGAAGGCGTATTTCTGGCTATCCCATTAGTTTAAGCTGAAGAGTTTATTTAAAAATGAATGTTGCCCCTAGTCAGCTGAACTATTTCTTTTTTTGGAAGAAAAAAGTAAATTACTTCTAAGAAACTGTATGTTCCAGGTTTGTAAGACTACCTTCTGCCTGGAAGATTCTTATGGAGAGGTACCTGGCCTTAATTCAAAACCAGATTTTTATTGAAGATCAAACGGCCAGTTTAGAAATTTTACTTTTGAGGCAGAAATCTATCTTCTTTAACATTTTATTTCTTCTACTTTAAATGCTCATACATTATGAACGCTTCTTTTTCGACTACTCCCGCTTCTTCATTCCATGCGATATTTTTAGTTGTGCTGCTGCTGATTCCTCTTTTTTCCTTTTCGCAGGAAGGCATTGAAGAGAAAGCTGCGGTAGATACTTCCCTCATTGAGACTATTGTCATCCACCCGGTGTATGCGCTCAAGTTCAAGTCAAATGATCATCATTTCGGGCAGTTTAAAGGAGCCCTAGGCGATGAATTGGGCAAAGATGTGATGGTGGTAAGTTATGAGGGAGGGCCGGATAAGCGTTTTCCAATGTTCTACAAAAATGATGGTACCTCCAATGAAGACTGGTATGGCTGGAATCAAAAGGTATTAGCACCATTTAACGGTAAGGTTGTAAAGGTTTATATTAATGAGAAGGTAAATCAGCCAGGCAAAAAAGGAGGAGGAAGGGCCAGCAGCATCATATTTGAAAGAAATGATGGCGTTAAAGTGGTGTATGGCCATGTGCAAAACATTCAGGTAAAGGAAGGAGATCAGGTGAAGGCTGGTCAGCATGTAGCCCATGTCGGAAATAACGGATATGCTTGGATGCCACACATTCACGTCGGGGCCTGGAAGAACAATCAACCCCTACAGATCCTCTTTGATCTTAAAGCACAGGGAAAGCTCCTCATGAAGTAGTCCAACGTATAGAGCTCAATGGCAGATAGTAAGAGAGGAGCTTGAGCAGGAATAGCCCTGCGTAGGTGTAAGCGCAAGATTTTGCGAACCTACTCATGAGTTAACTTCTCGCTAACGAAACTATTCCCCAACTCCTAAAAGAAAAAGTTTAACGAAGGAATCAAAAGCAGGAGCTTAATTACAGGTTAAAATTGAGACAAGTTCTGAGATAAGTGATAAAGCTTTTGATGACTACGACTCCCCTTAAACAGACAAACTTTTTTTCACTACAAGCACAGAAGTTTCGCCAAAGCTGCCGGAATAAACCCGGCAGCTTTTTGCTTTGATCTCTACTTCCTTCCAGCGGAGTTAACACCCACCAGACTTTTCGTTGAAATATATTATCAGTCACTACTTTTCCTGCTAGTATCCCCAACAGAAAGCCTGTAGCACGATTTTTAACTATATTGTAGGCTCATGTTTCCGAAAACCGCATCAGAATGAATAAAAAAGTAAAAAAGGGACTGATAGAATATGGCATCTTGGGGGCAGTAGCGCTGACACTCTATTTAACCGGCCTCCACACCCCTATCATTGGCTTCCTGCAGCAGGGCCTGCTCCAGACCGGCCTTTTCCGCCCAACGACGGAAGAAATAAATGAAGCAACTACTCTACACCCAAACCCGCCGGCCGATTTCAGCCTCCAGCTCCGCAATGCAGCAGGCGAAGAAGTGACACTGGAGGAATTCAGAGGGAAAGTTATTTTTATTAACTTCTGGACAACCTGGTGCCCACCCTGCATCGCAGAAATGCCTGGCATCAATAAGCTGTATCAGGATTTACAGGCCGAAGAGGTAGTATTCCTGATGGTATCGCTCGACGATGATTTTGAAAAGGCCAGGCGCTTTCAGGAAAAGAAAGGCTTTGATTTTGACGTATACCAGCCGAGCGGAAGACTACCGGCAATGTACCGGAGCCAGAGCATTCCTACCACTTTTGTAATCGATGCCCGCGGTGGTCTGGCTCTCACGCAATCGGGCATGGCCGACTACGATACCCAGGAATTCAGGGAGTTCCTCCGCAGGCTGCAGTAAGGCTTCGCAATGTTTGCGGTGGAAAGCTTACTGTAGGCTGGGCAACCGCAGGATACAAAAGAGAAAAGTTTATGAAGATGAAACTGCTGAGCCCTCTCCTACTTTCAGCCAAAAACCTTTCCCCTTTTAACTGATACGCCCCCTCCCCTCGAACTGTCAGCTACAAATGATTCAAACAGAAAAAAGTGTAGCGGCTTGGCTGCTTTGCTCTACTTACGGCTTTACGACCTCGTTCCCTGTTCATACTTCCCTACACTAGCTCACCCGCTAAGCAACCGCTATTTAAAACAAATGAAGCCGGCTGGCGGTTACAGAAGTCAAGCCACGACCGACAGCGGATATGCAGCACTTTCAACGCACCTTCTTTGGCTGCTGGAGCCTTCTCTTTTTACTTTTTGCTTACTGGCAGTGGAATGACCCGGACCCCACCCTTTGGGTGAGTATCTATGGTTTTGCCGCGCTCATGGCTGGCACTGCTGCCGCCGGAAGGTTTCCCATGCCAGTTCTTATTACAGTTTTTTTTCTCGGCCTGGCAGGCTTTGCCTATATGTATCCTGGTGCTGTAGGCGACTGGATTGCACAGGAGTGGCAGCAGCAGGACCTCTCCATGAAAACCCAACGTATGGAAGAGGCCCGGGAGGCCTTCGGGCTCCTGATTGTTGCAGCTGTTCTGGGCCTGGCTGCACTTATCGGCTGGCGCGAAAACGGACAAAAACAAAAGAACCTCCATCTAATAAAAAAGAAAAGCCATAAAATATATCGAGGAAAATAGCACTATGACCTAAATCATCGATTCTTCAGCAAATAATTAGAGTATCCTAAATATTGATAGTATGAAACCACACCTACCCAACATGAGAGTCCTTACTCTAGAAAGCCTCTACCATTTTTTCAGAGAAGCCCTCTTTGTCGGAGCCTTGCTTTTGCCCTGCCTGTTAACGCCCTTTGGCAGCACCCATGCCCAGACGGACGCCGCTATTCTCGTAGAGGTAGCGCCAGCTCCTGCTGCTGAGGTAAACCCTGAGTTGGCAGAGAGTCTTTGGAATCAGCACTCGACCATGGAGAGCACCATTAACAGCGGCAATGTGGCTAATATGGAACTAAACTGGAAGTACCTTACGCCAACCCCTGTAAGTCATGCCCCTGTAATTGATGAAACCGGTTCTGCTGTTTACTTTGCAGACTGGGGAGGCACTGTATACAAAGTCGACCGAACTTCCGGTAAGCTCATCTGGAAAAACAAAGTGGAAGAGCCCATGAAGAGCTGGCCCTGGCATGGCCTGGCCGGTACAGGAGTACTGGCAGAAGGAAAACTCATTGAAGCCAGTGTGGAGGGCACTGCTTTTGCCCTGGATACGGCCACCGGCGATGTACTCTGGCAAACCAGCTTCACCGAAGATGAACAAGCAGGCAACCTGAGTGAGCTTTTCTACCATAATGGACTGATATACATAGGTGTACAGTCGGTAGAGGAGCCTATGACAAAGATGAAGAAAAACTTTAAGCCCGATTTCCAGGGAGAAGTGGTGGCCCTGGATGTAAATACCGGAAGAACGGTATGGGAAAGACCGCTGGTAACCCCTCCTCATACCGGAGTTCCCATGTGGGCTTCCTTCGCCCTGGACCCTGACTTAAACATGCTTTACTTCACCACCGGCAACAATTACACAGGAGAAGCATCCGAACTCTCCGATGCCGTTATTGCCGTAGATGCCACTACCGGAGAAATGAAATGGCATAATCAGGTAACGCAGCACGATGTTTGGACCCCCGCACATCCGGAAGGACCAGATTATGACTTTGCCGGAGGTGCTCAGCTTTTTGTAGCCAATGTAAACGGGCAAGACCGAAAACTGGTGGGCGCCGCCCAGAAAAGTGGCTTCTACCATGTATTTGATGCAGCCACTGGTGAGAAAATATGGAGCACCTCCTTCGGTTACGGCGGCGTGCAGGGAGGAATGCATGGAGAGGCTTCCATTGGAAATGGTATGGTATTTGGATGGAGCAATAATGGCTTTCAAATCCCGGGTGATCCCAGCAAGTATCCAATTTCAGTAAAAGCCCTGAATGCAGCCACCGGCTCTCATAAATGGGTGAAAAATCATGCACAGCCTGCCTCCATTGTGCCCGGCTATTTAGCCAATGATGTATATTTCGTAGGTTCACTGGATGGTACCCTGCAGGCTTATGAAGCCGGTTCCGGCAAGCAGCTCCACAGCGTTAAAAATCCTGTCCCTATTCTTTCGTGGCTGTGGGTGCGGGATAATACACTCTACTTTGGCGGCGGCTCCCCAAAACTACTGGGCAAATGGGTAAAGCCTGGCGAAAATGGGATGTACGCCTATACCGTCAAAAAATAAATAGCAAACAGGAATTGAACTAAAAAATAAAAGGGATAAAGCAAATAAGTAGTGCTTTATCCCTTTTTTATAACGAGGTTTTAGCAAAGGAGCTCTGTTCGTCCTCCTCGCCTATTGTTTTTAAATACAAAACTATCTGATCCGGCCCCTCTTCAGAAACCGCTGTTTCATCGAACTAGGCATAGCCCCAAGTCCGTGGCGCACCTGAAGCCTCTAGGCAAAATCAAACATTTTGTAAACCAAAGACCCTAAACCAGGCTTTTCCGAGTATAGCTTTACATCCTCTACCTGCCATCCTCCCTCAGCGTCTTTAAAAAAAAGGAAAGCCCATCAGCCAGTAGCGGTGCTGAAACAGGCAGCGTGCAGAAGCTTCTCATCCTTTTACATGAAAACCGGCATCTGCCACGGCCTTTTCTACCTCTTCGTCTTTAAAATTACCCTTCACCGTTAGTACCTTCTCCTTACTGTTCGTGTCTACCTCCCACGACTCCACATCAGGCACACTGTTCAGGTAAGGCATTACATTTCTTACACAGCTATCGCAATTTATATCTGTTTTAAACTTTCTGGTTTTCATATCAATCTGTTATTTTATTAGTCACCTGTTATTAATATACCCCATCAGGAATTGAAGGTTACATTTCCCTCCTATCCCGGCTCTCCCTTTACCTGACGCTGCTTTTCTTCCTCAGTTTTTAATGTTAACAGATTCTGTCTACAGGCGTTATACAAACATCACCCTAAATGAATAATTGTATGACCGACGTAAGTACAGACCATCCGGAAAACATTCCCTACATAGAGTTAGCGGAAGAAGGCCGACAGATTTCTTTTCGCAAAGACTGCCCCGGAGCAATAAAAATTTATCGAAAAGTTAATGAGGACGAGCGGGAATTACTCATCCAGCAGACAAGAACCCCTTACCTGGATAAGGAGAAGTTTCCTTCAGGAACCAAACTCACCTATTCAGTAGAACTGGAGCAAGGCAACGAAACCAAAAAATATGAACTGAAAGCCAGGGTTTAGGCAGAAACAAGCCACCTATCTTTTATATCAAGAAAAATGCTACCTCCTGTAATTCTTTTAATCTCCTGCTCTAACCTGCGCATGGTTGAGGGCTGCCACAATAATTACCCCTCCGGTTATGTTGCCCAAGAGGGTAGGTAGAATGTAGCTTCCAAGCACCTCCAGCCATGATGCCTCCCCCATGGCTG
The DNA here is from genome assembly GCF_000346615.1 of Nafulsella turpanensis ZLM-10. Taxonomy (GTDB): domain Bacteria; phylum Bacteroidota; class Bacteroidia; order Cytophagales; family Cyclobacteriaceae; genus Nafulsella; species Nafulsella turpanensis. Next base: position 12,281 of record NZ_ANNU01000054.1, read on the forward strand.
CCAGGGTAAAGGTTTCAACCGATCCGACAATTACATGGCTAAAATGCCCAAGGCCTACGATAAAGGTAACAATAATAATTACCCACACCTTCTCTGATTCTGAATAAGGCAGCAGCCACACCATCAGGGCAATAAGCCAGCCAGCAAAGATTCCACTCACAAAGGTAGTTCCAAAATCAGGCTTCATTGCCTTATGGCCAATATCAGCAAAAACCTGGAGCAAATGACTGTCAAATACAGAGGTATGCGTTACCACCAGGGCAAAGAGGAAAGTTCCTAATAAATTAGCCGCCAGTACCACTCCCCATAGCCGTAATACATTCCAGAATATTCTGGCACTTTTGCGGTGCAGGAGGGGCAGCACAGGTGTAAGCGTATTTTCTGTAAATAGCTGCTGTTTGCCTAAAATAACAATAAGAAAGCCAACGGTATAACCAAAGTTGGAAAGAAGAGGCACCCATTTTGCCTCCGGCAGGTAGGATATCAGCAAACCTTCTGCAAGCATGGAAATTCCCATGGACAAACCTGCCGCCAGGCCCGACCAGAACAAACTCGACGAGGTGCGGGTAAGCTCAGATTCCGCCTCCTTAAGAATGGTGTGATGAATGATACTGGCAGTTGGCGATTTACGCTCTTCTGCTTCCTCATGGACTTGATTGGACTGATTTTCTTGTAACATGGAAAAAGTTTTACTGCATGGCAGAGGATTTCCTTTTCCTGATTACCTCAGAATAACAGGGCTGACCTCTAAAACAATGGCACAACATCATATACTCCAAGTGGATTTATAAGTTGCAGCCATTTACTTATCCACCATCATTTTTTACTCCTCAGGCAACCGCTCATTAAATAATTTAACACCATGTACTTATGGTAAATTTTGCTGTTAACATTAATTGAGAGGTCTTTCTAAGCATAAAAAACGGAAAAACCCGGATGTAAAAATAAAAGGCCTGAGAATTGACTCCCAGGCCTTAAAGCTTATATTATAAATATTTTTTCTTTCAGCTATTCACCGCCAGTATTATTGGTTAGCCGGATTAGACGAGCATTTCGCACAGCCGCTCCCGCCTTCCATCTTCTTCTTTTTAAAAAATGTATTGTAGATGCCATAAGCTATAACGGCAAAGAAAATCGCAAATACCAGCAGTTCCTGTATCATAGTTAAGACAAGGTTTGATAAACGATAAAGGCAGAAATATACGCCAGCCCGGTTAAATAAGCCGTCTGTATCAGTGGCCATTTCCAGCCCTTTGTTTCGCGATGTACGACTGCTATGGTGCTCATGCACTGCATGGCAAAAGCATAGAAAACCAATAGCGACCAACCTACAGCCGTAGTATACATCGCCTGCCCATCGGGCCTTATTTCAGCTTTCAAACGCTCCTGTATGGTCATTTGTTCCTCAGGGTTTTCTCCTATGCTATATAAAGTTGCAATGGTCGAAACAAACACTTCGCGCGCGGCAAAGGAGGTTACAAGGGCAATGCCTATTTTCCAGTCATAACCCAGGGGCTCAATAATGGGTTCAATGGCTTTCCCAATAATTCCCGCATAGGAGGCTTCCAGCTCTTTCGATAATACCACATTCCGGTACTCCTCCATGGCTGCTTCCGTCTGTACTTCCGGAACCGGCACCGAAGCCACCGCTTCTGCAATATTATCGCCCGGTCCGTAAGAGGCCATAACCCACAGTACGACCGAGATGGCGAGAATGATTTTACCCGCCTCCATTACAAAGGTCTTCGATTTCTCCAGCATTGTCAGCCCCACATTGCGCCAGCGGGGCACCTGGTACAGGGGCAATTCCACGACCAGGTAACCTTTGTTTTTCACCCTTATAAAGCCCTTCATAAGCAGGGCCGACAAAAGAGCCGCCACAATGCCTAGCAAATACATTCCCATTAGCGCTACCGCCTGTAAATGGAAAATGCCATAGTAGGCATCAGGCACCACTACCCCTATCAGGATAACATATACCGGCAGGCGGGCCGAACAGCTCATGAGGGGAACCACCATAATGGTGATAAGCCGATCCTTGGTGTTTCCGATATTGCGCGCCGCCATAATGGCCGGGATGGCACAGGCCATGCCTGAAATAAGGGGCACCACGCTTTTCCCATTCAGCCCAAAGGGCCGCATGAGCTTATCGGTAAGAAAAACCGCCCGCGACATATAGCCGGTATCTTCCAGAATGGCCAGGAAACCAAACAGAAGGGCAATCTGGGGAACAAAAATAACAATACCACCTATGCCGGGGATAATCCCTTCGGTAAGCAGACTGGTAAGTGCTCCTGCCGGCAAGACCTCCTGTAGCCAGCTGGCTGTATTCACAAATAAAAGATCTATCAGGTCCATTGGCACAGAAGCCCAGGAGAAAATAGCCTGAAAGATCAATAACAGTATGCCCAGGAAGAGCAAATAGCCTCCTACCGGATGCAGCAGTACCTTGTCGAGCTTTTTGGTGACAGACTTCGGCTTTACCGATTTACGGCTTACTACCTGCTTAATAATATCCTGAATTTTATCATAACGCAGGGTGGTCTCCTGCGCCTGCATACGCGCTACATCTAAGGAGTGCTTCTCGATGAGGGCCTGCAGCAATAAAGACTGATCCTTCCCCAGCAATTCAGGTTCATCGGCAAATTTAAGTACATGAAGCGCCTGATAGTCATGAGAGTAACCAAACAGCTCCTTTATCTCCTGTATCAGTTCGGCCGATACAAGATCGTCTGTATCCAGAAAGGGAGGCGCCACGGTAAAGGTATTTTCCTTCATCGCCTCTTTTACCGCCTCCAGTCCCTGCCGGTTCCGGGCCGAGGCCACAATTACCGGCACGCCCAGTTCCTGGTACAGCTTATAGGTATTAACGGATATACCCTTCTGCACGGCAGCATCTTCCATATTCAGCACCAGTGTAAGAGGAATGCCCAGGTCGATAAGCTGCGAAACAAAAAACAGGCTTCGCTCCATGTTGCCCATATCAGCAATGGCCAGCACAGCATCGGGTTGGGTATTCTTTTCCTGTCCGCACAGTACCTGGTACACTACCCGCTCATCTTCCGAACGCGGAAAAAGACTGTAGGTACCGGGCAGGTCTACCACACTCAGCTTCTGATCGGAACCCAGGCGTACTGTTCCGGTTTTCTTATCGACCGTTACACCGGGGTAATTCCCAATTTTCTGGTTAAGATCTGTTAAGTGGTTAAAGATGGTCGATTTCCCCACATTAGGGATGCCGGCCAGCGCAACTAACTGTAACTGTGGTTTTATTTGGGTTACTGTACTCATGCGCCGGTTTAAATAGTTTCTACTTTAACAAACTGAGCCTCATCTTTTCGGAGTGCAATTACGGCATCATCAACCTGAAAAGCCATAGGGTCGCCCAAAGGAGCAATATGGAGTAGGATTAGCCGCTTGCCCGGCAAAATACCCATTTCCAGAAGCTTTAAGGAAACTTCCGACTCTTCTATTTCCCGGACCTCAACCTCCTGGTGAACATCCATTTTATCTGCTGAAATAAGGCTCATTACTTATTTAGAATTATTACAAACAAAAGTAAGCCAAGCACTTGAATATATAAACTAAAAGCGCCTTAAATTTTGCCTTTATTCCACCAGCCATGCGTATTAAAGAGGAAGCAAAGCGCCAGAAACAGATAAAGTGCCACAAGCTTAAAGGAACAACCTGTGAAAAACAAAAAGCGGCTGAGGAATACCTCAACCGCTCATTAAAAAGAAAACAAAGCTATCATTTGGGCAAGGCCGGCAGATTTAACTGTTCTTCCTGTTTTTCTTTTGAATAAGGTGAAAGAATTCGGCAGCTGCTTCAGGTAATTTTTCGAGCCGTACTTTCAGTATCTCCTCATGTTCCTTTCCTTTCATTTCATATACTGGCTCAGGGTACTGCTTAAAAGCTTTATGAATTACCTCGTCGGTTAACTCTTCCTGAATTTCGCGGGCTGTTTCCACAAAATCAGCCAGTGGTACATCGGCCAGTATCATTACATCCTGTTTGGCAGACTGCTTCATTAAGCCTGAAACTTTTCCATAGTCTTTCCGGAAGGACTGAAACTTTTTATTCAGCAGCAATGCCAGGTGACTAAGGGCACCCTCATTAAAAGTGTAAAAGGCATTATCGCGATCGACCGGAATGGGCTCAAATATTTCCTCGCCACCTTTTTCTACCAGTGCCCATTCCCACTGGCCCTCGTGGCGGTCCCAATCGCTGATGAGCATATCAAAAAGGCGCGACTTCAGGTACAGCTGTTCATCAATCGGCACCTCGTCCTTTTTCCTGATTTCCATCATTTCATCAAACTCCACCACCTCTTCCGGCTCTCCAAATTCTTCACTTCCTTCCCATGAAGAGTCTAAATCGGCCTCGAGGTAGGCCAGTCGCCCTGCCATTCTTTCATTGTACTTTCCGTATTCTTCATTATAAGGGACAAAATACAATTTTGGCTCTACATGATGAATATCAATGGCTTCGGATAATACCGGCACTACCAGGGAAGCGTAAGGATTCATGGCGGCCACCTGGTCGCGGAACATAAAGCGCAGAAAGGTAGGCCTGAGTAACTTTGGCAATGCATTCTTCTGGTCCTTATTCATTGAACGAAGTTCCCACTCCCTTCCTGCCGAATCGGCCAGGTCGATGGAAATCGTCTGGTTACTGCCTCCAACACCCACCGGCTCCAGCCCTCCTTTTGCCTTTTCATAGTCAAAAACTGCGGCCGTTACAGGTGTCGTCCACATACCGCGATTCTTCTCTCCCAGGAAAAAAGTAAAGAATTTACCTCTGTCATAATATTCCCCGGGCACAAGGGTTACAGAATCGCCCAGCGTTTCGGCCCGGTACAACTCCATTGCCTCCTCCAGACGTTTTTCATCTGAAAAAGCATTTCTTTCTTTAAAATTAGTTGTGTTGGGTATTACAAGTGCTAATACAATTAATCCACCTAAAAAATATTCCATAAATTGTTTTACTGTTTCTTTCTTCATCCATACCTTACTTTCCTGCTTCCTCCGCCTGTTTTCTATTCCATAAACTTTAGGCATTTATAATAGTTTTAACCCTTACCTGCCTCTCCGGGGATAACATAAAACCAAACACTCCTCCGGCAGCCTACCCTGTGTAGGCAAAAGCAGGCTCCTGTTACCCAAGAGCGCATTTAAAAATGAAGAAAGTTTATAAGAAATGGATGATGGGTGCCTCCCTGGCAGGCGCCGGACTTGTATTGCTCGATGCTTTACTGCTGGAAAAGTACTTCTTTGAAACCAGACACTACGATATCGGCAATAAAAAAGCAAAGGATAAAGTCAGGCTTATATTAATTACCGATCTCCATTTCAGGCATACACTATGGCCACAATACGAAAAACTGGCCGAGGAAATTAACAGCCACGAACCAGACCTGATCATGATTACCGGCGATACCCTCGACAGCGATGGAGATACCAGCCCGGCGGCCAAATTCCTGAGCCTGCTTAAAGAAGAAACTCCTAAAGTAGCCATTCCCGGAAACCACGACCACAAGGCTGACAAAGACCTCCGGGAGCTAAAAAAAACTTACGAAAGCCACCATTGCGATTTCCTGATCAATGAGTCGAAGACTTACCAGCTAAAGGGTAACAGAATAATGATTACGGGAGTGGATGACTTTATTGAAGGAGAAGGACGATTTGCGGAGGCCGTGGAAGAAGTAGGCCGGGAAGAACATCACCTCCTGCTGGTGCACAGTCCTCTGCAGCACGAAGTGGTTAAAAAAAAGGTTCAGTTTATCAATAAATTGAGGGAAGAGAAGGACCGGTTAAACATATCGTATGCTTTTGCCGGCCATAACCATGGCGGGCAGGTACGGTTTCTTAATTTCGTTCCGGTACTCCCGGTAAAATCAGGTGACTATGTAAACGGCTGGTACAATAAAGAAAAGCCCTTTTTATATGTTTCCAAAGGTTTTGGCACCTCTACACTTCCTTTCCGCTTTATGGCTAGGTCCGAAATGACCGTTCTGGACTATTACCTCTAAACAAAATACCCTTTCAGGGGCTGAAGAAGCCGTACACCTCCACCTCCAGCGCAACGGTTTTCCCTGCAGGATGCCCGCCATGAACCCTCCGTATACTTCACGAAAGTGACTGAAAATCAGCCCATAAATACTCAACAATAGTCAAACATTCCCACAGCAGACCCTGTTCAGTAAGGTAAACTCATCCTCAGCGTTTTTTTAACCTTAAAACAATTTTTATATGTTTTACCACGTAAAAGAGTTGCAGTTTAATGCACGGGTTTCCAAGCCAGACCCAAAGTTTGCCAGCATGCTGCTCGAACAGTTTGGCGGCCCTAACGGAGAATTAAAAGCTGCCCTGCAGTACTTTACTCAGTCCTTTGCAGCAAAGCAGCCACACCCCGATAAGTATGATATGCTGATGGATATTGCCACAGAGGAGTTTAGCCACCTCGAAATTGTGGGAGCAACTATTCAGATGCTACTGGATGGTGTAACCGGTGAATTGAAGAACGTAGCGGACAAGTCCGAAATTATGACCCTGCTGGACGGAAAAGCGAACAAGGAAGCCATGATCCACGAAGCTATGGTAAACCCGCAGTTCCTGGCAGTAAGTGGCGGTGGCCCGCAGCTTCGGGATAGCCAGGGCAACCCATGGACGGCCAACTATGTAAATGCCAATGGCGATTTAACCGTTGACCTGCGCTCAAACATGGCCGCGGAGTCGAGAGCTAAAATTGTGTATGAATACCTGCTAAACTTTACAGATGACCCTTATGTAAGAGAAACGCTCAAGTTCCTGATGACCCGCGAGGTGGCTCACTTCCAGATGTTCGAGGCAGCCCTGGAAACCATACAGCCAAACTTTCCTCCGGGAGTACGCCAGAGCGATCCGCGCTATAGCAATACATACTTCAACATGTCGAGTGGTGCAGAAGCAAGGGGGCCATGGAATGAAGGCAAGAGCCCCATGCTGGGTGAAACATGGCAGTATGTCGAAGACCCAATTAAGCATGTAATCGACAGCAATGGCATGTTGGATCATAAACCTACAGGCACCGATCGCACCATGGAAAGCGCTGAAGAGAAGACCAAGGAAATCAGCAAAATGAGAAGCGAGAAAATTCGGGCGGCTATTCCAAAAGGTGAAAACCAGTGGAGCAAGTATCCGGAGAGCAGGACTGCTAAACAAAAGTAATGGCAGTGCTCTTATTAGTGCATGAATAATGCGCAATCAATAAGAGAAAATATAGAAAATGAGCAGGAGGATCTGGTGGAGATAACATACTACACCGATCCTCTTTGTTGTTGGAGCTGGGCCTTTGAGCCACAATGGCGCAGGCTCAGGTTCGAATTTGCCGGAAAAATAAGATGGCGGTACCGCATGGGCGGTTTACTGCCCGACTGGAACACCTATAACGATCCTCTCAATTCTGTTAGCCGCCCACTACAGATGGGCCCCTTATGGATGGAAGCAAGACATATTTCGGGAATGCCAATCAAAGATACTGTGTGGCACCAAAATCCGCCCGAATCTTCTTTCCCGGCTTGTATTGCCGTAAAATGTGCTGGCTTACAATCGGCAGATGCTGCAGAGAGTTACCTGCGCCGCTGCCGGGAGGCAGTAATGCTGCATGGAAAGAATATTGCCAAACAGGAGGTACTATTAGAGATAGCCGATGAGCTGACCAAAGAGTACCCACATTTACTGGATCCCCGGCGTTTTAGGGAAGACTGGCAAACAGGAGCTGGAAAAGACACTTTCAGGGAAGATTTGCAGGCAGTACGTATCCACAACTTCGGGCGCTTCCCTACCCTTACCATTCAACAACCAGGAAAAGCAGGAGTCGTTATTGTAGGTTACCGGCCATACAGCGTACTTTTAGATGCCATTAAACAGGTAGCTCCTCAACTGGAACCTAGCCAAAAGTCCCCCACCGCCGAAGTGTACCGCAACTACTGGGGCAATGTCACAGAAAGAGAACTGGATGAAGCAGGGGCCACTGTCTCCTGATAAGGCTGTTGAAACTTTAGGATAAGCAGAGGCAATACAGAATGTGAGCTACAACTGCTCCCGTGCCTCCAGGACTTTAATCAGCCAATAATTTCTTTTACCCGCCCTACCTGTCCATCCTCCAGGCGAACTTTAATTCCATGCGGATGAGTAGCCGACTTTGTCAGGAGGTCCTTTACAACGCCCTCTGTCAGTTTACCGGTTCGCTGGTCTTCTTTCAACACAATTTTTACATGCATCCCTGGCTGTACATCTGTCCTGTTTTTGCCGTTCATAATGGTTCTTTTTTTAGTAATTATTGAGTATCCATAACCCGCTGCGGGAGCTATGGTTTTGCCTGCCCTGCCGGTGCTTTATCCTTAAGTTTCAATAGGCTTAGCAGGAAAAGTCACGGAGAAATGGAAGAATGCTCTTTTACTCCCTTCTCACTGATTTCTTCCCAAAACAAAAAGGAGTAAAGCAGCCTTTATAAGGATTTGGAAAGAAATACTTATTTTGAAGCGGCAAGTAAGCAGTTCCTATGGCTATTATCAGCAAGAAAAAGAAAATATACGCTATCAGCAAACACCTGCGGGCTTACCTGCAGGACCAGGACCGGGAGGTAGAACTATCGATTACCTACAAAGACCTGCTCCGCTTCGACAACTCCATTCCGCTCTACGATAAATTTGGTGCCGACACCCTTTGGGAAACCGTATTTTACCCTCAGGACGATATGCAGGACATTTACCTGAGCCTAAAGAAAATTTATGCCCTCTTAAAGGCTGATGGAGATCTTTCAATCATGCAGCACCTCTACATCGATCGGATCGACCTCTGCGTGTATGGCAATACCAAACCATTTCGGGTACGAATTGTCAACAACATCAACGATAACTTCGACTATTTTTATATTAAGCAGGCCGATGCTTCGCGTATATATGGCCTGGAACTGGAACATCTGCTCTCGCCCAACCGCATCAACTATATCGTGCAGGACCATACGCTGATCGAAGAGCATATTGCCGGCATTCCGGGCGACCAGTTTATCCGCCGGCACCTGAAAGATAAAAGCCTGAACGAGATCAGGCTGGCAAAAGAGTTTGTTAAGTTTAATGAGCGCTGCTTTTTGCGCTTGCTAGGCGATATGCACAGCAGCAATTTTGTAGTGGAGGTAACTCCGGATTTCGAGGAGGTACATTACCGGATAAGGGCGATTGATTTTGACCAGCAGTCGTATGAGGGAAGGAAAGCCATTTATATGCCGCAGTATTTTAAGCAAAATAACCCACTGATTGAGTTAGGCATCCGCAATATGACGCCAACAACGGTGCAGCAATACCAGAAGGAAGAGCGCTCCCTGATGGCTAACCGGATTATTTCAGCAAAAACGACTATCAGGAAATTATTACGGGCAATGATGCATGATGATCTTGCACCGGAGGCTCATGTGGAGAAGCTTAAAAGCGACTTAGCGGCTCACCACCAGGAACCTACATTTTTACAATGCAAAAACATGGGCGAAATCATGAAGACCAGCCTGTCATTGATTGTACAAAAGGTTAAATTATAAGTAGTTTTTATAAATCTCCTGTGCCTTTTCAAAGGCATTATCGTCATTGAGGCCGGTCATATTGCGGGCATCCGAAAAAGGAAAGCCCGATTTACGTAATTTCAGGAACCGGCTGTAAGATTTTAATAGATGCAGCTGATCTCCCCGGTTCTGCTGCTCCATCACGATAGAGTGCGTATTCATCATTTTTTCCTCCAGCTAAAAAGTTGCAAACATGGTGGAAGGACTTATTAACATCCTTGTTCACAACTTCTACGCAATCCGTTGATAAATTGTTTATAACTTGTGACAAAAATAGCAGCAAAGCGCGGAATGACCTCTTCCAAAAGGTACCCTGTAATAAAATAAAAAAACTTACAATCAGCTTAACATTGGCTGGCCCCCAGACTCCACTGTACAGAGCTGACAGTCAGGCAAAACAGATATTTGAACTACCCAGTCCGCTAAAATAAGACTGAGTAAAATTGAAAAAATGACACAAAACCGAAGTGGCATATTTGGCAAAAAGCACAAAAACCATCCACAAATGACATTTTAGCCTTATTTTCATTATAATACAGCTATACCAAAAAGGTATTTTTCATATAAACTTTATACCTGTACTCCGGGAGCCGCACTTATCTTAATACATGGTGAATAATTTAATCAATACCATCTGTAGCTACAGGAAATCATAAAGCGCTACATCTTTCCGGAACAGGTTGAAAAAAAAATTTAATTTTTTTTTAAAATTCCGACTGTAACTCAAAAAAGCTCCTGATGAATAACGCCCTGGGTACAGAATTCATGATTTTAAGCTCTTCGCCAAAATGAGTTTCTTCATCCAAAAATTTCAGAATCCGGGATGGAGGATTATTCCTGAACAACTCACTAAAAATACGCTCACTTTCCGCCCCCTGCCGGCCCATAATATTCAGCAACATGGCATCGTACAGCTTGTGGCGCCTGCTGCTCCTCACCTTTGCATAAGGAGGCTGGCCCTGCACCAATTGTTCAGCCAGGGCTTTGCAATGTTGCTGTATCCGTAAAAACGTATAACCGGTTGAAGGTTTTGAAGCCCCGCCTGCCGTCCCGATATTGATAAGCCGCTCACCCTGCCGGGCAGGAAAGTCGTATGTAGTCATGGGAATAATACCCCACTCCTCATCCAGCACCTCAAACCCTTTCAGCTTTAGCACCTGCCGGAGGTAATGCTCCAGCGCCGCCTCATACTCGCTAGTCTTCAGCAAATCTTTCGAAAAAAGAGTATACTCCACCAGGGCCCGGTCGGGAGCATGTGGAATAACATACATAAAGCGCATTTGCCTGTGCTGAGGGGTACGAAAATCGAATAGACGGACCTGCTGTGGATTAAAAACCGGCCGTGGAGTTTTCACCAGCCAGCCTTTAAAATGCTGCTGCAGGTATAGGCCCTGCTGCTGCAATACCTGCGCCTTTACTTTTTTGGCCGAAAAAATGCTGTTGAACACCCACGGAGCTTCGTAAACATCCTGCTCCGTCTGCACAATGGCTGTTTCTGCTCCTGCCTGGATGCTCTTTACCACTTCCTGCCGGAAATGGAAATTTGGTAAAACCGCGAGCGACTTCCTTACAAAATCATAAAACCGCCTTCCTTCCAGCACCCGGTATTGATAGGGCGCCAAATCCAATACCTCCCGATAATGCCGGCTAATAAACTCTGCTTTATCAAATTGCCACGAAACGATACCATCAAAAGGCGTAGACTCCTTACTCCAGAAGCCCCAGGTGCGGTCGTTCTGGTCTTTAGGCTCCTTATCGAGCAGCAAAACTGAAAACTGACGGCCCGTTTCCGACTGACTCAGGTACCAGGCAAGGCTCAGGCCGGCCGCCCCACTTCCGGCAATAATGATGTCGTACTGCTGCATTCAGTTGAATTTTTCCGAAGGTAGAGGCTTCGGAAAAAATAAACAAGTATTTAAATGTGCAGCCAGATATACTGCTGCTTAAACAGTAGCCACAAAAGCTAAACCATAAACCACCGAAAGGCTTTAAGAGAACGGAGGAACCAGTGAGGCTCCCCTATACATACTCTTCAATTACCTGCCGGAGCTGCCGGGCCTGCATAACACCCGACTTCCGCCACTTCAACTTCCCCTCCTGAAAAAGCATGAGCGTAGGCACTCCGCGCACCCCATATTTTGCCGCCAGCGGACCATTTTTATCTACATCAATCTTAATAATAGCCGCCTTATCGCCTATCTGCTCTTTAAGCTCTGCTAAAATGGGTGGCATCATTTTGCAGGGACCACACCAGGTTGCAAAAAAATCAACCAGCACCGGCTTCTCTCCCTTTATTAATTCCTGAAAACTTTTTTTCTGACTCATCACTGTTCTGCTTCTTTAAAACTCATGCTATACAATAGGCCTCAATATCCCTCTTCCTCCTGATAACATTTCCTCAGTGCTTCCTGTTCTCTTTTTAGAAATAATGTATGGTATGCCGCCGGCCTCGGCCAAACTTCCCCTTCTCTCCACCAAACAAAAGGGCGAAACCTTCTTTCAGGAAAGAAAGGCAACTGCCGGCAAACCAGGCAAGTTACAGGACCCCTCCTGCTTAACTTCCCGATACTTCAGAACAGAGAAAGCCAAATATTTGAATTTGACTGAACAGGAAAGACTTAACGCTTTAGAGGAATACCAGATTCTGGATACTCTCCCGGAGAAGGAGTTCGATGATATTGTTGAACTGGCATCTGCTCTCTGCGGCACTCCTATTTCTTTAATTTCTCTGCTCGATTCGCAACGACAATGGTTTAAGGCTAAAATAGGCCTTACTGCTCAGGAAACGCCCCTAGAAGCCGCCTTTTGCCGGCATGCCATCCAACGACCAAAGGAGGTAATGATAGTAAAAGATGCCCTTCTGGACGAGCGATTTAAAAACAACCCCCTGGTAACTCAGGACCCTAATATTCGTTTTTATGCAGGCGCCCCTCTTATAACACCGAATGGAATGGCCCTTGGCACTCTCTGCATTATCGACAGCAACCCCCGGGAATTAACAGAAGAACAACAAAGAATTTTAAAGATCCTGGCACGAAAGGTGGTCGAGCGCCTAGAGCTAAGGAAAGAGGCGCTGCAAAAGCAAAATCAACTAAAGGAGGCTGAGCGACAATTAAAGACACTGGCCGAACGCCTGATGGAAGCCCAGGAGACTGCCCGCATTGGAAGCTGGGACTGGAATGCAAAAACCAATGAAATGCATTGGTCGCCTGAAATGTACCACCTGTTTGGAATGGAAGCGAATGGCCAGCCAGTTCACCAGGAGGAATGGATGGCATTCATACATCCAGACGATCGAGGAAAGGTTCTAAAACAGACTGTCCAAAGGATGGAACCTTCCACTACCGACACAGTAGAATTCAGAATAAACAGAAAAGACCGAACTACGACCTGGCTCCTTCAAAAAGGGATAGCCATTACCAATGAACAGGGAGAGGTCGAACGGGTAAGTGGCACTGCCCATGATATTACCGAAGAAAAAAACCACCAGCATAATTTAATTCATGCCATGCTGAAAGGTGAGGAGAATGAACGAAAAAGAATAGCAAGAGAATTACACGACAGTCTGGGCAATTTAATGGCAGCTATATCAATGAAGCTTCAGCTCCTCAGCGCCCAAAACCCCGATGCAGACTTAACCGCCCTTGGCGCCCTTGTTGACAAGAGCATAGAAGAGTATCGCCATATTTCGCACAACCTTTACCCACCCGACATCCTTAATAAAACGCTCTACCAACTCATTAAAGAAAAAACCACCGAGCTGAACGAATCTGCATCTCTGCATTTTGAGCTGGATTATAAGATGAATACTGATGAGCCATTTGAAAATCCTGCTCATAAAAAAGAACTCTACCGCATTTTTCAGGAGCTTACAACGAATGCAGTAAAGCACGCTAACGCCACAAAAATCAATATCCAGCTGTCAGCATCGAATGACTCTGTTATTCTGGAAGTTTCGGATAACGGAAAGGGAATTGATATCGAAAACATTCGTAGCAGGAGTCAAAGGGGAATTGGCCTCAGAAGCCTCTTCGACAGGGCTGAGCTATTGGGCGGAAGCCTGCAATTTCAATCTGCCACTAGTCATGGCACTACAGCTAAATTACTCATGAAGCGCTAAAGAAGCTTCATGAGTCACAACAGAAAGCAACCGCCTATTGCTGGCAGACAATTCCCCTGCAACCATTGAGAGACCTATCCGGCCGGCAGGCGCCTCACCAGTAGAAACAGAATGCCACCTCAAACTTAGTATGACAGCTTTCTTTTTTCCTGCCTAACCAATCTTTACCGATGTCATGGTTAGAGAACCGCCTACGGCTTTGTCGTTAAAGAAGGAGACCTCCTCCTCCTTCCCCTGCAGCCCAAGCGTGTACAGGAGCGGCAGGTAATGCTCCACAGTTGGGATAGCCAGTCTGGCTTCGCTGCCCATGCTTTCGTAGCGGATGAGGGCCTGATGGCTGCCGGCTGCAATGTGCTCTTTAAACTTTTCGTTGAGCTGCAGTGCCCAGTCGAAGCCATATTCCGGTTCGGCCATTTTGTCCCAGGAAAGCATGCGCAGGTTGTGCACCATATTGCCGCTCCCCATAATCAGCACCCCTTTTTTCCGGAGCCCATACAGTTCCCTGGCCAGCTCGTAATGGTACTGCGGCCCTTTGGTAAAGTCGATGCTCAGCTGCAGCACCGGCACATTCGCCTCCGGGTACATATGCCGCACAATAGTCCAGCTGCCGTGGTCGAGGCCCCAGTCGTGGTCCTGCACCAGTTCGGTGGATCTGAAAAGCTGCGCTGTTTCCTTTGCCAGCTGTGGGTTACCGGGCGCGGGGTACTGCACCTCAAACAGCTCCTGCGGGAAGCCACCAAAGTCGTGGATGGTTTTTGGGAAATCCATGGCCGTAATGCGGGTGCCGCGGCTCAGCCAGTGTGCCGATATCACCAGCACCGCCTTCGGCACCGGAATTTCCTGCGCCAGCGCAGCCCAGCGTCGGCTGAAGGTATTGCTCTCAATCCCGTTCATGGGCGAGCCGTGGCCGACAAACAGCACCGGCATCAGGTAGCCATCTTCCTTAAGCCCGCTGGTAAATGTGTTGAATGCTGATAAAGTGCTCATAGCAACTCCTCCTGATATAATGTTTCTGATAAATTTCCTGCGCTTCATAAAGGTGACATGCCGGCCTGCTCCAAAATGCCATAATCCATAGCATGAACTACACAAAAATAGCGATGGCCAGAAAGCTTTCCGTTGACATAAGTCAAGAAAGAAAAAAAGTGGAATGGGGACTCAGGCTCTGGAAGCTATTTTCTTGCGGATTCGGCTCAGTGTTTCGGGTGTAATACCGAGGTAGGAAGCAATAAGGTGCTGCGGGGCGCGCTGTACAATTTCAGGATACTGATTCAACAGGCGGATATATCGTTCTTCGGCTGAAAAACTAAGTGTGCCAAGAGTGCGGCGCTGCTGGGCGATAAGGTTGTTCTGCATAAGCAGGCGAAAGAAGCGCTCCATTTTGGGGACCTTTTGCAGCATTTCTTCCATCGCCCGACACTTCAGGAGGAGCAGCTCAGCCCTTTCCAGGGCATCGATAAAGTAAGAAGAAGGCTCGCCGGTAAGGAAACTGTAGTTGTCCGATATCCACCAGCCTTCAGGGGCAAACTGCAGTACATGCTCATTTCCTTTCGCATCTATGGTATAGGAGCGCAGCAGGCCTTGCTCCACAAAAGCAATGTAGGCGCACACCTCTCCTGCCCTCAGCAAATAATGCTTCTTTGGCAGCTTCTTCGCCAAAAAAAAGCCCCTGCATTGCTCCATTTCAATTTCCGAAAGCTGCACCTTTTGCTGAATGCTGTTGAATAAAACCTGCGACATGACCCTTTGAGTGAAATGATGACTTCAGCTGATTAATCGCTGTGGCAAACAAATTGTTACCGGCAAAACCCGCAAAAGCCTCTGCCGCAACCGGCTTTTATTCCTGAAAATGGCGGTAAATTTCCATACTTTTGCATCGGCTTCCTTTTAAAAGCATGCTTAATTATGCAGAAGAGCAGGAATCTAAACCAGCAGCGGAAGGGCTCGTAAGTAAAAAGCTGCCAGAGGGCTTTCGGACATTACAAGCTGAATTGGAGGAATAGGAACTCGCTCTACGCAGCAGAACATTTAAAAGCAGGAATTTGAAATCTTTCCTACTTTTAACCTAATTCAATGCTCCCCAATTCCTGTTGAGGCGGCAGCTTTTTCCAGCCTCCATAATTTTAACAGCCATTATGATGAATAGAAAATTAAAAAAGAGCCTGATAGAATACGGACTTATTGGCGCAGCTGCATTAACGCTTTATCTGACCGGCTTACATACCGAAGTGATTGGCTTTCTGCAACGCGGCCTGCTCCAGACAGGACTATTCAATCCGGATACTGAGGTGACTGCAGCAGCAGCTCCCGCAGAAAACCCACCGGCAGACTTTAACCTTCAGCTGCGCAATGCTTCGGGCGAAGAGGTGCATATGGAGGAGTTTCGTGGGAAAGTAATTTTCATCAACTTCTGGGCTACCTGGTGCCCGCCCTGCGTGGCCGAAATGCCGGGCATCAATAGCCTGTACCAGGATATAGGAGCAGACGAATTTGTCTTCCTGATGGTATCACTAGACGAAGATTTTGAGAAAGCTGTACAGTTTCAGAAAAAGAAAGGCTACGATTTTGACGTATACCAGCTAGATAGTCCACTGCCCGGCATGTACCGGAGTCAGAGCATTCCTGCCACTTTTGTGGTCGATGCCAGGGGCAGTCTTGCTTTCACTCACAAAGGAATGGCAGATTATGATACCGAAGATTTCAGGAGCTTTCTGCTGAGCCTGCAGCAGAAACCAGAACAGGATCCATAGGCATTCAGGAAAAACAAAAAGCCTCTTTATTAATAATAAAGAGGCTTTTTAGTGACCTTGCCAGGATTCAAACCTGGAACCTTCTGATCCGTAGTCAGATGCTCTATTCAGTTGAGCTACAAGGCCTTTTTAAAGCGACACCGGCCATTTTTTAAGCCTGTTTACTGTCGTTTGGGATTGCAAATGTAGATAAAAGATTTTTATATGCAAAGAAAAATTACGTTCCTTTAAAAAAAATAATAACTTTGTTTCCTAATCGTTTAAAGGCCAAAATTCTCTTTATGAAAATCAAATTCACTTTTATCTTCCTGTTATCTATCGGCTCTTTTTTTACTGCTTTTGCTCAGGATGATGCGGATAATGTCACCAACGAAACCTACCAGCCCGACATTAGCGGTAAACTGCTGCTTTCCGTAGGACTTAATCTCCTTGACGATGCACCCCGCGATTTTGAAATTAACCCATGGCGCTCCAAAAGTGTAGGTATCTACTACCTTTATACAATTCCACTTGGCGACTCGAAATTCTCTTTTAATGCCGGTCTTGGCCTGGGTCTGGAGAAGTACCAGTTCAGCAATAATACCATTCTTACCTACAAAGATGCAGATGAAATACCTGGCTTCGAAAGTGAAATCCCCATTCTTGTAATGGACTCAGTACAGGATGTATATAATACTCCCACATGGGAGAAAAACCGGCTGGCAGCCAACTATGTAGATATACCACTGGAGTTTGCCTTTAACTCTAATAAAAGCAATCCTGCAGCAGGTCTTTCCGTAGCTTTGGGCGGTAAAATTGGGGTGTTGTATGCAGCACACACTAAAGTAAAATACGAGCTGCCAGGTGGTGAAACCAGGAAGGTGAAAGACGAGCGCCAGTGGGGACTCAACCGCTTTCGATATACCACCTATACCCGCATTGGCTATGGAGCCTTTAGTGTATTTCTTGAATACCAGCTGTCCGACCTGTTTGATACAGAATTTGGTGGTCCCTTACACCGTACAGGCGTGGACAATGCTGCCGGCAAAGCCATCTACAAAGAATTTCCGGATTTAACGAACTATAGAGTTGGTCTTGCAGTAGACCTGTTTTAATCGCTTTCTACTGGAGAAATAATTAAATATAAAGAATTAAGAAAAAAGGCTGATTGCTTCCATGCAATCAGCCTTTTCTTTTATAAATCCCTGACCTCCTATGCCGCTTTCCTTTACCTGCCAGGCAGAAGGAAAGTGGTTTTTGCGGGCTTCTATTTCCCCTGGTAAACCGGCTTTCGCTTCTCTAAAAAGGCCTGCACGCCTTCTTTATGGTCGACAGTTGAACCGGCAATCTCCTGGTTGTAAGCTTCATACTCCAGCATCTCTTCCAGATTAGCATGCTGCGACTTATTCAGCATCTTTTTAATAAGTCCGATGGCTTTGGTAGGCGCTGATGCGTAATAATCCGTAAAGCCTTTTACCGCTTCGTCGAGCTGTGTGAGTGGCACCACTTTATTCACCATTCCCAGCTCCAGTGCTTCCTGCGCACTTACTTTTGACCCCATGGTGCACAATTCAAAAGCTTTGGCAGAGCCGACCAGCCGGGGCAGAAAATAAGAGGAACCGGAGTCCGGCACTAATCCGATATTCACAAACACCTCTATCAGCTTTGCCTCCTCAGCCGCAACAGCAATATCGCAGGCCAGCACAAGCGAACAGCCAGCCCCGGCAGCCACGCCATTTACTCTTGCTATAATAGGCTTCGGCAGCTCCCGCATCGCCTTTATAAGGGGATTGTAGCGCTTCCGTACCGACTCGGCAAAGGAACGGTTCGGATCGGCCTGAGAAGCCTTCAGGTCCTGGCCGGAACAGAACGCTTTTCCTTCGCCGGTAAGCACCACCACACGTACCTCATCGTCTTTTTTTACTGCCTTAAAAGCATCCTGCAACTCAAAGCTTAGCTCGTTATTAAAGGCATTGTAAACTTCCGGCCGGTTAAGGGTGATGGTGGCTACACCACCCTCTTTTTCATATTTTAAAAATTGATACATGACTAATTGATAGGTTAAACAATTGTTGCAAAGTGCTTAATTTACAGAAATGCTCCCGAAATTTAAAAGTTTGCCTTCTTCCTGTTCAGAAAAAAAGAAAGAAGAAAACAGTGGCGATACTTACCAGCAGCCCCAGCATGCTGCCTGTCCACACTTCTGCCGGCTGATGCTCGTGCAGGTACAGTCGCGCAGACATTACAGCCCCCGCTACTACCACCATACCAACCAACCCATAAAGCAGCAGCGCATCGTGGTATACAAGCGAAAAAGAAGCCATAAAACCAACCACACCTCCCACAGCCGCACTATGTGCACTTATTTTCCAGTAAAGCGATATAATACTCACCATAAAAATAACAAAGGTGATGCCGGTCAGCATGATGTTTATGTGAATAAAGTGCTGGTACTTTGTGATGAAAAAGTAAGTGGTAACAGCATAAAAGATGGAAATAAATAAGAAGGGCATGCGCCTCTCCTGGCGGTCGGGCATTTTAAGATTAGGAATACTCCCGAAATAATACAGCACCAGCATACTCACCAGCGGAATAATGAGGGTGGTTAATACCAGCAGGCTAAGCATAGACCAACGCAAATCTGCCGCTAATGGAGCGGTTACCCGGGGCGACAAAAGAAAAATGAGGGCAAACAGAAGGCTGGGCATCACAATAGGATGAAACACCAGCGAAATGGCTTCGGCCAGCCACCGAAAACGCCCCTGTGGTTTTTCCTGCTGCGGCTCCTGTAAGTGAAGCTCTTCCGGCTCCGGCTCCTCCTGCCCCGGATGCAGGGATGCATATCCGTTGCTACCTCCCACTTACAACTCCTTCCTTAAACGTGCCACCGGTATATTCATTTGCTCGCGGTACTTGGCCACGGTGCGACGGGCAATCTGATAGCCCCTTTCATTCAGCATTTTTTCCAGCTTTTCATCAGAGAGGGGCTTCCGTTTACTTTCATTATCAATCATTTCCTTCAGCGCATTTTTAACCTCCCGGCTGCTCACATCCTCTCCCTGATCGGTAGAAATGCCCTCTGAAAAGAAATACTTCAATGGGTATATACCAAACTCGGTTTGTACGGACTTGCTGTTGGCCACCCGCGAAACGGTCGAGATATCCATACCAATACGGTCGGCAATATCTTTCAGGATCATGGGGCGCAGTTTACTTTCGTCGCCGGTAAGGAAATAGTCGTACTGGTAATCAATAATGGCCTGCATGGTGTGGAGCAGGGTGAGCTGCCGCTGCTTAATGGCATCGATAAACCACTTTGCCGCATCGAGCTTCTGCTTTACAAAGCTCACGGTTTCTTTTAACTTCTTATCCTTTTTATTGCTCTTATCGTAAGAATCGAGCATTTCTGAATAAGAGCGGCTGATGCGCAGGTCGGGAGCATTACGTGAATTCAGCGAGAGCTCCAGCTTACCGTTATCGTTTGTAAGAATGAAGTCGGGCATGAGGTATTGCGTTCTGGCAAGAGAGTTTCCTACCCCTCCGGGCTTCGGGTTTAGCCGTACTATGGTATCGATGGCTTCTTTCAGCTCCTCCTCGCTTTCCATGTTCAGCCTTTTTATAATCTTCTTGTAATGCTTTTTGGTGAATTCTTCGAAATGGTCTTCCAGAATAGTAATAGCCACTTCCACCGGGCCATTCTGCCCCGCATCGCGCTTACGGTATAATTGAAGAAGGAGGCATTCCTGCAGGTTTCTTGCCCCTATTCCGGGCGGGTCGAACTCCTGTATCATTCGAAGGATCCTTTCCAGCTCTTCCTCGTCGGTACGGATGTTTTGCGAAAAGGCAAGGTCATTGGCAATGGCATCGAGCTCGCGCCGTATATAGCCGTCAGACTCGATACTACCTATCAGCTGCATGGCCACCGTATGCTCCCTTTCGTCGAGTCGCAAATAACCTAACTGGTCGAGCAACTGCTCCGTGAGGGTGGTGGTCATGGGCAGCGGCATATTCTTTTCATCCTCATTATAGTTGCCGTCGCCCTGCATTTTATACCCGCCGAACTCATCGTCGCGCAGGTAATCATCTACATCTATATCATCTTTTTCGTTATAGTCGTCCTCAAAATCATCGTTATTATCTGTCTTTTCCTCTTCTTCGCGTCCTTCTTCCAGCGCCGGGTTAATTTCAAGCTCTTCTTCTATGCGCGATTCCAGCTCAGCCGTAGGCACCTGCAGCAGCTTAATAAACTGTATCTGCTGAGGAGACAACTTTTGCGATAAGGTTTGACTTAAACTAAGCTTCTGCATACGGGCTGCTTTGATTTAGCAATTGTTGAGTATGTAAATTTATTACTTTTTCTGTATTTGACGATATTGGCATTTTTAAAATAGCATCTTTTCTCATATTAAACGTTTACACGTCACAAGGTTTTGCATTTTTAAACTGTTTAGTAATATTGCAGAAGATTAAAAACCTTTTAATAAAAAACTTAACCCCACACCCTTGGCACAGCAACGAACCAAAATAAAGGAACTTTTAAGCAACGGCACAGAAGGCAAGACCTATACTATTAAGGGCTGGGTACGTACCAAGCGCGAAAATAAAAATGTAGCTTTTATCGCCCTCAACGATGGTTCTACCATTAAAAACATACAGGTAGTAGCCGACCCTGCCAAAACAAGTGAGGAGGTGCTCAGGAAAATTACCACCGGCGCGGCACTGGCTATAGAGGGCACACTCGTTGCTTCCCAGGGGCAGGGACAGTCTGTCGAATTACAGGCACATTCGATTCAGGTTTTAGGCGAAGCCGATCCTGAAAAATACCCGCTACAGCCTAAAAAACATTCACTGGAGTTTCTGCGCGAGATAGCGCACCTCCGCATGCGCACCAACACTTTTGGCGCTGTTTTCCGAATGCGCCATGCCATGGCCTATGCGGTGCACAAATTTTTTCATGAAAAGGGTTTTGTCAATCTGCATACCCCTATCATTACAGGCTCCGATGCCGAAGGTGCCGGAGAGATGTTCCGCGTAACCACCCTTGACCTCGACAAGCTCCCTCGCACCGAAGAAGGTAAGGTAAACTTTAAAGAAGACTTCTTTGAAAAGGAAACCAATCTTACGGTAAGCGGACAACTAGAGGGTGAGCTCGGTGCGCTTGCGCTGGGAGAAATTTATACTTTCGGCCCCACTTTCAGGGCAGAGAACTCCAACACCAGCCGCCACCTGGCTGAATTCTGGATGATAGAACCGGAAATGGCCTTCGTGGAGCTGGAAGGGAATATGGATTTAGCTGAGGAAATGCTTAAATACCTGATTCGCTACGCGCTGGATAACTGCACAGATGATTTGGAGTTCCTCGATGCCCGTGCAGCAGAAGAAGAAAAGAATAAGCCACAGGTAGAGCGAAATGAACTGGGTCTTATCGAGCGGCTGCGTTTTATCCTCGACAATGATTTCGAACGCCTGAGCTATACCGAAGCCATTGAAATTCTGAAGAACTCTAAACCCAATAAGAAAAAGAAGTTTAACTACCTGATTGAAGAATGGGGAGCCGACCTGCAGTCGGAGCACGAGCGCTACTTGGTAGAAAAGCATTTTAAAAAGCCTGTTATCCTGTTCGACTATCCGGCAGCCATTAAGGCTTTTTATATGCGCCGCAACGAAGATAATAAGACAGTACGGGCCATGGATATCCTGTTCCCGGGAATTGGCGAAATAGTCGGTGGTTCACAAAGAGAAGAGCGCTATGAGGAGTTAAAAGAAAGAGCGGCAGCCATTGATATACACGAAGAAGACCTCTGGTGGTACCTCGAAACACGCAAGTTCGGGACTGCTCCACACAGTGGCTTCGGACTGGGCTTTGAGCGCCTGATGCTCTTTGTTACCGGCATGACCAACATCCGCGATGTAATCCCCTTCCCGCGCTTCCCCGGCAATGCCGAATTTTAAGGAGAAAAACAACAATATTAAAAAAGCCACGGCAGGACACCGGGGCTTTTTTTTGTATCTCAATGGATCCAATGCCATGGTTGGGCTCCAGACGAAAAATATCAACTCTCTGAGTTGACCTACAGGCAATTTCTGGTCTCTTATCTTATTGAAGGGCGGGACTTTATGCAAAAAAAGCCACCCTCTTCTTCAAAGGATGGCTTTCTGTTTCGTTTGCAATTTAGTTTTAAGCAGCGCACATTCAGTCTAAACACCTTATATCCGCTACTCAATACTCTTTAAGCTGTTTTTACCCCTGCTTTTTTAAGGGCTTCCAGCATCGTCTCACCAATGTTGGCAGGAGAGTCCACCACATGAAGACCACATTCGCGCATTATTTTCATTTTGGCTTCTGCAGTATCTTCAGCACCCCCAATAATGGCACCGGCATGGCCCATACGACGACCGGCAGGCGCAGTCTGGCCGGCAATAAAGCCTACAACTGGCTTCTTGTTTCCGGTTTCCCTGATCCAGCGGGCGGCTAATGCTTCGTAGTTACCACCAATCTCACCAATCATTACAATGGCATCAGTTTCCTCGTCATTCATCAGCATTTCTACAGCCTCTTTGGTTGGTGTACCAATAATAGGATCACCACCGATACCAATGGCAGTAGAAATTCCCAAACCAGCTTTTACAATCTGGTCGGCTGCTTCGTAGGTAAGCGTACCTGACTTAGATACGATACCGATACGGCCTTTCTTAAACACAAAGCCTGGCATAATCCCCACCTTTGCTTCACCAGGGGTAATAACACCCGGGCAGTTAGGGCCTATCAGCACTACATCTTTTCCTTTGAGGTAGTCTTTGGCTACCATCATATCTTTTACAGGAATACCTTCTGTAATGGCAATGATCACTTTAATACCTGCATCGGCCGCTTCCATAATAGCATCGGCTGCGAAGGCAGGTGGCACAAAAATGATGGATACATTGGCACCTGCTTTTTCTACAGCCTCAGCTACAGAATTAAATACAGGCTTATCGAGGTGTGTTTGCCCTCCTTTACCAGGAGTTACGCCACCTACCACATTTGTACCATACTCGATCATTTGTCCTGCATGAAACGTACCTTCTGAGCCGGTAAAGCCCTGTACGATCACTTTAGAATCTTTATTTACTAGAACACTCATGCGCTGTAATTTTAATTTTGCACAAAAATAAAAGTTTTGATGGCTTAAACAAAGGTTTTTGCGAAAGCCCTCTTCTTCCACTCCTCCATGCCTGCTAAACAGCAAACATAAAAGCCCCCTGCAGGCAGGGGGCTCTCAAATTCAAACAGGCAAACTAATTAGTTAGTAACGGTAGTATTCTGGCTTGAACGGACCATTTACTTCCACACCAATGTACTCGGCCTGGTCTTTGGTAAGCTCGTCAAGTTCCACACCAATTTTTGGCAGGTGGAAAGCAGCAACTTTCTCATCCAGATGCTTAGGAAGCATATACACAGCATTTTCGTACTTGTCGTTATTCTCCCAAAGCTCCATTTGCGCAAGCGTTTGGTTGGTAAAGGAGTTCGACATTACAAAGCTTGGGTGGCCGGTACCACAACCCAGGTTCACCAGGCGACCTTCGGCCAGCAGAATGATGTCATTTCCATCTACATTAAACAGATCTACCTGCGGCTTTATATTGTCGTGCGTATGTCCGTAGTTCTTCTTCAGCCATGCAACATCAATTTCGTTATCGAAGTGACCGATGTTACATACAATAGCCTTGTCTTTCATGAGCTTGAAATGCTCTCCGGTGATGATATCCTTATTGCCGGTGGCCGTGACTACAATATCGGCTTCCTTAACGGCATTTACCATCTTCTTCACTTCAAAACCATCCATGGCAGCCTGCAGCGCACAAATCGGGTCGATTTCGGTAACGATAACACGCACACCTGCTCCGCGAAGAGAGGCCGCAGAACCTTTACCCACATCGCCATACCCTGCCACTACAGCTACTTTACCAGCCAGCATAACGTCTGTTGCACGGCGTATAGCATCTACTAACGACTCTTTACAGCCATACTTATTATCGAACTTCGACTTGGTTACGGAGTCGTTTACGTTAATGGCAGGCATTGGAAGAGTTCCTTTGCGCATGCGCTCATACAGACGGTGAACACCGGTGGTTGTTTCTTCAGAAAGACCTTTGATACCATCTACCAGCTCAGGGTAGTTATCGATTACCATATTGGTAAGGTCACCACCATCATCAAGAATCATGTTCAGTGGCTTTCCATCTTTGAAAGCAAAAAGTGTCTGCTCGATACACCAGTTAAATTCTTCTTCATTCATTCCTTTCCAGGCATACACAGGGATACCGGCAGCGGCAATAGCCGCGGCAGCGTGGTCCTGTGTAGAAAAAATATTACAGCTCGACCAGGTTACTTCAGCACCCAGCTCCACGAGCGTTTCGATGAGCACTGCTGTTTGGATGGTCATGTGCAGACATCCGGCAATACGAGCTCCTTTCAGAGGCTTCTTAGAGCCGTACTCTTCGCGGAGGCCCATCAAACCGGGCATTTCCGCCTCGGCTAACCTGATTTCTTTTCTTCCCCAGTCAGCCAGAGAAATGTCTTTTACTTTGTACTTTTCTTTTGTTTCTAACATTTTCAAAAATTTTCAGCCAATATATTCTAATACAAAATTACTAAAAAGATGCACAGCAAACAAAGCAGCCATTTTCCATGAATGTTTCCATTGTAGAGAAAGAACTAAAGCTTCACCGGCAGCAGAACCCTTTTGCATAGCGCATCTCACCAAAGGGAATTGGGCTCTTAACAGGAAACTGGAAAGCAGGTTGACTGTCTTAAAAATTCATGCGTGCCAGAATAAAAACATACTTCCAGCCATAATGTTCAAAAAATTATGTCCCCAGCAAAAGAACATCTGTTGCAACTCCCCTAACCATCACTTATTGCTATCTCTCATTATTTTTCTGTGCACCCTGTACAGCCGGAAGAGTTGATTTGCTGCGCCCATTTAGTAGCCGGATAGGCCAGAATGCCATGAACAAAAACGGAAAGCAGAATGGTATAGGCGGCTACCGCCCATAATTCCAAAGACTTATCGGCAGCAAAACTGACATGGCTCAGCCCGAAAGAAAGGTAAAAAAGGGAGCCAACGCCCCGGATACCGAAAAAGCTTACCAGCCATTTCTGCCGACCATTGAGACTGGTGCCTATAAGGCTAAGCCAGCCAGCCAGCGGCCTTATAATAAAGATGAAGATTGTGCCTGCAACCACTCCCTTCCAGCTCAGGTAATCAAATAAACCGGCTGAAATTATCGCTCCGAACAGAAATAGAATCACTACAATCAGGAGTCTTTCCAGCTGGTCGGTAAAGTTGTGCAGCTCCTTCCGGAACTCAAACCTTACGCCCTCTTCTGAGGAATGGCTTTTTGTATTTCTGGAAAAGATAAGTGCTCCTATAAAAACCGACAAAAAGCCATAACCACCCGCTATTTCAATAATGCCATAGGTTAAGAGGGTAAGGGCCAGCGACACAAACCCATCTGATACATTTGTTAATTCAATCCGCTGGAACAGCACGAAAATTCGCCGAAAAATTAGGCCCAGCAACCAACCACCAATAATTCCGACACTTAGCTTGTACAGTAACTTATGCACCAGCCAATCTTTCATTACTTCGCCAAAGTCAGGTAAGGTTGCCAGTAAAATAGCCAGGAATACCAAAGGAAATGCCAAACCGTCGTTAAAGCCGGCCTCTGCCGTGAGCAAAAATTTATCCTTCTGCTCCTCTTCCTCCCCGGGAGGGCCAACCTGCACATCGGCAGCCAACACCGGGTCGGTTGGTGAAAGTGCGGCCGCCAGCAAAACTGCTCCGGCAATGGTAAAGCCAACATATAGGTAAGAAGCAGCGGCAAAAAGGGTAAAGCTTACTATCATGGCAATAATCAGCAACTGAAAAAGCTGGCGCCAGTATTTCCATTTTAAAGGGCGATCAATCTTGAGCCCTACCCCCGCAAGCGAAACAATAACACAAAACTCTGTGAGATGGACCACAAACCTGCTGTTAAGGTGGGGCAGGGGACTAGGAAGATTAACAGGAAGCTTATATAATAGAAACCCCAGCACTACATAAATAACAGGATAAGACAGCGGCTTATTCGACAGTATATTGGGCAACCAGGTGACACCTAAAATTGCCAGCCCCAGTAAAATTATTGCCAGGTTATAAAACTCTTTTTCCAACTCCATAAAATACGCCTTAACAGTTGGCTAACGCAGGAGAAGTATTTAAGTTTAAAAATAAAGGACCATTAATTAGCGGATAAATTCAATTTCTTTTATCCAGAAGTAGCGGATTTCATCATCCGGCAGGCAAACGGCCAGGCGCCCTACTTTATCAATACCAATTATTTTCCCGTTAAAGTCTTCGCCGGCAGAGCGAAAAGTATGTACCTCTCCCAACCAGTAGAGGCGGCTCAGGTATTCTTTGCGGAGAGCTGCCACACCCCCCGCTTTCAGTTGCAGGTATCGACTTTCGAGCTTCAGGAGCAGGCGTTCTAAAACAGCAGCACGAGCAAAATCTTTACCGGCAATAATGGCCATAGAACTGGCTTTACCGTCTTTAAAGCGGGTTTGGTTTACATTCAGGCCTATTCCCAGAACACTCCACTCCAAACTGGTGTTCTTTAATGTGTTCTCGATTAAAATACCGCCCAGTTTTTGCTGGTAGTAATAGATATCGTTTGGCCATTTGATTGAAAGGCCCGGAGGCAGCAATTCTGTCAGTAAATCATAAATGGCAAGGGATGTGATAATGTTAAGACTAAACTGTTCCTGTACATGCAGGAAGGAAGGTTTAAGAATTATAGAAAAAGTTAAATTTTTGCCTGCAGCGGCCTCCCAACTGTTTCCACGCTGCCCGCGACCGGCCGTTTGATGGTCGGTCGTAACCACGCTTCCCTCTGCTACAGATTGCCGGCTTAACAATTCGGCAGCAATTGTATTAGTAGAATGACACTCTGGCAGGTCTATGAGGTTCTTTCCCAGAAAAAGCGTTTGGGCAAATATTTTATTCAAAATTTAGTAAATTTGTTGAGCAATTTAAAAACCCCGAATGGAAGATAAAACAAATTCAGATTATTTAAAATCTGTTGTCATTGAGGGCATGCAAGACCGAAAAGCAAGCAATATCGTAGTTCTTGACCTCAAAAAAGTAAAAAATGCAGTAGCCGATTATTTTGTAATCTGTACTGGTAATTCCGATACCCAGCTCGATGCTATTAGCGAGGCCGTAGAAGAACAAGTCTATAAAAACCTCAGACAGCACCCCTGGCAAAAAGAAGGCAAGCAAAACAAAGAGTGGATACTAATTGATTATGTTGATGTAGTAGTGCATATCTTTAAAAAAGAAAGACGGGAGTTCTTTGGGCTTGAGGAGCTGTGGGGAGATGCCGTTCTAACAGAAATTGCAGAATAAAGCCTTTTAGCGGATACTTTAATCCTCTTTATTTAGTTTAAATACAGAATATACATATACCGAACTAATGGCAGAAAAACCAAATAGAAAAAAGATAATCCCCAAACCACCGCAAAAACCAAATTACCAGGCCTATATTATTATTGCGCTACTGGTGTTGATTTTTGCCGTGTTGTGGTTAAGCAGAACAAATTCAACCGTCCCTACCACCCACCGTGAGTTTGAACAAATGATGAGATCGGGCGATGTAGCCAGAGTAGAACTCATATCGAACCAGGACCTGGTAGAAATTACCCTTACTCCTGAAGCACTGGAAGAGCCTGTACACCAGGAAGCGCTCAAGGATCAGCCGTTTACCTCTACTGCCGAAGGGCCTCATTATAGCCTGAAAATTAGCAGCGACGAAGTGTTTGTGGAGCAGTTTTCAGAGGTGGAAGATGAGCTGCCTGAAGATCAGCAGGTAGGTTATGAAGTAGATACCCGGCAGAACTTTACCGATATGTTCTTTAGCTGGGGCTTTGTTTTCTTAATCCTTTTTGGCTTCTGGTTCCTGATGCGCCGTATGACCGGTGGCGGAGGCCCCGGCGGACAAATCTTTAACATAGGCAAATCTAAAGCAGCCCTTTTTGATGCAGAGAATAAAGTAAAAATTACCTTCGGCAATGTGGCCGGACTCGATGAGGCAAAAGAGGAAATACAGGAAATTGTTGAATTCCTGAAAAACCCTGGCAAATTCACCAAACTGGGAGGTAAAATTCCTAAAGGTGCTCTGCTTGTGGGCCCTCCCGGTACCGGTAAAACCCTTTTAGCCAAAGCAGTAGCCGGAGAAGCCGGCGTACCTTTCTTCTCCCTTTCAGGTTCCGACTTTGTAGAAATGTTTGTAGGGGTAGGTGCCGCAAGGGTGCGCGACCTCTTTAAACAAGCCAAGGAAAAAGCGCCCTGTATTATCTTTATCGATGAGATTGACGCTATTGGACGTAGCCGTGGCCGCGGCCAAATGCCGGGCAGTAACGATGAAAGAGAAAACACCCTTAACTCCCTGCTGGTAGAAATGGATGGTTTCTCTACCGACTCTGGTGTAATTATATTAGGTGCAACCAACCGTCCCGATATCCTGGACTCTGCCCTGCTACGCCCTGGCCGCTTCGACCGCCAGATTAGCATCGACAAGCCCGATATTGTAGGCCGTGAAGCTATCTTTAAAGTACACCTGGAGCCTATTAAGATAGCAAGCGACATTGATGCCAAAAAACTGGCTGCCCAGACGCCGGGTTTTGCCGGTGCCGAAATAGCCAACGTTTGTAACGAAGCGGCCCTTATTGCCGCCCGACGCGACAAACAAATGGTAGATATGCAGGACTTCCAGGATGCGGTTGACCGTGTAATTGGTGGTTTAGAGAAGAAGAACAAGATTATTTCTCCTGAAGAGAAAAAGATTGTTGCCTACCACGAAGCGGGCCATGCCGTAGCTGGCTGGTTCCTCGAACATGCCGACCCATTGGTTAAAGTAAGTATCGTACCTCGTGGAGTAGCCGCGCTTGGCTATGCGCAGTACCTGCCTAAAGAGCAGTTCCTGTACCAGACCGAGCAGCTCTTCGACGAAATGTGCATGACCCTTGGTGGCCGTGCTGCCGAGCAGATTGTATTCGGAAAAATCTCGACCGGTGCACTTAGCGACCTGGAACGAATTACCAAGCTGGCCTACAGCATCGTTTCCATTTATGGTATGAACGAAAAGATTGGTAATATTTCGTTCTACGATGCCAAGCAAAACGACTACAGCTTTAACAAGCCCTACTCCGAAGCAACCTCTGAAACTATTGACCAGGAAGTTCGCCTGATTGTAGACAAGGCTTACCAGCACACACTCGACCTGCTGAGGTCGAAAATTAAAGAGCTGGAAATAATAGCAAAGGAGCTGCTGGAGAAGGAGATCATCTTCCAGTCCGACCTGGTTCGCCTGATAGGTCCTCGCCCTTTCGAAAGGCAAACGACTTACCAGAAGTTTACGAACGGAGAGCTGGAAACCTCTGTACAGGCACCAGATGCTACTACCATTATTGAGGAAGAGGAGCCTGTTGAAGTAGAAAAGACGGAAAAAAAGGACGACTCTTCTGAAGATAAAACAAATAAATAAGCCTCATAAGCTTTTAAGCATACAGAAAAGATCAGGTACTTTGCGGCCTGATCTTTTCTTTTTATTATTGATAAGAGCAAACAGGATATGAACCTGAAGGACATCCGGCTCCCTGCCGGCAAGAAAGTTTACTTTGCATCCGATTTTCATTTAGGTGCCCCAAACCGAAAGAAAAGCATAGAGCGCGAAAAAAAAATCGTTCGCTGGCTCGACAGCATAAGCGCCGATGCCCATGCACTTTTCCTGCTTGGCGACCTGTTTGATTTCTGGTTCGAGTATAAGCATGCCGTTCCTAAAGGTGGAGTCCGCCTGCAGGGGAAACTAGCCGAAATGAGCGATGCCGGCCTGCCTATCTATATCTTTAGCGGTAACCACGATATGTGGATGAAGAATTACTTTCCGGAAGAGTTCGGCATTTCCGTATACCACCAGCCTCTGTCTTTCCACATTAACGAAAGCCGTTTTATGCTCGGCCATGGCGACGGCCTTGGCCCGGGAGATCGCCGCTTTAAAATGCTCAAGAAGGTGTTCCGAAACCCTCTCAGCATCTGGCTGTTTGGTAAGGTTCATCCCGATTTAGGCATTGGAATAGCCAATACATGGTCTAAAACCAGCAGGGCCAGCCATATGGAAAAGGATAGCATCTTTTTAGGAGAGAATGAGTGGCTGCTGGCGTACTGTAAGGAAGTGGAAGGGGCACAACATCATGACTACTATGTATTTGGCCACCGCCACCTGCCGCTCGACCTGGAAGTAGCCTCCGAAAGCCGTTATATCAATCTGGGGGAGTGGCTCAGCCATAACACCTATGGGGTATTCGACGGCAAAAAAATGAACCTTCACCAATTTAAAGATGAAGCTTAAAGCGCTCTTGCTATTTGGTGCCGTTTACCTAAGCTGCTGGTCCTCCCTTCTGCAGGCCCAGACTTTCCAGCGTTTATACGCCTTTCACATAGAGCCGCCGGTAACAGTTGCAGCAGATACCTATGGCCGCATTTATGTTGCCACTCGCGAAGGAGAAATTAGCAGTTACACGCCCACCGGAGAGTTGCTCTATACCTATTCGCCCCAATCGGCCGCTTACTATACCGCACTCGATGCCAAAGCAGGTCTGCAAATCGGGAGCTTCGATGAAAATAGTCAGCAGTTGCTTTTCCTCGATCGCTTTTTAAATTTGCTGAGTACAGAGCGACTCCCTCCCGATTTATTCGGTTATGCCACGGCTCTTAGCTGGTCGGCGGGCAATACCCTTTGGGTGGCAGATGCCGGTTCCCTGCAACTTAAAAAATGGGCGCCCGGACGCAGGGAGCTCCTAACGACGGTAAATCTTAGCCAGTTCGGGCAGGAAAGCACTTTTAATATTGAAGCCCTAAAGGAGTATCAGCATAAATTATACCTGTTCACCCAGAACCGGCTGTATGTATTTGACTGCCTGGGCACTTTTGAAAAAATGTTGCCTCTGCCGGAGTGGATTCACTACACCTTTGCCGATGATCAGCTGCTCCTACTTACGGCTGACAGCCTGCTTCGCTTTCCGCTTTACGGTGGGAAACCCGATAGTTTTGCCCTACCCGAAGGGGGCCCCTACACGCACCTTCTTTACAGCGAGGAAATTTATTTTTTCTTCAATGAGGAAATAGCTACGGCTTACCGCCAGCTTCCCTAAAAGCACACCTGCGGAACTACTTTAGCCGGTACAATTGCTATTAAGCAATTTAATGGCAGCCCCCCCCCCTTTTCATCTTACAATCCTGCTTCGGTCAGCTCGCCCGACACGGAAAGGCCTGCAGACCAAAGCACTGCTGCCCGTGCCTTCTGGTATTTGGCTGCAAGCTCCAGCAGTTTTTGCCTGGCCTCCAGTAACTTGTTCTCGCGTTGGTTCACCAGGAAGAGAGAGCTTTCACCTGCTTCAAATTTTTCTATTTCTCCTTCCTGCAGCCGCTGATAATCCCGCACAATGGTCTGCTGTGCCACAAGGAGCCTTTTCAGGTTAAGATACTCATTATATGCCTGCTCAAGACCTGCACTAAGCTCCCGCTGGCGCTGATGGAGTGCAAAAAAAGTCTGTTTCTGCTTAATCCGGTTTAACTGAAGCTTTGCCCGCTCTTTCCGAAGTAGTAAAGGAAAAGCAAAATTTACACCCAGCTTATAGTTTTCGCTAAAAGCCAAAGGAATTTCCTCAACCACTACCTGCTCGGGCTGTCGCAGGTAATTATACTGGAGGTCTACAACAGGTTTTAACAGCTCACGATACAGGCGCTCCTCTACTTCGAGCTGTTCTATTTTCGCTTGGAGCTTCCGCAAATCAGGATGCTGTGTCTCCACGAGACTCATTAACTCTTCAACAGCCTGCAGCGGCACCGGCACCAGCTGTACCAACTCCTCCGGTGCAATACCTGCTTGTGGCAGCAGAGGCTCTCCTTCTTCGGTCCACAGGTAAACGGCCAGTTGCAGAAGGGCATTTTTGTACTCAAGCTTACTTTGAAGATACTCGATTTCCCTGCTTTGAACGGTAATGGCAGCCTCTACAGAATCAATGGGAGCCAAATCTCCCACAAATACGCTTTCCCGTATGCCTTCAAACCGGAAGCGTGCCAGCTCTACCCCTTCTTCGTTCAGGCGCAGTTGCTGATAAGCCAGGGCCCAGGTCCAGTAATCTTTTGCCGCTTCATACAGAAACTTATTGATAAGCTTTACCCGCTCTGCTTCGGCAAGCTCTGTCTCGAGCTGGGCTACCCGCAAAGCTGTACGGCGACTATCGGTCAGGAGCCCCTGCCCTAGCGGTACACTTATACCGGCATATACTAAGCCAGCTTCAGGAAGCTTATTCTGAGGGTTAAGATAAATTCCACTGTTCTGCTCATAGCCTACCTTCAGGTCGGTATTGATGAGCGTTGGTATTTTTAGCTCACTCTTCCATACCGTAAAGTACTCCTTGTCGTTAAAGTACTTTTGCTCAAATTCCGACACCAGTTTGGGATCGAAAGCCCCCCTGGCTTCACGAATAAGCATTTTGGCCTCCTCTGTCAGTAAACCGGCCTGCTGTAACTGTGGATGATACTCCAGCACTCTCTCATACAAAGCCTCCAGCGGAAAAATGGTTTTTTCACCTGGATCTTCCTGGGCAGAAAGCGTATGGGCAAAGCCCAGCCAGCCGCACAGGATTATTATAACCCTTCTGAAAACCTGCCTGCTATGCATTATTTTTTCAGTTCTTTTTCTTCATAATAAGTATCCGGCGCTTCTTTAAGGCTGGCCGGAAAGCCATTCAGCTGCCGCCATATTTCATACCAAACCGGCACCTCATCGAGCATTACCCAGCCATGCACACCGGAGCCCATCCGCAGCTGGGGAGGCCAGGGCTCATCATCCGGGTCCGGCACTACCAGAATCCGATACATATTCGGCTGAACCGGGCTTTCCACATAATCTATTACCCGCACAACACCCCCAAAGGTACCTACAGAAACACTGGGCCAGCCACTAAACTGAAGAGCCGGCCAGCCTTCGAACTCCAGGCGCACTTTACGTCCTTTGCTTAGCAGGGGCACATCCATAGGTTTAATGTATAAGGCTGCGGCTATTCCGGGATTTGCCGGCATAATAGTGACAACCGCCTCGCCCTCTTTAAGGGTTTCGCCTATTCCTGCCTTTTGTGCCTGTACAATAAAGCCGCTTTGCGGAGCCGTGAGGTAATAATTTTCGCTGCGGATGCGCATATTGGCATACTCGTTCCTCAGCTTGGCCAGCTCTCCCTCGCTGGTATTTACTTCTGAAAGGGTGGCACTCAGTTCGGAGCGTGCCTTACTCATTTTCTCACGAACTTCTGTCTCAATAGAATTGAGTTCAATCCGTGCATTCATCAGCTCATTCTGGGCTGCCAGATATTTATTTTCCTGCGCCACAACCTTTGCCCTGCTTTCCTGAAACTTTAAGCTCCTGCTTTCAAGCTCAGCACGTGACTTCAGTCCCTTTTCGAACAGGGCCTGCTGGCGCTCCAGCTGTTCCTCTGCAATTTTGTTCTGCACCTGCTCCGACACCAGGTCGGCACTATCGCTTTTAACTTTAAGGATGATCTGCTGCAGCTTATTCCGGGCCTGTGCCAGTTTTAGCTGCAGGCCTTCCTCCATAGCCTGAAGCTGATCGCGCAGGGCATCGGCTTTTTCTTCTTTATTTGCAATGGTCGACTCCTTGGCCTCCAGTTGCTCACGAAGCCGCTCCAACAAATCAGGATCAAAATACTTTTCCTTAACCTCCGAAAGCCGTAACAGCGTATCGCCTCTAGCTACACGTTGTCCTTCCTGAATAAACCACTCCTCAATACGACCGGCAATCGCGGTTTCTACAGTCTGTGGCCTGTCAGCAGGATTAATGGCGGTAATCTCCCCATCTCCACGGATGTTCTGTTGCCAGGGCAGGAACATTGCACCAACCATTAGCAGAAAAATTCCGATAATCCAGCGTGCCAGCAGCTTTCCTGCCTTAGGGGTCTGCAATACCTTTAAGGCCGAAAGATGCTCCTCTGCAATGTTACTTTTTATTTTATTCGGCGATAAGTTTAACATGCTGTTACTGATAGGCCGGTGTTAAACACCCGTTTCTAAAATTTCATTAAG
This sequence comes from Nafulsella turpanensis ZLM-10, assembly GCF_000346615.1. GTDB lineage: Bacteria > Bacteroidota > Bacteroidia > Cytophagales > Cyclobacteriaceae > Nafulsella > Nafulsella turpanensis. Next base: position 46,912 of record NZ_ANNU01000054.1, read on the forward strand.
AAGGTTTTGGTGTTTTAAAACCTGGTAAGGCTCCTCCGCTACCACCTTACCCCCTTCCAGCACCACTACCCGCTGGCAGGATTTCAGCACCACAGCGTCATTGGAGAAAGCAAGCAGGGTCCAGCCTCTGTCGGCACTACTTAAGAGCTGCATCAGCCTTTTTTTCTCCTTTTTCGCAAAACCGCCAAAGTAATCGTTGAGGATGAGTAAACGGGGCTTCTTTACAATACAGCGGGCGAGTATTAGCTTTTGCACCACACTGTGGGGAAGCCCCTGTCCTGCACTGGTTACATGGGTATGTAGCCCGTCCGGCATGCTGTTAATAAAGTCGCTCAGCCCCACCAGCTCTATCGCCTCTACTATTTCCGGGTAATGAATGGCAGGCTTCCCAAGGCCCAGGTTGTCGAGAATGGTGCCGTCGAAAATATCTTCATGCGAAATATTTTTGGCCACATAATCGCGCATATTAATGAGGTCGAGGTCACGGTAGGAGAACCCGTTAATGGTGATGGCCCCTTCAAACTCCGTAAAAATGCCAGCCAGTATATTGGCAAGCGTGCTCTTCCCTGACTGGTTATAACCCGTTATGCCTATTCTTTCGCCAGACTGAACATCAAGATTAACTCCTTTTAAAGCATACCCACCGTCTGCAAACTGGTAATTGAGATTACGCACCCGTAGCTGCAGGCCTCCCTGCAAATAATTGCGTGGAATACTTATTCCGCCACTCCGCTCCAGTGGCAGGTCTGTTACATTACCTATCTTTTCAACAGCTGTCAGCAGGTCATAAACCGTATCCATATAGGTAATAATTTTTTCTACTGCATTTAAAACAAGAATGATGATAATCTCCGAGGCAACAAACTGTCCAAGGGTAATTTGCCTGTCTACCACCAGTAAGCTGCCAATAATCAGCAGACCTCCCGTTACCAGTGTTTTAAACAGCACGAAATAACGATACTGGCTGAGTAACACCTTAAAATGGTCGTGGCGGTAATGCAGATAGCTGTTGACATACTGGTCGGCTTTGCGGATAGGAAGGGTCGTATTACCTGCCATTTTAAAAGCATTGAGGGTTCGGGCGAGTTCTTCCAGCCAAAAGGCAACCTTATACTTGTATTTCGATTCTACCAGCGAAGATTTGAGCCCTTTACTACCTGTAAAGTAAAAAATACTGCCTAACATCAACAGCAGGAAAATGCCAAAAATCACAAAAAAGGGATGGTAAAGAGATAGCAGAATAAGTCCGAAGAAAATTTGCAGGCTGGCAGATGAGATATCGATGAGCAGCTTTGGAAGACCTTTCTGAATAGTTAAGATATCAAAAAAGCGATTCATGAGCTCCGGCGCATAATACTCCCGAATGCTTTCTACTTTTATCCGCGGAATCCGGAAGGAGAATTCATATGCTGCCTTTGTAAAAACGCGCCGCTGGAGCACCTCCACCAGACTTATTTGCATGATCTGGAGGCCACCTACAATAAGTACAGCCAGAATTACCAGGCCCACCAGGAGAATAACAGAACTAAAAATTAAGCCACCTGAAATCATCCCGATAATTGCCTGTATTCCCAGCGGGAGCGCCAGGCTGATAATTCCGGCAAAAATGGCATAAACGTAGATATACCAGATATCTTTACGCTCTGTAGAGAGCAGTTTGAGCAGACGGGTTACAGGAGTAAAAGCCTCATCTGGCTTTTGCTCAGCAGATGTTTCGCTCAGCAGGCTATCGAAAGAGATGGCCGTAAGGAAATGAACATTCCCGGAAGTGGTTCTGTAAAGATGAATATCTGCCGGGGCTATTTCCCTGTTCTTTACACCCCCATCCTCTCCGAAAAAAGTCGCGCCCCATTTTTCTTTACCTTTCGCCTGCACACACACTGGCACTACACCCTCTGCCGTTTCGGCAAAGGCAATAAAAGGGACCTCCATCTCCTGGAGGTACCGAGGAAATTCTTTTTCAGGTAAGTTATTTTCAATAAAAATAAGATGGGCCCTGCTGCCCGCCTCAATGAGATGATGAATAAAATCGGGTACTTCCTCCCGGCTGTATGGAGGGTGATAAGGCTCTGTTTCGCCTGCATCGGGCTTGGTATAGGCAGGCTTTAACAGATTCTTATAATGTGCTACAATCTTAAAGATTTGCCGGTTGTTCATTCACAGGAATTTTTAGGTTCAGACATATCTGCCTGCAACAGAGCTGCAAAAGTAAGACACAAAACCTCCACGGTCAGGAAAAAATAAAAAAATGCTCAAAAAAAAAACCATACAAAATGCATGGGTTTCAATTTTTTACGTGCTAATTTAGGCTATCTCAACCAGCTCAATTTCAAATACTAAATCCTTGCCCGCTAATGGGTGGTTGGCATCCAATACTACCTTCTCTTCCGTTACTTCGGTAACTGTTACCGGCACCTGCTGACCACCCTGCTGCTGTACGGCCAGTTGCTGACCTACTTCAGGGCTGATATCGCCAGGAACATTTTCGCGCGGAACAGAAATAATCATATCTTCTCTCTTTTCTCCGTAAGCCTGCTCAGATGCAATTTCGGCTGTTTTCTTATCGCCTACTCCCATCCCTTCCACAGCCTTCTCAAAACCGGGAATCATGTTACCGGCACCCAGCGTAAATTGCAGTGGTTCGCGATTTACGGAGGAATCGAATACGCTTCCATCATTGAGTTTTCCGGTATAGTGTACCTTAACGGTATCTCCTTGTTTTGCTTGTGACATTGTAAAAAACTTTAAAAATGAATAAACAAGGCTCATAAACAAGCCCTTACTGCAAGATACGGCTTTTAAGTAAAGGATTCAAAAATTATGGAAGCTTTCTTGGATGCCGGAATTTGCATTTTAGCCTTTTTCAGCCTTCTGATTTAAAGGAATTAGAATGAAAATATATCAATATTCCCGGCAGATGTGCGTTGAATTAGCGAGCTTTGCAGGCCAAATTACCCTAACGTATGTATCATTTAAAAACGCTCTTTTTCTGCCTTCTCTTTTTTCCTTTTATGGCCATGGCACAGTCAGACGAAACCTACAGCCTGAGTGGGTATGTGCAGGACGCTACTACAGGTGAAGAGCTCATTGGTGCTACCATTAGTTTGCAGAGCCAGCCTTCTACCGGCGCCACCAGCAACGTATATGGTTTTTATTCCCTTAGCCTCCCGGCAGGCAAGTACACTGTTGTCTATAACTACATTGGCTACGAAAAGGAGGTACAGCAGGTAAACCTGGAGCAGGACACCAGATTAAACATTAGCCTGCAGCCCGCCCGCCTGGAATTGCAGGAAGTAGTGGTGAGTGCAGAACGACAGGATGCCAATATAGCGGAAGTAGCCATGGGGCGCGAAAAGCTATCTATTGAAACAGTAAAGGCACTGCCTGCCCTCTTTGGAGAAGTAGATGTGCTTAAAACACTCCAGCTACTGCCAGGAGTAGCCACTGCCGGCGAAGGTACTACCGGCCTGTTTGTACGTGGTGGCTCTGCCGACCAGAACCTTATCCTGCTCGACGAAGCAACGGTTTACAATGCCTCTCACTTTTTAGGTTTCTTTTCCGTTTTTAATCCCGATGCCATTAAGAACCTTGAAATTTACAAGGGGGGTATTCCTGCCCGCTTCGGTGGTCGCCTCTCTTCTATAATCGATATACAAATGCGCGACGGCAATGATAAAAACTATGTTTTTTCGGGTGGCATTGGCTCCATTTCCAGCCGGTTAACGGCAGAAGGACCTATTGTTAAAGATCGTTCCTCTTTCATCGTTTCAGGCCGTCGCACCTATGCCGACCTGTTCCTCCGCCTGAGCTCAGACGAAGAGATTAACAGCAGCACCCTTTATTTTTACGACTTTAATGCCAAAGCCAATTATACCCTCAACGACAACAACCGCTTTTACCTCTCCGGGTATTTTGGGCGCGATGTGTTTGGCATGGACAACCTCTTTGGACTCGACTGGGGAAACACTACCGCCACCGCCCGCTGGAACCACCTCTTCAGCGATAAATTATTCCTCAATACCTCCCTTATTTACAGCCAATACGATTATGGCTTTGATGCCGATGACGGCGTCAATAGCTTTCTGTGGCAGTCCATACTGGAGGAGCAAAACCTGAAGCTGGATTTCTCCTGGTTCCTGAATCCGCAAAACACCATCAGCTTTGGCTCCAATAGCATTTACCACCATTTTGGCCCTCCGGAAATTACATTTAAGGGAGAGTCTGCCATTCAGGATTTAGAGCTCTTCGACCGTTATGCCTTTGAACAGGCTCTTTATGCAGGCAATAAGCAGGAAATTACCGACCGCTTATCGCTGGAATACGGACTCCGCTACTCCACCTTTCAGAATATCGGGCCGAGTAAGGTATATACCTATACTCCCGGACTCCCCAGAACAAACGAATCTATTACAGATACACTGGAGTACGGCAACTTCGAAAAAATTAAATTCTACGATGGCTGGGAGCCACGCTTTGGGGCCCGCTACCTGCTGAGCGATAATAGTTCTGTAAAAGTATCTTATAACCGGATGATGCAATACCTGCAGATTGCCTCCAATGCCACCGCAGGCCTGCCGATTGACCGCTGGATTCCGGCCGATGCCTACATTCGTCCGCTCATAGGCGACCAGGTAGCCATGGGCTATTTCAGAAACTTCGACAAAAATACATACGAAGCCTCTGTGGAGCTATATTATAAGTGGATGGATCGGCTGATTGATTTTAAACCGGCTGCCCAGGTATTGCTCACCAACAACATTGAAACCGAGATACTGGAAGGAAGAGGCTGGGCCTATGGAGCGGAATGGCTCCTCCGTAAAAACCTGGGCAACACCACCGGCTGGCTGGGCTATACCCTCAGCCGTACCATGCGCCAGGTCGGTGGCATTAATAACGACCAGCCTTACCCTGCCCGCTACGACCGTACCCACGACCTTTCGCTGGTGGTAAACCATGAAGCCAGCCCCCGCTGGACCTTCTCCGGCGCTTTCGTATACCGTACAGGCTCTGCCGTATCCTTTCCGGTTGGGCGTACGGTTATTGCAGGGCAAACGGTGCCTGTATATGATAATAGCCGCCGGAACGCGCACCGCATGCCCCCTTACCATCGGCTCGACCTGTCCGCCACCTTTAATGGAGTCCCTCGTAAAGATAAAAAGTGGGTAGGAAGCTGGTCATTCTCCATTTACAATGTATATGCCAGGGAAAATGCCTTTAGCATAACCTTTGAAGATATTTATAACGATGATCCTTCCTTTGAACCCGGACAGGGAGAGCCGGTAGTGAGTCGCCGCCCGGGAGCCGTAAAACTGTACCTGTTCAGCATTATACCCTCTGTTACCTATAATTTTACCTTTAAGCCATAATGAAAACATATATTATAATTTTTCTGGCTGTTTTTCTGCTGATTGGCTGCCGCGAAGAGGTAGTGTTTGACCTGCCTGTAGAAGACCCGCAGTTAGTAATTGAAGCGGAGCTAACCGATACAGAAGGGCCGCATACCGTACGTCTCAGCCTTACGCAGGACTACTTTTCCGATGCGCCCCCGCCGCCGGTAACCGAGGCGCTGGTGATTATCAGCGACAATAAGGGCCATGCCGATACCCTGGAACAGATTGAACCAGGGCTGTATGTTACTGATTCGCTTGAAGGGGTGATTGGGCGCAGCTATACGCTGCACATCGAGTGGAACGGGAATGTGTACGAAGATACCGGCACCCTGCTTGAGGAGGCTGTAATTGATTCACTCAACTATCGCTACTTTGAGGCCAATCCTATTTTTGAAGAAGGATACTATATTTTCTTTTTCGGCAGACTGCCGGCAGACCGGAATAACTATTTCCGCTTTAAAGTGTATGAGAATGACTCGCTTTATAACGACCGCACCGACTTCCTGCTCCAGAACAATTCTGAGCCGCCCGTACCCGACACCCTGGCGAACATTCGGTTTAGCTATCCTTTCGGAAACAGCGATACTGTACGAATTGAGATGTATACGCTTGAAAAGGAAATGTACCAGTATTACCTTGAGCTGGTAACGCTCCTGTTCAACGACGGGGGCCTCTTTAGTCCGCCGCCGCAAAACCCGGTAAGTACCATCACCAACCTCACCGATCCTGATAACCCGCCACTGGGCTATTTCCAGGTAGCTTCGGTTACCACCGGCACCATCATTATCAGGGAGGAGGAAGAGGAATAAATATCGGTCGTTTAAGAGGACAGCCAAAAAAGGCTGCCTTTCTTTTTACCTTTCCTCTTCAGGTTCGAAAAAGTCTTTGGTGATTTTAAGCTCCAGCAAGCTAGAAGCCCCATCATCATTATCTGCCACCGAAAGGGCATGGAAATCTCCTTCAGGTGTTTGCGAAACGATATCAATGGACTCCAGCTTCTCCAGTATGCCCGTGCCCTCTTCATCAATCACTAAAACAGTGCGGGTAGGTCTCCCTTTCTCCAGCTCATCTACAGAAAGGCTACCAATAAAGCTCCCTAAAATGTCTCCGTCATCAATCCAGTTTTGGGTATCCTCAACCGTAGCCGTAAACAGCAGGGCACGCTTTTCAGGTACCGGACAGGCGCCGGAAAAGCCTGCGGTTACACCTTTTATTTCCGGCAGGATAATAGGATAAAAGTTCATTTCCAGCTCCTGCAACTCTTTCTCATTTTTCAGGTAAGCCTTAAAGTTGTCCCAACGGAGAGTAATGATATAATTATTACCGCGGTTGAATAAATAAACAGTACCGTCCATCAGAGCTGCTCCTTCGAGGTTAAAGCTTTCTATGCCTATTTGCATCCTTTCCATTAAGGCTGCATAAAAAGCACTCAAAGAAAAATGCTCCACCTGCACAGGCTCGCCCATCGTTATTTGCAGCAGGCTATCGCGCTCCACCGATTTAGAGCCAGAGCCAAAAGCATAAAGCACCAGCTGACTGCCGGAAGTGTCGGCAAGCAAGCTTTCAAAATCCGGCTTAAGCGGCTTGGGAATCCGGTGCATCTCCTTAAAAGAGGGCAGGAGCAGCGTTTTATTCATGGACTCGAAACTGGCACTGAGAGTAAAAAGGAAGGGAGAATCATCTCCCACAATATATACCCTGCCCTTTTCCACTGCCAGTCCGGAACCGGAAGGAACTTCTTCTAATATAACTGCACGGCCTGTTATAATCATTGGATTCTGATGATGAATGAGTATAGGTAAAAGACTAAAGATAAGCGCCAGTGGAAGAAAAATCATCATAAAAGGGTTAAAACTTCACTTGAAATTATCTTTAATAAATGCTGTCTGCCACTCGGGGCTAAAAGGCTGCTCCTGCACTCCTCAATAGTTTTACAAACATATTGTTAGCCGCTACTGAAAAGAATGGAGCAAGCAAGGCAGCCAGCGCAGTAAGGGAGTCGGAGTGTTACTCCACAAACAGGCTTCATGGCAAAAAAGGAAAGTTTGTACAAATAAAGAAGAATAACTTCAACACAAGACTATACAAACTGTTATAACAACAAAACGAAAGTTTATAAACATCCATACTTATGAGTAAAGAAATAAAAGTACAATATACCGCTTCTGCCACTTCAGAAGGAGGACGCCACGGGCAGGTAAAATCTTCCGACGGAGCTATAAACCTGAGCACTACCGAACCCAGAGAGCTGGGAGGTGATGGCGCGCAGGGAAAAACCAATCCGGAACAACTCTTTGCGGCAGGATATGCTGCCTGCTTTAGTAGTGCGGCAAAGCTTGCCGCTGAAACCCTGGGCCTGAAACTTGAAGACGATGCATTAAAAGTTACCTGCCATGTTTCCTTAGGAAAAGATCCGCAGGATAATGGCTTTGGCTTAAAAGTAAAAATGGAAATGCAGGCCGACGGACTGGAAGAAGAGGCTAAACAGCGACTAATTAAAAAGACAAATGAAATTTGCCCTTATTCTAAAGCCATTAAAGGGAATGTAGAGGTAGACCTGGTAACAAAATAGAGTTTTCCGGAACCCATTATAAACCGGCACCTGAAAGGTTAAAGCTTCACCTGAATGAAGCTCACCACCCAACGCCTTTTTTTTGCCAGATAAACCAGCACAGCTGACACCAAAAAGGTGCTGAACCACATTTATTACATACGCTACCAACTGAAATTAATGACTCACTGGGATTTAAAAAACAAAAGGGCGCTGGTTACCGGCGGCACCAAAGGAATAGGGCTGGCCATTGTAAAGGAATTTTTAGGGCTTGGTGCCGAAGTTCTTTTTACCGCTCGTAATAAAGAGCAGGTACAGCAGATAGAAAAGGAGCTTCGGGAAGAAGGATTTAAAGCAAGCGGCTTATCTGCAGATGTTAGTAAGCCAGAAGACCGGATGCGACTGCAAAGCTGGATTAGCGAGCATTGGGGTGCTTTAGATGTGCTGGTAAACAATGCCGGCACCAATATACGTAAATCAACAACCGATTACCTGGAGCAGGAATACCGGCAGGTGATGGAAGTAAACCTGATGGCTCCTTTTGAACTGTGCCGCCAGCTGTTTCCCCTCCTGAAAGAGGGGAAAAATACTTCTATCATCAACATTGCCTCTATTGCCGGAATGTTCGATGTTCGTACCGGCTCCCCCTATAGTATGTCAAAGGCCGGCCTTATTCAACTCAGCAGGAATCTGGCTGCCGAGTGGGCAGAGGAGAATATTCGGGTGAATACCGTCTCTCCCTGGTTTACCCAAACGCCCTTAACAAAAGGGCTCCTTTCCGATGCCGAAAGAGCCAACCCCATTATTGCACGCACACCCCAGAAACGCATTGCCGAGGCTGAGGAAATGGCAGGAGCTGTCGCTTTTTTAGCCATGGAAAAGGCTTCTTACATTACCGGCCAGAACATTATTATTGACGGTGGCATGAGCATCAGTGCCCTATAGATACAGGAGGCAGGAGAAATAAATCCACTGGAATGGAACATCACTCCCGGGCATCCGTATGCTGAAAAAATGCACTAAACTGATAGTGCATTATTTTTTTCACAAATAATTAACACCAGAAGATGACGAATTTAAAAAAGGAAATAGCGGGAATGAAAATAAAGTTCTTGCTTTCGCTGGCGGCAGCCCTTTTTATGAGTGGCGCTGCCATGGCACAGGTATCAGCAGAACAGGAGCAGATAAAAACTGATTTTAGCGACGATGAACTGGAGCAGTTTGTGGATGTCTACATCAAGGCCAATGAAATAAGAATGGAGAATGAAACTGTAATGATGCAGGCCATTGAGGAGGAAGAAAACATTGACCTTGCAAAGTTCAATGAAATTCTGATGGCCCGCCAGCAGCAACAGAACATCAGCGAAATAGATGCTACAGCCGAAGAAATGGCTGCTTTCAACAAGGCTGCCCAAAAAATAATGGAAGTGCAGCAGGAAGCCCAGAAAGAAATTAGCCAGCTGATTGAAGAGGAAATAGGCCAGCAAACCTACCAGCAAATTGGAATGGCTTACCAGCAGGACCCTGAGCTGCAACAGGAAATTAACCAGCTCCTAGAAGAGAAAGTGGGAAAACAGGAATAAAACTGTTCCCATGCAAAAAGAGAAAGGCGGCTCATGAATAGCATGAGTGGTCGGAAGAAATTCCGGCCACTTTTTTTATGTTTTGAAGAGTCTG
>NZ_ANNU01000055.1 GCF_000346615.1 Nafulsella turpanensis ZLM-10
ATGGTATTGCGGCTGTAGCCTTTGGCAAAGAGCACTTCCAGGTAAAGAGGAGGGCAGAGAGGCTGGGCAGCATCATTCCCGCGGAAAGCTTCCTGAATATCTTCCATATTGCTTAGCTCCAGGCGTGCATCAAGCCGAACCATGGTGATGGCCTTTATCTCCTGTAGCAGCTTTGCAAAAGGAGTGATAGCAGTATCAGCTACCCAACCTCTCTCGGGCTTTGAATAACGCAGGTAATCGAGTTTTTTGAGCAGGTGATAAAGCTGCTGGTGGTAGCGGTGCCGCAATACCACTTTATCCTCTCCTGCGGGATAAACAGTAATGGGAGGAAGTGTTTTCTTCTCCCTTTCTTCTTCCTGAGGGGCTTGCGGCGGAGGTGGAGCGGGTTTATGGAAGAACTGCTGGCTATCTATCCATATTTCTCCCTTGCAGATGGCAAAGAGCTGTTTTAGCTGAGCAGGAGAATTTGGCAGCGTTACCATGGCATGCGCTCTAGACCAGCGGGCATTCGGGAGTTGCTCCTTTATCCTGGCATGAATAAGGGCATCAGGGGTAAACTGTAGCCCAATCTTTTGCACTCCTGCTATATGCAGGTGGTGAAGAGTGATTTGCCGGTGGTGCTGTGCGTCCATGAAGTAAAAATACGCAGAGCCCTTCATCTAAAAAGTATATTATTCGTATATTATGCGACTAACATTCTGCTATAAATGAAGAAGTGCCCCGTCTGCCAGAAAGAAATCATCGGTCGAAAAGATAAGGTCTATTGTTCACTGAGCTGTAAGTCTGCCCAGCAGTATGAACAGCGCCAGGAACAGGAAGCCCACTTCTACAAAGTGGACCGGCAACTGAAAAAGAATCGGACCATCTTAAAGAGCTACAATAAAGTAGGCAAAACTACGCTTCGAAAAGAAGTGCTCCTGGCAGAGGGCTTCGACCCTGCCTTCTTCACCAATTACTGGAAGAACAGCAAAGGGCAGGTCTACCTGTTCTGTTATGAGTATGGATTTCTGTCCCTGAAAGAAGGGGAAAAAGAAAAATACCTGCTTGTCACCTGGCAGCCTTATATGAACAGGTAGAATAAATTCTCGCTGAAAAACGTTTCTTTCTCTCCCGGTGGAGATAAATAAAATTTCACCCGACCTTTTTCCCATCAACTGCCCCTTCCCCCAGCCTTTCCGGCTTAGTAGCCTTTTTCAGGCCGGAAGGAGAAGTTGTCAGGGGCAGCCGAAGGCTGTTCATATACCCTTGACAGCTTCAGATGGAGGCCTATCTTTGCTGGTAAGCGGAAAGGCTGAATCCGCTCTCACAATCATTTCCCTTCCTCCTTCCCTCCTGCTGCTTTGCTAGTTTTCCTTCTTTTGAGCACCTGTCGACACCCCCTTGTCTACAGTTTTATGCCTCTATACCCCCTTCAAGAGGGGCTTGTCTACCCCCTCAACCCTGTTGAGGCCCCTGCATAGCCAAAAAGGCTGTCGACAGCCCCTTTTGCAATGCTTTCTTGCTAAAGCTAAAGAAAGCTAAAGCTAAAGAAAGCACCATAGGTAGACGACATTTTGACTACAAGCTCTTTTTACCAGCAGACTTTTCTTCCGGTTCTCACAAGATTAACCTTTTAATGATAGAAACAACAGCTAAATTTTATAATGCTTTTTAAGGACCTCTACAGACATTATGTGACTGGTCCTCTCTAACTCCTGTATGTTTGTATGGATGGGGCACAGGTACTGTTCTGCCACTCTGCTGGAAACAGCAAGCATCTATTCTTCCAAACCCTCAGGAAAAGGAATGCTAGGTGGAAGGGAGCTTACTTCTGGAGGTTATAACCTTAAAAAGGTAGACCGACTGTCGACAAAAATGAACCTCCTCCTGTTATTGCAGGCCTTCTTGTAGACAAGCTGTCGCCAGTTACCGGACTATGGGAGAGACTATTTCAGGGAGGATGTGTGCTGGAAAGGCAGGGGTCGTGCGGCTTGTAGTGCAGCGGGGCGGAACGAAAAGTCGTGCGATGCTTGCGTGGGCTGGGATAAGCTTGTAAATGGAGAGAGGCACAAGCGGAATGAACAGGCTTTTCCCGGAAGACATCCTGCGACAGGCGACCATAAGCTAAGCAACTACCCTGGCCATATAACCCCTGCTGCTATGTCTGCCGCCTATACTGATAAGCAGAGATAGGGTAGCTGACAAGATAAGGGTCGTATAGGTGAAACGGATGCTGCAGTTCGGCAACGCCTATGGGAGATGGAAAAATTCTTGAAAGAAGAGAGAAAGATGGAATCAATGAGCAGGCTTTCATAACAAAGGAATATCCCGTAGGAAGCGCAAAGCTTTATCAAAAAGATTTAGCTGCTACCGATGTAATCGTCTTAGGTGTATTACGCCTCTACAATCGTTTATCAAAAACAAATTCTTCTGTTCTTAGGAGGCTTATTTTCTGAAAATCCCGGTGGCGGGTATTCAGAATGTAGTTCCACTCATTCGGTATAATAGAGGTAGGCACTTTTAATACCGGGTATTCTTCCCGGGTGTACCACTTACTGCCGATCTGAAGGCACTCTTCACAAAAATCGGTTTTCCACTGCTTCGGAAGCTCCTCTTCAGCAATTTCCAGAACCGCCAAATCATCCGGCATTGAAATCACCATAATGCGGAACAGGGAATTATGGCCACTATTGCTCCTGTGCACCAGGTTTTCCAGGCATGCCAGGGAGCGGGAATCACTGGTGTAAAGCACATATTGCCCGTCCTCATTCCAGCGGTTACGAAAGCCGGAAGCAGACAGACTATAGGCATGTTTCTCCCGGACAATCCTATAGAGCAGCATCAGGAAAAATCTCCGTATTCAATCCTGCTCAGTTCCCGGCTCACCAGTTCAATGCCGGAGATATAGTTCAGTAACTGCTCCGGAATCCGGCCGCCCAGCCCATGGGAAGGTTTGCTTAACCAACGCTGAAATTCATCCTTATCACCAAACACTTCCCTGCCAAAGGCAAAGAGCTCTCTTAGCTTCAGAAGATGTTCGGCATCTGTCTTTTTAAAGGAACGGTTGGCCTTTTTATAATTGGTCACCGTCCGGACATCCATTCCGATAAATTCAGCGATAGACGTTTTATTGTAGCCGCTCTCTTCCACCAAGGACTCGAAAGCCTGCAGCGGAACACCTTTTTCTGCCTTATCGATGACAATATAGGGATTATGTACCTTTTCCATTACACCTGCTTTATGATGATTCGGTTAAATATACGAAAATATTCCGATATAGTTAAGAAAATTTTCACACCAATCCATCATTAATGAAGGAGGTTCTATCACTGGTTATTTTCAATACACAGTCATTTTTATTTCTCCAGGCTGGTGTGACTAGGGAAGGCAAGGGTCGTGCGGCTTGTAGTGCAGCCTGACGGAGCGAAAAGCCGGGCGATGCTTGCGTGGGCTGGGAAAAGCTTGTAAATGGAGAGAGGCACGAACGAAATGAACAGGCTTTTCCCACAGGGCTTGTGCGGCGGGTCTCCAAACTTTGGCAGGTTTTTATCCTTAGCTCACTCCTTCAGCCTGTTAAGCAGGAAAACCAAAGCGGATGCTTATGAAGAGCAGCCTTCCTGCTGAAAGACTGGCTTAGCCCACCAATTGAAACTGATCCGACTGCTTCTGATCATTTGCTTTTCTTTGCTAACAGTCAGGCAAAAAGGGAGCCCTGGGTTCAAAAAACTCTAAGGCTATGGTTGCCTGTGGCAGAGTGGATAATGGGGCTCTTCCTGTAATAGAAGTACCCGATAAACAGCAAGCTCATTCCTGACCTTTATCCTTTTGCTTCCTCCTTTTCCTTCCCTTCATAAACGGGTAATCCGAAAGGCTAAGGTACTCGGTAAAGCCCATCTTCCGGTGTGCTTCCGCCAGTTGTCTGACGGATGCCACCAGAGAATTCTCTGGCTGCTCTCTGCTCCATTTCCTGTCCCGGTTATGCTCCAGTAAGTGAAGCGGGTCCCGTACAAACTGTCCGCTTTTAAGTTTATGCTCCAACCGGTACAGATTTAAAAAAAAGGTCTTGTGGTAGGCTCTTTTCTCTGCTATTTCCAAAACTTTTTCAGGCCTGAGCTGATGTACCTTATCCAGGTATTGATTGACAGCGGCTACTTTACACTTGATCCGAAAGTGCAGGCGATCCTGCTTAGCCGCATCCGGTGACTTTCTGCTAGCTACGGCCTCTTTTTGAAGGAGTGGATAATCAAACATCCTGCAGAAGCTTTGCTGATTATTCTTCTGCCAAACCTTCATATTAAAGCGCTCCCGGTTTCCGAATGGGCTCAGGGTGATTTGCTGAGAACGGTCTCTTTTCGAGACAATGATATGTACGTGCATCTGCAGGCCCGGCTTCTGTTCACCCGATCTCACCAGGCCTTCCTTTACTGCTGCTTCAGTTCCCTTAAAGGTACGATGATGATGAATGGCCGCATACCAGAGCAGGTCTTTGGCGGCTAAGCGTTTCCCGTTTTTCAGCTGAAAATTGGCTGCATAGTTTTGCATAGCCTGAATGGTAAACTGCTTCAGCTTTTCTGCTCTACTGCTGATATGTCGTAGCTCCGCAGGACTGGGAGAAAGCACCAGGGCGATAAATTTGCTTTCTGTTTTCCGTAGACCCTTGACATTATAGTCGATACGGTGCTGCACTTCTTCCGGGCGCAGCCCCTCCCCTTCCTCATTAAAGAAACTGAGTCCTTCCCCTTTTTCTCTGGCTTCGTGCTGGAGATAGCTCACCAGTCTGGCACAACTGCCCTTATTGGCATAGACAGCCTTTCCATGAGATAGGGGATGAATAATTTTGGAATGCATGGCACTAAACTTTGGGTTCCTGGTCCTTCTGCTGATACAGTTTCAGAATGTCCTGTTTCCGTTTCAGGGCAAAATCCTTGTTCCATTCTACCAGCTCACTTAGCTCCTTCCGGTCCCGTTCCGAAAGCCTGTGCAGATTATTGATTAGCAGTTCTGTCATGACCCTGATGTTGACCTGCTCATGGAGCACCTGCTGAAGACCTTTCAGTATCAGCTCCATCTGCTCCTGGCAAAGCTGTTGGTCCATTATCCGCTCCAGTCCATCCTGAAGAGCAGCACGTAATTCATAGGCCATCCCCTCCTTCACCATTTGAGGATTGAGCTTTCTGCCAGCAAAGTAGCGGATGGCTGCCTCCACATAATCCTTATGTGAAAGTAAACAACCGGCAGCCTCCTGGCTTAGCAGCGCATGGACAGAGGAGGAAATTTTGATCTCTTTTCTGTTATTTTTCATCCGGCTCATGATCTTGAAAAATTAGGTGAGGTAAAAAACAGAATAGCTGAGGTAGCTGAAAAGTCAGAAGGAAAAAGCCCCTGGCCAGTTATGATTATTCCAACACAACCCTCTTTACTCAAGATGAGCAATTTTACGCATTAAATCAAGAAATCGCAGGCCTCCTCTGTTCTATCAAATATCTCACTCTTAAAAAGAAGACATCAAACAGAACCTAATCAACATTTTTTACAGGAATAAAAATTGCACTTAATTTATTTCACCTTTCAATGGGCCATATTGGAGCCTCTAATATTTTTTCTGTTTTTTAACAAAGCCTGCAAAAAAATGAACGGCTTCTAAAAAAGATATCCCGTGTCTGTCCTCCCCTCTTTCCTTTTGAGGAGGAATCCCGGAGCCTCTTCCTGACCGACGCTCTCCTACCTTTCCCTAGAAAATCCTGTAAAAAGCAAGGGTCAAGCGGCTTGTAGTGCAGCCATACGGAAAGGAAAGCAGTGCTATGCTTGTGCGGGGTGCCGAAAGCTCGTAAACAGCGGGAGGAACAAGGGAAATATACAGGCTTTCAGCAACGGGCCGCTGCGGCAGACCTCTCTTATAATCTTTATTAGAGGAGTAAACCACCTCTCTGAGGCCATCCTCCATATCCTTAATTTTCTTTAAAGGAAAAAGCCAAAGTCTTATCCTCTTTTCCGCCTTCGGAGGCTGAGGGGATAGGAGGTGACAATTTCTGCTGCTTCCCGGCGGACCCGCTCAAAATTTTCCTGCACCCCAATATTAAAGGCAAAGGGCTGAATGGGCCTGCCGGCATATTGTCCCCGCCGAAGCTTTACCCTGCCCCGGAAAAAAGCTTGTTTTCCCTCCACCGTACTCCCGATAAACTCCCCCTCCCTAAGGCTGCTCACGTCCTGAGGCCGGATGAGTTGTTTTTCCTGCTTAGTGTGCGAAACGGATTCCTGCAGGCTCAGGCGTTCCCCAGACAGGCTCCTGCTGCTGGAACGGCTCTCCATTTCCTTTTCCTCCTTTCCAAAGAGTTCGCTGACCATGCGGGCCGAAGCCGCCATCCCCGTACGTCCAAAAAACTGGTTATTCAGGTTAGCCAGCATCACATCCGCTTTTTCCTTGCCGTAGCGGTCTATCAGCTGGCTAAAATCCTGGGCCATGAATACAGTGGCAATTCGGTTACTGCGGGCCGTAGCCGGAATCATTTCCAGACCTGGTATATAAAGGGTAGGAGCTTCGTCCAGCAGCAAGAGTGACGGCAGTCTCCCGGGCTGGTTCATTTCTTTGAGTGCCACGCTGATGATACCCGAAATCAGGGGGCTGAAAGTATCCACCAGGGAAGGATGAGTGCCGATGACCAGCATTTTGGGATCATCCGGATTATTGAGGTCCGGCTCAAAGTCATCTCCTGACAGCACCCAGCAAATTTCAGGGCTGTTCAACCGTCCGATGGACAGCTGCAGAGAGCCAAGGACCCCGGCAATCTGTCCTTCCGCTTCATTTTCTATGGCACTGATGACACTCCTTACCATGGCCGCTGTTTCCGCATCCCTTTCCAGCATGCTCATTGTCCGCATATAATCCTGGTACAAAATTATGTTGACCGCATGAGGCAGGCTGCAGCAGGCAGGGTGATGTTTTTTCAGGAACCAGATCACAGCCGTCAGCAAGGCAATAGCGGAGCGGATCCAGAAATCCTTCTTCCGGATGGTTTCCGGCAACAGGTTATGCAGGAGGGCCATGCTATATTCTTCTGCATAGGCCACCAACGGCAGGCGGGAAGCCTTCAGGGGATTGAGGCGGTGGCTCAATTCGGGTGCATGAAAATTAAGGAGATAGAGGCGCAGGCGGCCGGGGCCGGTTTCCCAAAGAGCGGCATGTAGCTGCTCGGCTAAAACAGGAAATTTAAAATCATACACCATGCCGGTATACCCTTTTTGGACTGCCTGCCGGATAATGGGATAAGCCAGGGATTCGCTTTTACCAGCCCCGGCTGCCCCGCTGATATAGATTCCCCTGAAGGGGTTCCTTACGTTAATATAACCGTCTTCCGTCTGGAAATGAAAGCTGCAGGCATTTTCTCTCTTGCGGGTATCCGGGACTATGCCGAAAGGAAGCTGCCGTCTCCGGACGAACTGAACCGCAAGCTGAAAACCACTGAACAGCAGTCCGGCTACTGCCGCCGGGTACAGCAGGAGCGGAAAGGAAAAACAGTAGATCTTGAGCAGGAACCATGCACTTCCAAGATAAAGCCCCAGCGCCAGGAAAAAGCGGATAAAGCCTGCTTTCCGTCCTGACAGGCCGGTGGGAAAAGGCTGGAGGAGCAGCCACAATGGGTACAGCAATATAAATCCTAAGCGGCACCAGTAGCCGCATGTTCCGGCCAGTTTCAGAAAGAGCAATAAAATCTTTTTCCGCTCCTCCAGGGCGGCGGCTGCGTCGGACAGCACCAGCAGCCAGAACTCCCCGATCAAGCAAGCAAGCAGCAGGAGCAAAAGCCCTGCAAATGTGGAGGAATACGACATATAGCCGGGTGGAGATGAAATGGAATTTTCCAGCCTTCCTTTTATTTTCCATGGAAAAGCAGGCACTAAAGCGGGTGTCTTTGTTAAAAGCCGGTTGAATTCCCCACCTTCTGCTGGGGAGTTTCTGCAAGAGCTTTCCGCACCAGGCGGTTCCGGTAAGCCTGCAGCAGGGCCTCCTTTGAGGCAGAGTTTTCCTCTGCCACCGAACGAAGCAGCTCATCGGATTCCAGCTTCATCTGAAGGCTACGGTCCAGTACCTCCTGACATTCTTTCAGCAGGCTTAAGCGCTCCGCTTCATTCATCTTCAGCCACTGATCGCTTTTCAGTACCCGAATCAGCTCCCCGGCCTGGGCAATCATTTCTTCTGCCAGCTCATTATAGCTCAGGGCGGCCTGCACCTTTTTCTGCTTGCTCATTTCTTCCAGGGAAAAGCGGTACAGCAGCGTATGTTCTGTCAGTGCTTCCCATTCTGCATAGGAAGCCAGGGGCGGGCTGGCCGCATGCAGGCCGCTCAGCAGCCGGTACAGACGACGGGCATTTTCCACGCCGGCAGCACTTCCAAGCCCGTTCCTGAGCGGTCCGAGACCTGTAAGCTCCGGCAGAAACACCTGCGGATCGGTGGAAAGGCCGCTGATCCGGACTGCAAAACCTTCCAGTCCTGCCCAGCGAAGCTCCCGGATACTGCCGGCTCTTTCCAGGGCCGCCTCTACCTCCCATTGGAGGCTGTAAATATTTTCGATTTCTTCCTTTGTCCGTTCAGCTGTTTCGAGGATATGGCGGGTCTCTTTCAAGGTCTCCGTGGCTTTTGCAATCAGCTGGATTTCATTGGCCAGGCTTTTAATCATATTGCCAAACTGGGCGGGATCGTATACCACAAACTGGGCCTGCAAGGGCTGAAGAAATGACAGGCCGAGCCAGCACAGCAGGCTCAGGCCTGTACGGGATAAATTTCTCATGGGGTAGGTTTTTGAAGTGAAACATCAGGCTGAAGGTAAAGGATACGTCCGTCGGACAGCTGCAGCGGTTTCGGCCCCTGCTGCTGTTTCAGCAGCTTTTTCCCTAAACCAGTCAGACCGCTTAGCCAGCTACCATAAGGAACCGAATACAGGAGCTGATCCACCACCTCCTCTTTTCCTTCCGCCAGCAGGAGAGGCAGCGTTTCCGGCGGTCCGCTAAGAAGGCCCTCCAGCCCGTCCTGCTCTACCACCCTCAGCTTTACCGCTACTCCCTCTATGGAGTGAATACGTATGAGCTGGCGTCCCTGGCGGCTGCCTTCCCAGCTTCCATAAAGGAGGGTATTCCTGGGAAAGATCTTCTCTCCAACCGGCAGGGAATCCAGCAGGCGCAGACAAAGCGGATGGCCTGGCTGTAATAGCTGATCTCCATGAATAACGGCCTGGTAAAAAGGTGCCTTTTCCGGCATATTTTCTCCTGGCATGTCTTTGATGAGATTCTCTGCCCGAATAGTATAGAAGGGGGAGTCCATAACCTCCTTTTCTTCTTTCTTTACTTCCTGTCCTGCAGGGGCCAAAAGAACCGGATTGGATCCTGTGGAAGGAAGGGTGCTGACCTCATTCCGGATGGCAGGGACTGGCGGGGTGGCTGGAATGGTTTCAGACCCTCTTTCAGCAGGGGTAGGCACTTCTTCGCCTCCTTCAGTAAGAATATGCGCAAAATCCATGGCCACAATTTTTTCCAGGGCCTGCTGCTGCCGGTACTGCTGATGCTGTAGCTCCTCTATTTCCTGCCGGTAGCCCTCCAGTTTGGAGGCAGCCACATCTGTTTTCAGGCTGTCCTCCGGTACAATGCGGGCAATGGGGGCTGATGGCTGGAAGGCACCCAACTGGCCGATGCCCCATAAAATACCCAGAAGCAAACAGCACAGACAAGCGATGAGCAACAGCCAGTAGCGGCGCAGCCAGTGCAGCCATGAAGACTTATGATCACTCGGCTTCATGGCTGAAACGATTGGCATGGTTGATCATCCGGGCAGGAAGCACCATGCGGAGTATCCGGGAACCCTGCTTTTCCCGAATCTCAATCAAAAGTCTTCCACCGGAAGCCAGGGCATACTGGGGCAACACAAAAAACAGCCGGCTCTTTTCCCCCGCCCCCACCACCTCCGGCCTTTGGGACAGGTAGGGCTGAAGTTCCTTTATCCTGCTTCTTTTTCGCCAGAATCCTTTTCCTTTCCGTTCCATCAGACTGAAGCCAATAAAATCCGGCTGAAACCTGATGGAAGATAAGTTTTCGATCGTTAGCCCGACATAAGTAGCCTGCTCATCCTGCAGCAGGTGCGTGAGCTCCAGCTGCAGCTGATTCCGGCCAAGGTGCTTCAGCCTATCGTCTTTCCTCGCCATGACCCTGGCCAGGCGGGCCTGAAAATCCTGCTGTGGGTTCAGGGCTTCCGGAATCTTTTCCTCCTGAAGCGCTAACTGCTGACGAAAGTCGTGCAGGCTGGCAGGGGGCTGTGGGTTATACTGAAGCTTGGCTGTAAAATACTGCTGCGTTCCATAACGAACCAGCAGATTAGTTGGCCCTGCCTGCTCATGCAGGGCCTTCAGAAAAACACTCTGGCCTTCAATGCGGGCTGCATATTCCCCTGCTCGTCCAATATCTACCAGGGCTACTGCTTCAGGAAAAAGCAGGTAAGTGGTCTCCCGGGCAGAGACATAGAGCGTATCGGTTTGTTGCTGTGCCTGCGAGCCCTGCGGCCCAAGAAGAAATCCAAAGACAGACAACAGGATCATCATCATATTTTTCATAGCGTTAAAAATTTTAGTGAGATTTCAAGGGAGAAAAGTTCATTTTTTTCCGGCAGGCCCAGTGGAGCCAGGCGCATAAAGGATATAATCAAACTCCTGCAGCAGCAGGCCATAGGGGTTTTCCTCAGAGCGATAGGATTCCTGCACACTGAAGCGGATCCCAATGGGAAATTCCTTTTTCCGTTCTCCCAGGTGGATGGTCTGGCGGGCAAAACACCGGCCGGTGACAGGTTTTTGCTGCATATCGATCAGCACGGAATCCACCACCAGGCTGGTATAGGTACCAAGGCGCAGATAGTTCTGAAGAACCTCCCCTTTATTGAAGTCATACACGATCCGCTTTCCGCCTGCCTTGTCTATCAGGTGAAGGCCCGCCTCCACTTTTTCCGCATAGCTTCCGGCATCATGGGCAAACATCTGATGCATAAAAGTCCTGACCAGGTTCTGTATTTCATACACCGACACCTGCCGGTCTTCCTTCCGTAACGCACTGAAGGTACCATGGTCCGTCACCACATACACCTGGGCCGCCTTTTCCTTTTCCTGCAGCAGCAGGTAAGTAACCAGCCCTCCAATGGATAGAAAAGCTCCCAGTAGTGTAAAAAGGGTTATCTTTTTCAGGGCCTGAAAGCCTTCATCCATTTCATTCAATACTTTGCTCATCTTCAGCTTTTTTAAAGGTTAAATGTTTTTCATCGATAGCGGACAGGAATCGGACGGGCAGTTGCCCCTCCGCTTTTCCGCTCTTCCCTGTCTCCGCTGGCACCCTTACTACTGCCCCAGTCCCTAATGGCCGCAGCACCATTGGCCAGCCCTCCTTTTCCGGCACCGGCCACCACGGCAGCCCCTTTTGCCGCTAGCACAGTGGCCGCCGCCCCGGCAGTTAATACCTTCGCAGGAAAAACCGCACTTTGCGTTTGTCCGATAAAGAGGGAGGTCAGGTAAGGGACCATAAAATAGAGCAGGGCGATGACCAGGGTTATCAGCAGCATATCCAGCTTCTCTGCCGCTTCAGAAATAGAAAGCCCGTTCATGATTCCCAGGCGTTGCTGGCTCAGGTTCCGGTAAAGCACCACCAGGTTATCCAGGATGATCAGGGTGATACTCCAGCACTGCACGCTGAGATAGTGCTGAAACCACTTCTGCAGCAATTGGCCGAAAGCCGGCAGCACACTCAGGGTAATGGCAATAGGACCCGTAATATACAGGAAGCCCAGTAAGGTCTGGCGAAAGAGCTCCATCAGCTTTCTGGCGATGCTGGCGATCCCTCCCAGGGCAATGGATTGTAAAAGGCTCAGGAGATTAAAGGAGTTAAAAAACTGCACCACCTCTTCCACATAACCACTTAAAGTGGGATCCGTGGCCGCAGCCCTGCCTGCCGCCAGCTCATCCAGGCGCTCATAAATATTAGAAGGTTCCTGCAGGTAGCCGGCAAAGGCTCCAATGGTGCCGCTGATCAGGTCCAGCAGTTCCTGGTAGAAGAAGAGCAGACCCATCAGCACAAAGCCCCTCGCTACGAAGCCGTAATGTACGGCCACGCCCCCGGAAGCGGTAAACCCGCGCATCAGGCTCAGGATGAGGGTCATCAGCAGCAGGGTGGATACCAGCAGCTGGCAGGGATACAGCATCACGCGGGTCATTTCTTCGACTGCGATCAGGAAACCGGGATTGGCGGAAACATTATACATGGAATACCCCCTTTCCCAACTGTTTATCCTCCACATACTGGTCTGCGGCAAAATGAACCCTGCCCTGATAGTAGGCCATCAGCTTCCGCAGGTAGTTTCGTTCTGCCGGTTTGGAAGAAAGTACGGCATCTAAGTGGGGCGATGCCTCCAGGCAGTAAACCTTTCCCGTATCCCCCTGCCTGATAAAGAGCTCCCGGTAATCTTTGCCGATACGGATCGAACGAATCTTGTCCAGTTCATGAGCGGTAAAGCCTAATGTCACGCCCAGCTGCTCCAGGCGGGACTGGTCACTATGGTTCAGGATGATGCGGGTCTGGGCATTCTGAATAATGGCCGCCCCTGCCGGAGCCTGCACCAGCTCTTCTATCCCCTGGGTGATAATGCAAATGCTGCCATTGTTCTTGCGAATGGTACGGTACATGGTTTCCACCCATTCACCCATGGCATCGGAGAGCATGGACCAGGCTTCATCCATATAAATATACTTCCGCTCCTCGGGAAAGCGGCGGACCTGGTCCAGTGCCAGTTCGGTAATTAACAAGGAGACCAGTGGATAGAGTGTCGGATCCGCTTTAATCCGGGCCATATCAAAACAAACCAGTGGCAGAGAGGAGATATCCAGCTCCCGCTCCGCATTCAGCACCTGCCGGTATTCCCCGTCTACAAAAGGGCGGAGGACCACCAGGAACTGATCGGCATTGAAAAACTGCATTTCCGTGGCATAGCTTTCCACTCCCTGATGGCGGAGGTGATAAGCCCTGAACCAGTGGTAAAAGCCTGCCAGGGAAGGAAGCGATTTGCCGCTCTTGTTCAGATAAGCATAATATTCCGGTATCAGCCGGATCAGGATGGAGCGTTCTGCCGGGCTCAGCGGGCTTTTGCCTGCTCCCGGATGGCCGCCCTTCCAGAGCAGGGCCAGCAGGGCAATCAGGAAGTTCAGCTTATCCCCGCTCAGCAGATAATGCCCCTGCTCCCGTTCCAGCAGGAAAGGATTAAAAGAAAGGGGCTGTTCCAGGGAATACTCAAAATAAGCTTCCATTCCAACCAGGCTTTCCATGACATTTTTGTAGGTGCCGCCCACATCGATGATCAGCTGCCTTTCTCCACGCTCAAAGCGCTGACAGATAAAATGGCCGATGGTGTAAGATTTCCCTGAACCCGAAGGTCCGATGACCAGGCAGTTCTGATTATTCAGGCGGGTGTTAAAAAGGTTCACCAGCAGAGGGTTCCGGAAACGGTCACAAAGCAGCTCCCCTTCCGCTGATGAGCGGTAGCGGGTGGTGCAGTCGAAATAGCAGGCGGCTGCCTCACCGGACATCAGAAGCCGGCGGTAGAGCTGGCCAGCGTTGCCCGGTGCACTGGCAAAAAAAAGAGGAGCCGTATCATAGGATTCCACCAGGCACTCGCAGCCGTTAACCTGCCGGAAAGCCGCCACCGCCTGCTCCAGATACTCCTGCAGCCGCTTTTCATTCGATTCAAATAAGATCATCGTCAGGCTCAGGGAGACCAGCTGCCGGTTATTCGCCCGCACATCGGCCGTCCATTCTTCAATTTCCGCCGATTTCAGGTGGTTGTCCTGGGTAGCCAGAAAATGCAGGGAGCTGTTAATCTTCCTTTCCATATCCAGCTGCTGCAGACATTCTTCCCGCTCTTCAATCAGGATACTCTGGCTCAGCAGGTGGGGAAACTGCAGGGCATACGTAAGCGGCCAAGTCATGGGCATGGCCACTCCTCCCCCGTTTCGTACCGCTTCCTCTACGGACTCCCCTTGTCCTTTCAGGCTCAGGACCCGCACCTTCTTTTCACCCAGATGAAGACCACTACGGGTATTGAGCAGGGGGCGTTGAAAGTCTGGCGGGATAGGATCCTGGAAATGAAGGTTAAAATACTGGAAGTAAAGAGAGTGCATCGCTTCTCCCTTCAGTCGCCTGAGCCGCAGGTCGGCAGCCGTTTCCATGCCGGCCACCCATTCATGACACTGCTCTTCCGCCTTCCGGAATCGTTCTCCGATATTCATAAAAGGATTATCCGGCAAAAACTTTTCCAGGCGGACAAAAAGGTTGTAGAGCGGATGGGGACGCCGGTTTTTTTCCGGAGGAAAGGACAGGAAAAAATAACTGCGGTGATACAACAGCAGGCGATCCATAAAGTGGGCATTGGCCTTCCCCTGGAAGTAAGCCTGCTCCTTTTCCTCCTGCCGGTAAGGCTGGTCATAAAAGAAATCCAGTTTTTGCACGACTGTTCCCGGGGAAAGGGCCTTGAGCGCAGCAGCAAAACGGGCCTGCAGATAGTTCAGCTGTGCCTCCGACAGGGCTTCCTGCTCCGGGCCTTCCAGCTGAAAGCCCAGCACAATACGACCATCCTTAAGCAGGAGTTTGTGGTCTTCCATCGCATACACCGGCATCAGACGGGAAAATGGATGGGTCCTGCCGGAAACCTTTTCTTCCGGCATGGGAGGGGGTTGGGTTTTCATGATCATCAGGGTTTAAGGAAATCCTGCGTGCCTGCAGGAAATAATAAGAAATAACAGAGCTTAGAAAAGTAGGATGCTTTCGCCTGCCAAGGCTTCTTAAAAGCAGCAACAGCAAAAGGACCAGGCAAAGAGAAAGCAGGTAGTAGTATTTGGAAACCGGCATAAAAGTCCCCATGACTCCTCCCAGCAGCACCAGGCCAATCAGCAGGGCCATCAGCAGCAGCAGGTCCTGAACCGGCATGCCCAGGATCATGCTTTTGCGCTCGATAGATTTGTAGGTTTTCAATACTGAAACACGCCAAAAATGCCCGACAAGTCGTCTTTGAAGACGTTAAACACAAAAAATACAATGACACCGACAATCAGCTGTCCAAGGCTGTTCATCGCTCCAGGGTCGCTCATGACAAACTTCCGGACCGTATTAATGAGGCCCAGTGCCAGAATGATGATAAAAATGATGTTGACCGCGCTAATGACGAAGGCGGAAAAGTCTTCCAGCGCCACCGTCGTTCCGGTCTGCAGGAGTAGGGTGTGGATTTTCATAACCATCAGGCTTTAAAGGTGGAATTGATTTAATCTCTTGGATCCAGTTCAAAAAAGGCCGCGAACTCTTCCGGCGTCCAGTCTTCCGCTGTCCAGTCCTCCGATGCCGGATTCTCCTCTTCGGCAACCACCGGCCGTGCCGGTTCCTGCCCCGGAGTAGGCAGCGCGGGATAATAGATGGTCGGAATAGCCGGATGATTGCCTGCCGTGCCCCCTGCTTTTGGTGCAAAGGGCCGGAAGCGGGGCAGGCCTCTCGACAACATGCCCCTTCCGGCCGACCACCAGCCGCGCAGCAGGCGAAAAGCGGGGCTTCCGACAGACAAATCTGCTTGCTGACCCCCAGTCAGGAAAGCTGGCTTAGCAGTGTAAAAAATGGATTTCATAAAATTGTATTATTACCATTAGACATTTAATGGAAGGTGAAAAATATTTTTCAATAAAACAAATTCAAAACCCTCACCTACAGCATTTTAAAGCAAATTACCAAGCCTTTACCATGCATCAAACGGCACCATCTGATAGCAAAAAAAATGAACGTGTAATTGAATTAATTTTATAATGCAGCAATTAATCAGCTTTAGGCTAGCGGAACGGCCGGTAAAAAAATTTTATTTTTTTTAGTTCAGGGGAAAAAATGTCCGAAAACAGCGCAAAGCCTCGGGCCTTGCGCCAAAAAAAAGCCCTGTCTGCATTGCAGACAGGGCCCGTGAAATGGTCCAAAGGATTTGCTTACCAGATTCGGTGCATATGGAAGCTTCTGGAGTTCATGCCTTCTCTGAGTTCACTCATTAAAAAGCTCCCATCGGGCAGGCTTAGCACATCCCCCAGGTAGGAATAGCCGGCACTGACGCAGCTGTTTTCCACATAGCTGTGATATTTACCTCCCGCTACGGTCGTCACGATACCGGTACGCAGGTCAATACTGTTCAGGCTGCCCTCATCCATATAAAAGCCTTCCGTATAATAGAGAATGCGGTTTTCACTATCCATCATCAGGTCGACCGGATTATCCGCATAATCATGCTCTTCCCCTGAAATGGTAATCAGCTCTTTTCCTTCCACGAGGCTGGATACCACACCCTTTTTCAAATCCAGCTTGCGAATCACTTCCTCCACCTCATCTACGATATACAGGACGGAATCCCCGTCTGCCGCCATGCTGAAAGGACGGCCAAAACCGGCAGAGGCCGCCGGGCCATCCATAAGCTCTGTTTGGCCATTTCCGGCGATGGTGAGCACTTCTCCACTGACAGGATCCAGGCGGCGGATCAGGTTATTTTCATATTCAGAAATATAGAGGTAACCATCCCCTGCAGCCGTAATGCCCTGAGGCAGGTTGAAGCTGACTGCCGATCCGATGCCATCCTGCGCACCCCTTGTATCTGAACCGGCTACGGTACTTACCTCCCCTGTCATCGGATCCACCCTGCGGATGCGATGGTTCCACTGGTCGGTAACATACAACTGCTTATCCGGGCCGAAAGTAAGGTCGAGGGGTTGCTTAAACATGGCCGCCGTCCCCATACCATCTGCAAAACCCTCCGGCCCGCCAGCCAGAGTCGTAACTTCCATGGTTTCAGGATTAAATTTGCGAATGCGGCTGTTCCCCTCCCCGTTGTCGAGGACATATACCATTCCGTCCGGGCCAAGGGTCATGGCAGTTATTCCACTGAATTTGGCGTCGGCACCGGATATTTCCTCCTGGCTGCAAGCCACCACCGGCAGTTCCAGGGCGGAAGTATAAGTCTTTCCCTTTACCGTGGCCACTACTTTTCCGCTTTCGGCCAAAGAAGAAAGCCTGATCCAGAGGACCTGATTTTCCGCATCCACCCTGAAAACCTGTGTTCTGTGCCGGCCGGCTGAGGAGCCTCCCACCATACAGCTGACGGCATTTTCCTTTAAATTTTCGCTAAAGGGGATGCCATAGAGGGCCACCATTTTTTCAGGGTTGGCGGTTCCGGGACTAAACCGGAGTCCGGTTTCCGGCTCTATGACCGTAAAAGGGGCCGGGCTCAGGCTTTTCTGCTCCTCAATACTGATGGAGATGGGTCCGCTGACCACCCCGGGAGGCACGATGACCCAGATACTATCCTGGTTCCGGGAATAGTAATCAGCCTCCACGGTTTTAAATCCGCCCCCTTCCACCGGGAAGCTGACCTTATTATAATTAACGGTTATGCTAAACTCCAGGCCGCTAATCACCATACTGGTTCCTTCCGCTCCCTGGGTTGGATAAAAGGAAATGGAGGGATTGACTGCCCCTGTTTCCTCTTCTTTAAAGCCGGGGGTAAGAGGCTCTTCATCCTGGCAGGACCAGCACATCGCCACCATCGCCATCAGCAGGAGGAGGCTTGCTTTATTTTTCTTCATGATTAAAAAGGATAGGTGAAAGGCCGAAAGCTAAGCAAGCCCTGTCAAATAATTCCGGCAAGTTTTGTTAGAATGGTACGTAGCCATGATTTTACCTTAGCAGGCACCGGGCATTGGCCCCCGATGGAGAGGCCAACTCTTTCTCTTTATCATCCCTGCTTTTCTTCAGGGATATTCAAAGCCCAATTTTATTTTTGAAACCCTGGAAGCGTTCATACTACATTCCAGAAAATAAGCAGGCATGTTATACTTCTGCAGAAATTCCGAACCTGAATAATCATCTATTTTATAGATAATGAGAGAATCACTTCTAAATTCATACTCTTTTCCCTTTAGCTCCAGGAGCTCCTCCAGTGGCATGCCTAATTTTATACCACTTTCCGTACTAAAGTTTTCAACATCCACCCTTGCCTCACAGACTTCCATATCCTTTTTCACATATCCTATTTCGAACACACTAAAAGAAAGCTTCTCATTTCCTTCATATTGATATCCAAAAAGATATTGGGAACCATTTCTATTACAAAAAGGAAGCACGTATGCTTCTCTTAAGCTGTCCACCAACTTCAGGCGCTCCGTTTCCCCATAAAATTCATCTAAGGACGTTCTGTTGTGTAATTTCAAAACACCATGAATGGTACTGTCCGGAGTAAATATGGCTTCCTGTCTCACATCCTCTTCATGAACTTTTGGTGTTTGATTCCTCCTGCTGCTGGTTTTACTTTCCGTGCAAGAGATGATTACCTGGGAGAGAAGGAGCAGAAGGATTTTCCTCGCCATTCGGTTCGACTTTTTTCCTATTTCCATTATTATGAGGATTATGCAGAGTATCCTTTTTAAGGGGTGCCACTCTGGCTAAATAAAATAGTATCGATAAATCCATTAAGAAAAAAGCGGCGGAAAGAGTCTCCTCATCCCGGAGGTTATTCCACCGCTCATCTGGCTAAGCGCCTCCATACAACATACGTCCAGGCTATACCCTCCGGCCCAATTGATACCCATTTTTATCAAAGGCTCCCATCTTTTTGAATAGTACAAAGTAAAACAACAACCTGCCTGAGACAACAGGCAGGGCTTTCTTTTTTTATAAAAATACTATCCGGTATAGGCTGGCATCCCCGAGAAACTTGCTTAGCGGTTTTTCCAACTAACAGGATATTCCTTATTTCCCTCTATGGTAAATACTTTAAACCCTTCAATAGTTATGGTGTGTAATAAAACAGAATCTCCAAGTGCAGCATTATCAAACCAGTTACTCTCCTTCAACCCCCAATCAGGATCCTTTACAAATATTTTTTGTCTACCCGTGGGCAGGTCGTAGAGTAAAAAGATATCTGTTCCTTCCTCTTTACCCAGATAAGACACCTCCATCCCAAGATCCGTATTATGTACCAGCTTGATTATTCTACCCTCTTCCACCCATGCGATGTAAGCGCAATCCATATCTGCCGGAGGAGCACTCCTTTTCACAGGTAAAATGACAAAACAAGTATCAGATACATTTTTACCCTCCCCGGCTTCTGTAAAGAGAATAACCGGAGAAACATCAGGCTCATTTTTTTCGACCACCTCTTTCTCCACCTTTGATGTGCAGGAAAAGAAAATCAATGAAAGCAGGAAAGTAGTATGGCTCATTTGAAGTATTATTAAATTCCTATTCTGCTGAATCAATTGATGGATTGCCTTCCAAACCTATAGCTGTACTCCAGTTTCTCCCCGTCCGGGTAAACCATACCGGTGAGTCTGTTCCAGGTGTCATAATTCCGTTCGGTGGTATAGGTCTGGTCGTCATGCTGGGGAATGACAATGGTGCGGACATTCTTTACCACCTCGCCCAGAGGGCCATAGAAGAATTCCTGTGCCCCCGAGGCATCTTCCTGCTGCAGTTCTATCCGTCCGGCACGGTGATGGGCCGCTCCGGCTTCTCCGTAGGTATAGTGGACGTTATTCTCCGGGTTCTGCGGATAGATGATATCCGTCAGTCTTTCATAGTCATAGGTATAGAGCACAGGCCCTGCTCCTGCTTCCCTGAGGTTGGCTGTGAGCAGCTCTGTCATATTGCCTGCAAGGTCATAGGTATATTCCGTCAGCCCCGCATCCGGATGCAGGCGGGTTTTACGCCGGCCCAGCTGGTCATATTCCGAAACCGTAGTATGGTCCAGGTCATTGGTTGCCGTTCGCTGCTCGCCTATGGCATTATAGGTAAAGCTCGTCCAGATATCGCCTGCGTTCTTCACGGTCGTTACCCTGCCGCGGGCATCGGTAAACTATTCTTTGGCCCTTATGGACACAAGATTAGGTCATGCTAATCATGAAAGTTTTTATATTTTAATAACGAACTAAAGAAATTTACAGAATAAACCATTAAATATCTGAAAGTAAAATATTAAAATCATTGCGGGAAATGTTTATACAACTCTTTTTGCCTCCATGAATCTATTGCTAATAATTTTACTGTATTTGCATTAAGGATGCCATTCTTTTCTTCTATTACTTTCTCTGCAGCTTTATACCAATCTACTGGTACTCCTTGTAAATCTTTATTAGGCAAAAATTCATAAGCTAATTTTTCTTGAAATCCGGAATCAATCATTTTTGCAACAGCTGAAGAAAAGTTAACAAAATCCCTTATTTCGGAACTTCCATTTACCTTATGGAACAATTCTTTTTGTTTCAGAAATCTCTCTTCAGTTACCTTTACAGCTACTAAAAAATTAGCTATTCCATTTTTATCATTACCATTCCACCAAGAATCTACTAACCCTTCTTCTGTGAAATCAGAATCCAGTAAATCATATCTTTCTCCTTTTGTCAGAAAAACACCTATCCTTTGATACGATTCCTTAGGGATATCACCCCACACCGATCCCCATCTTGTAGATTTAGAAAGATAATATGAAGCTGTAAACTTAGACTCATCAAATCGAGATATGATCAAACCTAATGATAGAAAACATCCATTGACCACTTTTATAAACAGTCCATCAGAGCCATTCACCTTATCTTTAAACTCTAAATACCCCAAATCCTGTAGGTTCTTATTTACACCTTTAATTAATTTAGCTTTAGTTAATTTCATTCCAATTTATTTTTTGGTCCTAGATATGTTGGGGAGCCAGGTTGGTAATTTGGAGACTGTGGATTATAAAAAATGGTTTCTGTGCTATGACCATTCTTTTGCATTAAACTTTCTCTCTTTGCAGCAGATCTTCTTCCGGAAGGAGTATCAGGTTTAATAATGACTGTTGTGCCATCAGGTCTAACAGCATCTTTCCTAACATTTGTACCATCTTTTAATGTCATCGGCACTTCAGTATTTGCCCCTTGTTTCCTTAATCCTTTTTGAATTTGCCTATGTGCTTCTTGTCCAATTGCCGCCGATTTTCTAAGCTTCGACATCTTAATAGCATCACTAATCCTATCCAATCCTTTTGCTATTCTTGGAATCTTAGCAGCATCTCCGGCGTACGGAATTAAACCAAAACCACTTATAAGAGCATCACCATAATCCCCATTTTCAAAGTACATGCCGCCATTAATAACATCAGCAATTCCAGTAGGGTCTACTGCCCCAACTATATCCAAGCCAGTTTGGACAATGGCTCTACCCTCTAAAGTATGGTTTCCTCCAAAATCTGCCCCAAATGAACTAGCATCAACGGCAACGTCAATCAAGTCAGTTTTAATCGTAATACTGGAGTTATTTTGTCCTTTAATTATGATATCTAAAGGAGCCTTACCATCTGGATCAGTAAGTCTTACTGGATTATTGAGCGTATAATTATATGCATTCCAGCCGGCAAACTTCTCAGCCATGGGATCCACCGCCAGCCACACACTCGTCTGGGGGTCATAGAATCTGGCTCCGTAGTAATACAGCCCTGTCTCCTCATCCAATTCCTTTCCATTGTAAAGGTATGGAGTTCTATGCGTATTGGAATGCTCCTCCACGAAGGTTTCCCCAAAGGCAAAGTACTCCAGGTGCTGGTATACCTCTCCACTGGCATCTGTAATATACGAACTACTTCCTAAATGGTCGGGGTGGTAATAGTACTGGAAGTGCTCCCCTTCTTTACCACCTTTTCCGCCGCCATTGCCATTACCGCCGCTTTCGCCCTCGCCGATGATCTGTCCCGGCGGTATCTTTCCGCTCTTTCCGGCGGTGAGGATGGCACCATCATGGCCCAGGAACTTCAGGTTTCTCACAATGCCTTCGCGGCTCTGCTCCTGCTTGTCGGGATAATTCACCTTGTCGCCACCGGCTTTTTGGCCCTTGCTGGCATCGGCCATGCCGCCGCCCAACTTGCTGACTATTCTTTGCCCCTCGATATAGAAGTGCTTGGTATAGCCGCCGCTTTTCAGCACAATATAAGGGTTTACATAGACGGTGTAATTGCCCATATTGCCACTACCACCTTTATGCTCGTTATTGACGTAGGCTGCCTGTCCTGAACTTCTTCCTTTAATGACTCTGGTACCGGATGCATCATAGGTATAGTGGAAAGCAGCGCCATTATCATAAATGGTCCTGATTCTATTCTCCTCGTCCCACAGAATCTGCCTCCGCTGGCCAGACACATCATGCGTCCATCCGGTCTGATTACCATTTTTATCGTAGCTGTAAGCCTGCTTGCCGATATGGGTTGGAGCATTGGGCTGCTCCTGCCCGTACTCATAGCTCTGGCTGTAGGTGGTCTTCTTTTGCTCTTTCCATTCATTCTCCTCTCCGCCTTTCCGCTCATGAGTCTGCTGCTTAGCCGTAATACCGCCTACGGTATTGTAGTCCATGTGCAGGCTGTAGCGGTGTTCATGGCTGCTGCCCTTGAAAGAGCCCGTAGCATCGGTTACTTCCCATTAGCACTGCTGAAATGAGTTCACGAACTTAAACAGCACTAGCAAGACAAAACTTTATAATTGCAATATTCTATAAACTAAATATATCCCAACTCCAGTACCTACCATAAAAAATTATATATAGAAAAAATAACACTAGTGGTATCGCTGCTAATAATCCTTTCAAATATCTATTTGATGGCATATTTAATGAAATATCATCTTTTTTTAGCAGAGCCTTTACAGTAAAATATGTACTCAAAATAGCGAGTATAGCTGGCATACTAAAACCAATAGCCTCCCATTGAAACTTATGCTCCAATACGACCTTTTTCAAGTTCATTATTAACAAAGGCAATTCATAAACCAAAATTAATGAACAGCCGATACTTCCAAGAATTAAGCCTATTTGCTTTGTATAAACAATTGCCGGGAGAGCTAGTACAAGTAAAATAATAGTTCCTACCAATGCTATAATAGGAGAATAATTTGCTAATCCTGCAGAAACTCCCCAGTAAAAAATAATTAACAGAAAGTTTAATATCGATGAAAGCAAATAACATATATATATTCTCATCATTTAATCTAATTGAGGCTTTTTATCTGTAAATTGCTTATTCCATTCAGCGATTTTATAATTCTTACCCCCTGAATTTACACCTGTAAAGTTACCATTCTTATCAGTTGATATAGTAAAGTTAAAACTGGTAACAGGGTTACTTCTATCCTCGCCAAATAAACTCCCAACGCCCCAATCTTTATCCACCCCTGCATCTATCTGGCCTACTCCAATGAATACACTTTGGCCACTTGGATCGGTAATAAACGCTTCCGTACTCGGAAAGTTATCTCCAGTAAGTTTACCACTAATTGCTAAAGTACCTGCCGCTCTATTTTCTGTGATTGAAAATTCAGAAAAAACATCAATATTAGGTGTTCCAGGGGGTGTTTTAGGGTTTGCCGCAGCTGAATGGGTTCCAAAGTGAAAAGTTTTAGAATCACCATTTCTTTCCGTCCTAAATCCACCAATAAAATTAACTTCAGGTTTTGCAGTTTCTGCACCAGTTGGATTTGATGACCGGTATGTTGGCGAACTCCAACCATAAGCCTGTATAGAAGATTTATCAGTATCAAATAAAATCCTTTGATGTGCTCTTGCCGTTGGCCCCTGCCCACTAGCATAAGAAGGTGTATTTGAATATCCTCTATCATCTCCATGAAACCCAAAACCAAACGTTTTAAATGGAGCAAATGATCTAATTGTTATCGGGTAAGGTATCCTACCATCTGGATCAGTATAGGCAACAGGATTATTAAAAGTGTAATTATATGGCGACCATCCCGGCATCTTTTCTCCTAACGGATCCACCGCCAGCCAAACACTCGTCTGGGGGTCATAGTACCTGGCTCCATAGTAATACAACCCCGTTTCCTCATCCAGCTCTTTTCCATTGTAGAGGTAAGGTGTGCGGTGCGTATTGGAATGCTCCTCCACAAAAGTCTCTCCGAAGGCAAAGTACTCCAGGTGCTGGTATACCTCTCCGGAAGCATCCGTAATATAGGAAGAACTGCCTAAATGATCCGGATGGTAATAGTACTGGAAGTGCTCCCCTTCCTTCCCGCCTTTTCCACCACCATTGCCATTACCGCCGCTTTCGCCATCGCCGATGATCTGTCCGGGCGGTACCTTTCCGCTCCTTCCTGCGGTAAGGATGGCACCATCATGGCCCAGGAACTTCAGGTTTCTGACAATGCCTTCGCGGCTCTGTTCCTGCTTATCAGGATAATTGACTTTGTCACCACCGGCCTTCTGTCCCTTGCTGGCATCTGCCATACCGCCGCCTAATTTAGAGACGATTCTTTGTCCCTCGATGTAGAAGTGCTTGGTATAGCCGCCACTCCGGAGCACGATATAGGGGTTTACATAAACCGTATAGTTGCCCATATTGCCGGAGCCGCCTTTGTGTTCATTGTTCACATAAGCCGCTTGTCCGCTGCTGCGGCCTTTGATGACTCTTGTACCCGAAGCATCATAGGTATAGTGGAACGCAGCGCCATTATCATAAATGGTCCTGATTCTATTCTCCTCATCCCAGAGGATATTCCTCCGCTGGCCAGACACATCATGCGTCCAACCTGTTTGATTCCCATTTTTATCGTAGCTGTAAGCCTGCTTGCCGATATGGGTTGGAGCATTGGGCTGCTCCTGTCCGTACTCATAGCTCTGGCTGTAGGTGGTTTTCTTTTGCTCCGTCCACTCATGCTCCTCTCCGCCTTTCCGCTCATGAGTCTGCTGCTTAGCCGTAATGCCGCCTACGGTATTGTAGTCCATGTGCAGGCTGTAGCGATGCTCCTCTGTACTGCCTTTGAAGGAGCCGGTGGCATCGGTGAGGCGATACAAATCATCATACTTGTATACGTATTCTGAGGAGCCTCCCATCAAACTGCTGGTAGGGATGGGTGCATTATTGGTCAGGTTGAGGATGTTGTTGACCTTGTCGTATTTATAAACATTATCCATCATGGCCCGGCCACTGGCCGTCTTCGCCACCATGTTGTGCAGCCTTCTTCTTTCCGGCTCATAGGCATAGGTGGTTTTGGTGCCGTTGCCATATTCCAGGTACACCCGCTGCTCGAACTTGTCATAGCCCAGCTGCTTCACATAGTGAAACTCCTGCCCTTTCTTTTTGCCACTCATGCTGTAAAGTAAGCCACCGACATTGTAGGTATACTCCAGCTTCTCCCCGTCCGGGTAAACCATGCCGGTCAAGCGGTTCCAGGTATCATAAGTCCATTCGGTGGTATAGGTCTGGTCGTCATGCCGGGGAATGACAATGGTGCGGACATTCTTTACCACCTCGCCCAGAGGGCCATAGAAGAACTCCTGTGCTCCCGAGGCATCTATCTGGTACTTGATACGCCCTGCCCGGTTATGAGGAGCCCCGGCCGGGCCATACTCATATTGCACATTGTTCTCCGGGTTCTGCGGATAGGTGATATCGGTGAGCCTTTCATAGTCGTAAGTATAGAGCACAGGCCCTGCTCCTGCTTCCCTGAGGTTGGCCGTGAGCAGCTCCGTCATATTGCCTGCAAGGTCATAGGTATATTCCGTCAGCCCCGCATCCGGATGCAGGCGGGTTTTACGCCGGCCCAGCTGGTCATATTCCGAAACCGTAGTATGGCCCAGGTCATTGGTAGCCGTTCGCTGCTCGCCTATGGCATTATAGGTAAAGCTGGTCCAGATATCGCCTGCGTTCTTCACGGCTGTTATCCTGCCGCGGGCATCGGTATACTGCTCGGTAATCATTCCATTGGCATCTGTACTCCGGGCCATAAACTGCTGGCGCCCGTCCCGGTCCGACCCAAACCCATAAGAGGTTTCACTGGAATTCTCATCCGGCAGGTTCACCTCCCGTACGCGTCCCAGCACATCGTAGAGGGTTTCGGTGGGTTTAGCTACCTCAGTATCCTTTTCTGTATTTAAATGCTTAATGTTGGCCGGACCCTTATCTTCCAGGGTCGGATACCAGGTTTTCACCACCCTTCCCAGCCCGTCGAACTCCTGCCAGCCCGATACCACCATCATTTCCTTATCGGCGGCCCCTTCCTGGTAAATAGCCACATCCTTTTTAGTCTGCAGCACACGTCCCAGCCCGTCTACAAAGGTGGCCGTTTCCATCCTGTTCTCCGGATGCGCCGGGTCATAATGCTCCGTCAGCGCCCAGGGCACCTCATCGAAAGGATGGTAGGTAAACTGAAGGGTAAAGGGAGCACCGGATGTCTGCTCATAAGGGCCGGTAATGGTTTTTACCCTTCCCAGCTCATCGATGGTATAGCTGATCTTCTGCCCGTTCAGATCCACGCTTTCCAGCAGCTGCCCGAACTTATAGTCATATTTGGCAGAAGAGGTATAATTAAAAGAATTGCTGACCTTTTCGACATAGCTATAGACCTGATTATCATACTCATAGCTGATTTCCATGCGCTGCCCTTCGGCATTCTCCGGCCGGGTCACTTTCTGCAGGTTCCCGAAAGCATCGTAGCGGAAGTTATATACCGCAGCCTCCTCCTCATTAAGGTACTGTCGTATTTCCTTTACCAGGCCATTCGGGTAAATATCCGCCTCCCGAATGCGGTAGGTTTTATCCGTTCCCTTTACCACGATTTTTTGCGGCTGGTCGACGATATACTGATCATTGGCTGTCAGGTAATGATACAGAATATCTGCGGTCAAATCATCTTCCGTGCCGGCTCCGCCTTCATCGATGATCTGGCTCATATTGCCATAGGCATCATAGGCAAAGGTGATTTGGGTACTAAGACCTGCATTAGGATTTCCCTCATAAAACTCCTGTACCGTCTGTTCCAGGGCCGGAAAAATCCGGTACGGATCGTTGTCCATTGTAATCTCCTCCAGCTCCTGGCCGTTCACCGGATTAACCAGCCTGTATAGGTTTGCCTTCTTTACATAAGGCTTTCCGCTGCTGTCGAGCAGCGTTTCAGATTCCAGCAGGCCTTTATGATAATAATTATCGTTATGGAAGGTCTGCACCAGCTGGGTATAGACGGCATTGCCTTCCTGGGTGTTATGGGTACGGGTCGTTACTTTGCCAAAGCCATAGAATTCGCGCTCGTGGCGGTCGTAATAACCGGCTTCATAGGCAAAGCTGGTGTGCAGGCTATCTGCCCCATCCTCTTTTGCATCTAAGCCGTCGAACATTTTTACCTCGCTCAGTACCCAGGCCGCATTCGGCATTTCATAGGTATTGCCCACCCTCTCGTATTCCAGGGCAAAGCTGGCCCCCATGGGACGCTGTACTGATTTCAGGAGATTGGTCCTGCCGATGGTGGAGCGTTTCACCGATAATTCCGAACTTGTATTAGAGTACAGTAAATCTGGATAGCCATCTCCATCAATATCAGATAAACGGTAGAGCTCTCTGCTTACAGAGTTTCCCTTACTCACACTTGGGTTTACATATAGCTTACCAAAGAACAAAGGAACCGATGCTGTAAAAGCTGCATTTCCTCCCAGGCTGGTGCCCTTAGTGTCTCCAAGCCCATGGAGGCCTTTCCATGATATTGGCTTGCCAAAGCTACTTCCTAAATTAAGTCTTACACTATCCCCGGCAATATTAAGTATATCTACCAGACCATCGCCATTTACATCCTGCATATTATTCAGCAGCTTACTGGTGGAACCTGAAAGGCTCACTCCGCCTGAAATACTACCACTGGCGATGCTAAATCCTAGTCCGCCGCCATAGCTGGTATTTTCTCCCTGCTGAATCTGGTTGAAATTCCATTCTTCTTCCTCAGCAAATTTATACCCGAGGTTTAAAGCCACCCGTACCTGGCCTTCATCATTTACGGTTAACCTGTCAGGCAATCCATCTCCATTTATATCCTTCCAGGTAAAGCGTGTCTCATTGGTCCCTTCTCCATAGCTTCCGCTTAAACCGGCACTATTTTTCCCACTTCCTAAGAGAACAGTCATACCCATAATGCTTGTAGACCTTGACTGCACCTTTTCATCCAGCGCGCTACCTGATATAGTAAAGCCTTTAGAACTTGTCCGTATCTGGTGGTTTTGTTTAAAACCATGGGAAACAACTTCTTCAAGCAGACCTCCGGTTTGTCGGGTATACTGGATCTTGCCAGGCGTTACCACATCAGGATAACGATCGCCGTTCATGTCCATGAAATCAGTTATTACCGTAGTGGGTCCTCCGGCATAAACACCACTCGCACCTGCCACACCTCCACCAATACTCACTCCGCCACTACCGGAGGTACTTGTACTTTCGGTTACTTTATTGATGGCAAAAGCAGCCGAACCATCTCCTTCTGCAATAAATTCCAGTGGAGATAAATCATCTGCCCCTAAGCGGGCACTGCTCATCCGGCTGGCCGTCAGGTAAATGTCCGTATCAAATCCTTTCCAGGATCTTTGCTGTTCATCAGCGGCAAGGATGATGAGCATTTCTTCAGCAGGCTTAAAGAGTTTTTCCGAATCCAAGTTTTCCAGATCCTCTGCATCTTCAATACCTTCAAAATCCTCCTCCTTCATTTCCTCTACTGCTGTATTCCTCTTTAGCAGGCCTTGATCAATGCCTGCTATGGATCTCCAATCATTACCATTATAGGAAAAATGCCCCCATTGGCGATACATTGAACCAAAAATTCCGGGACCTACGTGCAGATAATAATCCGCTTCCACCTCTTTGGGCTCTTCTTCAGGAAAGCTAACCGCTACTTTTAAATCATCTATAAGTCCAGGAGCTGTAGGATTGCTCGTATGGTACTCAAAAAACAGGCGTTCTCCTTTTTTGATTGGAAGATAAAGACTATCGGCGATTACTGGCTGTCCTTCCGTTAAAAGGACAGTGTCTTTATAAACCAATTCATTTACTTTTTTAACAGAGAAAATGATTTCCACCTCTCTTTCCAGGGAAAGATCTTCTTTAAGCGTTATCTTCGGTTTTATCCGGAGAGTATCAGCATCTTCCTTTGCCGTCCATCCCATTCCGGAAGAAAGGGCACTATAAATACTGTAGTATGGAACAGGATAAAAGTTAAATAAATATTCCCCTTTATCGTTCTTTACCTTTGTACCCGCATAATCATCGGAAGCAGTGTAATACAAATTCGGTACCCATTCAATAGATGACCAGTCCACATTGGTGGAGGATCGAATGCGAAAGCTTATATTTTCTGCCGAATCAACCTCAAAAGGAGCTAAGGCAAGGCCTGTATCATGGGTGTCATCCCATTGGTAGTGTCGCTGCAACAAAATCCGCTCATTATCAGCACCATCTTTCCTGCTAATGATCTCCACTATAATTTCATCACTGGTAATCCCCTTCTTGAAATCACTCTTCAATTCTACCGTTCCTTTAAAGGGGAGAGTGGTGCTCATTGGTGCCGAAAAAACAAAGTCCTCTTCACTGCTGTATCGGTAATAGGATTTATTATTGGCATCTGTCAAATCATAATCTTTGTTCACATATTCAATCACAGGCGCCCAGTTAACCTGGTCATTTTCTCCATTGTCGATGGACTGGAGCCTGAAGTAAATTCTTTCCCCCTTTTTGACCGAAATCTTATCCACCCCTTCCGGTTTATGCCATCCAAAATCACCTTCTTCTATAGTCTCGTTCCATAGGACCTTATTTTCGCGCTGTATGGAAATCCGCACGCCATCCGCATTATTGGCCGCATCATTTTGAGCAGGCTCTACCAGCTGGACCTCCCCTTTAATGCTGACTTTCCCATCAAAAGGGGCCACCCACATTCTTACCATATCATGTAAAGGGTTCTGCCTCTTTTGTTCGTCAATTTCGTTTTGATCTACTGTTATGATATCCCCTTTTACAGGGCTTCCTCCCGAAACCCGGCTCGGTGTAAATTTACTATCTGTCGTAAAAGTAGGGATACCCGTATCAGGATGGATATAATTAAAGTATACAAGACCATTTGCAACAATGTCTGTAAGTTGATCTCCATTTGCATCTGCAAAGTAGACAGAAGTCGTACTTTTCGTTTTACTTTTTGAAACGCCAACATTTACAGCAGCAGCCGCTACACCGAACTGAGCCTCTAGACCCCCTCCGATGGTTTTGCTTTTCTCTTCATGAAAGGACTCAGCGGCATGAAAGACCAAAGCAACTGCTTCTCCAAAAGTTCCTTTTTCCACTGCAGTCCCTTTGTTTGGCCTGAATTTTATCCCTTCCTCATCAACAAAGACTTTATCCTGTAATCCATCACCATTTATATCAATAAGGGTAGTCATTCCTTTACTTTCTGATCTGGCAAAATTAAATGTCGCTCCCACTGAATTGGTTTTCAACCAGTAGTTAAAGTCGAAGCCTACCCCGATACTGGTACCTGCACTAAAATCAGAGCTTCTCGTTCCGCTTAATACACTGGCTTTACCTAAAAATGTTTCTTCATCAGAGGTAGAGAAGGTGCCTTTTATGGCATCTGATGGAACCACCCATTCTTCTTTTTCACCGAAAGGAGTAAACACCTCATCCTCGAATACCTCATCATAATAGGTAAAGCTGTGGGTATGGAAGATATCACCATTCGCATCCAGTTCGCTAATACTCCTCAGCAGGTTTTTGCCAAAGGCTCCCGGCTCATATTTTAAGACATAGCTTCGGATGCTTTCCGACCCATACTTCACTTCTATGCCTGTCAGCAGGTCTGCCGTTACCTGCTTAAAACCATAACGGGCATTGATGCTGATATCCGTCCGTCCCTGCTCCCGGCTGAAGTGAACGGAATATTTCCCTGGGACAGAAGAGTGTTCGGTATAAGTAATTTTACTGATATACAACTGCCGGTCCTCTAACTTTCCTGAATTATTCTCCTCCTGCACCTTTTCATATTCATAGCGCACGGAATTTCCGTTCAGGTCCATTACCTTCACCAGGGCCCAGTGGGCAATATTTCCGTCAGCATCCTTGAGTACCGCCTCATCCATAACGCCGTTCGTTCCGCCGTAGTAATATTTCACACCACTCTTATCGGTGACGGTCCAGTAATAATCTTTCGTGGAAGCCTTGAACCGTTCAATCCTGTTAAAAGCGCCCTCCACCCTTGGATAGAAGCGTTTTGTCCCGCCCGATCTCGCTTCGGGTGCCTGCTGCCGGTGTGCCATTGGACTAAGCATCTCCCCGTTCAGGCTATAAGTTTCGGTTTCCTCTGCCGAATCATAGCGCGGCACGCCCCAGCGGGTATCCACACTGATGGACGGGATGTTGAGGTTCCAGCCCAGGCCAAGCCAGCCGTTGCCGCCCCCGCTGTTATAGCTGATGGCCAGCTGCGGCTGCATGCCGTTCCGCCCGGCCGGTAGTTTAAGAGGGTAGCTCATGGAGGCATTGCCGGTATTATTCGCCTGCGGAGGGGCCAGCAGGTTCATGCCCGCCATGGGGTTTGCGGCCTTGATGCCCTTCATGGAGGTAGAATTATAAGCATTCACTTCCGGTGATTCAGGCACCTTGATAATGGCATTGATCATATCCGTAAAATGGGTCGTGCGCGACACCAGCACCCCCTGCTCTCCGAGCAGGGTATCGGCCGGCAGCGGCACCCAGTGGTGCGTCTGCTCGTCAAAATAATAGGTTTTAATATCCGCGGCGGTATAGCCCTCCGGGATTTTACTTTCGTCATAGCCCATACGCAGCTCCACCTCCCGTTCGAACAGCTGCCCGTGCGGCAGAAAACGGAAGCCTTCATTGTAAGCCGTTACGTTTACCATGCCCGGATCAAGGGCCGGAAGGTCCACCTGCCTCAGGGAAGTAATGGATAAACGGGACGCCTGCCGGAGGTCGCCGGGCTTCACTTCCAGACCTGCTCCCTGCAGTGAAAGCGCACAATCCAGCCCGGTCGTAAACAACTGGCGGGTATGTTGTCCTTCTTTTTCAAAATCATACATAAAGTCAGCCTTTCTGCCCTGACGGAATTCAAATTCCTCACAAAGCAGGCTGCCATCCGGAAGAAAAGCCTCCACCGACAGCTGAAGGCGCTCCTGTCCCTTTTCCAGCGGCTTTACGATAAGGGCTTCAAAAGCGCCTTCCGATACTCTGGCAGGCTGGCCCTCAATCAGCACCCTGGCCTCTCCTCCTTTTAGGCCCTGCAAAAATCCCTTGACATAGACCTGGTTCTTTACAGAAGTAAAGGCTTCCGGCTGATTCAAAATAATAGCAGGTGCGGTGGGGCTCCCTCCTGTTTCCACCTCAATGGACAGGTTACGGATCCGGTAGCTGTGCCGCCCTCCCCGGGCTATGGTAAAACGGATAACGTTATCCCCTTGCTTCAGCCAGCGGGCATCTATCTGTTCACGCTGCCGCGACCAGCCCTTTTGCTCTTTTACCAGGTACCCTCCTACGGACAGCTGGTCGTTGATGCTCCGGGAAACCGCCGTATGGTCGGCCACCCCCTCCAGATCATACACCAGCCACACCTTTTTGTGGTGCGAAGGAGCCTCCTCCAGCGCCACATGGAAAATGTTATCCGCCGGGTTATCTACCGGAATATCTTCTGTAATACCAATAAGCCCTTCCTGCAGGCCCGCCCCATAGTGAACAGAGGCCGCCACGGGTTTAGCGGCGGGATTGGTACTCAGGGCCGGCCTGCTCAGCGTACAGAGGAGCAGGAGAAGCATTAATGCTTGGGGAGTGAAACTTTTCATATGGGTACAGGGCCTGCAAAAGCTTACAGGCGAATAATGAAACTTGAACTAATAATGGATGACAGCTGAGGAAAAAGGCCCTTACTGCACAACGATTCTTTTTACCTCCGTTCCTTCCGGAGTATCCAGCATGATGTTATACATACCAGGGTCCTTCAGGGCCATGTTAAACTGGTATTCCGCACTATGTTCCCCTTTCTGATGATGCAGCAGGTTGCCCGAAAGCGAATAGACCCGCAGGCTTACAGGACCTGCTTCCTTCAGCGACACACTTACCTTGAACTGCTTTCCACTGCTGACCGGCGAAGGAAAGACTGCAAAGCGCCGGGCGACCGCTCCTGAAATCACTATTTCATCGGTAAAGGAACAGCCTTCCGCATTGCTAACGGTGACCGTATATATTCCGGTTTCACCAATACTGATCCGGGGGTCCGTACTGCGGAAACCATAGCTGCTTTCCCAGAGATAGGTCGCGGGGATGGTATCCGGCACGAACTCGCCGGCATTCAGGAGGAGTTTGCTTCCGGCCGGCAGGGGCCGGTCTTCGCCCAAATCGACCACTAAGGTATTGGGCAGCTGAAGGCTGAACTGCCTTTCGGTTTTGTAATTCTCCGCGTCTGTGATTCTCAGGTGGTAAACACCTGCTTCCAGGCTGTCCTGGCTGAATTCCCGTGGTCCTTTCCATTCCCGCAGTGCGTCACTGCCTTCTTTCCGCAGGCTATAGCGGTAGGGCGCTTTTCCTCCTGTTACCCGGAAGGCGGCCCGGCCACCTGCGGGCTTTTCACAGTCCGGGTGCTGCAGGCTATGTACCTGCGCCACCATATATTTAGCCCTGGCAAGGCTGAAGCCGTCTTTACCGGAGCGGTCACTGTCCCAGCGAACCCCGCGGTACACACTGATGCTATCCTCCAGCACGGTATCGGCCAGTACAATATTCACATTATCAAGGGAATAATCGCCTCTACCCGTCGGGTCGATAAGCAACCAGTAGGCACTGGAGTCATTCGGGAGGCTGGCGGTGGTAAACCGCAGCTCAGTAGCCAGCTGATTAATTTCACTGCCACTGGCGGTCATCAGC
The DNA here is from genome assembly GCF_000346615.1 of Nafulsella turpanensis ZLM-10. GTDB lineage: Bacteria > Bacteroidota > Bacteroidia > Cytophagales > Cyclobacteriaceae > Nafulsella > Nafulsella turpanensis. Next base: position 33,755 of record NZ_ANNU01000055.1, read on the forward strand.
CATTTCCGCTCCAGTACCGCCAGCAGGGTATCCTGCTCCTGTTCCTTTTTCAGCGTATCCGAGAGGGCAAGATTATTATCCCCCCACAACAGAAAATGTTCATCAGGAATAGTGGCTTTATTTTCCAGGTTGGTGGCGGCAGGCGGACCTGCACTTAGCAGCAGAAAGCGGGTCGTATCATAGGCACTGACACTTTGTTTCTGGTGCAGCGAAAAGGCCGCTGCCCGGCCGATGCCAGCCAGCCGCCAGGCATATTCCTGGTTCTCTTCCGCCTTCCAGAGCACCTGCTCGGCGGCACTGACATAGTTCCCCTCCTTTAAGGGAATTCCGTATTTCAGGGCCAGGTAAGTCTGTATCTGCACCCGCTCCAGAAAACTCAGGCTCTTGTCAAAAATCATTAGTTCTGCCAGCAGGCCCTTGAACACCTTAATTGTATCCTGTTCCTTCCCGGAAGTCCCCAGGGAAAGGTATGCTTCCGCGCTGATGGAGCTGGTTTCATTCCATTGCTGCACAAGCGTACTCAGAATGGCCATCTTCTCATTTTTGCCATAACCATCCACCGCCTCATCGGGACCGGAAACCCGCCGGGTACTGAAGAGGATGCGGCGGGAATTTCCTTTTTCCGTTCCCCAAATCCCCCTTTCCACCGTATCGGCAGACTGGTAAACGGCAAAGACGGTAATTTCTGAAAGCCCTTCAAGGCTGTAGGGAATCTGCATATAATCATCGCTTCCGTCGTAGCGCAGCACGCTGTTAAAGTTCAGCAGCCCGTCCGCCTGAGGGGCTTCCCCTTCTGCTGCCACGGCATGCTGATCATGACCGCTCTGGTCCATCCAAAGGCCATTGACAGAAGTTCCCGTATCTCCCCTAAGCCAAAGCCGGGGAAGCGGCAGCGTTCCGGTCTGAGCCGGGACCAAGAGGGGAAAGAACAAAAGAAGAAGGAGGAAGCAAAGCAGTTTTCGCATGACTGTTCTTTAAGTGGCAGCTCTGGTGCATCAACTAAATATTACGTTGCAAGCCAGGACTGTTGAATGCTCCAAAAGTAGCCAAACCGCCAGGGCAGACTTTCTTTCTTTTCCCGTAAATATTATGTTACAGATAAAAACTGAAATTATAGCGTCATTTTTCAGCCAACCCGCTCCTGCTGCTCAACGTTTTAAGAAAATAATCCTGCTGCATCACGCCTGAGTACAGGAAACAGCAGATGTAATAAAGTGGCCGCCTTTACCTATATTTTACTCGTTCCTTTTCCTTCACCACCATTTCAGCCTTTTTTCTTACATGAGCCAGCCGCAGACAGCAAAGACCCTGTACAATATTCCTGCACTCTCTTTCCCTACCCCTGCGGGATACCAATCAGCTGGTTTTAATACAGCATCTCCTTTCCCCTCATCACAGTATCTGTTATGCCGGATGAATAAGCGGCATTTTTCACGACCAGAAGCATTTTCCTGCAGGCTTATCCGGTTCCGCCGCTGTCCCGCCTGCCACCTCTTTCTGCGGAAGGTAGGGCCGGTCTCCCCGCGGGTGTATTATACGTGAAGGGGGATGCCTGATAAGGCAGCTTCCGCCAGAGCCGGTGAGGCCCCGCTTAAAAGAGAGCATCATGAAACACCCGCATCGCCTTTTATACCTGTCCCTGCCGCTTATCCTGCTGCTGGCCTACACCGGCATCAGCAAGCTGCTGGACCTGAAGCAATTCAGCCAGGACCTGCTCAGCCAGCCCCTGCCCGACAGCCTGCACCCGCTCCTGGTCTGGCTGCTGCCCGCGGCAGAGCTGGGCGCAGCCCTGCTGCTGGCCTGGAAACCCCAGCGGCCATTCGCCTGGTGGCCCGCCTTTGGGCTGATGGGGATGTTCACCCTCTATACGGTCCTGATATTATCAGGCGCTTTTGCCTATGTTCCCTGCTCCTGCGGGGGAATGCTGGAAAGTCTTTCCTGGAAAGAGCACCTGCTGGTAAACAGCTTTTTCTGCTTCCTTTCCCTGAGCGGCCTTTATCTTGCTCTCCACCAAAAGCCACCCTCCACCCGACCTTAAGCTATCGCGCGAAAAGCCTGCCCGGGCAGGCAAAGGGAGTAGCCGAAAACCCTTAACAGAGTAGGTATTTATTCAAAATGTAAGACGTTTTCCGGTTTTTTGAGTGTTAAAAAAGCCTGCAATTATGATGAAAAATCTGAAAAACAAACTGGCTGCCCTGGCCTTTGCCACCGCAGCCCTTGGTGCCTTTGCCTTTAGTCCGGCAAAGGCAGACCAGAACCTGAAACTGTTCGGCAACCTCAACGGCCAGTGGGTCGAGGTAACAGGCAGTTATCGCTGTCTTGCCAGTTCGGAGATTTGTGTGGCCCGCTTTGAAAACAACGACCCGCAGCATGGCCAGATGGTAGAATCCTCAAGGGGCCGGTTTATCCAGTAAACTTCCTTTTAAGAGGGAAATAAAAAGCACAGAAGGCATCCTTCTGTGCTTTTTCTGTTCTTAAACCCACCACAGGCTACCTTCAGAACCTACTGCATAAAGTGCCGTCGATACCTTATTCCTCCTTTTGCGCCCTATCCCGAATCACCAGTACGGGGACTTTGGCTTTTCTTTTCTGCAGGTCAAGACCATAGGGTTGAAGGGCCCTGCGCACGGCTTCCACATCATTCATTTCCGTTTCCAGCTCCAGATCTACCATGCCTTCATAGCCCGTGAGATCCACCACCGGTCCGTCCAGGTGCTGCATATACTGGATATTGAGCAGGCGGACCAGCGGATGAAAGGTTGTATTTTGCAGCCGGAGCCCGAAAGGCCGGACATCAGCTTTCGCTTGCCCACCCCCGCTTTTAAACTTTTCTTTCCGGTTAGTGCGTACCAGCGCCCAGACAGGCCACTCTCTTACCTCTACCCTTGCCCGGTACTGCGGAAAGAGGCGGTCCAGGTCTTCCTGCATCATGCTAAACTCCTGTCCCGCCAGACGCGCCGGAAACTGCAGTTCATAGCAGTAGCCGTTCCCCTGCCGCAGCCAGTCCTCATAAGCTTCCCCTGCCCCTCCTGCATCGAAGGGGGCGGTTTCTTCCACCTCTACCGCAATCCGGTTCAGGCCAAAAAAAACGGCTACGCTGCTGTAAGCCAGCTGATATAAGCCTCGAAGCGGGTAGTTCATCAGGATAATCCGCCCCGGCTGCCCCTCCTTCGACTGCCGGTAAGTATAAAAGCCTCCCAGACCTTCAACATAACCGCTTAGCGTAGACTGGTAGATTGCATTCTTTTCCGGCAGGAGCTCATGCAGCCTGCCCAGCTTATCCTCCCGGTCGAAAGGCAGGCTTTGCAGGCGTGGCTGCCGGAACTCTCCGGCTACGGAGCCATCTTCCAGCAGGAGGCGGATATTAGCCGCATTTACTTCATTCAGGCTGGTTTGTGCCCGCACCACCCCCTGCGGGTCTATCCATACGTAGTGCGGCAGGCTTTCATGGGGAAAGAGCGCCCGCAGAGTCATATCCCGTACAACCATCGGTGGCTTTAAACCCTGCAGGAGCTTACGCTTCGCAAAAGTATTCTGCACCACCGCCTCCGGCTCATAGGTCACCGGCAGAAAGTGGATTTTCCCCTCGAACAGCCGCTCCAGGGAATCTGTTTTCGGGAACATCCCGATGCAGGCCCCGCACCAGCTGGCCCAGAAGTCCAGCACCAGCCAGCTGCCGCGGTAATCTCCCAGCTGAATCCGGCCTTCGGGGTGGTTCATGACGTTTTCCAGGATATAGGGTGGCAGCGTATCGCCTATCCCTAAAGGTCTTAAAGCAGTCGGGTCTGACTGCCCCCGGGCAGACAAACAAAAGAAGAACAATAACAGGCACAAAGCCCTGGCTAAATTTTTCATAGGTATTAGGTAGTTAAGTGTTTCATTTGAGGTGCTGATTACCAAAGCCGGCAGAAAAAGCCCCTGACCCAGCACCTCCTCCCACCCTGCCCTTCCAAAGAAGGAGCAGGCGGAGGGAGGCTGCTGCTTATGCAAGTCGTGCAATAGGTACATAATCCCTGAACTCTACTTCAGGCGTCACATAGCCTTCCCGGGAGGAGTGCTCCCAGAGCAGGTCGGTGCTCAGGTATTTTTTGTTGCTGTCGGGCAGCACTGTTACCACGGTGGAATCCTGCCCCAGCTCCTGCTGAAGCCGGATGGCGCCGACGACATTGGCCCCGGAGGAGAAGCCGACGCCCAGTCCCAGCCTGGCCGCCAGCTTCTGCGCCATCAGGATAGCATCCTCCTCCTGTGCCTGTACCACCGGTGCCAGCTCATCCAGGCGGACAATGGGCGGAATAAACTCATCGGAAATCCCCTGAATCCGGTGAAAGCCGCACTTGCGGCCGGTAGAGAGGGTGGGCGATTCCGCCGGTTCCAGCGGGTGGATACGCACCTCGGGATTGACACTTCGCAGATAGCTCCCTACCCCCATGACGGTTCCTCCCGTCCCTACACCGGCCACAAAAGCATCCGGCAGCCTGCCCAGCCGGGACAGCTGCGCCACAATTTCCGGTCCGGTGGTCTGGGCATGGGCCTGCACATTATCGGCATTCTCGAACTGCCGGGGCAGAAAAACATTCGGGTCCATGGCACCCATTTCGGTGGCCAGCTGAATGCTCCGCATAAAGCCGCCCTCCTCACGGCTCACCAGCCGTACCGTAGCCCCCATTGCTTCCATCAGGACGGCCCGTTCCCGGGTCAGCCAGTTCGGCATCACTACTTTCACCGGGTGCCCCAATGCCTGCCCGACAGCTGCAAAGGCAATTCCGCTGTTGCCGCTGGTAGCTTCCACAATGGTATCCCCCGGCTTCAGATGCCCCCTCCTCCAGGCCTTTTCCAGTATCCGGAGGGCCATCCGGTCCTTGATGCTGCCGCTCAGGTTATATTGTTCACATTTTACGAAGATGCTGCCCGGCTTCCCTTTATAGCAGTAGCGAAGCTCCAGCATAGGCGTATTGCCGATGAGAAAGCCCAGGCGGTAAAACTTATCTTCCAGTACTTTATCGGCATATTGAATGATTTCCTGCGTTTCCATTTGATGTTTATATTATTCAGGTTTTGAAAAATCTAAGAACTTATAGCTCTGCTCCCCCGGGAGCAGACAGTGCCTGAACCGCTTCCGGCTTTACAGCACCCCCCGGGCCGGAGCAGCCCTTTCCGGGCTGCCGATCCCTTCGCCCAGCTGCCGGATACTCCTGTAGGCCCTTTTTCCCTGCTCCAGGAAAGCGGCAAAGCGGTCCGGATTCAGTTCATAGGCCATGGGGTCTATCAGCAGCTGTCCGCTTTCCGGGTCCAGCAGCACATAGTAAGGCTGCGCATTGGTCCCGAAGCGGCTAATCTGGTAATCTGCATGCTGCCCGCCCACGGACTTTTTTATCCGGCCGTCCACTTCCGAACGATACCATTCAGCTTCCGGCAGTTCCGTTTTCTCATCCACATAAAGGGCCAGCAGTACATATTCCTCTTTCAGCAGCTGCAGTACCCTGGGATTGCTCCACACCCGGGCTTCCATTTCGCGGCAGTTCACGCAGCCATGCCCGGTAAAGGCAATAAAAAGCGGCTTACCCTGTTCCTTTGCACAGGCTATGGCCTGCTCCAGCTCAAAATAGCCCTGCAGGCCATGGGGCCAGTGCAGCTTATCGCCATATAAGGGCGCATCACAGATGCCGGAACCTTCCCTGCTAAGAGAAGCAGCCGTAGAACTTTGGCCGGGAAAACCGGCTGTTACCACCCCTCCTGCCTGCCTCGGAGGCAGATATCCGGCCAGTGCAGGAAGGGGCGCTCCGAACATGCCGGGCAGCAGGTACATCACAAAACTAAAAGCCGCCAGGGCCAGCAGGAGACGCGGCACCCCCACCTTTTCGTTGCCGTCTGCACCCGACAGGCGCAGCTTCCCCAGCAGGTAAAGGCCCATCAGGGAAAAGATAGTAATCCACAAGGCCAGGTAAACCTCCCGGTCCAGTAGGTCCCAGTGGTACACCTGGTCGGCTACGCTCAGGAATTTCAGGCCCAGGGCCAGCTCCAGAAAGCCCAGCACCACCTTTACCGAATGGAGCCAGCTGCCGGAGGCCGGCAGCTTATTGAGCCATTGCGGAAAAAGGGCCAGCAGGGTAAAAGGAAGGGCAAAAGCCAGGGAAAAGAAAAACATGCCTACAAGGGGCAGCAGCACCGCCCCTCCGGCCGAAGCAACCAGCAGGGTACCAACCAGCGGGCCCGTACAGGAAAAGGAAACCAGCACCAGCGTAAAGGCCATAAAAAACACCCCCAGGCTACCCCCTTTATCTGCCTGGCGGTCCGCCCGGTTTATCCAGGAAGCCGGCAGCCGAATTTCAAACAGCCCCAGAAAAGAAAGGCCAAAGAGGGTAAATACCCCGAAGAAGAGGAGGTTGGGCAGCCAGTGAGTACTGAGCCAGTTGGCAAAAGCCGGGCCGTTGAGCCAGGCCAGCAGGGTACCTGCTACTGTATAGATAGCGATGATGGAAAAGCCGTACAGAAGCGGCTTGCCCGGCCCGGCTTTCCCTCCTGCTGCCGGTGCTCTTTCAAAGGCAAACCAGCTTACCGTTAGGGGGATAACAGGAAAGACGCAGGGTGTAAGCAGGGCTGCCAGTCCGGCCATAAAAGCCAGGAGGGCAAAATGCCACAGGCCTTCCTCCGCGGCAGTATCCGCTGGGGCAGCATCCGCTGGGGCAGCATCCTCCTGAGGATTTGTCAGCCGCAGGCTTTCCTGCTCCTGCAGGGCTTCACCGCCGGCTTCCTGCTGTTCCACTGCCGGCCTCTCCCGAGTACCGGCGGTATCTGCCGGAGCAGCAGGAAGCGGAAGGGCTTTGTGCCGCCCCGCAGCCTTTTCCTGCCGGACCCGCTTTTCCGGCTGCTGCCTTCCAGGAGGCCGCGGCTTTACCTTTAGCTGGTTAAAGACAAAGTCAGCCTCTTCCATAATGCAGCGGCCGTCGCGTCTGCTGCAGAGCTGGTACCGGTGGGTGCCCTGTATCTGCGGGTTTTCGGCCAGCACCCGGATGCGCTGCCGGAACAGGGCCTGCCCTTCAAAAAAGCGGACATCCCCCTCCCACAGGGGGTCGTACTTTTGGGTTGGCTGAACCGATTCAATTTTTCCCAGCAGCTCATAGCTTTCGTGCGGTTCAAAGGAAAAGCTGGCGGGGACCGGTCCCAGGCCCGGATCGATATCCGATGCATACATAAACCAGCTTTTGTCGAGTTCCGCATCAAAGAATAGCTCTATTTCCTGTCCTATTTCCACCTCTTCCTGCGAAGTGTAATAGGTCCAGTCTGCAGGCTTCAGCACCTGCGCAGCTCCGGGCAGCCCTGCCAGGAGGAGCCCGATGCCCAGAATTAAAATCTTTATTTCATTCATGCTTTTTACTTTTCAAGGTTAGGATTGGAAGGCAACTGAGGAAGGACCTGCTGCCAGGCCCATCAGGTAAGAAGCGGGGGCAGTGGCTGTCGACAGGATACAGTCTGTCGACAGCCGGACCGGCCGCTTTTTCAGCGAGGGTTCTGCTCAATACCGCTTTGCTCGATTTCCTGTTCAGGAATCGGGTATACCCAGCGGGGGCTTCCCGGGGGCAGGGTATACACCTCCCCGTCTACTTTTCGCACCAGGGTTTTCGCATAGCGGGGATCCTGGTTGAGCCGCCGCAGGTCGCTCCAGCGCAGGCCGCGGAACAGCAGCTCCTTGCGCCGCTCCTCCAGGATGAGGTCCAGCGCTTCCCTAGCATTGGCGGCCGTAAAAGGCTCGAAGGTGCCGCTTTCCCAGCGGGTGGACAGAAGCCTATTCAGGTCTTCCAGCGCGCAGCTTACATCCCCCAGACGGGCGCGGCTTTCGGCCCGAATCAGGTACACCTCATCCGTCGCCAGTCCGCCGAACAGGAAATAAAACTGCCCGGAATAGTGCCCCCGGAAAAACAGGCTCCCATCATCCTTCCGGCTAAAGAAGAGCGATTTCCGCAGGTCCTCCTCCGCATAGCGGGCATAGAAATCTTCCTCCACCAGCGCCCGGTTAAAGGGCATTTCATAAGGATAAAGGACGCTATGGAAAATTACCTCCTCGTTGAAGAGCGGGAAAGGCACCGCCACGGCCGAATCCAGGTGGTTATAATCCATCAGGGAATGGTAAATCCCGAGGCTGCTGTCGGCATAAGCCGCGGCCGCTTCATAGTCCTGCTTATTCAGGCTTACCCGGGCCAGCAGCGCATAAGCGGCGGCTTTGCCGGGGCGGGTTTTATAGCTGCTCATGGGCGGAAGCAAAGGCACTGCCTCCTCCAGGGAGTTGAGGATTTCCGCATAGGTTTCCTGCAGGCTTGCCCGCTCCACCGGCTGGTTGATGTCCGCACTCAGGCGCAGGGGAATACCCGGAAGGTCCGCTGCCCTGCCTGGAACATAGGCAGGTGCAAACAGCTGACTGAGCGAATGGAAGGCATAGGAGCGGTAAAAAAGGGCGCTGCCCTTCAGGCGTTCCCATTCAGCCTGCTCCTCTGCTGTTACCTCCATTTTCTCCAGCCCCTCCAGCACCACATTGGCATAAAAAACCTGTTTATAAGGCAGACTCCAGTCCTCCGGCAGGCTGCTGCCGTAAATTTCCTCCGCCCAGATATAAGCATTGCGTTCGATTTCCGTCAGCAGGCTGTTCCAGTCTTCGGGCAGCAGGTAATAATTGTCGGCCCCCATAAAGCCGAGGGCAGGCTCCTGGTTCATCACTTCGAAGTCATTATCGAGCAGGGCCTGAAAATCCTGCAGGCTGGTGGGCACCAGCAGGGCATTATCCGGCTTTATGTCCAGATAGTCTTCGCAGGCGGTAAGCAGCCATACAGCCAGTAAAAGTGCCGGAAGCCAGCGGAAATGGTTATTGATTAGTTTCATAGGGTGTTAGATTAAGGTTTAGAAATTGGCTCGTAAGCCGACAGACCAGCTCCGGAGAGCGGGCATGTTCCGGTAATCCGGGTCGGGCACCGCGCTGGTGGCTTTCCAGAGTATCCCCAGGTGGCTGGCGTAGCCGTAGACCTGCAGCTCCCGGAAAGGCAGCCCCGGCCACACTTCCCGGCTAAGGGTATAGCTCAGGCGCACATCCTGCAGGCGGACATGATCGCCCCGCTCTACCAGCATTTCGGAATAGGTGTAAAAGTCATCGCGGTAGGAACTACCCTGCTCCGGAACAGAAGGCACCTGCGTAAAGGCTTCGTCCCCGGTTTGCTGCCAGCGAAAGGCATAATCGCCATGGCCACCCAGCCCGCGGTTGGTGCCGTAGCGGATAGATTCGCGGCGGAAGTAGTAGCCCAGGCGGTAGGTGATGTTGCAGGATAGCGAAAACCCTTCCCAGCTGAAGGTATTGCGCAGGGCACCGAAATGGGTCGGCTGAAGAGAGCCATGGTAAATCAGGCTGTCCGGCTCCATATTGCCGATAATAGACCCGTAATCTTCGCTGATTTCCCCGTCCAGAAAGCCCTGCGGATTGCCGGTGTCCCCATTCAGACCACCCCAGCGATAGCTGTAGAGGGCGCGGGGCGGAAAGCCTTCGCGCGGAAAAACGCCGTTCTGTAGCAGCAGGTAGGCAGGCACCTCTGCCCGGTAATCGGTTACCGTGGTGGTGGCATAGCTGTACAGCCAGTCCGTCTGCCAGTTGAAAGCACCCGCCACATTCAGGCTGCTCAGCTGCAGGTCGAGCCCCTGCCCTTCCGTGGCGGCCACATTGCCGCGGAATTCAGCCAGGCCCGTTACCGGCGAAACCGGTGCATAGCCAATCAGGTCCCGGCCGTTCTTGCGGTAATACTCCAGGCTCCCGCTCAGGCGGTAGTTGCGGCTGGCAAAGTCCAGGCCCAGGTTGAGGATTTCCACCCGCTCCCACTGCAGGGCCGGGTTGGGCGGATTGGTAATGCCCGCATAGGGCAGACGGGTATCCCAGCTGTTGCCCATGAGGCGGGCGGTGGTAAAGGCCGACACACTTTTATCGATGTTCCCGTTGTAGCCGTAAGTGGCACGCAGCTTCAGGTAAGGCAGCGCCTTCCAGCGGTAAAAGCCTTCGCCATGCAGGTTCCAGCCCAGCCCTGCCGACCAGAGCGGCACACCCCGCTGGTTAGCCTCCACCCCAAATAGGTTCGACTGGTCCTTCCGGGCGCTGAGCGTAAGCAGGTAGCGGCGGTCATAAGCATAGGAAGCATTGGCGTAGTACGACAGGAAGCGGTCGTGCAGGATGTCCAGCTCCTGCCCGTTGGGTATGGCCAGCCGGCGACCGGGATAATGGTATTGCGGAAAGAGCGTTGCGGCATCTACGGCAGCCTGCAGCGCCTTATCCTCCTGGTAGCCGTAGTAGCGGAAGCTGCTGCTCCGGCTTTCCACCCCTCTTGCCTCCCAGCCTGCCAGGGCATTCAGCTCATGCCGTTCCCGGAAGGTTTCGGAGAACTGCAGCTGTGCCCGCAGGTTGTGGCTGGCCGAAAGGAACATGTACTCATCCAGCACCCCACCTACTGGTATCGGACGGCTGAGCGTACCATCGGCACCTACCTGCGTAAAGCGGTTTACCAGGTCGCGCGCAAAGTAGCTTTCTTCCGGGTAATGGTCCCTGCCTAGTTGTTGTCCGCTCCAGTATTGGTAGAAGAGGGAAGCCTCCAGGGAAGGCAGCAGCTGATAACTTGTCTCCAGGCGGGTACGGAAATCTGTTACGGCGGCTGTTTTATCCAGCAGCTCCATTTCCTGTAGCGGGCTGTAGCGCCAGTTCAGCAGGCCTGCCCTTTCCGCCTGCTCCACGAATTGGAGGCGGTAGTCTTTTATCAGCATCAGCGGCTGCCCGGCATCGTCGGCAAGGCGGCTGTAGGGGGGCAGGCCATCGTTGGTGGACTGCCGCAGGAAGAGCGGGTCCAGGCCTTTATTTTCCTCCCCGCGCTGTGCATAATAAATGTCCGCACCAAACCGCAGTTTGTTGCTGAAGAAGGTCCAGTTGTTTTTGGCATTGAGCGTTACACGGCTGTTCCCTTCCCCTACCAGCCTTTCCAGGTTTTTATCCCAGCCTGCAGATAGGTAATAGCGCTGGCGTTCATCTCCTCCGCTAAGGCTGGCGGAATACTGCTGCAGTACGCTGGGGCGGTAGAGGTAATCGGCAAAATCATGTCGCACATCCTGTTCCTGCAGGCGTTCGATTTCCCTCTGCAGCGCTTCGGCAGAAATGCGCCCCTCCCGCTGGTAAATAAGCAGCTCCACCAGGGGCGTGAGCGGCCGCTTATCGTAGGCCGTTTCAGCAAAGTTGTAGTAGCCTGTCTCAAAAAGGGTTCGCTCCGTAGCAATAAAATCCGCGGTCGACATGCGGGGGACATAAAAGGCATCCGGCTGCTGCCCGATGGTCAGGTTGCTGTTAAAGGACAGCCGCGGAGCCTGCTGAAAGCGCCCCCCTTTGGTGGTAATCACAATCACCCCGTTCCCTGCGCGGGCACCCCAGATGGAGGCGGCAGCCGCATCTTTCAGCACCGTAATGCTTTCCACATCGTTGGGATTGATGTTGGAGATGTCGCCTTCGTAGGGAAAGTTGTCGAGCACGATAAGGGGATCTTCATTGGCAAAGAGCGTAGAGCGGCCGCGAATGGTAATGTCGGAACCATCCCCGTACGGCGAAAAAAGCACGCCCGAGGCCACTCCTTCCAGGCGGCTGAGAATATCAGGACCCACCGAGCGGTTAATCAGCTCCTCCTCTACCTGCACGAAGGAGCCTGTGGCCCTTTCCTTGGGCAGCTGCTGGTAGCCGGTAGATACCACCTCCACCTCCATGAGAGTGGCAATGTCCGGCATAAGGGCTACCTCCAGGTAATTTTCTTCCGGGAGCGGCAGGCTTTCCGTTACATAGCCCAGGAAAGAAATGCGGAGCGTATCGCCCATTTGGTAAGCCTCCGCCGGTACTTCGAGACTGAAAAGCCCTTCCGTATCCGTTACCGCCCCTGAGTGGCTTTGCAGCAGGTAGAGGTTTGCGCCCGGCAGGGGATTTCCCTGCTCGTCGGTAATTTTGCCCCGCAGGGTAGCTGGTCCCTGCTGCGCATAAGCAGGCAGAGAGCCCAGCAGCAGGCCAAGCAGGAGTAAAAGCATATAATTTTTCATGATAGCAGATTTAAGGTGGTTGGATAAGCCTCCCTCCCCTCCTGCCTGTACCCAGGTGCCGGCGGGTTACAGGACAGGAAGAGCGGAAAGGCCGGGAGCAGCACTCCCTTTTAATAGCAGAGGGGTGTTGAAGCAGGCCGTGTACAGGACAAAGCCCACCCCTTCACACCCTCATGAAGAGGGTCCTGGCATTTGTTAGCAGGCCCGGAAGGAGGCACGAGTTGCCCCCCTTTCCGGTGCCGCTACTAACAACAAAGACATAGCGGTACCGGTACGCATAAAAATGGTTTATGCGACAGGTATATAAGCATACAGGATAAGCATACAGAGAAAGGAAAGCCCCTGCCGCCGGCAAGCACGGGCCCTCCCCGGGAAAAGGCGGAGCCCCCATTCCCTACCTGTACTGCCAGCAAAATAAGCTTAGCAGCCAGGACGCAGGAAGTGGCTCCACCCAAAGGTGAGCGGTTCAGGCCGGTGGCCGGTGACAATGCAGCCAGATATGATAGGCATGTTCCATTGCAAAAAGGGTTTAGCGCCTGCCGGTTCCTGTTGTTAGGAACCAGCAAAACAGCGTTGTGTCTTTTTAAAAAAAAGAGTCTCCGAAGGGAAAGCAGGGCGGAAAGCATGCACCAAAAAAAGATGGCGTGGAACCCGGCTTATCCGTCTTAGAGGTACTGGCATACCCGACCACGAATAAGTGGGCCCACGCCAATAGCGTGAGCACTACACTTACCGTCCCGTGGTCAATGAAAATGCCAGTTTTCTAAGACGAGACTATCAGTGCGAATGCTTCAAATGCTTTTAATTTTGAAGTATCGCAAATATAATTTACAAAATCAAAATCCTTCTACTCTTCCTTTAGTTATCAGATTAGAAAGTTTGATTAATTAGATCTAAGATATGGAAAAAATTTAAATAGGACAAATATGTCCTAACATTTCTTCATGGACTGTAACAAATTGTCCTTGTGAAGAAGAAAAACTACAAGGACCAGGAATTCATTGATAAGGTGCGCAAGCGAATACTAGAGATTTGTGAAGAAAAGAATATTGGTCAGGAAGTTTTAAGTGAAAGAACCGGATTTGATTTAAGGCAGGTAGGCAGGATTTTAAGGGGAGAAACAAATACCTCCATAAGTAATATCGCCCAAATCTCCAGGGCAATTGGAGTTCACCCAAAAGAGTTATTCAACTTTGAATTTTCTATCCCTAAAGAATTTATCCCCCCTATTGAAAAGGAGAACAAACAAGGAAGGAAGTAGCATATCTTTAATAGGCAAGGTACGTTAAGAATAGCCAATCTTTACATACTATTAACTAATGTCTTCAGATACTTATATATTTGCAAATATTTCCGATTAGGTAACCTTAAAAGAAGCAAAGAGGTGGGAAAACAGGCGATTGTACAAACTAATTTTTTATCGTTTCTCTTATAAATCCCTCCTCAAAACCAGGCAAGTTTCAAAAGAAAAATGCGAATTCGTTGGTGAGGCAAATAAATAGTCAGCTCCTCAAATCTAAAGAAACTTAATATAACGTTGAAAATTGTTAACTGTAGTGGATTTACTGGTCCACCACAGTTAACCTTTTAAATTCCGCAAATCACGAACTCTTCTAAAAACGGAACTGCTCGTGTTTGTGTTTTAACTAATAACTATCTTAGTTTTTACAACCATTTTTACCACAGGTAATTCGCTCATTTGTATTGACCCAATGAGATCTAAGTTGATTTGTGTCTACTCCACATCCAGTTCTTCCTCTGCTTGTCCTTTATGGACCTCACCTGATGGCGTATGTTTTACGGGCATAACATTTATGATTTAAAGTTTAAACTTATTAAGCATAAAATATAAAAAACCTAATACAGAATAGCAAGAGCCAAAGCTCAAGAATTTAAGAAGAGAAAAAAGAGATTCAAAAGTGGTGGTGAATTCATCTACAATTTTAACAGGTCATAATATGGAAAGTATGAGGCCGGCAGCATTGACATGCGCATTGGCTCTTTACCAAGTGTAGTAAATTCCTTTGGAATTACTTTAGAAGAACTTTTTCGGGAGGATTTAGAATAAGGAAGGAGGGAAATATACTGGTTCCTGGCTTCCTTAAACTTTAATCCTGATAAAATCAGCCGGATAGGAAATCCTGAAGATAATCTCTAAGCTCACCCTTACTAATTTTGAACCAGCTAAAGTACCTGACCCTCACCCAAAGGCGCTGGTTTACTTTAGTTTTTGAATTACCCTAATTTTATTCTTCCAATGGAAAAAGAAAATTAACTAAAAGAATTAAAACCTTTTTCGTACAGCTCCCAGTCTGTTAAATTTCAGCTAACCTCCTTTTGCTCCAAATAATTTACCCCGCTACAAGTATCCTATATCTATTGTTTTTATATCTTTAGGAGATGCTTGTTAAAAAACAATCCGGCTGTTTAAATAATAAGTGAGCAAAATATTTTGAGAAATTAAGCAATAAGTTAATTTTGTCGAAACGAAAAGCCAATCTCATCCGTTTATCTAACGATGGTAAGAAAGAATTTTATGTAGATGCTGAAAATGCTCCGCAAATAATAGATTTTTTAAACAGTACCAGTGCGTATAAAAAGAAGTTTGCACTTGTAACGGATTTAATACTGAATGAAAACCGCCCTCCCAGAGATTTGTATGACAAAGAAAACATCGAAAAAGGTTGTGAGCATGTAACGGCTATCAAGCTGGCAAAAGGGAAAAACAATCCCCGTATTTATTGCCAGCAATTTAGCCGGAAGGACAAAAAAGTATTTGTGATTATCGCCTGTGAGCTACTGGAAAAGAAAAAATCCCAGGGGCTCACCAATAAAGAAAAACAAATCATCCGTAAAGTAGCCAAATATGAGTACGAATTCGATGAATAAGAACGATATACAAAAAGCATTTGCCGATTTAGTTAACCTGGAAAATAAAGAAGAGAAGCACGAGCATAACACGCAGATGCTAATCTTTAAGTTCCTGTCGGAGATTGATGAGGCCATGGAAAAGCAAAACATCAAGAAGAAAGAGCTGGCAAAGAAGGTAGGTACCTCCCCTTCTTATATTACCCAGCTGTTTATGGGAGACCGCAACCCAAACTTCAGCATTGTTCAGAAAATGGCAGAGGCCCTCGATATTGAGTTTTATGTAAGCACCAAAGAAAAACAATTACGACAGTACTATTCTCCAAGGGCTGATAAGGATGGTTTGTGGGTATACCGCAGAAATGAAACGACCCATGAGCCGGAAGATTTCAACTATGAACTGGATGTGGATTCTAACGCCATGGCCGTATGATAGCAACTACTTCTCCCTTAAAGCTTGTTAGCTTTTATCTGTATGAAAAGTACCTCCGCTTTATAGAACCGGAAAAAGAGGTGGAATACTGGAATGAAATCATGGACCAGTATCCCATTGAGATTGATTTTAATCATCAATCACTGGAGGACGACTTTTTCCAGGTCTGGGTGAACATAGAAGTGAATACCGGTGAAGAAAAGTTGCCCGGACTTCATTTAGCAGCCCAGGGCGTTGGCATCTTTCAGCTAAGCAATGCTGAACAGCTGCAGGAATCGGTGGCGGGTAACCTACGCGTTTTTTCATCCCTCAACATAGTAATTAACAGCTTGCGGGGCGAGTTAAGCAATGCAAGCTCTCAAAGTCCGACAGGAAGGTATTATTTACCCGCCATTGATATTGGCAGCCTGATAAAAAGCAAGCAGGCAACAGAACAAGCAGAATAAGAGAAAGCTATCGGCAAACATTAATATGAACCACCTGAAAACTTAATTGTCAGGTGATTTTTTTTGCCCCTTGTTCTAATGTCCACTTCAGTGTTAGCAGTAGCATCGCGTATCGGATTGATTCGCAGCATTGAAATTCTTTCCACTAATCCACTCACTGCCAATTAAATACAAACTACTCCCACTTTGGCTTCCAACAAAAGATAAAATTATCAGAAAATTGCTTCCGGAACTCCCCTGAATTTCCTTATTTTCAGGAATAATATAGTGAAGAAAGGAAGAACAGATGCCAAAGAAAGACTCCTCCCCTGCCAAAGCCCGGGCAGATATTGATTTTGAAAAAGAATTGTGGGATGCTGCCAACGAACTGCGCGGGGCAGTAGCCGAAAACCAATATAAAGATTATGTACTCTCCCTGCTGTTCCTGAAGCACCTCTCGGAACGCTATGAGGTACGGCAGCAGGAAATAAAGCAATCCTTTTCCGACCCGAAAAGTACTTATTACAATATCGATTCCGAGGAGCAAAGCGAGGTGCTGGAGGATGAACTGGAGTACCAGGTAAAGAATGTGTACCGTCTGCCAAAGGAAGCCACCTGGACCTTCCTGCGTGAGCATGCCGAGCAGGATGACATCAAGGTAAAAGTCGACCAGGCTTTTGTGCTGATTGATGAAATCCTGTCCCAGCGCAATCTCGACTATAAAGGCGTACTGGAGCCTATCTTTGTGAAAAGCCAGCTTTCCCCTGCCCAGGTGGCGGGACTGATTAACCTTTTCTCTAAAGAGAAGTTCTCCGAAATTAACAATCCGGAGAGTGATATCTACGGACGGGTATATGAATACTATATCGGCAAGTTTGCCATGGCCGAAGGCTCCGGCGCCGGACAGTTCTTTACGCCCGGCTCGGTGGTGCGGCTGCTGGTAGAAATGATTGAGCCGCTGAAAGGCCGCATTATGGACCTGGCCTGTGGCTCCGGTGGTATGTTTGTGCAGAGCCTCAAGTTTGCCCAGGCCCATGGCGGAAATAAAAACGATATCTCCATCTACGGACAGGAACGCTACGAAGGCACGCTGCGCCTCTGTAAGATGAACCTTTTACTGCGTAACCTCTCTTTCGATGTAAAGCTGGGCGACTCCCTGCTGCAGGACCGTTTTCCGGAACTGAAGGCGGACTATGCGCTGATGAATCCTCCCTTCAACATCTCCAACTGGCACCCGGAGCAGCTGCCGGAGAACGACCCGCGGCTGTTTGGCGCCAAGGAAGAATTTACCACCCCAGGCAATGCCAACTATATGTGGTTCCAAACCCTCTGGCACCACCTCAGCGAGCGCGGCACGGCTGGTGTTGTGATGGCCAATGGCGCCATGACCACCGGAAGTGCCGGCGAGAAAAACGTGCGGGAATATATGATTGAGCAGGGCATGGTCGACTGCATTGTGCAGATGCCCGACAAGCTGTTCATGACCACCGGTATCCCTGCCTGCCTCTTTATCCTGAGTAAAAACAGGGATGGGCAGGATGGCGAGCACCGGGAACGCAAAGGGGAAATCCTGTTCATCGATGCCCGAAAGCTGGGCAAAATGGTGAGCCGCCGCCTGCGGGTGTTTGAAGATGCCGACATTTCTAAAATAGCCGACACCTACCATCAGTGGCGCAACTTGAATGGGAATTATGCCGATGTGGAAGGCTTCTGCAAAGCCGCCCCATTGGAAGAGGTAAAGACCAGCAACTTTGTCTTATCTCCCGGCCGCTTTGTAGGCTCCGAAGCGGAGGAGGATGATGGAGTTCCCTTTGAAGAAAAGATGAAGTTGCTGACGAATGAGCTGGCTCAACAGTTTGAGGAAGGGGCTGAGCTGGAGAAGCGGATTCGAGAGAACCTGCAGGGGATTGGCTATGGATTTTAAGAGTGAAAAAGCCCTAAACGAAAAAAAACTGGCTTCATCACCAGCATTAGGTATCTGGGAGAGGAAGTACGGAGATTGCTTTTACAAAGGTAATCAATATGCCACGAACAAGCAATTCGTGCCAAGAGGTTTTACAGCAGGGAGGTTCTTACCACCAATTTTAAAATATTAGAAGGCTTAGAAAGATTAAAGAAGCCTACTTAAACGATAAAGCATTATGATTTCAAGAGAACAATTGCATCAAACCCCTGAGTATTGGCTTGAAAGAATCCAGAATGATATTTTCTGTATGGTTCATCAGTATATGGAAGAAAAGCAGCTGAACCAGTCTGCCCTGGCAAAGGAATTAGGTGTCAGCAAGGGCTATGTTTCACAAATCGTGAATGGCAATTTCAACTTTTCACTAAGCAAATTAATTGAACTGAGCCTGGCGCTCGGAGTTGCCCCAAAGGTAAAGCTGGAAGAAAGCCTTCAGGAATATACCATTGAGCAGGAAAGAAAGCTGGGAAATTTGAATAGAAATGGTTTTGTTTCTATTCAATTGAACTCCCCTTTTAGCCCTTATACTCTGGAAGTAAATCAGGAGAATGGGGGCTATAAGGCAACCCAGTTAGCTTAAATCAAACAGAAGAATAGGAGAAACTGGAAAAAATTTCTCAACCTGAAATTTACAAGGAAAGAATTACCATTTCCCATAAATTTAGATGCAGGCAAAAGAGCAGCATAAATGTCCATAGCCTGTCTTTCGGGCTGCAATTGCCAAGCGGAAGAAGAGGATGGAGTTCTTTTTGAGAAAAAGGTGAAGCAGTTTGCAGAGGAATTGGCACAACAGTTTGTGAAGAAGGCGCAATCAGAGAATCTGATTCGCCTCAACCTAAAGGATACCTAAAGGATACCTAAAGGATAAAAGTATGGCCTCAAGTAAACTTAATAAATGATGCAGAAGGTAACAGAAGTTAGATTAACATTAGCTGCATATATCTATGCAATAGAGATGGATTTGAGATATCTAATCCAAAAACATATAATTCCTCTGCATCAAGACCTGAGCTTTCTAAGAACTCCTGACCTAAAAGAAAAAGTCAGAAAACGTTTTCAAACAGAAAATTATGGACTTGACATAAATAATAATTTAGATGAGGCAATTAATTTCATAGATTTTCAGGATTCGTATACTATTCTTTTTCAGAATAGTGATTTTATTCCGGTCGAAATAATTAGAGAATTAAAAGGGCTAACGACTAAGTTAAATGAAATAGCTCCTATTAGAAATAGAGTTATGCATTCTCGACCACTGCTTGCGGGCGATTTTAGTAGAGACTGTAAATGGAACTGTGTCAAAGTTAAAAAAATAATTAATTTAGCTTTAACACAGCAAGTATG
>NZ_ANNU01000056.1 GCF_000346615.1 Nafulsella turpanensis ZLM-10
CTTAATTCAATTAAAATTCAAAGAAAGCTGTCCTAAGCTTGGGGTCCACTAAATATAGCCTTGCTTCATTACACTTTGAATGATTATGGGAATATTTAATAGATGTTTTGAAACCCTAGGGTTTTCCTTTCCTAACAAACAACAAGGAATTCCTGACCTTGAGAAGAATAAGCATCTGGAATTAAATGTTGTACTTTTTTACAAGTGGCAGCTAAGAAGTATTACAATAGGAAAATTCATCTATTCGGTCTAAGTTGTAAATTATTTCAATTTGTTCTTTTAGAAACAGTTTAACATTCTTCATCTATCATCTTGACTTTCTACACCTATCATCATTATAAAATACTAGCAGTTTTCTTGCTTGTAACTGTTTTTTGCTTTAATGCAGTTGCTCAATGCCCGACTTCTGAATTCACAAAAGAATCAGCGGAGGTTTGCGTAGATGAGAGTCTTTCTTTTACAAATACAAGTATTAATGGTACCCGTTATGAGTGGGATTTTAGCTCAGGTAGTTTGGGAAATACTATAACAGCAGAAAAGCTTGGCTCGCTAAGTTCTGCGTCCCGTCCATTAGGACTGGCTATTGCGGAGGATAATACAGGGTGGTACTCATTTATTACAAGCAGAGATAACAATAAGTTATTTAGAGTTTATTTAGGGAATAGTCCTCATGAAAATACTATTGAGGTTATTGATTTAGGTAATTTAGGTTCTCTTTTTAATTCTCCCGTATCTGTAGAAATGATAAAAGAATCAGGTATATGGTATGGCTTTGTACATAATTGGGGGAACAGCAGCTTAATAAAGCTCACATTTCGTGATGGGCTAAGTAATGCCCCTATAGCTGAGAAAATAACATCACTAGTTGGAGGAGTTAATTCAGGAATGGTCGTGGAAAGGAATGGAGGGAATCTTGTTGTTATGATTACTAATTTTGGTTCAAATTCTTTATCAATTATTGATTTTGGTAGCACTATAAATAATAAACCACAAGTAAAAACAACTGGGGCAATAAGTGGAGGGAGTGGCTTGAGAGATATATCTCTAATACAAGAATGCGATCAATGGTATGGTTTCGTAGTTTCTCGATTTAACAAACGTATAATTCGTTTGGACTTCGGATCCTCATTAGGTGGACTTCCATTATCCTCCACTATTGTTGCTGAAAACTTGTTTAATGGAAAGGAGCCCGTAAGCATTGAAGTAAATCAGGAAGGTGTTGATTATTATGTAATGATTAGCACAATTAGTGGCCATTTATTCCGTACAAAGCTTGGTGGGAATCTACGGACTTCTATAGGCAGTGCGGAAGATATGAGTACTTTAGGAACTTTTGGTATAGGATACAATTTAACACTGGTAAAAGAAAAGGGTGAGTGGTATGGCTGGCTTATTAATGACAATAATAAAGAATTGTACAGGTTAACTTATAAAGATGAAACAGAAGTAAGCAGTAGTTATGCATATTCAAAAGATCCGGTTAGTGTAAAATACTCAACCCCGGGTAAGCAGCTTATAAGTTTACGAGTGTATGATGAAGAAGGAGATATTTCTGTTAGTCTGGATTCAGTTCAGGTAAATTCGTCAGAGGCCGCAACTGTAAGTATTAAAACAGATAATGCCTGTATAGCTAATGTAAATACATTTACCTTTCAAAACCATACCCCCGAGAAAAACATCACCTCTTACTCCTGGACTTTCCCCGATGGTTCACAGCAGCTTTCAGCTGAGGCCAGTTACCAATTTACTGAACCTGGGGCTTACACCGTACGGCTCGATATTGAGAGCGAAAACGGCTGTGGCAAGTTCTTTGAAAAAGAAATAACTGTCTACCCCGAGCCGCAGGCAGCTTATAGCCTTTCAGCATCGAAGGTTTGTACCAATGCGGCGGTTGCTTTTACGAATGAGACAAATTATGCAGCCGACTCTGTCATCACTTACCTCTGGGATTTTGGCGATGGGACTACCTCTACGGCAGAAAACCCTTCGCATGAGTATGCAGCCGCAGGTAATTATACCGTTACCCTTTCGGCGGGTATTCCTGGCTGTACTTCTGTTTCTACTCAATCGGTTACGGTAGAGCAGGGACCGCAAACGCTTTTCGCGGCCAGTCCGGTTTGTAGTGGCGGTGCGATAGTATTCGACAACCAGACCAGTGGTACCAACATAACCGGCTATCAGTGGGACCTTGGGGATGGTACCTTCTCTACCCTGGAAGACCCTCAGCATATTTACCAGGAACCGGGTGAGTATACGGTGGTGCTGAAATCGAAAAACAGCCTGGGCTGCGAAACTGCCTATACCCAAACCGTCAATGTCTACTCCCTGCCGGAGCCGGAATTTACCACCAGCGCCCTTTGTGCAGGAACAGAAAATAGGATAGCCTTTTCGGATGCTTCGGTCGATGCCGATGGAAATATAATCGACTGGCAGTGGGCTTTTGAGATGCCCGACGGCTCCATACTTACCAGCAGCGCCCGGGATACTGCCATCAGCTACCCGGAGGCAGGGAGCTTTGAGGTGAGCCTGAGCGTGGCTACTACCTGGGGTTGCCGCGAAACCATCACAAAAACGCTTGAAGTAGAGCCATTGCCGGACGTGCAGATTGGCTTCGATGGAGCCTGCGAGGGGGCCGCCGGTATCATTGCCGATATTACTGACACAGGAGGGGTGCCGGTATTGTCCCGCTACTGGATGGTGGGCGACGAAGTTTTTGCCGATAGCGCCTTCAGCTTTAGCTTCCCCCTTGCCGGTACTTATGAGATATTCCTGCAACTGAACCTGGCCAATGGCTGTAGCGCTACCGGCACCAGGCAGATTGTCATTGCTCCACTGCCGGAGGTGGATTTCGATTACTATGCCAATTGTAGTGGCCAAACGGCTGTTTTCGAATCAGGATATACCTCGGCGGCTTACCGCTGGAGCATCGATGGGGTGGTGCAGGAAGGGAAACAGCTGCAGCATCTTTTCCCCGCCGAGGGAAGCTATACAGTTGAGCTCAGGCTTACAGATGCTGCCGGCTGCTCTAATACTATCAGTAAAACAGTTCAGGTAGGGGCACCGCCGGTGGCTGCCTTTACACCGGACCGACTGAAAGGAGTAGCCCCGTTTACAGTTAACTTCAGGAATGAATCAGTGGGGGCAACAGCTTTTCAATGGTTCTTCGGCGATGCACAGCAAAGCAGCAGCACGGAAGAAAGCCCTTCCTTTACCTTTACCGAAACAGGTGATTATGAGGTGCGCCTTATTGCTTTTAATGCAGATAACTGTAGCGATACCACCTTGCAGCGCATATCGGTTGTGGATCCAAGCTTTGATGTCGCGCTTAACAGCCTTCATACTATCCGGCAGGGCGACCAGCTGCAGTTGGTGCTGGACCTTGAAAACAGGGGAACCATTCGGGTAAGTGAAATGGACATTGAAATATCTGTCAACAATGAATATTTCTTTAATGAAAAGCTTTCGGATTCCCTGGAACTAGGCGAGCAGCTGAATTACCCGCTTAATATGCAGCTGATTGAAAGCAGCAGCCGGAAGTTCCGTTTTATTTGTGTGCGCCTGAAGCCTACCCTGACGCTGGTAGAAAAGGAGCTGTCGGAGGTCAACAATGAAAAATGTCTGAACTTCGACCAGCTTTTTATGATGCAGGAGCCCTACCCGAACCCGGGTTCCGATGAAGTGAGGCTGAGCTTTGTTTTGCCGGACGAAGGGGGCTCTGTAGCCGTGGCAATATATTCCGCGCAGGGTGGTTTAGTGCAGGAAACAGCCCTGAATGGGTTGGGAGCCGGATTAAATGAGCATCTGCTTGATATTCGTGGACTGGGAAAAGGAATCTACTACGTCCGCTGCCGCTATGGGGCCGAACAGCATAGTTACAGGTTTGTAAAGAATTAATTATGTTTTCCTCCGTGGAGGCGTATTATCTTTCTTATGCTAAGATGGCGACGTACAAAATGGCATCTCTACCTTTGGGCCAGGGAATTTTCGAAGAACCACTCCACGGTTTTCTGCAGTCCCTCCCGAATGCTGAATTCAGGGTGGTAGCCCAGCAGCTTTCTGGCTTTGTCGATGCTGGCCAGGGAATGGGGGATATCGCCGGCTCTTTCCGGGCCATAATGGGTGGGGATGAACCGGACTTCGGGGCGATAGGGAGAAAGCAGCTCGCGGAGATGGTCCATTAACTTATTTAAAGTAGTGGCCTGCCCATAAGCTACATTGAAGGTCTGGTTAATGGCTTCCGGCTTCTCCGTGGCCGCCGCCAGCAGGTTGGCCTGTACGGCATTTTCGATATAGGTAAAATCCCTGGAGTGATTTCCGTCTCCGTTAATCAGGGGAGATTCCCCGTTTATCAGCGCCTTTATAAAGCGTGGGATTACGGCCGCATAGGCCCCTTCCGGATCCTGCCGCTCTCCGAAAACATTGAAATAGCGCAGGCCAATGGTTTCCATGCCATACACTTGCCCGAAGACCTGCGCATATAACTCATTCACGTATTTGCTGACAGCATAGGGGGAAAGAGGCTGGCCAATCAGTTCTTCCACCTTGGGGAGGCCCTGGTGATTACCATAAGTGGAGGAGCTGGCGGCATAAATGAAACGCTTTACGCCCGCCTCTTTGGCAGCGGTGAGCATATTGACAAAACCACCCACATTTACTTCGTTCGTAGGAACGGGATTATGAATAGAGCGGGGCACAGAACCAAGGGCGGCATGATGAAATATATAAGAAATGCCCTCCACAGCCTTGCGGCAGGTTTCATAATGCCGGATGTCCCCGCTAATTAAAGTGAAGTTAGGATTCTGCAGCGCTTGTTCCAGGTTTCTTTTGGTGCCGGTAGAAAAGTTGTCAAGGCAGACCACCCTCTTGCCCGCTGCCAAGAGCCGGTCTACCAGGTGAGAGCCAATAAAGCCTGCACCGCCGGTAACCAGAACAGCCTGTTTGGGTAGCGTGGAATGAAAATTTGTTTCAGTCAAAGGATCCTCTTTATAAATGAAGGTTTAATCCCCGCAGGAGCTTGTGGGCCAGTACTTTCGTCTGGTAAAGATACTAATAATCCTTTCCATCTCCATAAAAAACATTGTTTTATCCTGCTGTAATTTGTTAAGCAAATCCTTTTTTACTGCTACAGGGAGGAAGAAATTTAGCGGGGCTGGGAAAGATGCTTAATGGCCGTAGCCCGGGAAATGCAATGCATAAGCTTTCTTTAATGGTACTGATGAGGTTTTTTTGTAGACGGCTGCTCTTCAGCGATTTATGTTTTTCTGTTGCCGCTCATGTGAAAAAACAGGAACAAATATAAAATTTGTTGCAGGGTTCGTAGTTATATAACTAAATTTGCAGCAATATTTTTAAAAACAGAAAAATGAGTATTAAACTTGATCAGATAGATCGAAAGATTCTCGACATTCTACAAAAGAATGCAAAGATTACCAACGCACAGCTGTCAAAGGAAATAGGTCTTTCTCCTGCCCCAACCCTCGAAAGGGTAAAGAAACTGGAGCAGACCGGCATTATTAAGAGCTACCACGCCCGCCTCGATCCGAATAAAATAGGGATGGGGGTTTCTACTTTTGTGCATGTATCGCTGAAAGGTCACAATAAAGAAAATATCAATGCTTTTCTCTCTGCCATCAATACCATCGATGAAATTATTGAGTGCCACCACATTACCGGTACCGGTGACTTTATCCTGAAGGTGATTGCGAAGGATATCTCCTCTTACCAGAACCTGATGCTGGAAAAGGTAAGTGAGATTTCTGTAGTGGATAATATGCAGTCAATGGTTATTCTGTCGACTTTCAAGGACAGCAAGAGCATGCCGATTCCTTCTTAAGAAGAAAATTCATAGAAAATTTAACAGGGCAGGACCTTCGTCACTTTCTCTCCTGAACCTTCAGCCCTAATCGCGGGAGGTGGGGCAGGAAGTGAAAGCGGAAGTCCTGCTTTTTCTGTTGCTGCAGAGAGGTTAATCTCTACTTAAACAGCTTAAATTTCTCTTAAGCTGCTGAAAGGATCGACGACAGAGCAGGAATGGGAAGAAACTTTTTAATATTTGCCCCGAACCATCGTATATTTAGGCACCAAAATGAGCTGGCAGCGCTGCACGAATGATTTCATTCTCTTTCGGGCACTGAAAAAGTGGCGCTTTTTACCCGCCGGTTTTTAAACGAGCTGAAGTATGACTGCTGCGAAAAATTTAGTGCTGGATGAGGCACAAATCAGGCAAAAAATCAGGCGTATCGCCTACGAAATTTTCGAAAATAACTTTTCAGAAAACCGGCTGGTGCTGGCGGGGATTGAAGGGCAGGGCTACCTCTTTGCCCGCTTGCTGCAAGAGGAAATAGAAACGATAGCAGACAAAGAAATTCTCCTCGTTAAAATAAGTCTCGATAAGCAGGCTCCTTCCCAGTCGGCCATTAGTCTCGACCACCCGGTGGAGCAAATGCAGGGGCAGGTGATTATACTGGCCGATGATGTTCTCAATACCGGCCGAACGCTTGCCTACAGCTTAAAGCCCTTCCTGCAGAACCCTGTTAAAAAGCTCGAAATAGCCGTGCTGGTCAACCGGAGCCTCACTACTTTTCCGGTGCAGGCGAAGTATACCGGCTATGAGCTGGCAACGACCCTGAGCGACCATATCGAAGTGGCCTTGTCGGAAGGCACCCCCGCTGTTTACCTCCGCTAAACAGCAGAACTTTTTATCGGCCGCCGGGGTGGGAGAGGAGAGTCTGTCCCTTTACCTGCTTCGCCCTGTCCGAGCCGGAACTTTATATTTATAACTTCATACTTAATACAGAAAAAAATGGATGATGTAGCAGTCTATGTGGATCAGCTAACGGAAATGGTGGTGGTGTATGGCTTTAATTTGCTGATGGCCATATTAATCCTGATAGTGGGCTGGTGGCTCATAGGCCGGTTTGTAAATGTTATCGGCAGGGTAATGGCAAAGCGGGAGGTGGATGAGTCTTTGCGCCCCTTCCTGGAAAGTATAATGGGCATTATGCTGAAGGTGGTGCTGCTCCTGAGCGTGGTATCTGTTTTAGGGGTACCAACGGCCTCTTTTCTGGCTGTGCTCGGCTCGGCCGGTCTTGCCATCGGTTTGGCGCTGCAGGGAAGCCTTTCCAACTTTGCGGGTGGAGTACTTATCCTCACCGTTAAGCCCTTTCGGAAGGGAGACTTTATCCAGGCCATGGGTGTTTCGGGTACTGTACACATCATTAACCTGCTCAATACAGTCCTTAAAACTCCCGATAACCAGACGATTTATATGCCAAACGGCCAGCTGGCCGGGGCGACCATTACCAACTTTTCGGTGGAGCCTACCCGTCGCCTGGTTATCAATTTCGGTATTAGTTACAAAGACGACATAGAGAAGGCAAAAGATATTATCAGGCAGGAAGCGGAGGCCGATCCCCGTGTATTAAAAGAGCCGGCTCCCAGTATTGTGGTCAGCGGACTGCTGGATAATGCCGTAAATGTTTCCATGCGGATCTGGACGACCAAAGAAGATTACTGGGATGTGAACTTTGCCCTGCACGAACAGGTTAAGCAGCATTTCGACCGCGAAAATATTACCATTCCGTTCCCTCAGCGCGATTTGCATGTTTACCAGCATGCTTTTCCGGCGACCAGGCCTTAAAGCTTTACTTTAAGTATTTGGCCGGAAATGTTGTTTTGCAGGAGAAAGCTTTATACTTTAATGAAGCCTGAGGGCCTGTTTAAACAGCAGCTAGTGTTATAAAAACATTCTTCCCGGAAACATTACACTGCAATAATTTAAATAATATTGCGATAAACAGCTGTACAGCATTCGTTACTTTTAAGTAATTAATTTGTAGCGAATTATTCTTCAAAAACAGCATTTGTCGCAAACTTTGCCGATGCCTGACGGGTGCTGTGGAGGGTTTTATGGAAGAGAGCATACCAGGCAATGAGCATAAGGCATTGCAGGCGCAAATTGAGCAGCTAAAGGCAGCGCTGGAATCAAAAGCAGAAGGAGAAAAGGAGATCAGGGAGCGCCTGCAGAAGTATGAACTGGCTGCCAATGGTGCCAGCGACGGCCTGTGGGACTGGAATATGAAGACGAATGAAGTCTTTATTTCCGAGCCCTGGAGTCGTATGCTCGGCTATGACATTTCCGAAGCGGAAGAGAACCTCTTGGGCTGGGAAAGCCTCCTGCACCCCGGTGACAAAGAAGGGGCGTTGGATGCTTTTTACGGGTATATAAAAGGAGATTATAAAAATTACGATATTGAATTCCGCCTGCGCCATAAAGATGGCAGCTACAGGTGGATACACTCGAAGGGAACAGTTTTACGCGACAGCAAAGGAAGGCCTTACCGGATTTCTGGTTCTCATACGGATATAACAGAACGCAAAATGGCTGAGGAAGCTTTGATACAGAGTGAGCAAAAGTACCGGAATTTATTCGAGAATTCGCTGGTAGGGATGTTTCGTGCCGATATCCGGACCGGGGAAATACTGGAAGCAAACGGAAAAGCATGGGAAATATTCGGGCTTGAACCACAAAAAGGGGTAATCCTGAAAGATTTCTTCACCAATGAAAGAGAAAGGGAAGAAACCCTCAAAGAGCTCCTGCGGTCTACCATTATCGAAAACCATGAGTTGCAGGTAAAGCGCTGGGATGGAAAGATTCTTTGGGTATCTCTTTCGGCCTGTTTTTATCCCGAGGAAGGCTTCCTGGAATGTGTACTGAAAGATGTTACCGATACCAAGCAAAACCTGCTGGAGCTGCAAAAGGTAAACTTTGAGCTGGATAATTTCGTCTATCATGCCTCTCACGATCTTCGTTCTCCTCTGCGATCCATCCTTGGCCTTGTTAACATCCTGCGGATCGAAACCAACGAAAAGGCGAAGCAGAATGTGGTGGACATGATAGAAGGCAGCATTAAGCGGCTGGATAACCTGGTAATGGACCTGCTGAGCATGAGCAGGAATAACCGGATCAATGATGCCCCCGTGGAGATTAACTTTATGAACGAAATCAATTATTCGTTCACCAGCTTCTATCATGTTGCCGATACCCAAAACCTGGCCCTTACCATCAATGTCAGGCACGGAGAGGTGTTTGTGTCGGACATAACCCGCATCCGCATTATCCTCAACAACCTTATTTCGAATGCCATAAAGTACCGGAGCTACTCCCGCGACCTTTCTTTTATTCATATTGATGTGAGTGTAAGTGAAAAGGAGGCTGTTTTTATTATCGAAGATAACGGAGAAGGTATACCGGCTTCAAAAGTGTCGACAGTGTTCGATATGTTTGTGAGAGCGTCTGAAAGCAGCGAAGGTTCCGGCCTGGGCCTTTACATTGTAAAAAATGTACTCGAGAAGCTGAATGGCGAAATAGCGGTTGAATCGGAGGAAGATGTAGGAACAAAATTTGTGGTTCGCCTCCCTAACAAGCGTTCTGCTGCTGCTCAAAAGGCAGCTCAGTAGAAAAATTCAAACTTCTTATCCGGAAGGTCACCTGTCCTCCGGCTTTTTCTGAGCCGGATGGGATTCCCTCCCGGGAGGTTTATCCTGCAGGGGAGGTAAGCAGGCAGATGTGTTACCATTGTCATGCCCCGGGGCATCTGAGGAGTAGCAGAAAGATAAAACGGGGCAGTTAAAAAGTAGCTCCATTTTTTTCCTTAGGCTTTTCTTCTTTAGGCATTTATTTATAGATCCCCTGCGGGGATGACAAATCAGGCATATCTGCAGAATCGATGCCTGAAGACCTTAGTGCTACTCCCAGTCTCCTCTCACTGAGGGCTCCCATTCCACAAATTCTTTCTGAACAGTCTCCCTGAACTTTGTATTACTGGTGGAGATATTTATCTTGCACCTATGTCAGTGCACAAAAGCGATATTAAAAAAGTAACGACCCATCAGTTACAGGAAATGAAGAGCCGTGGCGAGAAAATTTCCATGCTCACGGCCTACGATTATTCCATGGCGCGTATCCTCGATGCCGGCGGTATCGATGTACTGCTGGTGGGCGATTCGGCCTCCAATGTAATGGCCGGGAACGAAACGACCCTTCCTATTACGCTCGACCATATGATCTGGCATGCCAGCAGTGTGGTAAAAGCAGTAGAAAGAGCCCTCGTGGTGGTCGATATTCCTTTCGGTAGTTACCAGGCCAATTCCTCTGAAGCCCTTCGTTCGGCTATCCGCATCATGAAGGAGTCGGGCGCCCATGCAGTAAAAGTGGAAGGCGGTAGCGAAATCAAGGAATCGGTCATGAGGATAATTAGTGCGGGTGTACCGGTAATGGGACATCTCGGCCTCACGCCCCAGTCCATTTACAAATTCGGCACCTACAGTGTGCGGGCGAAGGAAGAGGCAGAAGCAGAAAAGCTGATAGAAGATGCGCTGCTGCTGGAATCCTGTGGCTGCTTTGCCCTGGTGCTGGAAAAAATTCCGTCGAAACTGGCCGAAAAGGTAGCGCAGCGCCTCCGCATCCCGGTAATTGGCATAGGTGCAGGCCCTAAAGTAGATGGTCAGGTGCTGGTAGTCCATGATATGCTGGGCATTACCAAAGATTTTAAGCCCCGCTTCCTGCGCCGCTATGCCGATTTAAACCAGGTAATTACAGAGGCAGTTAGCCATTATATAGCCGATGTAAAGTCCAGTAGCTTTCCGAATGATAAGGAGAGTTATTAATTAAAGGCAAATCCCTTAACTTTGCCACGGGCATACAGTTATTATCTACAGCCTGCTTTTTAGGTGAGCCTTCGCTCATTTTTAAAATTGAACTATTAGCCACTCCACGAGTGCGCATAAAACCTTAACAGAACAATGACCAAACAAGCATCTAAAATTGTTTATACCATAACAGATGAAGCCCCTGCTTTAGCAACCTATTCGCTGCTGCCCATCATCCAGACTTTTACGCAAACAGCGGGCCTTGCCGTTGAAACACGCGACATTTCACTGGCAGGAAGAATCCTGGCAAGCTTCCCCGACAGGCTGAGCGAAAGCCAGCAGCAAAGCGATGACCTGGCATACCTGGGCGAACTGGCCAAAACGCCCGAGGCCAACATCATTAAACTGCCGAACATCAGTGCTTCCATTCCCCAGCTGAATGCGGCTATTAAAGAGCTGCAGGCACAAGGCTATAACATCCCGGATTATCCGTCGGAGCCTAAAAATGAGGAAGAAAAAGAAGTGAAGGCCCGCTATGCAAAAGTGCTGGGTAGTGCGGTGAATCCTGTTTTACGCGAAGGTAACTCCGACAGGAGAGTGGCCGAAGCCGTGAAGGAATATGCGAAAAAGAACCCGCACTCCATGGGTGCGTGGAGCAGCGATTCTAAAACCCATGTGGCCCACATGACGGAAGGCGACTTCTACGGCAGCGAGAAATCTGTGGTGGTAGAGCAGGCCGGCGATGTAAAAATTGAATTCGTAGGGGCCGACGGGCAGGCGAAAACCCTCAAGGAAAAAACGAGCCTGAAGGAGAAAGAGGTCATCGATGCTTCTGTCATGAGCTGCAAGGCCCTGCGTTCTTTCCTGGAGAAGGAAATCAGTGAGGCAAAGGAAGAAGACCTGCTGCTTTCGCTCCACCTGAAAGCGACGATGATGAAGGTATCGGACCCTATTCTGTTCGGCCATGCGGTTACCGTATACTTCAAAGAGGTGTTCGAGAAATATGCCAGCCTGTTCAAGGAAATTGGCGTAGACCCCAATAATGGACTGGGCGACCTGTATGCCAAAATAAAAACCCTCCCGGACGAGAAGCGCTCAGCCATTGAGGCCGATATTCAGGCGGTATATGAAAAACGCCCGGAGCTGGCCATGGTTAATTCCGACAAAGGAATTACCAACCTGCACGTGCCAAGTGATGTCATTATCGACGCCTCCATGCCGGCTGCCATTCGCTCATCAGGCAAAATGTGGGGACCAGACGGGGAGCTGCACGATACCAAGGCCATCATTCCTGACCGTAGCTATGCCGGCATATACCAGGAGATTATCAACTTCTGTAAGGAAAATGGTGCTTTTGACCCTACCACCATGGGTACCGTACCGAATATTGGCTTAATGGCGCAGAAGGCCGAAGAGTATGGCTCCCATGATAAAACCTTCGAAATGGCCGAAAGCGGAACCGTGCGCGTAAGCGATGCTTCCGGAAAGGTGTTGCTGGAACAGAAAGTAGAGGAAGGCGACATCTTCAGGATGAGCCAGACCAAAGACCTGCCGATACAGGACTGGGTAAAGCTGGCCGTAACCCGCGCCCGCATCACCCAGACACCTGCCATCTTCTGGCTCGATCCACAACGGGCGCATGACGCCAACCTGATAGAAAAGGTGAAGCTATATCTGAAAGACCACGACACCAGTGGCCTTGAAATTAAAATAATGTCGCCGGTAGAGGCCATGCGCTATACCTGCGAAAGAGCCAAAGCCGGAAAAGATACCATATCTGTAACCGGTAACGTACTGCGCGATTACCTGACTGACCTTTTCCCCATCCTGGAGCTGGGCACCAGTGCTAAAATGCTTTCCATTGTGCCACTTCTGGCGGGTGGCGGCCTGTTCGAAACAGGAGCAGGTGGCTCTGCTCCAAAGCATGTGCAGCAGTTTGTGGAAGAGAATCACCTTCGCTGGGATTCGCTGGGTGAGTTTTTAGCCCTTGCCGTTTCGCTGGAAGACCTGGCCATGAAAACGAAGAATGAAAAAGCACAGGCTTTGGCCGAAGCCCTGAACAAGGCAAATGGTGCCTTCTTAGATAACGATAAATCGCCTTCGCGTAAAGCAGGGGAGCTCGATAACCGGGGCAGTCATTTTTACCTGGCGCTCTATTGGGCACAGGCGCTGGCAGCACAGAGCAAGGATACAGAGCTGCAGTCGAAGTTCGGCAAGCTGGCAAAGGAGCTGAGCGAGAATGAAGATAAAATTGTTAAGGAGCTGAATGAGGTGCAGGGCAAAGCTATCGACCTTGGCGGCTATTACCATCCGGATGCCGACAAGACAGAAAAAGCCATGCGCCCAAGCCAGACGCTAAATAATATTCTGAAAAATTTTTAATACCCTTGGTTATTCAAAGTAATCCAAAAGAGGCTGCCTGAACTAATTCGGGCAGCCTCTTTTTATTTAAAGGAAGCTACTTTTTTACAAGTAGCGCTGGTTTCTTTCTTATTAGCTGTTAGCGGAGGCGGGAAGCTTTTAAAACAGATGAGCTGCATTCCGAGTTGCTTTGTTAGCTTTTAGGGGCTGCAAGTTTTTAATTGCCGGGAAAGTTAAGCTTCCCTGTTTCCTGCGTCATATTTTTTATCACAACATCCAATACTCACGACTCAATACTATTCTTCATGTCCATTAAAATATTAAATGCCAGGCAGATCCACGAAGCGGATGCTGCCACTTTAACGCATGAACAGATAACCTCTCTTGAGCTCATGGAAAGAGCCGCATCGGCTTTCGTGCGGGCATATGTAGAGATGTATGCTGAAAAAAGACCGGTATTTATTTTTTGCGGCACAGGAAATAATGGTGGCGACGGGCTGGCAATTGGCCGCCTGCTGCTCAACCAGCAGTACAAAGTGCAGGTATACATCGTGCGGGAAAATGGAAAAACCTCCCAGGACTTCCGTGAGAACCTGGATAGGCTCAATAAGTTTCATGAGCCTAAAACGATTAGCGAGGCAGGACAGATTCCGGATTTTCCGGAAGATGCCATTATTATAGATGCCCTGTTTGGTACAGGTTTATCCAGGGTAGTGGAAGGATTGTATGCAGAAGTTATCCACAGTATCAACCAGAGCATGGTAGAGGTGGTGTCGGTAGATATCCCCTCAGGCCTGTATGCAGACGCTCCGGCAGACCCTGGAGGAGCGATTATAAAGGCAGATTGTGTCATTACCATTCATCAGCCTAAGCTGGCGTTTATGATGCCTGAAAATGGAAAATGGATGAGAAAATGGAAGATGGTGAACATTGGCCTGAGCCCGGCTTATATGGAGCAGGTGGAGACACCTTTCTGCTTTTCAGACCTTGATACCATGCGCCGTATCTTTAAAAGTCGTGATAAGTGGAGCCATAAAGGCGACTTTGGAAAAGTGCTGCTCATTGCCGGTAGCAAAGGCAAAATCGGGGCCGGTGTTCTTTGTGCCAGGGCCTGCCTCAGGAGTGGTGCAGGTTTGTTAACGGTGTACCTGCCTGCCTGCGGCTATACTATTATGCAAAGCAGTGTTCCGGAGGCCATGGTGCTGACCGACCCTTCCCAAGAACAACTGACAAGGTCGCCCAAACTGGAAGGTTTTGATGTGATAGGCATGGGGCCCGGACTTGGTACGGCAGAAATCACCAGGAAAGCATTCAAAGAACTGCTGGAGCAGGAGAGCAGGCCCATGGTACTGGATGCAGATGCCCTTAACCTGCTGAGCAGGCACAGAGAGCTGATGGACCTTTTGCCGAAAAATGCCATTCTTACGCCACACCCCAAGGAGTTTGAGAGGCTGGTCGGCAGCTGGGAAAATGATTTTGAACGTTTGGATAAGCAAATCGCCTTCAGCCGGGAGCACCAGGTAGTGGTGGTGCTGAAAGGAGCTCATTCCAGCATTTCGTCGCCCGACGGCAGGGTGTACTTTAACAGTACGGGCAACCCGGGTATGGCCACCGGCGGCACAGGTGATGTGCTGACAGGCCTGCTAACCGGCTTACTGGGGCAGCAGTACGACCCTTTAGAGGCGGCCATTATGGGTGTTTTTCTCCACGGGCTGGCGGCCGACCTGGCGGCAAAAGAGCTGGGGGAGGAGTCGCTTATTGCCTCGGACCTGATTGCATACCTGCCGAAGGCCTATAAGGAGTTCGTGAACCCTGCCTTTACTATTGCTGCGCAGGACTTTTGGTGAAAAGGGTAAGGAGCGTAAAGAGATCTTCAAACTCTGTAAGGGGCAGCGTAGCGGCTTTGTCATCTATATCGTGGTAGGCCTGTATGCCCCCCAGGGTATAAATAAAGAAGCTGGGTACACCTGCCTCGTAAAACAGGCAATGGTCGCTGTTGCAGGCTTCTCCGCGGGCCGATACCTTTGGCAGTAGCTGGTGCTCCTCATTAAGCGCCTGTAGCCGCTGGAACTGCTCTTCAAATACGGTTCCATTAACCACTTTTATACCTTCATCGCCCGTGCCGGTAATATCGAGGTTTAGCAGGAAGTCTATTTCCTCGAGCGGAAGGAGTGGGTTTTCCACAAAATGCTTAGAGCCCAGCAGGCCGAGTTCTTCGGCGCCAAAGGCCATGAACAGCATGTCCTGCTCAGGCTTGTTTTCCGGCTTTGCATAATGGCGGGCAAGGCTTAGCAGCATGGCTACCCCACTTGCATTATCGTTGGCCCCGGGGAAATAAGTGTTCTCTCCCATCCGGCCCAGGTGATCGTAATGAGCGCTGTAGGCAATTACTCCTTTTTCAGGATTTTTACCCTTTACCAGGCCTATGACATTTTGCGTATTGAGCTTGTTGAGGTGCTTGTTTTCGATGTGCAGTTCAAGCGAATCGGCCTGTCCGGGAAGTACTCCTTTCTTGATGATGAGCTGTGGTGTTTCGCAGGGCTGCTGAGCTACATGCCAGCTCAGTTTATCGGTGGTTAAGAAAGTAATCGCAGTGGCAGGGTTGTTTTTAAAATGCTTTAGAAATTCCATGGTCTCCTGCAGCTTCTGCTTTTCTTCAGGAGTAGCCTGTGCAAAAAGCGTCTGGTCAATCACTAATATTTTTCCACTTGCTGTTTGCAGCTTTCGAAGGAGGAGGGAGGCATCCAGAATTTCCTTTTTGCTTAATGAGAGAAGAGGAAAAGTGCCATGAATCGTTTGAGAACAGGGACCTACTAAAAATTCACGGCCGGCTTTTAGGGACTGTCCTTTATGGATTACCTCCACCTCCGTGGGAAAGGTGTTGACCGATACCTCAAATTCCTGGAAAAAGCCATTTCCAAAAGACTGCAGGCCCAGGCGCTGAAATTCGCTGGCAATAAAATTGGCTGCTTTCAGGTGGCCATCTGCAACATAACCACGACCGTGCATGGACGGAGCGGACAAGGTATCGACTACCTTACGGGCATAAGGAAGCACCTGCTGTTGTGAAGAAGGCTTTTGCTGAAATGGAAGAAAAAAGAAAAGAAGGAAAATAAAAGGGAACACTCCGTAAACCAGGTTTGCAGGCACAACTTCAAATAATTAAAATTTTTATTTACCTTAAAATTAATAAACTGCAGGTTTTTTTATGCCTTATCCTCTATATTTTTTTTGTTGTCCTTTTGTTCCTTTGGGTGTGTTGACAAATAATTTAATTAGCTGAATCAATTAAAGTGTAACCTCTTTACAGAGGAAAGAGGCTTTAAGAGACACTGTGAGAATAGTGGTAGTGCCTGGGGGAGGATTAGCCTTTTACTAGCGGAGTTAAAGAAGGAGGGGTAGATTGTCCGGAACAGGATAATGTAGAGCAAAATGGTAAATGGAGTTCTGTTTTTCAGCGGGTTTTGTCGCTCGACCGGAAAGGAGCATGGCAAGAGGTAATTGAGGCCTTTCCCTGAACAGGGAAAGGCCCAGGTAATCATCCCTTCCCGCAGGAGTGCTGCGACTCCTTTAGTTGTCAGAACAAACAACCTAAATCCCGGTAAGCTTAGGACGGCTACTGTTTTTTTATTGTGGAGGAGACTGGAGCAACAGTTTTAAAGGAGGATCGCTGAAATTACATCCAAAATTTTTTAAAAGAAATTTGAATTCCATATAAAAAGCTTAACTTTCGAAAAACAATAGTATTACTATCACATTAGAACGTTAAGCTATCACCTTATGCTCAGTTTAAAAGATATTAAAAATGATTTGCCTGCCGGTATAGTCGTATTCCTGGTGGCAGTACCCCTCTGTCTTGGCATAGCCATGGCCTCGGGTGCTCCGCTGTTCTCCGGAATTATTGCCGGGTTTGTTGGGGGCATTGTAGTTACACTCATTAGTGGTTCAAACCTGGGTGTAAGTGGCCCGGCGGCAGGTCTTGCCGTCATTGTTCTAAATGCTATTGATAGCCTTGACAACTATGAAGTTTTTTTGGCTGCAGTCGTGCTGGCAGGTATAATTCAGCTGACTATGGGTTTCCTGAATGCCGGCAGTATTGGTTACTACTTCCCCTCTTCGGTAATCAAGGGAATGCTTGCCGGCATAGGTGTCATTATCGCCCTTAAGCAGATCCCTCACGCTTTCGGCTATGATGCTGGTTTTGAAGGTGACTTGGCCTATTTACAGCCAGATGGTGAAAATACCTTCTCCGGCATTTTCAATGCCTTCAATTTTGTCTCCACATCTGCTGTCATTATCAGTGTGGTATCGCTGTTCATCCTTATTCTGTGGGACCAGGTACTTTCTAAAAAAGGAAAAGTATTTCAGATTATCCAGGGGCCTCTGGTAGTGGTGTTATTCGGTATCGGCCTGAACCTCTTCTTCAGCAATCTTACCCCTGAGCTTACACTTTCCGGTAACCACCTCGTACAGCTACCGGTTGCGGAGAGTTTGAGCGGCTTTGCCCGGCAGTTCACCTTTCCGGATTTCAGTAACGCTCTTAGTCTGCAGGTAGTCATTCTGGGCTTCACCATTGCCGTTGTCGCGAGCCTTGAAACCCTGCTCTGCCTTGAGGCAACCGATAAGCTGGACCCGTATAAGCGTATAAGCCCGGCTAACCGGGAGCTTAAAGCACAGGGTGTCGGCAATATAGTTTCAGGTCTGATTGGTGGTCTCCCTATTACGCAGGTAATTGTCAGAAGCTCTACCAATATTCAATCCGGGGGTAAAACAAGGTTATCGGCTTTTATACATGGTGTTTTAATTCTGGTGAGTGTAATGGTATTCCCTCAGGTGCTCAATCTGATACCACTGGCCAGCCTTGCTGCTATTCTTATTATGGTAGGCTACAAACTGGCGAAGCCCGAGCTGTTTAAGAAAATGTACCAGAGCGGCTGGAATCAGTTTCTTCCTTTTATTATTACCATTGCCGCCATTGTATTCACCGACCTTTTAACCGGTATTGGCATTGGCATGGCGGTGGCCGTCTTCTTTATTCTGAAGAACAACTACCATGTTTCCCATGCAGTAACTCAGACGGAAACGCCCGAGGGTAAAAAGGTGTACCGCCTGGAAACCGCCGAAGATGTGAGCTTTCTTAACAAAGGAAACATCATGCAAACCCTGCGCAAGATTCCGGAAGGCGCTAAGGTAGAAATTGATACTACCCGCTCTGTCTTTATCGACGATGATGTAAGAGAGCTTTTCGAGAACTTTAAAGATACGGCGATACAGCAAAAGATTGACTTAGTCATTCTGGAGCGACCGTTGCTGGAGCAGCCTGAAGCCAGTGTCTACTCTCCCCTACAGGAGAGGCCTATGGAATCCTGACAATCATTAATTAAAAAACCTAACTATATGAGAACTCAAACAAAGCAAACACAGTCACAATTAACGCCGGAGCGTGCAAAAGAAATATTACGGGAAGGCAACGAACGTTTTGTCAACAACCTGAGGTTTAACCGCAACCTGCTGCAGCAGGTAAATGAAACCTCCGAGGGACAGTTTCCTTTTGCCGTTGTATTAAGTTGCATCGACTCCCGCACCTCAGCCGAATTAATTTTCGACCAGGGACTGGGCGATATTTTCAGTACCCGTATTGCCGGAAACATTGTGAATGAAGATATCCTGGGTAGCATGGAGTTTGCCTGCAAAGTGGCGGGCTCTAAGCTTATTGTGGTACTGGGCCATACCAACTGCGGTGCTGTAAAAGGTGCCTGCGACCATGTGGAGATGGGCCACCTTTCAGGCCTGCTGGGAAAAATTCAGCCTTCTGTAAAGGCAGTAGAGTATCAGGGTGAAAGAAGCTCCAAAAATATGGAGTTTGTAGAAATGGTATCGCGGAAGAACGTGGAGAAAATGCTGGCAGAAATTCAACAGAAGAGCCCTATTCTTCGTGAAATGATAGAAAGTGGGCAAATTGGAATTGTTGGCGCTATGTACAATGTCGAAACCGGCGTGGTAGAATTCTATTAAGAGCCAGGCGCAGATAAGGTTTTAGATGGAGAACTTACTAGCAAACATTCAGATAAAAGTTGATGAAAAGGTTTTTCTGAAAGACCCTGAAACTTCTGAAATAGGGAAGAATATCCTCCGGCAGGGTATTCTCCTTATGGATGAGCTGGGGTTTGAAAGTTTTACCTTTAAAAAACTTGCCGAGCAGATCGGCTCGTCGGAAGCCACTGTTTATCGCTACTTCGAGAATAAACATATGCTGCTGATTTACCTGATCTCCTGGTACTGGAACTGGCAGGAATACCGGCTGGTATTTTCCACCACCAATATTCCCTCTGCGGTAGAAAGGCTGAAGATCGCCATCAGAATTCTTTCGGGTACCATTGTTAATGATGCCAACTTTTCGCACATCGATGAAGTAAGCCTGCAGCGGATTGTAGTGGCAGAGTCAGCCAAGTCTTTTTTAACCAAAGAAGTGGATGCCGATAACCGTGAAGGCTTTTTTCAGAGCTATAAGCGATTGTGCGGGCGGGTTACCGATATTATCATTGAAATTAACCCGGATTATCCCTACCCTGCTTCACTGGTGTCCACCATATCGGAAAGCGCTCATTATCAGAGGTTTTTTGCCTGCCACCTGCCTTCCCTTACCAATATCAGTGAAAAGGTGGAAGGCCAGCTGGAAGAATTTTTAATTGACCTGGCGCTAAAAACCATCTCAGTCAGCGAGTAATAAAAAGACCCTCCTCCCGATTTAGAGGAGGGCTATTACCCAGACAGAGGTAAGCTGTTAGCCTGTTTCTGACTTCTGAGCCATGCTCATTTTCCTTAAAATAGGCTGGTACTTTCCACTTCAGCAGCAGTATTGAACAGTTAACTTTAATGGTCAGCGGGCTTGGTGGTCTTGTTCAGTTGAAGCCCGCAAAAGCGACAGTAGCTGGCGTCGGGCTGGTGGTCTTCGGGTTTGCAATTCGGGCAGGCCATAACAGTAGGCCGGGATCGTCTGTCAGCTCTGGTAAGTTCGGCCGAAACAATCCCTGTGGGTACAGCAATAATACCATAGCCCAGCAGCATCAGCAGGGTTGCCAGCATCTGCCCTTCAGTGGTCTGGGGCGCTATATCTCCATACCCTACAGTGGTAATGGTAACCACTGCCCAGTAAATACTCACGGGTATATTATCAAAACCATTTTCGGGCCCTTCTATCAGGTACATCAGTGCGCCTATAATGATGACAATCGTCATAACAGCCCCGATAAACACGATAATCTTGGCCACACTGCCCTGGAGCGCCCGCTTTAAGGTTTCAGCTTCACCCAGGAAGCGACTAAGCTTTAATATTCTAAAAATTCTTAGGAGCCGCAGTCCGCGAATGACCACCAGGAATTTGGACCCCTGGTAAAAAAAAGCAAGATAGGTGGGAAGGATGGAAAGCAGGTCGACAATGCCGTAAAAACTCAGAATATACCGCAGGGGGCGGGGAGCTGTAATAATCCGCAGAATGTATTCTATCGTAAAAGTAATGGTAAAGAACCATTCCAGACTGATGAGTAAGCGGGCATAGTCTTCCCGGATATCAGCCACACTTTCCAGTATTACCGTTAAGATGCTCAGCAGGATAAAGACCAGGAGTGCCAGGTCAAAAGCTTTACCGGCAGGGGTGTGGCTTTTAAAAATGATGATGTACAGCTTTCTTTTCCAGTCTTTCATAAATAAAAAGGTACGATCTCAGCCTTGTCTTAAAGCTTACCGGCCGGATTCAGTTTCTTTTCCTCCCTGCTGATGAGTAGATGGCCGGAGAGCCATGTTCCCTGGCAGCTCAGTAATTTCAGCCCGGGTACGAGGCAGGCTATCAGGGTAATTCTTTCGAATAAAATCCATGAGCTGTTCGCGAAGTATTACACGGAGCTCCCAGGCATTTCCGGAATTGGCCGCACTGACAAGTGCCCGAAGCTGCACGGACTGATCTGTAAGTTCGGTTACCTGCAGAACGCATACCCGCTTATCCCAGTATTTATTCTTTTCGCAAAGCCTCTTCAGTTCTTCTCTTATGGCCTCTATGGGCACAAAGTAATCGGTGTAGAGGAAAATAGTGCCCAGGATATCGGCAGAGCTTCGTGTCCAGTTCTGGAAGGGTTTTTCGATAAAATAGTTGATGGGCACCACCAGGCGGCGCTGGTCCCAAATCATGATAACTACATAGGTAAAGGTAATTTCCTCTATGCGGCCCCATTCTCCCTCCACTACCACCACATCGTCTATCCTGATAGGTTGGGTAAAGGCAATCTGGAAACCGGCAATCAGGTTGGAGATAGATTTTTGGGCGGCAAATCCTAAAATAATGCCTGTTACTCCTGCTGAAGTTAGTAAACCGGCCCCTATGGTGCGAACTCCTTCGAAGCTCAGCAGAATTACTGAAACGGCAATGACGACAATGCCGATGACCAGCAGCCTTTTAATAAATTGTACCTGCGTCTGTACCTTGCGGGCAAGGTAATTATTCTCCTGCTTAACATCGAACTTGTGGTAAACCACATCTTCTACCACATCTGTTATCTGAATAAACAACCAGGCAAAGCTACAAATAAGCAGGACCTGCTCCAGCTTGCTCAGGAAGAAGTAGGCCCCGGCTTCCATCTCAACCGTCTGGAAACTGATGCTGAACAGGATGAGCGGAAGCAGGACTTTTAATACCGGACGGAGGTTCCGGATAACAGATTCAACCAGCACTTCATCGTCCGTACTCTTTTTATACAATCTTAAAAAAGCATTGAAAAAAAGGCGGATAATCTGTCCGCCAATGATGGACAGCACAAGAAGGATCAGGATTTGAAAGAAG
Organism: Nafulsella turpanensis ZLM-10; assembly: GCF_000346615.1. Taxonomy (GTDB): domain Bacteria; phylum Bacteroidota; class Bacteroidia; order Cytophagales; family Cyclobacteriaceae; genus Nafulsella; species Nafulsella turpanensis. The sequence goes on from NZ_ANNU01000056.1 coordinate 21,845, forward strand.
GGAATCAGGCCATTGTAAAAGGCAACAAAACGGTCCATAGGGTACAATACTTGTATTAAATACAGCTTAGCATCATAACCATTAATAATCCCTGCTGTTTAAAGGCAGCTCTTTTGCTATTCCCGTTAGGTTTTAAAAGCCAGTGGAAGGGAGGGAAATACGATAGCTTTTATCTTCAGAAAAAGAAGGTAGCTTTCTTTGTAAGTTGCGGAGCAGCAGTGTGTTAGTGTTTTATTTGCTGCCATTCTTTTCTATCTTTGCCTATCGGAGAAAGCATGAGCAGAGAAATACAAAAGGACCTTCCGCCAAAATATTACCTCGACAATTTTAATGCCCTGCTGGGCTTTGCGGAAAAGATGTATGGTCCCCTGCTTAAGGAGAACGAGCGGGAATTTATTGATGCTTTTCGCCGCCTTAGCGAAGATGCCCGCTGCCTCTTTCTTCGCTTTGCCAACCGAAAAGGGCTTTTCTTCCGAACCGATAAACTGCACTACCCCGAGCTCAGTTCGCTGGAAAGGGCGCTTGATGAGCTCCTGTTCCACCAGTTCTGTACCATGCCTGCTGCAGACCATGCCCCCATGGCATCGCTCTTTTTACAGGTGTACAGCAGGCCCGAACTGGTACAGCTCTGCAAATGTCTGAATCCTGCGGAAAAGGGAATATCCGGACTTAAAAAGCCGGAAGTTATTGAATTGCTGCTCTCAAACAATGAATGGGATGAACTGCTGGAGGCTGCCGGGGAAATTGCGCCGGTGGTGAAGCACAACTTTGAGCAGGAGCTGGAGCTGCTGAAATTCCTCTTCTTCGGGCATACCGGCGGCGATATGTCGGAGTTTGTCATCCGGGACCTTGGGCTGGTTCGCTATGAAGAGCCGGAAGAGCACCAGTTGGTGGCAAGGTTTAATAAGCGGGAGGAGGTCGACGAACTGTTCGAACTGTCCCTGGCGTATCCCCAGTTTAAGGAACTCAGGGAAGGAGATTCCGACCAGCTGTATAGCTGGTATATGTCGTGGAGTAACCGCCGGATGAATTGGTGCGCCCAGGCACGGCCTCTTTTTAACCGGCTTACGCTTAAGCTTGCCCGTACGCTGGAAAGGCAGCAGCAACCCCAGTGGGCACTGGAGGTATATGAGCGAACCGATGATGCTCCTTCGAGGGAAAGAAGGGCTCGCCTGCTGCAGAAAACCGGGGCAGTTCAGGAAGCGCTGGAGTTATGTTACCGGATGGAGGAATCGCCACACAATGCAGATGAACTCTTTTTCGCCCGTGACTTTTCCAGTCGGCTGTTAAAGAAGAAAAGGCCTAAGAGTACTACACTCCATCTTCGGGAGGCGGAGGCAGTGGCTATAAGTAGTGATTATCGTTACCAGGTCGAAAAAGGGGTAATGCAGCATTTTATTAAGCAGGGACAGGAGGCGATGTACAGCGAGAACTACCTGTGGCGGAGTTTATTCGGCCTGGTGTTCTGGGATATTGTTTTTGACCATGAGGCGCCGGTATACCATAGTCCCCTGCAGCGCGTACCTTCCGACCTCTACCTGCCCAGCTTCCTGGAGAGTAGGCAGGGCGCTATGCAGGAGCGCCTGCAGGAATTAGATAGCTCCGGAAAGCTGCTCAGCTATATCGAGAGGGTATATGAAGAGAAATGGGGGCTTGGCAACCCCTTGCTCAACTGGCATGAGAACACCCTCCCCCTGCTAAGGGCTGTTGTTGGTAACGTGGCACCCCAAAAGCTGGCCTCTGTGCTAATGGGAATGGCACGAAACCTGAAGGAAAACGGTCGGGGCTTTCCGGACTTGTTTACCTGGACAGCGAAGGACTATGCTTTTATAGAAGTAAAATCGCCTAACGATACCCTCTCCGCACAGCAGCTAAGCTGGCTGCAGTTTTTTCAGCAGCATGGTATATCCGCCCGTGTTTTAAAAGTGGAATGGGTACAGGAAAATGAGTTTTAGGTTGGGCAATGCCGCATGCCGCTAAGGGCTGCTGACATGCTGCCGAAATTTACAGCTCTTTATTAAAATTTAGTCCCTTTATACCTCTTAAATCTACCCTCTGTTCCCGCGTTTTTTCTTCTCATAAATGGCACTGGCAAACCACAGGAATTCTTGCAGGTAGGTATCCAGCTTTTTGGCGAAAGCCTCATCAGTAAGCTTTCCTTCTTCATCAAACTTATGCTGTACTTCCGATACCAGCATCATTTGAGGAATAGGGTAGGCATAGAGGGCCAGTACCAGTTGCTGCATTTGCAGGGCTCCCCGCATACCGCCGATAGCGCCGGAAGATACGCTTACCACGCCAATGGCTTTTTTGTTGAACTCGGCCTTACTAAAGTGGTCGGCCATGTTTTTGAGGGCAGCGGTATAGCTGCCGTTATATTCAGGTGAAACGAAAAGAAGGCCATCTGCCTGCTGTAAAATGGTTCGGAGTTCGTCGGCACCATGTTGTGGAGCGTCGGCTTTATGCGTGTCCTGGAAAAGAGGAAAGGCATAGTCGGCCAGGTCAACCAGGCTGGCTTCAATATCATTTGACGCATTAAGCCTGCGGCCGAGTTCTTCGGATACAAAATGGGTTTGCCTTCCGTGGCGGATGCTGGCCGATATTATCGCTATTTTCATTTTCTTATTTTAAGTCAAAAGCTGCAGATTTCTCTGCAGGGGTGGTAAAAGTGGCAGGAATTTGTCGTCTCTACCATGTGCGCCTGAAAAAGCAGCAGTAGCATAATGAGTCAACTGCTGTGGCGAATGCTTCAAAATTAGGGTATTCCTTTCAGGATGGCAACAGCTTTTAAACTGAACAGCAGGAGGTGGAAAGGTAGCCCGGGAGGATCTGCCTCCTTTTAAGGAGAAAATGGAAAGTAGGCCAGGGTAAAAAAAAGCCCCGCTTGTACAGGCAGGGCTTCTAAATTACCAGGGGCAGCAATTATTTTCCTGCTTTTACGACTTTTCCGCTTCCGTGCGACTGTACGTCTACTACCTCGGGAGAACCACTGTAATAAACCGTGCCGCTTCCGGAAATACGGGCTTCAATGGATTGTTCTGCCCTGATGCGGCAGTCGCCACTTCCGCTGATTTTAACATTACAGTTTTGAATGGCCAGGTCCTCTCCATTTATTTCCCCGGAGCCTGTTATTTTAATGGCGGCTTCTTCTGCCCTGCCTTCCAGGTCCATATTGCCGCTGCCGGTAATGCTTAGGCCTAGTCTGTCCGTATCGATGGGCATTACAATATCGCCACTTCCGGTTACGGCCAGCTCCAGTTCATCGTTCCGGAAGGGGCTTTGTGTCTGCACATGTCCTGAGCCTGTTACTTTTAATGCTTCCAGTGCCGGGACAGTAATCCGGATGATTGGTGCTTTTTCCCGGTTTTTATTTTGCCACTCCCGTTCCAGTTTAATTTCGAGCTCACCATCTTCTACCTCAGTAATTACATGCGAAAGGAGTTCTTCATCGCCCTCTATCGTAAAAGACTGGCGAGCTCCGGGTTCAAGGTATACATTGGCACCCATGGAGAGGTTTATGCGGTCGAAGGGCTCCAGCTCCCGGTTTTGGGCCTGGGCGGTAGCCATATGGGCAGCCATGATAAACAGGCAGCAGCTTATTACTTTTTTGTAGGTGATCATATTTTAAAAATTTAGAGGTAAAGAAAAATCAATAAGGAAGGTGGAGCTTTTTAAAGATAAAATGCATCAGCCATGCCGGGCCTATCAGCAGAAACTGCAGGTCTTTTAAAAAGCTCGGCTTTTTGCCTTCGACTTTATGTCCGTAAAACTGTCCGACCCAGGCGAGCACGAAAATGAGCAGGGCCACCTGCCAGAGCGGCATGCTGAGGCTTGTGTCGAGCCACCAGGCACCCAGCAGGCACAGCAGTGAAAAGAACAGCATTCCGGTAAAAAGTGGTGGGGACAGCAGCAGGTAATACACCAGTGTAAGTAAGAGCAGAAGCGTTGCCCAGTTAGCAAAATCGGCCATAGCACCCTCAAACGGGGCACTCATAAAGGCGGAAGGAATGGACCATAGCAGGCATACAATACTAAAAAAGATAAGGGGTACACACAGCCAGTGAATCGCTTTATTTGTAGCATTCTGGTGGCTGCTGCCATATTCTGTTAAAAGAGCATCTATCTTTCTCATGACTGTACCGTTTTTAAGCAGCTTGTTTATCCTTTTTGCCGGTTTTTACCTTCGCCCATTCTTTTATCTGCCAGTGTACCTTTGCTGTTGTCAGATGATTGCCCATGCGATCATGAACCTGCACTTCGCAGGGGAGAATGATAGAATCTTCTGTTTTTAAAGGGGTGAAGATATGTTCCTCCATAAAATCCGGCGATAGCCTGAAAGTGGCAAAGGCCTCCATCTTTCCCTGGTAAAGATACTCTACCTCCAGAGTTTTAAGAATGAGCCGGTACTGCTTCGGGTTAAGGCCGGTCAGCAGCAGTACACCGGTGGTAAATTCAGATAAGGTTGCCAGTGCGCAGGCATGGAGCCCTCCAATGTGGTTTTTGTTTTTTCGCTTATACGGAATTTTGGTTTTAATATGCGTATCGCTAATTTCGAGTATGCTGAAACCGTGTGGCAGGTTAAAAGGAATAATGCGGCTGAGGGCTTTGTTCAGCACCCAAAGGTAAAATCCGGAGTTTTTGGCTTTTTCAATAAGCCTGGCGGGGTCGGGCATGGGAGTATAATGGGTTGTTTAACTATATCGAATATACGTATTAATATGGTTTACCGCTAACTCCTGCTTAAAATTATACAAACAGTCTCTTTAACAGAGGCATTCTCAACTGATGGTATGTTAAGTTTCTGGGAGAAGAATACTTTTTTACAATACGATTATATAGTAGTAGGTGGAGGTATTGTAGGCTTATCTACGGCCATTGCAGTAAAGGAAAAACAGCCGGCCGCACAGGTACTGGTCCTGGAACGGGGACTCTTTCCCTCAGGTGCCAGCACTAAAAATGCCGGCTTTGCCTGCTTTGGCAGCCTTACCGAGCTCCTGGTCGATATTGAGCAAATGGGGGAAGAAGCGGCTTTGGCGCTTGTTAAGATGCGCTGGCAGGGCCTGCAGTTGTTGAGAGAGCGATTGGGCGATGAGAACTTCGGCTTTTTACAGCAGGGAGGTTATGAGCTTATCCGCGAGGCAGAAGAGCCGGCACTGGAAAAAATGGGAGAGGTCAATGCACTGCTGGAGCCGCTTTTCCAGCAAACTGTATTCCGGGAAGCCCCGGAAAAAATTAAGGAATTTGGTTTTAAGCAGGAGCAAATCCGTAATGTAGTCTATAACCCGTTGGAAGGCCAGGTCGATACCGGGCTAATGATGCGGCAGCTGATAGCCCTTGCCCAGGAGAAAGGCATCAGGCTTCTGACAGGGGTGCAGGTCCAAAAGCTGGAAGAAGAAGAGCAGCGGGTGGTGGTGCAGGTGCAAAATCCTGTAAGCGCTGAGCCTGTGTTCTTTTCAGCACCAAAAGTGGCCATTTGCACCAATGCTTTTTCAAGGCAGTTCCTGCCCGATATTGCCCTTGAACCGGGAAGGGGGCAGGTATTGGTAACAGAGCCCATTGAAAAGCTGAAGTTTAAGGGTGTTTTTCATTATGATGAAGGCTACTACTATTTCCGGAACTATGGAAAGCGGGTTATTTTTGGCGGAGGCCGTAACCTCGATTTTGAAAGAGAAAACACCACTGAACTTAACCTCAACCAGCGGATACAGGAAGCACTGGAGCAGCAGTTAAGAGAAATAATATTGCCGGATCAGCCATTTACCATTGCCCACCGCTGGTCGGGCATTATGGCTTTTGGCCCCGATAAACAGCCGGTTCTTCGGAAAATAGGAGAGCGAATGGTGGCTGGTATCCGTTTAGGCGGAATGGGAGTGGCCATTGGCAGTGGAATGGGGGCAGCAGTCGCCCGCCTGTTAACAGGCGAAAAGGCGGCATAATGAGCCATGATTCTTTTTAGCCGGCATATTTACCATTCTAATAATTTAGCCATTCAAGGTCATTACTCAAATTCCGTTTATTCTCCATCTGCTTTTCCATGAACTACATTGAATTTATTGGCATTTTAGCCGCCATTTGTACAACCCTTGCCTTTTTGCCGCAGGTGATTAAAACCTGGAAATCTAAATCGGCGAAAGACCTGTCGCTGGGTATGTTCCTTCTCTTTTTTACCGGGGTAGCCCTGTGGCTCACCTATGGGCTGCTCATTTATAATATACCCATTATTCTGGCTAATAGTATTACTTTGGTACTGGCCGGAAGCCTGCTCTTTTTTAAGCTCATTTATAAGAATTAGTGCCGAAAAAGCGGATGGAATAATTTTTAAGCCACTTTTTTAATGGGCAGGTTCTTTTTTTTTAGGTATATTAACGGCTGCTTTAAAAATCAGCAATAATAAAATGACTGAATCTGCAAGAAAACCAACACTGCTGGAGGCTCTCATTCCGGTAGTATTCCTGATTGTTTTACTCTTTTTTAATGTCTTTTATGTTTTTGGTGACGAAGCCCTCGATGGCTCCAACCAGCTGATTCTGATCTTCTCTGCTGCCGTGGCAGGTTTAATCGGTATTCGTATAGGGGTAAGCTGGGATAAGATGCAGGACGGGATTGTGAGCAGTATAAGCTCTGCCATGTCGTCTATCCTTATTCTTTTGCTGATAGGAGCACTGGCAGGTACCTGGATGCTGAGTGGCATTGTTCCGGCCATGATTTATTATGGATTGCAGATTCTGAATCCAACCATTTTCCTGGTGGCCTCCTGCATCGTATGTGCAGTGGTTTCTATTGCGACCGGTTCGTCCTGGTCTACCATTGCTACCGTAGGGATTGCCCTGCTGGGAATCGGGCAGGCACTCGGTATATCCGAAGGACTGATAGCCGGTTCTATTATTTCCGGTGCCTATTTTGGCGATAAAATGTCGCCGCTGAGCGATACCACCAACCTGGCCCCCGCCATGGCAGGAACTGATTTGTTTACCCACATTCAGCACATGGCCTGGACCACGGTACCCTCTATCATTATTGCCCTTATTTTATACCTGATCATCGGTTTTACCCTGGACAATGCCGCACCGGTTAATATCGATGATGTGCTGTATGCCATAGAGATGAATTTCAATATTAATGGCTGGCTGTTTATAGTGCCGGTTGTTGTTATTGTGCTAATTGTGAAAAAATTACCCGCCTTACCCGCCCTTCTGGTAGGAACACTGCTGGGCGGCTTGTTTGCTATCATCTTCCAGCCGCAGGCCATCGACGAAGTATCGGGCCTGCAGGGAGGATTGGAAGCTTACTATATTGCCGTAATGCGGGCGATGTATACAGAAATTACCATTGTAACAGAAAACGAAATGGTAAATGAGCTGCTGACTACCGGCGGTATGTCCGGTATGCTTTACACTATCTGGCTCATTATTTGTGCTATGGTGTTTGGTGGCGTAATGGAAGCCGCAGGATTATTGCAGCGGATTACGGAAGAAGTAATAAAGTGGGCGCATTCCACCGGTTCGCTCATTGCATCTACCGCAGGCACCTGTATTTTCTTTAACCTTACCGCCTCCGACCAATACCTGGCTATAGTGGTACCCGGGCGTATGTATGCTGATACCTACCGTGAAAGAGGCCTGAAGCCGGAGAACCTGAGTCGTACCCTGGAGGACTCTGCTACCGTTACTTCTGTTTTAGTCCCCTGGAATACCTGTGGCGCTACCCAGTCTGCCGTTTTAGGCGTGGCCACCATTGTGTATCTGCCGTACTGTTTTTTTAACATTATCAGTCCTATTATGACAGTGTTGTATGGCTATTTGAACATAAAAATCAACAGATACCGAAACATTCAGGAAGCAAGAGAAGATAAATTAGTAAATGTTTGAGAAAGAGATAACAAAGGACCAGGTAAATAACCTGCCGTTGCAGCGGTACGAGGGAAAGGTAGTGGTGGTGAATACTGCCGGGCAACTTGCTTCTGCCCTGGAGGAACTGCAAAATGCCGCTGTCATTGGTTTTGATACGGAAAGCAAACCTACTTTTTATAAGGGGCAGTACAACCCGGTAGCCATGATTCAGATGGCTATTCCTGGCAAGGTATTTTTAATCCGCATCAGCTTAACAGGCTTTACCCAGGGGCTGCGCGATATTTTCTCGAATAAAAAAATAGTAAAAGCAGGGATTTCCATTCGCGATGATATAAAAGATTTACAGCGCCTTGCTGCTTTTACCCCTCAAAATGTGGTGGACCTGAATGATGTGGCCAGCGAAATAGGTGTGATGAATATTGGGGTAAGGAGTCTGGCAGGTATCTTTTTAGGTATCCGTATCAGTAAAGGACAGCAGACCTCTAACTGGGAACGCGAAACCCTCTCCGACAGCCAGATTACCTATGCCGCTACCGATGCCTGGGTATGCCTGGAAATATACCAGAAGCTGGAACAAAAAGGATATATTTACTGACACTCCGGTCTTTTAAAAAACGCATCGGGTTTTGAGAAAGCGGGTAGCATAATGCTTCTCTGGCACATACTCATTCCTTAGCTGTTTTCTTCCATTGTCACCTCTTCGAGCATTTCCAGCTTTTCCATTAAGGAAGGGTAAAAGCTTTGCCGTACCGCCAGCAGCATCCGGCAGTCGGCGGTAAATTCCTGCTCGAGAATATCTAGTTCATACTCTTTAATGAGGCGCATTACTTCATTAGTGCTTTCGTAGCCGTAGCGGATGTGGAGTCTTTCTTTAACCACCTCTTCTATTATTTCACTGGCCGCAATGGCATCGGCGGCAGCTGTTTTATAAGCAGTAATGAGCCCGCTTACGCCGAGCTTAGTACCTCCGAAATAGCGCACTACGACCACCAGCGTATTGGTCAGCTCATTAGACTTTATCTGGCCCAGGATAGGATCCCCTGCAGAATGGTTGGGTTCGCCATCGTCATTGGCACGGTATTTTTCCCCTTCGGCTCCGATGATGTAGGCATAACAATGGTGGCGGGCATCGTAATAAGTCTTTCTTAAATCTTCGAGCACTTCCTTTACTTCTTCCTCGGAGGTAATCGGGTAAGCAAGGCCAATAAATTTACTGCCCTTTTCCTTGTACAGACTTTCGGCCGGGCGGCTGAGGGTTAAAAAAGTATCTTCTGCCATGTTAATTCAGTGCTGAAACTGCAAGATAAACGGTTTAAAGGCAGTTGCCAAATGGCTATTCGAGGTAAGTCTTTGCTTCGGGCTTAACCGGGTATTCAAAAGCAGCATATTCCAGCGCTTTTTTGTAGGCTGCCCGGGCCTGCTTTGCTTGCTGCCGGTGATGGTAAATTCTGCCGAGGCCGGCATAAGCCATGCTCCTGTACACATCGGCCATATAGTTGAGGCTTTTGCCTGTTTCCAGTGCGCTGGTATAGGAATTTAAGGCCTGCTCATAATCTTTAAGCTGTTTCTCCAGGTAAAGACCTTCGAAGAGTTCGCCAGCCATTTTAAAGAATGGTTCAGGTTGCTGGAGGAGGTATTGAATGTGAGGGCGTATCGGCTGATATTGCCCGTTGGCAATGTAGGCTTCGGCCAGCTGGGCCTTAAATAAGCGGTTTTGTGGAAACTCCTGCTGAAGTCGCCGAATATTCCTTAAAGCCTCCTTAGGCTTGTTTTCATAGTACAGGTAAATCTGCACCAGAAAAACAGTTGCTTCGGGCTTCGTAAAAATATTTTCCCGGGAAGCCTGCTCCAATTGCCTGATACCTTTATTCTTGTCGCCACTCCGGAAGAAGAACATAAAAGGTTTATACACCGGGTGTAGCTCAGGGTATTTTTCGCGATAGTAGTTATATAAACCCACCGGGAAATTAAATTCATTGTAGCTGCCGGCCAGCTCAAAGGCTTCCTTCATATAAGAATAGGCCTCTTTCGCCTCACCAATTGCTGCCATGTAATCTCCTTTATCGGCATGGAAACGGGTAAGGAGACTGTGGGCACTAAGGGCAAGGAAACTGGCCAGCGTTTCGTCCTGTTTCCGGGCAAGGTATACTTCAGAATGTTGAACAGTCTGGTGAAGATAGTCCTTAAAGACAGGAAAATAGGCGGACTTGGTATGCATGGGGGCATCCATCCAGTAAAGGTTCAGGGCCTGCAGCATCGGAAAAACCGGATGGTCGGCAGGTACTGAAGTCCTCAGCTTCTTTAGCTTCTGTTGTACCAGGGCATGCTCGTTATTGTAAATCAGCCCTGTTATCTCCTCTACCTGTTCCAAAGCAGGCTTATCGGCCAGCAGGCTGTATTGCTGTGCCCAAAGGGATGAAGAAAGCAGCAAAAGCAAAAAAAACAGGCCAGTAGACTTCATAGGTGTATGAAGAAAAGCTGTTTTTAACTGAAATAGGCAAAAATTTCCTGGTAGGAGATGAGGAAAATGGCCAGTACCGCAAGGCCTAATCCTATTTTATTGGCAGCCAGAAGCTTTTCCTTAAATAAGATAATGGCAAAAAGCGATGAAAACAAGATGATGTTAATATTTAAAATAGGATAGAAGAAGGCACCATTGTTTTCGAAAGCAGCCAGTCCTTTAACAATAAAATAAATGCTGAAGTAGTTGGGGATGCCAAGTCCGATACCTCCAATAAATTCTTTGAGTCCAATCTTTTGCCTCCTGACAGCCACCAGTCCGGTACCGATGAGCCCGGCTACGAAGAATATAACAAGAGGAAAAATGGCCGCTTCTGCATCGGTTAAGTAGCGGTAGGTAGTGTAGTTAATGGTCGTATCGATAATGCCACTGCAGGTAAATACACCTACAGGGAGCAGCAGGAGGCCCCAGTTTTTTACCGCCAGCTCATCGGGCTTTTCTTTCTTTTTGATGGAGCTCAGGTAAATGGCCACGAAGGCAAGAAGAATACCCAGGTAATTAAGTCCGTTGAAGGGCTTCGATTCAATTTCAAATATAAACAAACTAAAAATTACCGGTATGGCCAGCGACATTTTAGCAGCTATGGAAGAGACCGTTACGCTCAGGCGCTGAGTGGTAACCGCCATCATGTAAAAGGTAAAAATAAAAATAACCCCCAGCAGCATGGCAAAGTACAGCCATTGGTTCTCTTTGGAGAGCAGGGCAGGTATGCCCTCCACATTGCCAAGGAAAATAAGGCCTGTTATAACACACACATAGTAATTGACCACTATGGCAGGCAGGGTGCGTATGCCAAATTTGGCAAAGGTGCGGAAGGCAATAAAGATAGCCACATTAAATAAAATGCCCAGTATCAGGTACAGCATAGGGATTACAAATTTAAAGGCTGCAAAGGTACTATCTCCGGGTGAATAATTTAGAAATCTCTCCCGCTTTTGGTTTTTGCCTCCTCATAAACCTCCATGATTTGCCGGCAAACTACCTGACGGGAGTACCTGCTGCAAAAGTCATTTCTAATTTCCTGTTCATTATATCGAGCAAAATGTTGTTGTGCGCCGGCCAATGCAAGGGCAAGGGCTTCAGCATTTCCTGCTTCTACCAAAAGGCCGTTTTTCTCATTTATAATGCTCTCTGGTCCACCACAGCGGGTACCAATGACCGGCTTTCCACAGGCAATCGCTTCTATGAGTACCAGTGGCAGGTTTTCATGTAGGCTGGGAAGTACAAAAACCTGGCATTGCTGAAACTCCTTTAGTGCTTCTTTTCTGCTTAACCCGCCCAGCCATGCCACCTTGTCTGATATACCCAGTTGGTGTGCCATCTGCTGGTATTCTTTTTCTCTGGAGCCGTCGCCTCCTATACGCAATTGACTGTTTGGCTGCGTACTTGAGTATTGCTGAAAGGCCTCCAGCAGGAAAGGGATGCCTTTTTGGGGCTCCTGCCGACCGAGGGTAAAAAAAGTAAAGGCTGTAGAAGCCTCTTTGCTTTTTGGCGCAGGTCTGAAAAAATTCTCATTCACCAGGTTTGGGATATGCCGGAGCCCTGGAATTCCCCACTCGGCCAGGGTTTCCTGCTGCTGCGGGCTCACCACAATGGTAGCATAGGCCTGCCGGTAAGGTTTCTGCAGATAAGGGCTGAGCTTTCCATTTCGGCTGAGGAAACTTTTAAAAGGGAAGGGACTCATGTGCTCGGTAATGAGGTAGGGGATTTTATATTTTCGCCCCAGCTCCTTGGCCACCCAACCGCCCGGATAGGCGCTGTGGGCATGCAGTACATCTACCTTTCCGCAGCGGGCCATAAAGTCCAGTAAATGTTTTTCATTTACCTTGATGATGTTACGGATATTTCCGCTGAAAAACTTTCGGCTCCAGGCAAGTGCGGGACTATAATATTCAAGAAGGTTAGGAGCAAGCTGTTTTTGAGCAGGCTTTTTAAAAAAGAACTTCCCCACTTTTACTAAACTACTGAAAGGCTCCCGGGCCCAGAGTAGCAGATCTTCCTCATGCGAGCCCCAGCTGCTGAGAGCGAAGGAGGAAGTCGGAAAAATGTGAGCGAGTGCCTCTGCCTGTTCTTTCGTGAAAATACCTGCATGTGGCTGTTCAGCCGAAGGATACCAGGAAGGAATGATAAAAATATTCATGGACTTAAATTACATTGTCCTTGCTACAGCAGTAGGTTTGGCTAATTTCGGCTAAATTTAAGAAGTTTTTATTTCAAATGATTATATCGCACAGGCACCGGTTTATCTTTATCAAAACCCAGAAAACAGCAGGCTCTTCACTGGAAATTGCTCTTTCGCGCATTTGTGGACCGGAAGATGTAATTACACCACTTACACATGAGGAGGAGGAAGTGCGAAAGGCACTGGGATATAGGGGCTGCCAGAATTACATTATTCCCTTTCGTCAATATAAAAGGCTGGACTGGGCAAAGCTTGCTTACTTCAGAAAGAGGGTGCAGTTTATTGAACATGCGTCGGCGGCTCAAATCCAGTGGTACATTGATCCGGATGTGTGGAGTAGCTATTTCAAGTTTTGCTTTGAGCGAAATCCCTGGGATAAAACTGTTTCTTACTATTACTGGCATGAAGGGGATAAAACCCATGGAAGCATCCGCAACTTCTTAGAGACTGGAGAGGCAGGCGAAATGCTCGGTTTTAATTTATATTCGAGAGGAGGCATGCCGGTAGTAGACAAAGTTTTTTTATATGAAGACATGCCGGAAGCATTGCAGGAACTGTCGGGCAGGTTCAACTTAAAAGAGCCACTTACCCTGCCTGATTTCAAGGCTAAAGGGCAGGTTAGGAAAGACAGGCGTCATTATCGGGAAATTCTGTCCCTGGAGGAGCAGGAGCTTATTGCAAAAATTTTTGCAAGGGAGATTCGCTACTTTTCTTACAGCTTTTGACTGAAACATGGCCAAAGTGTCTTAGCCCCCTAAAAGACTGGAGAGTTTTTGAAACGAAATTCAGAAACTTTAA
>NZ_ANNU01000057.1 GCF_000346615.1 Nafulsella turpanensis ZLM-10
GTTTACCCTCAGTTAAATTATTTACTTTTACAATAGGAATTCCTTCTTCTACAAACTTTCCCGGCTGTACAATACCATAGGAAATGTCTTAGCCCCCTAAAAGACTGGAGAGTTTTTGAAACGAAATTCAGAAACTTTAAATTAGGGAAATATGAGCAGGTCATACAAGAAATGGAGTAAAAAAGAAAAGCTGGCAATTTTGAAAGCAGCGGAAGAAGAAGGAGTGGTTTCAGCCTGTCGGAAGCATGAGGTGAGCACGGCTACGTTTTATCACTGGAAGAAGGTTTACGACCAGCATGGAGAGGCTGGCTTTCAGCAGGATAAATCCTCCTCTGAGCAGATTTATAAGAAATTAGAAGAGGAAAATAGGAGGCTTAAAAAACTGCTGGTGGACAAAGACCTGGCTCTGGAAGTACAGAAGGAACTTCTAAAAAAAAAGTTTGGGACCGACGATCCAAGGAAAATATAGTGGACAGGCTTTCTGCCGCTTATAAGGTGAGCAAACAGCGGGTTATGAGGCATGTAGGGCTTTCTTCCAGCAGTTATTACTATAAGCCTACAGAAGGAAGAAAAGGGCAGATTCCCAGCACAATTACACGCCATAAAGAACAAGGGAAAGTAGATAACAGCAAAGTCGTAGAGCGGGTAAAGGATATTCTCTCCGAGCCCTTCCAGGACTATTGGGGCTACCACAATATCACTGCTGAACTTCGGGAAACAGGCTATCTCATTAATCATAAGAAGGTGTATCGCCTGATGAAAGAAGCCAGATTGCTACGTCCTTCTACTCGTCTGCGGCCTAAGCCCAGCAAGCGGAAGTATGTGCAGTTCAGGAAGATAGAAACAACACGTCCTTTGGAGTACGTGGAGATGGATATCAAGTGTGTCTGGATACCAGAAAAAGGGAAGCAGGCTTACCTGCTTAGTCTCCTGGATGTGCATACCAGAAAGGTGCTGGCTTACAGCTTCGACTGGAATATGAAGCAGCATAAAGTAATTGAACTGTATGCAAGGCTGATTGATGAGGGGAAACTACCTGAGGGAACCATCATCAGGAGCGATAACGGCAGCCAGTTTATAGCGGCTAATGTTCGTCAATACCTGGAAATGGTAGGCATGGACCAGGAGTTCACTCATGTAGCGACCCCTGAGGAAAACGGGCATGTAGAGGCTTATCATGGTATCCTGAAAAACGAACTCTTCCAGAGATATGAATATTTTAATTTTGCCCAGGCTAAGCAGCTTATTGATGAATATGTGCAGTATTACAACAACAAACGAAGGCATGGGAGCCTAAAGAGACAGACTCCAGAGCGTGTATGGTTGAGGGAAAAGCACCTATTGGAGGCAAAAGCCTGCGCCGCTTAGACAGATAGAACAGGTAATACTTTTTTTCTTTTTCTAATGCCCCTCACTGAAAAAGGGGGTATTGGAAAAGGAAAAAAAACTAAATGAAGCAGGAAATTATCGAGAACTTTTAACCTTTGTCGATTACAATACCTCTCCAGTTTCACGGGGTCTTAAACACATTATTATTTCTAATACTTGCTATTTGCTTAACTAATTGTACAGATTCTACATCCGTTAATCCTGTAAGCAATCTTCGGTATTCAAGTTCACCTAAGCCAATTCTCGAAGTAATAGCAACCTTACATCGTAGTTGTGCTTCTCTGATGAAATCTTTTATTGTTCCATCCAATATCGTTTCTAAATTGTCAATAATTAAGAGAACATTAAAAACTTCAAAATATTCTAATATTTCACTTATCTGTTCTTTAATGTTTAGCTTTTCAGAATTTACGATACCTGATATACTTTCGAGAACCTCGTACGAACTTCGTAATGCACTATTGATTTCTTGGATACCAGTCGCTGTCAACATGGTAGTTTTTGCGGTGGTCCAAATAATTAAGTCAAAAGGGCACTTATCTTTCAAATCAATAATGTCATAAGCCACCTTTAGCATTAATGAGGTTTTTCCTACTCCCCCATCGCCTATGATACTAACTACTCTATTGTTGCTAAGGATAAGCTTTTTAACATCCTCAACATCTTTTTTTCTTCCAATAAACCCAGTTTCATCAAAGTCTGGAATGGGTAGGTTGTTTGAAATGATTGTATCATTAAAGGCATAGGAGGGTATTGAAAGTGATAGAACATAATAAGGATCTTTTTCAATTCTCTGTTTTATTTCAATTGTTTGTATCCATGGGATGTTGGAGTAAGTATTTACCTCTAAAATAAAGGCAAAGACAGTACTAAAAGGGAGTGTAAACGCAACTGTGTCAACTGGCTTTTTCGGTGTTACGGCGAAGCCTA
>NZ_ANNU01000058.1 GCF_000346615.1 Nafulsella turpanensis ZLM-10
AAAGCCTTCTGGAAAAAGAAGTTACATTTGGCGGAAAGATGATAATGCTGGTATTATATGAATGAAACTAAGCATATGTTTTTTGTCCACCGGCCTATAAGCTATTTGGTAGCCGCAGCTGTTATTAAGCAGAAAAAACTGCATGCCAGACAGGTTTTATTTCTCACCTACCGGGGGTTTAAAGTGCCTGATAACAGCTTCGCATCCTATATCTTTCCTTTCAGCCTGAGACCCGAACCGTTTCCATTCCAAATCAACTTTCTGGATAGCTGGAAGAGAATTCGCCAGTTTGACCACTTCATCAACAGCCTTACAGGCAATACAAATTTCTATATTTACCTGCCTCACTCCAGCTTTAGGTTTATGAAGCTGCTGATAAGCCATGCCCGCTGCGTAGGATATTCTTATTTAGAAGAAGGCCTGGCCAGTTACAGGCGTCCCGAAGAAATTAATAAGCCGCCTTATACCGGAAGGGTACAACTGCTGGACCGCCTGATTAACAGACACAGAATTAAAGACCGTTTATTTTTTAACAGTAATTACCAGGCTGTTTACGGACTCCACCCGGAAGCCTTTCCCGCATTCAAGAACAGGTTTATCCTGAATCAGGCTGAGAGTTCCTTCCGGGACGTGGTGGAGAAGTATGCAGGAATGCATGATTTACAGCAGTACCACAACAGTCATATTCTGGTGCTGGATGCAATTTCTGTGTATGGGATGGTTAAAATGGAAACGCATTTATACGCTTTTAAAAAAGTGCTAAATGTTTTGCAGCAATTGAATTTACAAAAGGTGTACATCAAATTTCATCCTGCCCAGAAAGACCATGCAGAGTACAGGCTTTTTCAGGAAGCGGCAGATCTGTTCGGCAAATCAATAGTTCTTGAAGAATTAGAGCAGGAGGTTTTTCTGGAAGTTGTGGCGCACAAATGCTTCAATGTAACTTTTTATGTAAACTGGAGTTCCCTGGGGCTCTATGCCGCCAAATCAGGACAAAAGGTGCATAGCTGGGCAAGCTTTTTATGGGAACAGGAGCCATATCTCCGCCAGCGATACTTTAGTCTTCCTCCTGTGTTTCTGCAAAATATACAGCTTTTAGCAGATGAGGGCATACAGGAATAATTTCAGCTTTCCAGTGAAGCGATAAGTATGGTTTAAGCCTGCTGTTTAAGCCTGCTGTTTAAGATAGGATATACTACAGCCACCACTATAAGGAGGTGAAGCAGGAAGCCCAAACTCATGAGGTCAAATGCAAGAAAAACATCCTGCCAGTAATAGCCGGCGCCCAGGGCCATGAGTAAAATAACGAATTTTAGTACTTGCAGAAATAAGAGGACAGATTGTTTGCGATATACACTCAGCGGAATAGTTAAAATACTGCTAATGCCCTGGAATAAACCTAATGGAGCTAACATAGAAGCTATTTTGCCAGCCTGCTGCCATTCGCTGCCCAGCAGCCAGGTGAGGACAGGGGTGCCCCAAATGTAGAGTAAAACGGTAAATGGCGCTAAAAGAAACAGAAAAGCCAACAGGTATTTGCGAAGTAAAATTAATTGTTCCGGTGCCTTACTTTGGGCAAACTGCTGGTGGTATACCTGCCCGGCACTCATCATGAGGCTGCTGCAGCCTAGCATAACAAGCAGGTAAGCCATACTAAAGGCCCCGGTTATTTCAGTAGAAAAAAAATGGCTAAACCAGAGAACCGGCAGGTGTTGAATGATTAAGAGGAGGTAAAGCGAAGGAACCGAGAAAAAAGGAAACTCCCGAAAGCTATAGCTATATGCCTTTATACCTCTTAAAGGAAATTGGAGTGGCTCCTGCTTTAGCAGAAGTGCAACGACAAAAATGCCGATACTACTGAGAATCAATCCAAAGATGAGTCCATTGCCAGGTACAGGCAAAATTACTGCCGCCACTGCACCTCCTATCATTAGAAGTCGCTGAATGAGCAATGCTGTACTTATGCTGCTATACTTTTGGAAACGAACCAGCCAGTTGTAAACTATTTCCCAATAACCCGCACAAATCACCAGGAGGGGAATTAGCCACAAGTATAGAGGAGAAAGCGGCTGATGGCCCAGGTTGCTGAGTATGCTGCCAGGAACGAACAAGAGTAAGAGACTGATGAGTACCAGATAAGCTAATAGAAACAGCTGAGACAGCTGGAATAAATGTTGGGCGTGTTGTTTTCGGCTTGTAAGAATAATGCCAGATTCGTACCTGCCGGAGGCGGCTACCATCAGAATCGCCAACAGACTATTTAAAAAAGCAAACTCCCCGAACTGTGCCGGGCTGTACAATCTTGCCAGAACGGGCTGACTCAGCAGCGCAACCAGCTGCATGGCTGCCTTTCCGGAAAAAAGTATGCCAATATGCCTGAGTGTTTCACTTCGGCGAAGTACATTTGCGCTTCTAATAATTGCTCCTGTAGGCATTTTTAATCCGAACCTAATTTTTAACCTTAAAGGTAAATTATTTAAGGATATTTGCAGCTATAACGTTCCAATTCTTTACAGACTGTGACTCAGCCACTTGTAAGTATTGTTTGTCTTTGTTACCGGCAAGCTTCCTTTGTGCAGGAAGCATTTGAATCGGTGTGGGCACAAACCTATCCCAATATCGAGTTAATTGTGGTAGATGACGGGAGTCCGGATGATTCTGCGGAAAAAATATACAAGCTCCTGAAAGATTATCCCGAAGTACCTTTTTTGGCCTTACCGGAGAACGTAGGGAATTGCCGGGCTTTTAATATGGGGCTGGCGCTGTGCCGTGGTAAGTATGTAATTGACCTGGCGGCAGACGATGTATTGCTTCCGGAAAGAGTGGAGGAAGGGGTTAGAGCCTTAGAACAGGCCGGCCGGGAGTTTGCCGTTCATTTCTCAGATGTGGAATACATCAACCCTCATGGAAAGCGCTTAAAAACTCACTATAAAAGAAAGGCTTGCGGGACCCTGGCCGAGGAAATACCCCAGGGCTGGGTCTATGCCGATTTGCTGGAGCGTTATTTTATTTGTACGCCCAGTATGATGATGCGTCGTTCTGTACTGGAAGAACTCAGGGGCTATGACGAAGGACTGGTATATGAAGATTTTGACTTTTGGGTTCGATCCGCCCGGCAGTGGCAGTATTGTTTTACAGATAAAGTACTGGTGAAAAAGCGGATATTACCCGGTTCATGGTCCAGCCGGCAGTACAAAAAAGGAAGCAGACACCTGGAGAGTACACTTCGGGTGTGCCTGAAAGCAAGAAGGTTAAACCGTAGCCCCAGGGAAGATGAGGCTCTTGGGAAACGGCTTTCCTATGAAATCCGGCAGGCGGTTCGCTCAGGCAATCTCCTGATTGCCCTTAAAATGCTCAGACTTAAACGTGAAGTGTGGCCGGTGTGGTTGCTGGACCCGATGGTTTCTTACCTGCTGAAAGGGGCGCTTTTGTTTCAAAAGAAAGAGCCTCGGCAAATAGGCTAAAGCCACAGTCCTTTCTTGTTTTATAGTTGAAGGAGCTTCTGAAGCTTGTTTTCTCTCTACAGTACGATTTTCACCTATTAGTTCCTGTCAGCAGATTACCTGTGCGAGTCTTCTTCCACCAGCATGCTTACATAATTATCGTAGCGGCTTGGTGCAATATTGCCATTGTCCAGGGCTTCCACCACCGCGCAGCCCGGCTCGTGAATGTGGGTGCAGTTATTGAAGCGGCATTCGTTCATGCGCGAGCGCATTTCAGGAAAGTAATGGTCCAGGGGATCTTCTTCCATGTCGATGAGACCAAGTTCTTTTATGCCGGGGGTGTCAATAACCCAGGTGTCTTTGTTAATGGTAAACATTTCGGCAAAGGTAGTGGTGTGGGTGCCTTTATTGGCATAGGCACTTACCTCGCCTGTTTTTTGCCCTACCTCAGGGGCTATCGCATTCAGGAGGGTGGATTTGCCCACACCGCTATGGCCGGATAACAGGCTAAGCTTCCCTTCCAGTACCTCCAGAAACTGCCCGATACCTTCTTCCTCTTTGGCAGAGAGAATATGACAGGGGTAACCTAAAGGCTCGTAAATCTGGCGTAAGTCTTCCAGCTGTTGTAGCTCTTCCTCCTTCAGCAAATCTTTTTTATTGAACACCAGTACAGCGGGTATGCGAAAGGATTCTGCAGTTACCAGAAAACGATCGATAAAGCCGGTGGAGGTGCGGGGCATGGCCAGAGTGGCAATTAATACGGCCTGGTCAATATTGGCGGCCAGTATATGCCCCTGGTGCTTGTTTTTAATAGACTTCCGGATGATGTAGTTTTCGCGAGGCTCAATATCGATGATGGTCCCCACATGACCTTCTTCATCCTCGGGCTCAAATACCACCCAGTCGCCTACCGCCAGCGGGTTGGTTACCTTAAGGCCTTTTATTTTAAATTTACCCCTCAGACGGCACGACCAGCGTTGCTGCTGCTCATCTTCCACTTCATACCAGCTTCCGGTCGATTTAAAGATTCTGCCGCGCATTTTCTTTTTTCATAAATTGAATATACTCCATTATCTGCCGGGTAGCCCCGGTGTTTTCCTGTACATAATCTGCACAGCTGTGAGCTGCCTCTTTCCTTTTTTCCTCATCTTCATACAAAACGCTAAAGCGGTGCTGAAGTTCGCCGGCACTTCCAATGGCAAAAGCACCTCCTCTGTCTATCAGGTCAAAAGCTTCCTGAAAGATATGATAGGCCTTGTTGCCGAAAAAAACAGGCATGCCAAAAGTGGCAGCTTCCAGGATGTTATGCAATCCTTTTCCAAAACCGCCGCCAACAAAAGCATAATCGCCAAGGGCGTACAGCGAAGATAGCATGCCCACATTATCGATGAGCAATACATCTGCTTTGGCGGCTGTTTCTTCGGTTGCTTTAGAAAAACGGCAGATGTGGAGCCCGCTTAATATTTCTTCTGCCTCTTCAACATGTGCCTCATCTGCCTCATGTGGGGCAATAATGGCTTTAAGCTTTCCTTTATAGTGGAGGAGGAGAGGGGCTAATACCCGGAGGTCAGGCTCCCAGCTACTGCCGGCGACCAGCAGGGGCTGGTCGGCTTTAAAAGCTTCCGCCAGGGGTATTTTTTTTGGTTGTTGACAGATAGCCGCTACTCGATCGAATCGTGTATCGCCACCCAGGGAATAGTTACGGATGCCAATGCTGTCCAGCAGGCGGGCCGATTCTTTATTCTGTACAAAGAGGTGGGTAAAGTAAAGGAGCATTTTCCGGTAAAAGCCACCATAGGGTTTAAAGAAAATAAAGCTGGGATTGAAAATACCGGATACCAGGAAAGTAGGAACATTCTGCTCATGCAGCAGCCGGAGGTAATTGTACCAGTACTCATATTTTACAAAGAAAGCTATCCTGGGCTTTGCTGCCTGTATAAAACGTTTTGCCTGCCCGGGGGTATCGAACGGGAGGTAACAGATGAAATCTGCCCCTGCATAATCTTTTCGCACCTCATAGCCTGATGGGCTAAAGAAAGTGAGCAGGATTTTATAATCCGGATACTCTTTTTTGAAAGCTTCCATAACAGGCCGCCCCTGCTCAAACTCGCCCAGGGAGGCGCAATGGAACCAGGCCACAGGCGCCTTTTCAGATTGAAAATGCTTCTCGATAGAATTGATTAAGCTTTTATGGCCCTCGTAGAGCTTCCGGGCCTTGGTGTGAAAGGGAGCGGCAAGCCCGATGGCGCTGGCAACAGTACGGTTAAGAGTATTATACAGGAAGGCTTCGAGCTTCATTGGGCGAAAATACGGATTTTAGGGGATACAAATAAAAAATCCTCCAGGCTATTGTAGCCCGGAGGATTAAACTTATGGTTAAAGACGTTTACATGTGCTGTGAAAAAAGAACTGGAAAGAAGCGCTGTAGTTTTTAATAAATGGCTTCTTTGCCTTTTTTTCTTCTTTCTCCAGTCCCACATCTCATGTCTCCGATCTTAGTGCTTTGAAAGGTAATCAGCTACGCCATCGCGGGTGGCCGACATGGCTTCTTTTCCTTCTTCCCAGTTAGCAGGGCACACTTCGCCGAATTTCTCTACGTGACGTAGCGCGTCTACCAAACGAAGTGTTTCATTTACGTTACGGCCCAGTGGCAGGTCGTTGATGGTTTCCTGACGTACCACACCTTCTTTATCAATCAGGAAAGTGCCCCGGTAAGCTACAGGGGCGCCTTCGAAAATCAGGCTTCCGTCTTCGTCGTAGTTCCAGTCACCAGCTAATACGCCATAGTTATGAGCAACTGTTTTAGATGGGTCGGCAATGATGGGGTAAGTTACTCCCTGGATGCCGCCCTGATCTTTGGCGATGTTAAGCCATGCAAGGTGAGACTCTTCCGTATCGCAGGAGCAGCCTACTACCGCTACGCCTCTTTTCTCAAACTCAGCCAGTTTCTCCTGGAAAGCATGAATTTCAGTAGGGCACACAAAAGTAAAATCCTTTGGGTAGAAAAACAGGATAACATCCTGCTTGCCTAAGTACTGGTCGAGTGAAAAATTTTCAACAATCTCTTCGCCGTTGATTACGGCAGGAGCGTTGATTAAAGGAGCTTTTTTTCCTACTAATGACATGTTTGTATGGGTTTAAAATTTAAAAATAGTTAGTCTATGAGGATATCCTGCTCCGGGTTAAGCTTGTTCGCCCGGATTTGCAGGTTAAAGTTCTGAACCTCCAGATTTTTAATTTGCCTGCTCTCCAGGTACTGGCGGATAATCATTTCCAGCTCTTTATCCTGAAAATCGATGATTTCACCTGTATTGGTGCAGTAAATATGGTGGTGTGAATCCATGCGGGCATCGTAGCGCATTTTGTTTTCAGAAACCGGCACTTTGCGGGCCAGCTGGCTGTCGACCAGTGTTTCCAGGGTTTTGTACACCGTTCCCAGCGAAATGCTCGGATTGGAAGGCCGGACCTGCTCGAAAATTTCCTCTGCGGTCGGGTGCTTATCGGTCGCCATCAGGCACTGGTAAATCACCAGCCGCTGCTGGGTGGCTTTTAAGCCAGCGCAGCTCAAGGCTTCTTTCAGTGCCGAAAGGTCGATATGTGCTCCGGATGCCCTCACCTAAACAAGAATAATTCCTATTTAATAATTTGTGCTGCAAAGGTAAGGGTAAAAAGGAAGAGATGCAAAGAGGAATAGAAATAAACTGGTGTATGGGAAAAGCCTGAAGTTTATCCTTTGAAAAGGAAGTGCTGCTATTAGCAATTCAGAGAGTGGAAGCTTTTTAAGGCTCCTGCTCTCTGAATTGTAAGTAAGAGACACTACCGCCCCTTAAATTCAGGTTTTCTTTTTTCTACAAAGGCATTCATTCCTTCCTTCTGGTCTTCGGAAGCGAAAAGCATATAGAAGTTCTTGCGTTCGAAATGCAGACCTTCGTCGAGATGCGTTTCGAAGGCGCGGTTTACCGATTCCTTTGCCATTTGGGTAGCGATGGGCGACATCTGGGCAATGTCTTTGGCAAGAGCAAGGGCAGCCTCCAGGTACATTTCTACAGGAACCACTTTGTTGATGAGACCGTAATGCAGGGCCTCTTCGGCAGAAATAAACTTGCCGGTTAACACCATTTCCATGGCTCTTGCTTTACCAATGGCGCGGGTAAGGCGCTGAGTACCGCCGGCGCCTGGCATAACGCCAATTTTTATTTCGGGCTGACCAAACTGGGCAGTTTCCGAGGCCACTATCATGTCGCAGGTCATGGCCAGCTCACAGCCCCCACCGAGTGCAAAGCCGGAAACAGCAGCGATGAGGGGCTTTTTCGTTTTCTTAATTTTATCCCAGGTGGCAAACTGATCGATTTTGGCCATGTCGATGGCGCTTTTACCCGCCATCTGCTTAATGTCGGCTCCTGCAGCAAAAGCGCGTTCATTACCGGTGAGGACAATCACCCGTACATCATCATTTTTATCCAGCGCTTCCAGGGCTTCTTTTACCTCTGTCATGAGCTGGAGGTTAAGAGCATTCAACTCTTTTGGCCGGTTTAACTCTATCAGGGCGATGTGGGGACGGTGCTGTTCGGTGACTTTAATAAATTCCATTGTATAGGTTTGTTAAAAAATTGGTTCTGTCGCTCACCAAAAATCTTAAAAAATAGGGGTATAAAAAAGAAAACCTCTTCTAATTTAGAAGAGGCTTATGCTTGTTAGATGTTAAACAGGTGTATGAATAAATATGTGTTATGTACTGATGTATACCGCCAGCCGACAAAAGGTAACCCACTGTCTGAAAAAAAATAAATATTTTTTAGAGATAAGATTTTGCAGCGCTTTTTCCCGCCAGAAGTTTCTGTTTCCGGGGCGTGAGAAATTTCTTAAATAATGCTGTACCGAAAGGATTACACCTGAGGTATTATCAAATCAGTGCATAATAAACTCAAATGCTCCGGATGAGTTATAAGGGTATAAAAAATGTGTTTAATCAGGAAAAACGATAGAACAACCTTATGGAGAAAATAAAAGTACTTTTTGTGTGTCTTGGAAATATATGCCGAAGCCCTTTGGCTGAAGCCATTTTTAAAAAGAAAATAGAAGAAAAAGGCTTAACGGCCCTGTTTGAAGTCAGCTCCGGCGGAACCTCCGACTACCACGTAGGCAAACCTGCCGATGAGCGGGCACAAAGAGTGGCTGAAAAGAATGCTGTCAAAATCATTCACAGTGCCCGGCAGGTGTCAACTCCAGATCTTCGTCATTACGACTATATCCTTGCAATGGATGCCGAAAATATTGATACCCTCAATGCACTGGCCGATGCTGATGCGCAAATTGAAGGAAAAATATTTCTGATGCGCGATTTTGAACCCGGAGCAAGAGCAGGCAATACTGCCAATGAAGAGCAACCTTATACCAATGCCGACAGCCTTTCCGATACCCCACGCGACCCGCTGACACCCGATTTGAGAGATGTTCCGGATCCTTACTACGGAGAAGAAGAAGGGTTCCAGGTAGTGTTCGATATTCTCGATCGCACCATCGAAAACTTTATCGATTATGTAGTGCGGGAGCGGAAGCTGGCGTAAATGTTGGGCGACAATAATTCTTTCTTTGAACAGGTGCTTTTTGAAAGTACAGGTTCTCAACTTGGGGTAGAAGAAGTGCAGCTGAAAACCGGCGGCTGTATCAATAATGCTGTACAGCTGAAAACAGCTGGCGGAAGCTTTTTTCTGAAATGGAATGAAGCGGTGGAGGAGGAGATGTTTGCAGCAGAGGCCCGCGGACTTCAGCTCCTGCGTTCCAACGGAAGTTTTCGCATTCCGGAAGTGCTGGGCATGGGGAAAGTATCGGGAAAAAGCTATCTGCTGCTGGAGTATATCGACAGCCGCCACCCTGCCGGTAATTACTGGGAAGAATTAGGTCGCTCCCTGGCGCGGATGCACACCGCCACCTCCGGGCAATACGGATTGGACCACGCCAATTTTATTGGTCGGCTACCACAAAATAACGAGCAAAGTAACAGCTGGATTGACTTTTTCCGCGACAGCCGTCTGCAGGTGCAGTTAGGGCTGGCGCTTTATAATAAACGGGTAGACGAGGCCTTTGCCAGAAGGTTTAAATCGCTCTACCCCAGGCTGTCTGAATTGCTTACAGAGGAGCCTCCGGCCCTCCTGCATGGCGATTTATGGAGCGGGAATGTAATGGTGGATGAGCAGGGGCAGCCGAGCCTAATTGACCCGGCTGTATTCTATGGGCACCGGGAAGCAGAACTGGCCTTTACCGAGTTGTTCGGTGGGTTTGATGAACGGTTCTACAATGCCTACCAAGAAGCAAAACCACTGGAGCCGGGTTATGAGGAGCGGAAGGATATTTATAATCTGTATCCTTTAATGGTGCATGTTAATCTTTTCGGAACTTCTTATTTGAGTGGCGTGGAGAGAACACTGAATCGCTATCTGTAAATAAAAAGCGGAGCCTTTACACCAGGGCTCCGCAAAAAAATGTTCACTATTAAAAAATACAACTAAACATGCTGTAGCGCCTGCCCGAGGTCCCAGATAAGATCTTCGGCATCTTCCACACCTACAGAAAGGCGTATCATTTTTGCGCTGATTCCGAGTTGTGCTTTGTCTTCCTTGCTCACATCGGCATGGGTCATGGTGGCCGGGTGCTGGGCCAGGGATTCTGTACTGCCGAGACTTACAGCCAGCTTAACCAGTTTCAGGTGGTTCAGGAAATTAAATGCGTCTTTTTCACCTCCCTTTACATCGAAAGAAAGCATTGCTCCGGCCGACTTCAGCTGCTTTTGGTATATGGGGTATTGTGGATCATTTTCCTGTAAAAAGCCCAGATAATACACCTTTTCTACTTTCGGGTGCCCGGCCAGGAATTGCGCCACCTTTTCAGCATTTCTTGCCTGCAATTCCATGCGAGGTTTTAAGGTTTCGAGACTGCGCATCAGGAGCCAGGCGGTCCAGGGGCCGGCCATACAGCCGAGAAAGGTGCGCAGTGTTTTTACCCGCTGAATGAGTGCTGCGCTACCAAGACAGGCCCCGGCCACCACATCGCTGTGGCCGCCAATATATTTAGTGGCTGAATAAAGTACCAGATCAGCGCCATGCTGTAAAGGATGCTGCCAGAGCGGTCCCATATAGGTATTGTCGACTGCCACATAAGCTTTATGTTCCTCATTGCTAAAGTGGTCAGCCACTTCCCTGCACATTTCTATATCGAAAAGGCCATTGGTGGGGTTTGCTGGTGTTTCTACATAAACCATGGCCAGGGGCTTCCCTGTCGCTTCTACCTTCCGGATGAGCTCCTCTTTGCTTTCTCCTGCCATAAAACCCATAATATGTACACCAAAGCGGGTAAGAACATGTTTAATGAAATGGTCGGAGCCTCCATAAACCGGAGAACTGAACAGCAGGAGGTGACCGGGTTTTACAAACTCCAGCAGGGTAGTGGAAATGGCCGACATGCCACTTTCAAAAACCGCGCAGGCTTCGGCGCGGTCCCAGAGTGTAAGGCGGTTTTCCAGTATTTCCAGGTCCGGGTTGTTGAGGCGGCTGTAAATCAGGCCCAACTCCTCATTCGGATATTTTTCCCGCTGGCCATAAGCCAGTTCAAAAAACGCTTTTCCATCTTCTGCCTTCTTAAACACAAAGGTGGAGGTCTGGAAAATCGGGCATTTAAGAGCCCCTTCTGAGAGCTCGGGTTTATACCCGTACGACATCATTAAACTTTCCGGCTTCAGTTCTCTTTTTTCCTCCATCAGATCTTATTCAATAGGTGAATGTGGGTATAAAGTTAAGGATAAGCAGAGTAGGAGACTAAATAACTATTTAAATGAAGAAAATAAATCTATTATTTATTTATTAGCAGGAAATTATTACTTTTATTCTTCGCCTAAGGCTGGCTGAGCAGAAAAAAAAACTGGTATGAAATTAGACCGTTACGACAGGAAGATTCTGAACATCCTCCAGGAAAATGCCCGTACTACTACAAAAGAAATTGCCGCGGTGCTGGGGCTTTCCGTTACCCCCACCTATGAGCGAATTAAGCGACTGGAGCGGCAGGGCTACATCCGCCAGTATGTGGCTTTGGTAGATAGCAGCAAAGTAGGAAAACAGCTGACGGTTTTGGCTTCCGTAGGGCTGAAAGAACACTCACGGGAGCACCTGAACCGCTTTGTAGAGCAGATTAACCCACTGCAGGAAGTAATGGAATGCTATTACGTAGCGGGCTCCTTTGATTACATCATAAAGGTGGTGGTGAGCAATATGGATGCTTACCAGCATTTCCTGGTAAACAAACTGGCCGCTATCGAGAACATCGGCCATGTGCAGAGCTACTTTGTTATGACAGAGATTAAGCACTCTACCGCCATTCCGCTGCAGCTAAAGGAAGGCGAGAAGCCCTGATATTGCCGGGGGGGAAACCTTATTCCTCTGTATCCGGGACCTGAGCTTCTATCCAGCTGCTGATGTATTCCAGTGCCAAAGGGTCTATGGTAGTTGCTATTTGCCCGTATTCATTCGGCAGGCCGGTGGTGGCGGGCTGGAAAAGGTGGTTGAGCTGTGGAAAGCTCTTAAGCTCGATATTTTCATTTTCGATTGCTCTTAGAGCTTCTATGTTAGCTTTAGCAGGTACCTGAACATCTTTTCCTCCAAATAGGGCCAGGGTAGGGATTTCTAACTGGCGGAGGAGTGGAGCAGGATCATAGGTAATAAAATACCTGTACCAGGGAGAAAGCAATTGGGCTACCTGTGCCTTTACCTGTGCGGAGGAAGGGGTAGAAGCTTGGCGATCCTGCTCATAAGTAGCAAGCAGCAATTGCTCCAGCTGTTGGGCGGCAGTAATAGAATCCTTTTCGTTCCGAATTACCTGGAGTAGTTCTCCCTGTGCTTTCCGGTAGCTCTCAATTTCTGTAGGGGTAGCACCCTGTTGGCGGAGAAGGGTCTCTCCCTGCTCAAGAATTAGTTCATGGCCTGGGAGAGCCGGTCCGGCAAGCATCACTATAAAAGAGACAGGTTTTCCCTTTGCCGCTACCATAGGCGCAATAATACCTCCCTCGCTATGTCCAATCAGGCCAATGTGCTTAGCTTTAACATCCGGCCGGTACTGCAGGTAATCTACGGCGGCGGCGGCATCGCTGGCAAAATCTTCGGTATTGGCCTTAATAAACGCACCTTCTGACTGCCCAAAACCTCTGTCGTCGTAGCGTAAAACAGCAAAGCCCTGCCTGGTCAGGTAGTCGGCCAGCACCAGAAAAGGCTGGTGCCCCATAATCTGTTCGTTCCGGTCCTGTGGGCCGGAGCCGGAAACCAGCACAACGGCCGGGTACTGTCCTTCTGCAGAAGGGCGGGTAAAAGTGCCGGCAAGCTTTATGCCCGCTGCTTTATTTTCGAAATTCACCTCCTGGCTTAGGTAAGGAAGGGGTGTGGAGGGCTCCTGTGGTCGCTGAAGGCTTACTACTTCTTTTTTCTCCATTATGAGTGGTATGGAAAAACCACCCTGTTTCCAGTGCCCGCTTAAACTATCGGCATCTTTGCTGAGCTTTCCGCTATAGGTAACCCCCATGCGGGTCATCCTGAGTATCAGGCTATCTCCTTTAAGCAGTACACTATCTACCGGTAATCCTTTTGCGCCCTGGGCGGGGCTATCGACAGTCGCCTGTAACTTGCCTTCCTCTTCATTAAGGTGGAAGAGGAGCGGAATACTACTGCCTCTAAAGCTTAGGTTGCCCTGCCAGGAGCCTGTTACAGACTGGGCCATGAGGGAGCCGGAATTCCAAAGAACAAGTAATAGCAGGCTAAAGAATAAGGAGTAGTTGAATTTTTTCATCGATTTTCCGGTTAAAAAATGAGTTACCTGGCAAAGGTGAGAGAAAAAATAAGAATTTTTTAAAGAAATTTATTTTTACCACTGAAAAATAAATTCTTTTTTTCAGCTTTAGTGTTAGAACATAGAAATCTGATATACGAACTAATTTATGATGAATTTGAAACATTTTGTACTTCCGGGAGTGGCAGCCCTTCTCCTGATGAGTTCTGGCGCACAGGCAGGCCTGCAGCAATCGCAGCAGGTAAAAATGAGCGATACCCTTACCACTGCTCCTGAAAACTGGTTTCACCTCGATCCGGCAAAAACAGGAGTCGCAGGCATTAGTACGGAACTTGCCTATAAGGAGTTGCTGAAAGGAAAAGAGCCTAAGGAGGAGGTGATCGTTGCGGTTATTGACTCAGGCGTGGATGTAGAGCACGAGGACCTGGATGATAAAGTGTGGGTTAACGAAGACGAAGTTGCCGGAAATGGTGTAGACGATGATAAGAATGGCTATGTAGATGATGTCCATGGCTGGAACTTTATTGGAGGTGCCGATGGACAAAATGTGGTAAATGATACCTATGAGCTTACCCGTCTTTACCGCTCTCTTTCAGAGAAGTATAAAGGTAAAAGTGCAGCAGAGGTAAGCAATAAAGAAGAATATGCTCTTTACCAGGAGGTAAAGCAGGAATTTGAAGATAGGGTTAATCAGTTACGGGAGCAGTCGGCTGGCTTTTTAGGTTTTTATGCCCGCTATAAGCAGGCTCAAAAGCAGATGGAAGGTGCCTTAGGCGAAGACTTTACAGAAGAAGAGCTCAAAGACTTTGAACCACAGAAAGATGCACTAAAGGAGGCGAAAGCGGTATTACAGTTTGCTTCTATGAACGGCCTTACCGAAGAGCGGATTGAGGAGGGGAATGAGTACTTTACCAATATGCTGGAATACAGCTTTAATCCTGATTTTGACCCCCGCCATATTGTAGGAGATGACTACAGTAATTTAAATGAGCGTTACTACGGCAATAATGATGTGGAAGGACCGGATGCTTCTCATGGTACCCACGTGGCCGGTATAATTGCGGCAGAAAGAAATAATGGAATTGGAATAGATGGCATCGCTGCTCCGGTAAAAATTATGGCCATTCGTGCAGTCCCCAATGGCGATGAACGGGATAAAGATGTTGCCAATGCTATTTATTATGCGGTAGATAATGGTGCCGATATTATTAATATGAGCTTTGGTAAGGCTTATTCTCCACACAAAGAAGTGGTAGATGCGGCCGTGAAATATGCGGAAGAAAAAGGGGTTTTACTGGTGCATGCCGCTGGTAATGACGGAAAAAATATCGATGAAGAGAGAAACTTCCCCACCAAGCGCTTCCTTAATTCGAAAGACAAGGCCGATAACTGGCTGGAAGTGGGCGCTTCCTCATGGGGAACCGGAACAAAGTTTGTGGCTGATTTCTCAAACTATGGCCGTGAAACAGTCGATGTGTTTGCGCCAGGTGTAGATATCTACTCCACCTTGCCTGATAATGAGTATGAAAGCATGAGTGGTACCAGTATGGCGGCACCTGTTACTTCTGGTGTAGCGGCCCTAATTATGGCCTACTATCCGGAATTATCGGCCGAAGAGGTGAAGAAAATTATTATGAAGTCGGCTACCAATTACCGTCGCGATAAAGTGAACCTGCCAGGTGCAGAGCCGGATAGCGCGGGATCTGTGGTGCGATTCAAAAAACTTTCAGATAGTGGAAAGGTCGTAAATGTATATGAGGCGCTCGAACGGGCAGAAAAGAAAAGCAGGTAAGGCTGCCTTCGGGATTAAAAGAGCAGTTAAAGGAAAGGCGGCCTGTATAGGCATGAGTGGTCGGAAGAAATTCCGGCCACTTTTTTTATGTTTTGAAGAGTCTG
>NZ_ANNU01000059.1 GCF_000346615.1 Nafulsella turpanensis ZLM-10
AAAACATAAAAAAAGTGGCCGGAATTTCTTCCGACCACTCATGGTGCTGCAGGGCCTCTTTTTTAAATTCTTTTTCTTACTTCTGAAGAGAAGGCACTTCCATAATGAGGCGATTGGTGTGCGCCTTCTGGTCGATGGAAGAAAATATGGGTTCTGCTACGCGCATATTCGAAGCAGGCTCCTGGCCAATCCGAGCATTTACGCCAGAGATCATTTGCAGGGCCATCGCCAGCAGTGGCTCTTCTATATCACCTAAAGCTTTCAGTGGCAACTGAAAATCTTTTACTTCCACATCAGGAGCAAAGCCATGGCTATATTCTGACTCTCCCTGGCTGTTAAATATTTTGAACACGATTGGAAGGAGACCATATGGGTTTTCCGGATTTTTGGTATCATCAATCGGCACAGAGCCTACGTTTTTACCAACTGTTTTCTCCCCAATCAGGTGCACATCCATATAAGGCTCCAGCCCGTTTATAATCAGTTCACTGGCAGAAGCTGTTCTGGAACCTATCAGCACGTAAATTCTTCCGGATGACAATGAATTACCTATATTTTCGGCTTTGTTTTTAAACTTCCCTCTCAGGATATCATCTCCATTTGCCTGACTGTTAAAGTAATCAGTCATCAGCTTATTCCATTTATTTTCGTAGAACACTTTACTGTCGTCTACTCCTTTACCTAAAAGGCTGCCCAGGTTGGTTGCGGAAGAGATAGCCCCACCACTATTATAGCGGAGGTCTAGTACAATATCGCTTACCCCCTGTGCCTTGAAATCGGATATTATCTGGTCCATTTCCAGGTCATACTCATTGGAATTAAGACCGGGAGAGAAGAAATTATATACATAATAACCTACTTTGTGGCTTCCAACCGTATAGACAGTATCGAGGTGAGAAGGATTCTCGGCCAGTTCCATTACACTCAGCGAAAGCTCCGGTTGCTCTTCATAGGCAGCCACCTCCTCATCGTACCGCTTATAAATGATGGAATGGTTCGAGGAAAGCTGCCCTACCATATCTTTATAATTAGACGTATTAATACTCTGCCC
Source organism: Nafulsella turpanensis ZLM-10 (assembly GCF_000346615.1). GTDB lineage: Bacteria > Bacteroidota > Bacteroidia > Cytophagales > Cyclobacteriaceae > Nafulsella > Nafulsella turpanensis. Next base: position 1,052 of record NZ_ANNU01000059.1, read on the forward strand.
GTTAATCTTAGTAATAACATCGCCACGTTTTAAACCCGCCTCATCGGCTGGCGAGCCTTCTTTTACATACAGCAGTACTGCCAAAACTCCAGTTCCACTCTGGTCCTCTTTTACCAGCATATATTCATAGCCGGCTTCCATATTCACTCCGTTAAGAGAGTTCATGAGCTCCTCATAATCAGGAATGATAAAAGAGAAACGGTCTTCAGAAGAAAGCAAGGCATCGAAATAATCGGAAGGATCCTGCTTATTATCTGGTGCTTCAGGCATCTGATCTGTCCAGTAATAAACCTCATCCATTACCCCATAAATCCAGTCATTAATAGCTGCTACACCAGTAGTATCAGCGGCTGGCTCCTCTTCTGTTACCGGAAGTATTTCCTCCTCTTCCTTGGCACAGCTCACAAACAAACCCATGCCTAACAAAATGGCAGCAGCATATTTTAATCCTCTGTTTTCAAATATCATCTTATAATTATTTTTATTTTTCAGATTTCCCTGGAATAATATTCTGCTAAAGAAGTGAATTATGAAGAAGGAAGTTCCTTCCACTAATAAATATTTTCAAATATATCTGGAAATAAATATCAAACAAAAGCAACAGAACCTACTCCTTTTCTACCGCTGGCACCGCACAACAACCGGACCTACAAGTCTCCTCCACTCCGGCTTCTGTTTCCCCCTTCGGCTCCTGCTCCTTTCCCTGCACAAGCAGGGCACCATTGACACCGACTGGCCCATACAGGTTGATGGCCTGCCTTGGGCTAAGCACCTCTATCTTTTCAAACCGTATATCCTTCAGAGAATCTGCAGGTATTACCTTCCCATCTTTTACCACGAGCAGTTCCGGCCTTTTCTCTTTAATTTTCACTACGAGCGCCCCTCCTGCCCCGGCTAAACCATATATACTCCTAGCATCCCGGCCAGAGAGATAATCCATGCTTTCGATTTCTTCCCAGGAGAGCCCCGCCAGTTCTTTATGGCTCGACAACTCCCCGTCAATTACCACCAACAAAGTAGAATCCTGCTGTGCCTTTAACGGCAAACTAATGAATAGCAGACTGAAAATTACCAGAACAGGCACCACCTTAGCAGTGGTACTTAACATGATTTTTATGCTTCTCATATTCTTTCTCTTTTTAAAGCTAATTACAAAAAGCATTCCATTCTTGACATATCATCCTGCCTGCCTCAGCTATTAAAACTCTTTTATCAGGTTTATCAATTTCTCCTGACCTGCTCCACCGGAAGCGAATGCTCCATGAATTCAACCTACTGATTTTCAGTCAAATAAACAGAGCGCCGGGTAAACCTATAAATAAGGTTAGCGTAAATTAAAATATGTTGAACATAAATATAGAAATGATGGAAAACAGAGATAGAGACAGAAAACAAATGAATCCTGACCAAAAGGCGAGCCAGACAGGGGCCGAAAACAGAGCTGGTACCCGCGACCGGTCAGCCGAAGCCAGAGGAGAAAATACTCGGGAGGCTAATCGCGCAGAAATTGATGGCAAAAAAGGAAAAATAAAGACTGAACATACAGAACCCACCGGTAAAACCAGCGCGATACCTGGTGCAGAAAGCAAAGAAGAGGGTACCGCTTCTGCAGGTGCAGGATTAGGTGGCAACAAAGGGACGGGTACCAGAAATAAAAAAGACTTTTCCTAAAAAAGTGGTTGCACAATAAGCCCGAAGCAGGTAGCGGAAGTTACCTGCTTTTTCTATTGGTTGGAGCCGCCGAAAGAAAGCCTCAGCACCCTTTTTACGACTCTTCCATTCTTCCATATTTCATATTTTCACCCCTCTTTCACAACAGGACCTTCTCCAGCTTCATTGATTTCTGTTAACGCAGAAATCCATTACCCTGCCATACCCATCCAATCATTTAAATGGCAGCCATAAGATATTTGTTATAAATATGAAACAGGAATTTGCTTACGATTGGCACCGGCAAAACTCTTCCCTGTTTTCCATCCATTTCAGGAGGATAGGTTAGACCTTCAACCATGATGAGTAGTCTACCTTTTCATCCGGTCTCATCAACCGCAACAAACAGGATATAAAGCATAAAATATTGTTACTAAAACACTAACTATTCCTGAACAATCCGGTTAATGTGCTTATATTTATTGAACAATTTATTTTTTTATCAGGGCATTAATTACTGATGAAAGCAGGTTATTCACAAACTTACCATAACTATTTAGCGTATACCGCTAAAATCAGCTAACAGGAAGTAGCGCGAAAAATTCAGGCAGGAAAGCCTTGTTCCGGAGAAAGTTTAAAAGACAGAAAAACCTGCCATTACCGCCTCTTCTTTCCGTGTATTTGTGCAGGTGAAAGAGGCCTTAATACATTGCCTAAAGAGTGTGTGCAAATGGACAAATAAGATGTAAAGCAGGGAAAAGATGGGAACATTCGCCAATAAAATAATTACAAGAGACAGAAAAAGGTCGAGACCTGAGAAAGCAGAAGCCTCTTCTGATAATAGGATAGAGGTAAATCCGGCATGGATTGTCCGGGCCTTATTCAGGATAACTGCCCTATTGGTAGTATTGAACCTGCTGGCCATATTTACCTGGCTGGAGGGGGGCTATGAGCAGGCGCTGGGGCTTGTTCCCGGCTTTAACATGGATAAAGAAGCGAATATACCTACTTTTTTTTCCGGCCTAATTCTCTTAACCGCGGGCGGCTTATTCGGCTTAATTGCCTGGTACAAAAAGAAATACCTGGAACCTAATGTACTCCATTGGGCTCTTTTGGCCGGGGTGTTTATTTGTATGGCCTTAGATGAAGTAGCTAGCTTTCATGAGCATCTTATTCTTCCTTTAAGGAACAGCTTAAATCTTTCAGGGATATTCTACTACTCTTGGGTGCTGGTAGGAATGGCCTTTTTACTTGCTTTTGCTGCTCTGTATTTAAAATTTTTCTTTTCCCTTCCTGCCAGGTTCAGGTGGGGGTTCTTCTTGGCAGGATGTGTATATGTAGCCGGTGCCCTTGGAATGGAATTAATTGGTGGCTTCTTTGCTGAACAGGATGGCTTAATAAACTTACGGTATGCCCTCATTACCACGGTAGAAGAAACCATGGAGCTGATTGGCATCATATTACTGATTAAATTTCTTTTAATCTATCTACAGGAGCAAACCGATATACATGCGTTAAGCCTGGTTTTAAAAAAGTAATCGTTCTCATACGGCCTCCATTATTCACCAGATAAGCTCCACTACTCCTTTACCACTCCACCGCTTACTTTTGGCTGAGGAAAGATTAATGAAAACACCACCGACAGGGCCAGTACTGCAAAAATGAAGAGCAGGCTGTGCATAATTTCCACCTCAACAATATCGATCAGGAGCATTTTAAGCCCTACAAATACCAGAATAGCCGCCAGTCCGTATTTAAGGTAATGAAACAGGTGCAGGGTTCCTTCCAGCACAAAATACAAAGCCCGAAGCCCCAGAATAGCAAAAATATTAGAGGAATACACGATAAAAGGATTTGCTGAGATAGACAGCACCGCAGGAATAGAATCCACCGCAAATATTAAATCGCTTATCTCAATACTTACCAGTGCCATAAACAGCGGTGTAAAAAAGCGCTTCCCCTCTTTTTTTATCCAGAATCGCTCCCCATGGAATTCCGGCACCAGGCGAATATGGCGGCTTAACCATTTATACCAGCGGCTTTCCTTCAGGTCCAGTTCCTCTTCCTTCTCCACTACAGATTTAATGCCTCCGTATACCAGAAAAGCGCCCAGAACATACAGGCTTGCATGGAAATATTCTACCAGAGCAAAACCGGCAAAGATAAAGATGGCCCGCATAACAATAGCGCCCAGCACACCCCAGAACAGCACCTTATGCTGGTAAGCAGCCGGTACACCAAAGGTGGAAAAGAGCAAAACGAACACAAAGAGGTTATCGACACTCAGCGATTTCTCCAGCACATAAGCGGTAAGAAATTCCAGCGCGAGTTCCTCTCCCTTCCATACATACACCCCATAGTTAAACACCATGGCCAACGCTATCCAGAAAACACTCCATGCGGCCGCTTCCTTTAACTTTACAGGCTCATTTTTCCGGTTAAAGACAAACAAATCCAGACACAGCAGAAGCAGTATCAAAATATTAAAACCAACAAAGTATAGTGCATCCATTTTTTCTTTCTGTTTATTCCCTCGCCTGCTCCTTTGTTTTACCAATAATCAAAGACGCCTAAAAGGTCAAAATGTAGGTTCGGCTTTCTGTAGCTTAACCGGCAAATTACATATTATCTTCAAATAAAAATAGAACGATATCAGGATTAAATTTAAAAACCTTCCGCCAGGATCTGGGAAAGCCTACAGGCAGAACTTCAGCCGCCACCGCCTATCCTTTTATTTTTCCACTCAAAAAATGAGCAGCCAAATACCAGTGTTTAACCTTTGTTTATTTGTTGTTTTACGTAAACATTTGCATAATTATCCGTTAAGAAGAAAAGAGTTACTACCTTTGCAGCCCAAATTAAACAGCATGAAAAAAGAATATATCCTTAGCATCCTTCTCATTATTCTTTCCGCGGTGGGCGCATGGGCACAAGGAGCGACCGGCACCATAAGTGGAATCGTAACAGATGCCGAAAATGAAATGCCACTCGAATATGCTACCATTTCGCTCTTTAGCCAGGCAGATTCCTCCCTTGTTACCGGCACCACCACCAATACGGAAGGTGAATTTGTACTGAATGCCCCCTACGGCCGTTACTACGCCCTTATTCAGTTTCTTTCTTTCGGAAGCGAATACCGGAATGATATTGTATTGAATGCGGCCAATCCTGAAATTGAACTGGGAACTATTGCCCTTTCCCCTGATGCTAAAACATTATCGGAAGTAGAAGTAACAGCTCAAAAAAGCCAGATGCAGCTGGCCCTCGATAAAAAAATATTTAATGTGGGTGAATCGCTTGCCCGGGTGGGTGGCTCTGCCAGCGATATTCTCGATAATATCCCTTCTGTTACCGTCGATGTTGAGGGCAATGTTGCCCTTCGCGGGAGCCAGAATGTGCAGATCCTGATTGACGGAAAGCCATCGGGGCTTGTAGGAATTAGCGGTGCAGAAGCGCTCCGCTCCCTCCCGGCCGATATGATTGAACGGGTGGAAGTTATTACCAACCCCTCGGCCCGCTACCAGGCCGAAGGGGTGGCTGGTATCATTAACATCATCCTCAAGAAAGAGAGAAGAGACGGCATTAATGGCTCAGTAAGTGCAAATGTAGGTTACCCGAGCAACTATGGCGCTTCCCTTAACTTTAACTACCGTAAAAACTGGTACAATTTGTTTGTCAACTATGGTATTCGCTATTACGATTTCAGCAGTGAGGGCTACCAGGAAAGGACCTACTTCACTGTAGAGGACCCACTTACCGATGTCAAACATATTGAAACGCTCAACCTTAATAACCGCCAGGGCTTCTCCAACAACATCCGCTTTGGCTCAGATTTTTTCCTGAACGAACGTAATACCCTAAGCACTTCTTTCCTGTACCGTGCCTCTTCGGGCGAGTCTGCCGAGGAACTTACTTACCTGAATTACAACCTCTATGAAGCCCTCCTCAACTCAAGCCTCCGGAATTCAGTTGAAGAAGAAACAGAGCCCACCATGGAAGCTGAACTTAATTACCGCCGCACCTACGAGCGGGAAGGACAGCTCTTAACAGCTACCTTCCAGGCCAGCAGAGAATCTGAAATAGAGGAATCTACCATCAGCGAAAGGCAGAGAGGCGACTTAGACGAGGTGTTCCTTCGCCAGAATACCATAAACGACGAAGGTGAAAAGAGCTTCCTTTTCCAGACAGACTATACTCATCCTTTTGGAGAAGAGGGCCGCTGGGAAGCAGGGGTTCGGGCCAACTGGGATGAGAATACGAATATTTATGATGTAAACCAGGTAATAGATGGTGACTGGGTCTTCCTCGATAGCCTATCCAATAGCTTTATCTATACCGAAAATGTGTATGCCGCTTATGGAATACTGGGCAATAAGCCCGGGCGCTTTTCTTACCAGCTAGGGCTAAGGGCCGAGTACAGTGATATTAATTCTGAGCTACTGGAATCAGGCGAAGAGTACCCCAGAAACTACCTGAGCCTTTTCCCAAGCACCCACTTTACCTATGCGCTTACCGACAACAGTTCAGTGGAGTGGAGCTACAGCCGCCGCATCCGTCGTCCGGGCGGTCGCTGGCTTAACCCCTTCATTAGCCAGGAAGATAAATACAGCGTTCGCACGGGTAATCCAAGGCTCGATCCGGAGTTTACCAATTCTGTAGAACTAGGCTACCTCCGCCACCTGCCTTTTGCCTCCATTACCAGCAGTATATACTATCGCCACACTACTGATATTATCGAAAGAGTTACCACCACCATTGAAACCGACAGTTTTCCCATACAGGTAAGCATGCCTATGAATCTGGCTACTGAAAACGCCTATGGTCTGGAACTGGTACTGAATGCTGATATTGCCGAGTGGTGGACCACCAATACTAATTTCAACTTTTACCGGCAGATAATTGAGGGTGGTGAACTGGAAGGCTATGAAAACCTGGACCTGTACAGCGATACCTATACCTGGAACGCCAGGACCAATATGCAGTTTAAAATTGCCAAAGGCCTGAGTGCCCAAAGCACCTTCTTTTACCGTGCCCCTATGGAGCGGACACAGGGCCGCACAAAGGCTTTATATATTGTCGATGCAGGAATTAGCAAAGACCTTTTCAATAAAAGAGGAAACCTTACCCTGAGTGTGAGTGATGTGCTGAACACCCGCCGCTGGAGATCAATTACCATTACCGATGACTTCATCAGCGAAGGGGAATTCCAGTGGCGCCCCCGTACCTTTACCCTTGGGTTTACCTACCAGCTTCGCAGGTCGAACAAGCGTGGCGAACGTCCTAACCGCGAGCAGCGCCAGCAGGATAATGGTGATGCAGAGGAAATGGACTTTTAAGGACCAGGGAAAACTTAAACAAAATAAGCCGGCAGAGGAAACTCGCCGGTTTTTTTATTCTAATCAAAGGGGCAAAGCTAAATTACCCTCCAGTCCTTTTACTTTAAAGTTAAACAACAGCCACGCAAAATTTACAGGATATGCTTGCGCGTACCATCTGTTTGCCACACTTTTACTGAACAAACATTCAGCAGCAAAATGAAAGGAGACGATAAACGCGGGGCTATTCTGAAGGCGACCATGGAACTGATTACGGAGCATGGCTTTCATGCCACCCCCATGTCCATGATTGCCAAACAGGCAGGGGTGGCGGCCGGCACCATTTACAACTATTTCCCCAGCAAAGAGGTGCTCATTAACCAGCTGTACGGGGAGCTTAGGCAGAAAATAGATCTGGATTTGCAGCAGGGAGAGGAGGCTGGCGGAAATCTGCGCGACCGCTTTTTTAGCTTTTACCGCAGACTCTTTCACTGCTTTATGGAAAACCCCGAGGAGTTTATGTTCTTAGAGCAGTACACCAATTCTCCTTTTATAAGCCAGTCGGGCGAAGGCGAAATGCGTCAATTTCCCCGGGTGGTGGTAGATTTTTTGAAAAATGGAACAGAAGTGGGCATCCTCCGGCAAATGGATATCGCCCTTATGGCAGCTATTGTCCACGGACAGGTTGTAGCCACCACCAAACTTCATTTGTCCGGTACTTTAGATATAACGGAAGAGCGCCTGGAGAAGGCAGCCCAATCGTGCTGGGACAGTGTTAAAATTACTTAACCACAGCAGTACGAAACCATTAAGGGGCAAGTGAGCCTACAGACAGATGTGGCGTTTTTTACCAATCAGAAACAGCAGAAAGCCGCACCCAGGACCTTACTAAACTGAATATCAATAAATTACCATTACCTCAGTGCAACATAAAGCTCCCTGATTAAGTAAAATAAGGTATAGAAAAGCCTGGAAAGGCTTATTTTTTCACTTAAAGAGAAGGAATTATGGCAATCAACGATAAAATTAAAGAAAGAAGAAAAGATTACAATCCAAACCTGACAGGCGACAAATCGGTGAATGTTAAAACAGATCGTAAAGATGCGGCCGATGTGCCGGCAACAAGGCAAAAAGATGTGACTTCAAAAAAGAAAGAAGATAAAAAGGAAGACTAAAAAGCAGAAGCTTTTAAAGAAGGAAGGTTGCTTCGGAATAATCCGAAGCAACCTTTTTTATTTTAGTTTTAATGCAGGAGTCCTATTCCTCCTCGTAAAAAACCATAAGGGGCACGCGGGTTTCTTTGGCCACCTCTTTGGTGTGATTTTTGGCAAACATGCCCTTGAAAAATGATTTATGGTAATGTGCCATCGACAATACCACTCCTGCACTATTGGCAATGGCCTGTTGCAGCCCTTCTTCCACTTCGTCGGCAATTAACAATTCCTGGTTGAGGTAAGGGTAAGATAGCGTATCCTGCACTTCTTCGCTAAAACCTCTGTAGCGCAGCCGCTCTTCCTTCGTATCTTTTTTAATAACATGCACTATTCTGAGGCGGGCATCAAATAATTTGGCAAAGCCGGCCAGTTCTTCAAGGTTTTGCATGTCCTCCTCCCGGTAGGCGGCGGCATATACAATTTCGCGTGGCTTTTGAAATGGAACACCGGCAGGCACTGCCAGCACGGGTAGTCGACAATTCTCCACAATTTCCTCACCCTTGCCGCCGGAAAAAAAGGTGTTCCAGCCTTTATTTCGCGAAAGACCTATCACCACTAAGTCAGCTGCTATCTCTTCCGATAAATCTTCCACCACCTCAGCAGGGCTTCCTTCCTTTGCCATCTGGTGAAGCTTTAAACCGGCATACTTCTCTTCCTTTTTTAACTCCTCCACATAAGCCTCGAGCTTTTTAACAGCATTTTTGCGGTGGGCAACAACCCGGTTTTCCATTTCTGCCACAAAATCGTGTGGCATTTTATAAGCATGCAAAAGGGTACATTCGGCTTTTGTCGCAAGCGCCAACTCCAGCGCATACAGCAGGGCACTGTTGGCCGTTTCAGAAAAATCGGTGGGTATAAGTATGTGTCTCATCATATAGAGTAACAGTTGAGTATAGCTGATGTTTTAATTTTATAAAATGAGTAAGAAATCCGCCCTGGCGGGGCAGTTCCTATGATATTCTTTTTATGCTCCTGCAATTTTATCCCCTCCCGGTTAAAGGAACGGTTATTACTCATGAATGGCCAGTAATGGCACGTGGCTATGCCGGGCCAGCTTTTTGGTGATACTGCTATGAAAAAGCCCCTCAAAAAAGCCATGTTGTCTTGGAATGGCAGCAAGCAATCCAACTTCCTCCTGCTCTACAAAATCCAGGATACCTTCTTCAGCATCTTCACTTTCAATCATTTCGACTTCATAATCCATACCCTGAAACTCCTGGCGTATATGCTCCAGCTCCTGCAGTTCTTTTCCGCTCAGCTCTTCTTCTGCTGTGTGCACGTTCAGCACACATATATCATCCGGCTTAAATAATTCGGCCAGGTATCTCAGCTGTTTCAGCACTGCCTCCCGCTCATAAGTTTTAAGGTCGGTGGCAAAGGCCATTTTGCGGAAGGGCCGGTAAGCAACCTTGTCTGGTACAAGCAACAGCGGAGCCTTTGAATGTTCCAGCGCATACAGGGGCAGGCTACCCAGCAGGCGTTCCAGCTTCCCAGCCTTTTCATTTGCCACTACCACCAAATCGACCTTTTTGCTCTTAGCCAGATCGTTTATATTGTTCATGGCAGATCCTAACTGCATAACGCACTCAAAATCAAGTCCGGAGGGCTTTAGATAGCCTTCTTCCAGCTCCAGCATATGCTCCCGGGCCTGTGCCTGCATTTGGTCCACCAGAATAGCCTGGTCGGTTACATAAGCCGTTCCTAAGCCCATAACCGGACCAGTAGCAGGCAGCTGGAAGGAGTGCAGCACGATCAGGCGGGTGCCACCTGCTTCCTTCGCCAGCCCAATGGCAAATTTAAGCGCATTAACAGCGGCCTCTGAAAAATCGGTGGAAAGTAGAATATTTCTGGTTTTATCCATAGAAGTGAGGCATTTTACCGCCTAAAGCGGTACAGGTTAAAGATAGCTTTTAGAAGGTTAACCAGATAAGGGGCTTCAGGTTTAGATCTTACAGCCGGGCCAGAAAATTCGGAGGCCTGTAAATTAATTTGGCTAATTAATTGTTTAACCTTAAATTTCATTAAAAAGGAGAAGAGGGCTCTGCAGAGCAGCCGGAGCAAAGCAGTAATATGTACGCAGTAATTGATATTGAAACCACCGGGGGTAATTATCGCTGGGGACGCATAACCGAAATAGCTATATTTATACATAACGGACTGGAGGTAATCGAGGAGTTCAGTACCCTCATCAATCCCGAAATTCCTATTCCATATTTTATCACGCAGCTCACGGGCATATCGGACGACATGGTTCGGGAGGCTCCCATTTTTGCCGAGGTGGCCGATACCATTGCAGCCCTTACCAAAGACCATATTTTTGTAGCCCATAACTCCCAGTTCGACTATACCTTTATCCGCCACGAATTCCGCAAATTAGGCCGGGAGTTTGATCGCCCAACGCTTTGTACGGTAAAGGCCAGCCGTAAAGTAATTCCCCACCAGTCCTCCTATAGCCTTGGCAGATTATGCGAACAGCTAAGTATTGGTCTCGATAACCGGCACCGGGCCGGTGGTGATGCTGCTGCCACCGTTAAGCTACTCGAACTGCTACTGCAAAAAGATAAAGACAACCAGCTGGCTGCCCTGGTAGCCTGGGAGCATAGTGGCTCCATCTATAATAAGTACCTCCAGAATACCACCATAGAAGACCTGCCCCAATCACCGGGGCTCCTCTACCTGATAGGAGCCGATGATGAAATTTTGTATATCGACAGCGCCCGGAATATCCGTCGCAAAGCGCTCAGCCACCTCAAGAATAAAGGCGGCCGCGCTACTGTAAATGTACGGGAACAAATAAAAGATGTAGCCTTTGAAGAAACCGGCACTTACCTGATTGCACAACTGCAAGCTCATGAGGAGGTGCTAAGAAACAAACCGCGGCTGAATCCTAAACCAAAAGTAAAAGGGCAGCCCCTGAAGTGGTACATCCTCCCCGACCTTCAGCTGGACGGCTTTTTTCACCTGAAGCTCGAGCGGCAGGAAATTAATGGAAAAACCAGCTCCTTCAAAACTAAAAAAGAGGCGCTACAGGCACTGGAGAGCTTAATTACTACCTTTGCGCTTTGCGCTGCCTTCACTCCTCTTTCCGGCAAACAGACTACCTGCTCCGGGTCTCTTTCCTCCTGTAAAGGCGCCTGCCGGCAGCAGGAAGCCCCGTCGGATTATAATAAACGGGTAGATGCAGCCCTTCAGAGCATGGAAGCCTCCACCAACCAGCTGATTGTGGAAAAAGGCCGAAACCCCTCTGAGAAAGCGCTGATAAGAATAGAAAACAACCATTCGGTTAGCTGGGGATATTTAAATTTACAGGATAAGGCCTATGATACTTCCGGTATGGCAGAGCAGGCTACCCAGGTTTGCCGCTCCCCGGAAGCCACTGAAATTGCCCTGCAATACCTGCTGAAAAACCCTGTACAGGAAATTATCAATTACTAATCTATGCTTTACTTTTATGGCTAAGAAAAGCCTCTACCAGGAGTTTAAAGAGTTTGCCGTTAAAGGAAATATGCTGGACCTGGCCATCGGCATTATTATTGGCACTGCCTTTACTAAAATTGTGAATACCCTGGTACAGTCGGTGCTTATGCCTGCCCTGGGCATGATGGTGGGTAGTTTCGACTTTAAATACCTCCAGTGGGTGTTAAAAGAAGGAGAACTCGATGCCGATGGAAATGAGGTGGTGGCGCCGGTCATTATCAAATACGGAGAGTTTATTCAGGCGGCATTCGATTTTTTTATTATTGCCGTGGTCGTTTTTGCTTTTGTAAAGCTCATTAATGGCTGGAAAAGAAAAGCCGACGATCCCGGGAATAAAGAAATTCCAACTCCTAAAGAAATTCAGCTACTCTCGGAAATACGAGATTTGCTGAAGAAAGACCAAAGCACCTCGTCCACGCCATAGATAACTGGAGTGGTTAAGATTTTCAGATACTTAACCTCCTGCTAGGAGTTGTAGTGCTTAATTTTTCCTTTAGACGCAACTTCTTTATTGCGGCTAATGTCGTAGCTTTCATAAGTGGCCGTCATGTAAATGTTTCCCCAGTGCCAGCCATCATTTTCCAGCATCCCTAAAAGAAGTTTGCGCCTCAGTCGTAACCTTTCCTTGTCCATTCGTATATCCTCATTTTCCTGTTTAAATGGAATGGCGGATTGGCGGAGGCGCTCCATCCTGAAAGGACCAGGCTCGTTATTAGAGGGTTCAATAAATGCGTTTGCCAGCGTTGCCAGATAGTCGGAAATAGCAAAGCGAAGAGGATAAATCTGCTGTTCAATGGTATATGTTTCGTTGTGCCCGTAAAGCAGAAGGATACTCAGAGCCTCATCCAGCGTTACCAGGTTAATGGCAAGTGCCTCCTGGTGCAGGTGCGAGTGAAAATTATGTAGCACTGGATAAGCCACATGTTTTTGGGCCTGGCTCATAATACTGTCTGTTAAAGAACCAAAGTGCTGCGTCAGCCGGCTAAAGTCTTTGCCGTTCCAGGCATTGATTAAAATTTCCTCCGGCGAAGCGCCTAACGAATGGATATAAATACTGGTTTTTCGCTTTTCCATTTCGGCAGAAAGCACCGGCACCAGATAAGTAATGGCCAGGGTAATGGTAACAAAACCCGAAAAAGATATAACCGCTGAATAAACGCTCCACCAGCCTCCTCCAGGCTTAAAGTCTCCATTCCCCATGGTAGAAAGTACATAGCCGGTAAAATAAAGCTTATCTATCGGGCCGGCAGAAGCATTCGTCCCTGAATAAAGGACAGAGTCGGGGGCAGACAGGTAAATAAGGAAGTTACCTATCCAAAGCATCAGAATCCAGCCAAACAACCAGGCAGCTACTGTAAACATACCTGCATAGTTTAACATTCTGCTTTCTCCCCTGCCTTGTCCACACCAGTGAAAAAAATTCCATATTACCGACCGAAGGCGGGTAGAAAAGAAGCCGGTTCCCCGAGGGGCTAACGTACTAACCAATACATCTACACCTGCCAGACATACAATCACTATCCCTGCTACGAGAAAAACATAATTCATTTATTACAGTACTTTTATTTTTTCGGCATCAGGCGGAGCTTATCTTTACTCTTTCTGTTAACTTACAGAACTGCCCTTAAGAATATCTGTTATGGAAATACCTTCTGCAGGAGAAAAAGTTATTGCCACCTGCCCTTTAGGTTCTAAAAATAAAGAGGACAAACTGTGGCTAACAGAAGAACACCTGCAGCTGCTGTACAGAGGACAGCTTAAGGTATTTGCACTTGAGAACCTCCGGCAGCTGGCATTTAACCATCGCAAACTAATGCTTCCGCTGGTAGCAGGGGGTGTAACAGCTACTTTAAGCCTTGTCGCCATTTTTAAGCTTTTTTATAATCCATGGCTCATGCTCAGCTTACTGGTAGCAGGTTGCCTGGCTGCCTTTATAGGCTTCAGGGGAAGCTGGGTTCTTACCGTACAGGAAGAAAAATACCATTCCGACTTCTTCCTGCCGACTATTACCCCTGCTTTACAGTCGTTTGTACAATACACCAATACCTTTACCGGCCATCAGCCTAAAGGAATACTGTATCTTCCTTTATTTGCTGAAAGCAGTGCAAATCTCAGCAATCGCGAATACTTTACCCTACCAGCTGAGCAGCGTCTCTACTACCGGCAGGAGTTGGGCAGCCTCCCCGCCGACTTCCACTTTATTCTGCCTCTCAACAGCCTGGATCCTGCTGTACATATCAACTGGAAAACTGATCCTCCATCAGGGAAAATCCTTCCCTTCCTGCAAAAAGGCAGCCGCCTTAACTTAAAGGAACATCCGCCGGTTCTCCGCCAACGGGCATAGTCAATATTCGCCTTTTATCGAAGTGGTCGCTCCACTTCCCCTTTTGTACTGACTTTCTTCTCTTTAAAGTAGTTGATGATCCCTCCCATCCTGATGATCTCCTTCTGGCGCTCACTAAGCTGGGAAAAACTCACTTCATAATTCTCCTCTTTGGTTTCATTTATCAGCACTACAGGTTCCTCTTTATTTAAGGATTCCAGAAGTCCTTTTAGCTTTACCACATCTCCTTCTTCTATACGCTCATAATCATCCGGGTTTACAAACTCAAGAGGCAGTACTCCAAAGTTGATGAGGTTTTGCCAGCCCAGGCGCGCATAGCTTTTGGCCACTACCGCTACCTGCCCTAAAAATTTAGGCGCAATGGCGGCATGTTCCCGGCTACTGCCCTGGGCATAATTTTCGCCGGCAATCACAATGTGGCCACCAAATTCTTCGCGAGCCTCCAATGCCCTGTCGTGGAAGCTTTCATCAATTACCGCAAAAGCCCATTTACTTATAGCAGGGATATTACTTCGGTAAGGGAGCACAACTGCCCCGGCCCGAAGAATTTCATCAGTACTCACATTATCAGGCATTTTTAAAAGAACCGGTACCCGGTAGTTCTGCTGCAGAGGCTCAAACTGGGGTAATGTCTTGATATTCGGTCCTTTTACCAGCTCAATGTTCTCTCCGCTTTCGGGCGGCGCAATGAGCAGTTGGGTATTAATAAGCTCCTGTTCTACCGGCTGGTATTTCGGATACTTTATACCCAGCTCTTTTTCAAGGTCCCTGGGGTCGGTTATCTTTCCGGTCAGGGCCGCGGCGGCGAGGGTTTCGGGACTGCAGAGGTATACCTGGTCATCGAGTGTACCGCTTCGCCCGGGGAAGTTCCTGGGCATGGTCCGGAGGCTAATGGTAGAAGTTGCCGGTGCCTGGCCCATGCCTATACAGCCCATACAACCCGACTGGTGGAAACGCCCCCCGGAGGCAATCAGGTTCTGGAACTGACCCGAGGCGGCAAGGTTCTGGATCAGCTGGCGGGAGGTAGGGTTAATGTCGAAGGAGAGATCTGTATGAGCCGTACGGCCTTCCATAATAGCCCCTACTATCCAGAAATCGCGAAGGCCCGGATTCGCGGAAGAGCCCAGCACTACCTGCCCTACCTCCCGGCCTGCCACCTCGCTTACCGGCACCACATTTCCCGGTGAGCTGGGCAGGGCAATCAGCGGCACCAAATCATCCAGCACAATTTCATCGTGCAGGTCATATTCAGCACTTTCATCGGGTAAAATTTCCTTAAAATCTTCTTCCCGCCCCTGTGCTTTTAAAAACTTTCTAATCATCTCATCGGCCGGAAAAACAGTGGTGGTAGCGCCCAATTCCGTCCCCATATTGGCAATCACGTGCCGGTCCATGGCCTGCAGGTTATCGAGCCCGGGTCCGTAATATTCAATTACCATACCCCTGCAGCCCTTTACATCATAACGTCTGAGCATTTCCAGCACTACATCTTTGGCACTTACCCAATCGGGCAGCTTACCGCTTAGCTTTACACCCAGTACTTTAGGCATTTTAAAATAAAGAGGCTCACCTGCCATGGCAAAGGCAACATCGAGTCCGCCGGCTCCCAGCGCCAGCATACCCAGTGAACCGGATGCAGGGGTGTGGCTGTCGGAACCTACCAGCGTTTTACCTGGTTTGCCAAAACGTTCCATATGCACAGGGTGGCTTACTCCATTACCGGGTCTGCTAAACCACAAACCAAACTTTTGCGCTGCCGACTGTAAGAAGAGGTGGTCATCGGCATTTTTAAAATCGGTTTGCAGGAGGTTATGGTCTACATACTGCACCGAAATTTCGGTTTTCACCCTCCTGAGCCCCATCGCCTCCAGCTCCAGCATAACAAGGGTGCCGGTGGCATCCTGGGTTAAGGTCTGGTCTATACGAATACCAATTTCCTTTCCAGGCTCCATTTCTCCTTTCAGCAAATGATCTTTTATTAGTTTTTGGGTAACGTTATAGGCTTGGCTCATGGCAGTGGTCTTTAAGGGTAAAAAAGTATAAATCTTTCAGGCAAAGTATTTTAATTCCTTTTTAACATTCAAGACAGATGCATTGTTAAATTTCTTTCCAACTTTCCTCCTACCCGGAGGAGAGAAAATGGAGGATGGCAAAGCAGGGTAAAAAAGAGAACCAGCCAAGGTACTGCTAAAGGCTGTTAGCGGAATTATACAATCAGCAGGCATTTATGTATCTTTGCCCCTTATAAGGAAGGAAAATTCACCAAAGCTTTTAAAAGACTGAAAGCAGCACTAAATTGCGTCTCTTTTTGTGCCTGCAGCTACTTTCACATCTACTGCACAAATAGGATATATTTAAATTATTTACCCTATGCAACCAAAGCCAGAAGGCATAGAATATACTAAAAAGATATATAAGCCCATTATTCCCCGTACCGAATACTGGCCGGTTGTTCAGTTAAGCCGGAATAAAAAAAAGTTTATTGAGCAGGTTGCGGAGCAGGGACTGGAAAGAATACTGGAAATAAAGCCAAGCAGAGCCGCCCTAATCGAAGAACTTGAAACCACCCTGCACCGTGAGAAGCTCCGCATCAAACAGAATCCATGGGCAGTAGATCCGGAAGATGATGCTGCCTTTTGGCTTGATGTGCAAAAAAAGCTCGTAACCTTATCGCACGATACAACCGGAAAAACCAATGGGCAGGAAAAAGAGCTGCTCCGCAGCATTACCACCCGTTATGCTGAAGAAATTGCAGGGAGCTTCAGGCCTTCTTCCTATCGTTTTGCCCGCCGGGCTATTACTTTTGGCTTTGCCCGCCTGCTCAACGCTTCCAGGGTAAAAGGCTTAAGCTCTCTGTGGAGCAACCAGTATAGCCTGCAGGATAAGCTCCATATTACCGGCGAAACCGATCAGGTTAGGGCGCTGGCTAAAAAAGGCGTGGTGGTAATGGTCCCAACTCACTTCAGCAACCTCGATTCTATCCTGATTGGCTGGGTGATTCACGTACTCGGACTCCCTCCCTTTGTCTATGGCGCAGGACTCAACCTGTTCAATATCGGCGTAATCGCCTATTTCATGAACAGCCTAGGTGCCTATAAGGTTGACCGCCGGAAAAAGAACCTGGTGTACCTCGAAACACTGAAGTCTTACTCCAGCCTGGCCATGCAGAATGGCTGCCATAGCCTTTTCTTTCCGGGGGGTACCCGTTCGCGTTCAGGTAAGCTGGAGAAACGCCTCAAACTGGGGCTGCTCAACAGTGCCATGGAGGCCCAGCGCGAAATGTATGAAAAGAATGAGGCCGCCGATGCCCGAAAAATATTTATCGTTCCGGTTACCATCAATTATAACTTTGTGCTGGAAGCGCCCAGCCTGATTAACGAATACCTGAAAATAAAAGGCCAGGAACGATATTATGTAGAGTCGGATAAGTACTCTTCTTCCTACAAAATCACAAAGTTCCTCCTAAAGTTCTTTACCCGTGGTTCAGACATTTCTGTTTCTATAGGGAAAGGAATGGACCTGCTCGGCAATTTTGTAGATGATGAAGGCAAGAGCTACGACAATAACGGAAAGGTAATCGATACCCGCGACTATTTTATGTCGAACGGAAAGGTTACGAAAGATAAGCAGCGCGAGCAGGAGTATACCCGCATGCTCAGTGAGGCTATTGTAAAAGAGTACCACCGCATTAACAGGGTATTCCCCAGCCACCTGGTCGCTTTTATAGCCTTCCAGATTCTGCAGAAGAAGTTCCCGAAGCTGGACCTCTTCAGCCTGCTTCGCCTGCCCGAAGATGAGCTCATCATTCCATACGAGCAGTTTAAAGATACCTTCTCGAGGCTCCGCGACGAAATTATGAAGCTCTACCAGCAGGGAAAGGTACATGTAGACCCTAAGTTAACCGGGGACATGGATGTGGCTATTAACCACGGCATCAAGAGTGTGGGCATGTACCACAGCAAACGGCCGTTAATGAAAAACAAGGCTGGCGATGTAACGACCGAAGACATGAACACCCTGTTCTACTATCATAACCGCCTGTCTGGCTATGAGCTTGAAGAGTATGTTTGAGCAGAACGGTTCAAATAAGCCCGTAGGAGTTATCGGTGCCGGAAGCTTTGGCCTTGCCATGGCTAATATGCTGGCCCGTAAAAATGATGTGCTGCTCTATGCCCGCCGCCCGGAAGCGGTGGAGTATATCCAGTCTCATGAAACCTATAAGGGAAAGCCTCTTCACCAGCGCATAAAAGCGATCAACAATATGCAGGAGCTGGCGGAGCGTTGCAGCGTGATCTTTCCTATAGTGCCGGCCGCAAACTTTCGGGCGATGATGAAAGATCTGGCCCCTCACCTGCATCCCTATCATATCCTTATTCATGGCACCAAAGGGCTGGACATTTGCCTGCCCAAAGGAGGAAGAACCAAAGACATGCCGCCTATTGACCGGAGCTGCATCCGTACGATGAGTGAGGTAATACGTGAGGAAAGTGTGGTAGTTCGGATAGGCTGCCTGGCCGGCCCGAACCTGGCGACTGAACTGGTGCAGCAGCAGCCTGCTGCCACGGTGGTAGCCAGCCATTTTCGCGAAGTAATTAACGAAGGAATTCGACTGCTTCGAAACGAGCGCTTTCAGGTATATGGCAGCTCCGATCTGATAGGTGTGGAGCTTTGTGGCGTGCTTAAAAACATTATTGCCATTGCCGCAGGCGGCCTCAGTGGCCTGGGGCTTGGCGAAAACGCCCGTGCTCTCCTTATCAGCCGTGGAATGGTAGAAATGATTTACCTTGGCAGAGCCCTCGGTGGAAATGTTCAGGCCTTTATCGGCCTGGCCGGCGTGGGCGATCTGGTAGCCACCTGCACCAGTCGCCTGAGCCGGAACTTTACCGTTGGCTACAGGCTGGCACAGGGCGAAACCCTGGACCAGATTCTTTCTACTATGGAAGAAACAGCCGAGGGGGTGCAGACGGTTAAAATCATGACCGAAATAGCCGACAACCTCAATGTTCGCGCCCCCATTACACAAATGCTCCACAAAGTCCTGTTCGAGAACATGAAGGTGGAAGAGGCGCTGCAGTACCTGATGAAGTATCCATTTAATACAGATGTGGATTTTCTGTAAGGCCTCAATATTATTTTTTCAACGCCTCTGCTTTTTTACCTATGCCAAAACAGGAGCGTACTATCTATCTCCTTTTCCTCTTTTGCAAAGAAAGAGCAACTCCACTCCTACTGTTGTGGATGTTACCCTTTTTCAGCAACTTCTCCGGCCTTAAAGCCGGAGAAATCTCACATGCCCCATCGCCTGTGCAGCCCCTGGTATTTGAGGACACCGTGCGCCGTTTTAATCCTTCGCTTGTGCTCCTGCTTACCGATACCAGCAGGCTGGCAAAAGAAGAAGTTCAAAGCCGCCGTTTCTACAGCAGGCTGGAAAACCTTTTTTCCCGTACAAGACTCACAAGCCGCTTATTTGACCTCCTGTTTGTAGAACCTGA
Source organism: Nafulsella turpanensis ZLM-10 (assembly GCF_000346615.1). Taxonomy (GTDB): domain Bacteria; phylum Bacteroidota; class Bacteroidia; order Cytophagales; family Cyclobacteriaceae; genus Nafulsella; species Nafulsella turpanensis. Next base: position 20,544 of record NZ_ANNU01000059.1, read on the forward strand.
GCGCATGACTACTCCACCTGATCAGCTGCCGGGCAATGATAGCACAAAAGAGCGGCACCAGACAGTCGAAGATAAAGTTATTGGAGAGATTACTATACAAAGACTCGATATTTTTGGCCCCAGCCTTAACGACACTTCCCGGCAGGCAGCCAACTGGTTAATGCAGGCAGGCAACCGCTTTCATACCCCTACCCGCAAACAGGTAATCAGGAAGACCCTTTTAATTGAACCAGGCAACCCGGCAGACCCGCTGGCACTGGCAGAAAGTGAACGTCTTATACGGGAGCTCGCCTTTATCCGCGATGCCCGGATCTTTCTACAGCCAAGGAGTCCGGCTTCCGATACTGTAGATGTACTTCTGCTGACACAGGATGTATTTCCATACTCCGTCGGTGGTTCCTTTAACGGGCTGGATGAGTCTTCCCTCCGACTCAATAACTACAACCTCGCCGGCTTTGGGCATATATTTAGCAGCGAGTTTCTCTTCGACCAGGACCAGCAACCCGTTTTAGGCTACCGTGGTATATACGCGGTTCAAAATATTGGCGGATTATTTATTAACAGCCGGGCAGAATTTTCCCATACAGAAAATGAGCGCCATATAGGCGGCAGTCTCCAAAGGAACTTCTTTACCTCTGATGTTCGCTGGGCAGGTGGCCTACAGCTTAACCGAACTACTTTAAAAAGAGAAGTTAGAAATATCAGCGAGGAGCAGGACACGCTCCTTCAGTACCGCTACCATTATGCCAACGCCTGGCTCGGACATGCTTTTAATTTAGGTGGCCCAACCACCAGGGAGGCAGCAGACCAGCAGCCAATGCTGGTGCTGGCCGGCCGTTTTGCCAGAACCAATTTTCGGGAGAGGCCTGCGGTTAGTGCAGAGGAGCAGGCTTTTTTTCACAACCGCATTCTTTATTTAGGCAGTATCGGCTGGAGCAGCCGATACTACTTCCGCGACCGCTATATTTACGGCTTTGGCCGAACCGAGGATGTTCCCTACGGCTACCTGATCAATCTTACCTTTGGCCTCGAAAATGGAGAGTTTACGGACAGGCCCTATGCCGGTTTAAGCCTGCAAAGAGGCCGGTATGTAGCCGGCATTGGTTATTTATCCGGTCGGCTCGAGCTGGAAACCTACTTCCGCGAAAATGGCACTATGGAACAGCGGCTCCTGCACCTGCACTCGAGGTACTTCAGTCCGCTGATGAGCGCTGGCCGGTATCGCTTCCGCCAGCTCCTCTCCTTTGACTACACTTATGGTGACCGCCGCTTTGACCATGAGTTTCTGCAGATCGGTGATGAAAGCATTCGTGGGTTATATATTGGTGAAAAGAGAGGAACACAACGCCTGGCCCTGCACCTCGAAACAATTGCCTTTACTCCTTTCCGCTTTTTAGGCTTTGAAACGGCCGGCTTTGCCTTTGCAGATCTGGCTTACCTCAACAGCCGCACCTACCTCAGTTTAAAAGGCTCAAGCTATACAGGTATTGGATTGGGGCTACGTATACGTAATGAAAACTTCACCTTTAACACCTTTCAGCTCCGAGCTTCTTATTACCCAAATAATGCAGAAAAAAGCTTTGGTTTTATCCTCTCTGCCATTCCCTCCCTTCTTTTTAACGACTTCAGCATAGGGCAGCCAGGCCCATTTCAGTTTCGTTAAACAATTCTGGGGGCTTATGAGCTACTTATATATGAAAGATTTTGCAGGTGTATTCTTGATGTTGCTGCTGGTAATGGCGGGCATTCTTGCTTTTGTTTTTCTCTCCGAGCTACTTGGCTTCGTCGGGATGGCCATTCTGGAAATTATTATCGTGGTAGGCATTATCCTCCTGGCCATCCGCCTGATAAAGCCTCGCCCCTGAAATAATCCTGATCCGGCTAAATCTGCCACGGGAATGGCATCTAAACCAAAGCTTCTATTATACTGCTATACTGCAGAATGAAGCCCGTTCTCCGCTAACCTTACCGCTGAGGTAGCAGAAAACCTCTCATCTCCTTATCTCCCTTCGTTTTAATACTTTAATTTGTGTTGGATTCCTTTTAATGAACTGTATGAAGCGCCCTTTTTACCTGATTTTTGATATGGATGGAGTACTGGTCGATAATCATCAGTACCATGTAAAAGCCTGGAACGAATTCTGTTCGCGCTACCATAAACACCTGAGCAAAGAAGAATTTGACCGCTATGTCAATGGCCGTACCGTCACAGAGGTTACCACCTATCTTTTCGGGCCTGAGACTTCAAAGGAAAAAATTCTGGAGTACAGTAACGAAAAAGAAGAAATCTATCGTTCTTTTTACAGGCCACACCTCAAGCCGGTCGAAGGTCTGCTTCCTTTTCTGCAAAAGTGCAGGGAAGATGATATACCTACTGCAGTAGCCACCTCGGCTCCCACTATCAATATGGACTTTACGCTCGATACCCTTGGATTGAAGCAGTATTTTTCTGTATTGAAGGACAGCGCGGGTATTGAAAAAGGAAAGCCTGACCCTGAAATTTACCTGCAGACGGCAAATGCCTTAAATGCTCCACCAGCCGGGTGTGTCGTCTTTGAAGATTCTCTCTCCGGCATTAGGGCAGGCAAAGCAGCTGGCATGAAGGTAGTCGCCCTCATCACCACCCACCCCGCGGCAGAGCTGCAGGAAAGTGGTGCCGACCTGCTGGTCAGGAATTTCGAGTCTGTTGAAACTAAGCAGCTGCAAAATTTAGTTTATCAAAAAAAGTAACTAAACTGACGAATGCGAAAAAGTGTCTTTTATTCCTGCTTTCTGCTCCTGTGCATTTACCTGCTTCCCCTTTCAGCTTTCGCACAGCAGGAAAGCGGTATTCCAATCGCCAAAGTAAAATACAACGGCGGTGGTGACTGGTACGCCAATAAAACAGCCCTGCCAAACTTAATTGAATTCTGCAACCAGCAGCTAAACATGAACCTGGCAGAGAAAGACGCTGTGGTGGAAGTGGGAAGCCCGGAGCTTTTTGCCTACCCCTATGTGTACCTGACAGGGCATGGTAACGTGGTTTTTAATGAGCAGGAGGCAGAAAATCTTCGGAACTACCTGATTGCCGGGGGCTTCCTGCACATAGATGATAACTATGGCCTCTACAAATTTATCAGGTTGGAGATGAAAAAGGTCTTCCCTGAGCTCGACTTCGTAGAGCTACCTCCTTCCCACCCAATTTACCATCAAAAATTTAGCTTCCCGGAGGGTTTACCCAAAATTCATGAGCATGATGGAAAGCCCCCCCAGGGCTTTGGGCTGATTTATAAGGGTAGATTAGTTAGCTTTTTCTCCTACGAAAGTGATTTGGGCAATGGCTGGGAAGATCAAAGCGTGCACAACAACCCTGAGGCCATTCGACAGCAGGCATTAAAAATGGGCGCCAATATTTTATCTTTTGCCTTTACACAGGAATAAATTTTTCTTTCCGGTATTTTTTTTCATTTTCTTCCGTGACAAAAAAGCTCTTTTTCGGTTTTTAGGTAAAAGAGTTAATTTTTCTAGTCACCATTTTATTAATTTTTTAACAAGTGATAATTATAATATTTTTTATTGCCCACTGGTATTTATCCCTCTTCTGCCAGAGCTTCTTTTTACACCGTTATGCCGCCCATAAAATGTTTAGCATGAGTAAAGGGTGGGAAAAGTTCTTTTATATTTTTACCTGGGCCTGCCAGGGCTCATCCTATCTTAGTCCCCGGGCTTATGCTGTTCTCCACAGGATGCACCATGCTTATTCCGATACGCCCAAAGACCCGCACTCGCCCCACCATACCGAAAATATTTTTACCATGATGTGGAGGACCAGAAACATTTATAACGATGTTTTCCACTACCAGGAGGTTCCGGAAGAACGTTTCAGCAAAGGAATTCCCGACTGGGCTACTTTCGACCGGGTGGCATCTTCTTACCTAACCCGCCTGGGCTGGGGACTATTTTATGTAATTTTCTATGTGCTATGCATCTCTGTATTTGATTTCTGGGGCACGCACTGGAGTATGTATTTCCTCCTTCCTATTCATTTCCTGATGGGCCCAGTCCATGGAGCCATTGTTAACTGGAGCGGCCATAAATACGGCTACGCCAATTTCGATAATAACGATAAGTCCAAGAATTCCCTGCTCCTTGACTTCCTGATGATGGGAGAGCTGTTCCAGAACAACCACCACAAACTTCCTAAACGAGCAAACTTTGCGGTTAAATGGTTTGAATTTGACCCTACCTATCCGGTGGTTAAAGTTTTACATTACTGTCGCATCATCCGGTTAAAACCCGGAGCCTGATTTTCTAAGCTCTTATTTACTTTTTTCCCAGGCAGCCCCTTCCGGCTGCCTTTTTTTTATCCATTTCTAAAATGATAAAACTTTAAACTATTTTATTAGTTATTAAACTAAGTAATTAGTAAGTTTGAGTTAAACAAGAAAAGATAGCAGCAAAAGAGGTACTGAGATTATAATTAATGGGAGAAACTGTTATAAAAGGGTTGAAAAAACTATTTTCATGCTCCAGCTAACAATTTTAACCAACTAACCACAAAATGAAAGAATTAACAAAAGCAGAAGAACAGGTCATGCAAATCCTCTGGGAGCTTGAAAAAGGTTTTGTAAAAGACATACTGGCCAAGATTCCGGAACCTAAACCTGCTTATAATACGGTATCCACCATCGTGCGGATTCTGGAAACAAAAGGTTTTATCGGCCACAGGGCTTATGGCAAAACCCACGAATACTATCCGCTGATTGACAAAGCGGACTACAGTAATTTTTATCTGAAAAATTTTGTCCGCAACTACTTCGGAGGCTCTTTTCAAAAACTGGTCTCCTTCTTTGCTCAGGAAAATGACCTGAATTCCCACGAACTGGAAGAACTGATGAAGTATGTAGAGAAAGATATAAAAAAAGAAGACAAGGATGAATAATTTCTACGCCTATCTACTGGAGGCCAGCCTGATGCTGACGGTACTCTATGGAGGGTACTACTTTGTACTGCGCGATAAAGCACAGCCTTTTTTTAACAGGATATACCTGCTATCGAGCCTTTTGGCCGGCATTCTGATCCCCCTGTTCCATATCCCTCTTGCGAGCAGTACTTGGTCCGCTGCACCTGTGGTGTGGCAACCTGCCAGCCAGGCATGGAACTACCTTCCCGAACTGGTGGTATATGCCAATAAGGGATCTGTGTCGTCGGAATCTGGCACCGCCTTTAGCTGGCTGACCCTTGCAGGATGCGTATATTTTACCGGCCTGTTCATCAGCCTCCTTATAACGGCCAGGCGTATTATCAAACTATATCAGTTACTTAAAAGCCTGCCTTTCCGCTTACAGGAGGGCAATAACTACAAACTAGCCCCCACAGGGGGCCGCTTCCCTACCTTCTCCTTTCTCCACTATATTTTCTGGGACGATACCGCCCCTCTCAATGAGGAGGAAGCTCAACAGGTCATCAGGCACGAAGAGGCACATGTAAAGCAAAAACACTCTTACGACCTGTTGCTGCTGGAAGCTTTAACTGCCTTTCTCTGGTTTAACCCGCTGATGTATTTCTACCGTCATTCCTTACGGCAGGTACATGAACACCTGGCCGACCAATACGTACTGCAGCAGGCAGAATCTGAGGCTTATTTAAAGCTGATGGTAAAACAAAGCCTGCGCCAGGCCAACATTCCTTTAGTAAGTACTTTTTTTCAACATAATACCTTAAACAGAATTCGCATGATACAGACGAAACCCTCAAGCCCCATCCTCCGCGCCCTCTTCGGTATTAGCCTCGCCGGCGCCGTATTTTTTATTGTGGCCTGCGAAGATGAGACCAGCAGCTTAACCGGTGAACCACTCACAAAAGAATTAACTGCCGCAGACCATTTAGCAGCTGAAAATAAACTGGTGGTAATTAGAACACCAAACACCCAGGAGAAAGCAAACACTGGAATAAGGAAATCCGGGGAAGAAATGACAATTGAAATTACTACCCCGGAAACCATTTATACTTTAACAAGTTTTGAAGATGCTGAAACCTTTCAAAAAGCAGCAGAAATTGTGGATCAGTTAGATCCGGGAAATCAGGATTTTGAGGATAAACTGGTCAGTAAACTGATTAAAATTAGCGGAGAGTCTTTACCGGTGAAATTCGAGGCAGCTCAAAAGGAAGAAACTGCTCCCGCTGAAACAATCGAAGTTCCTAACGACCAAAAGTCAGCTTCTGATGTTGTTTTTGAAGTGGTAGAACAGCAGCCTACCCCAAAAGATGGTATGGAAGCTTTTTATGCCCAGATAGGTAAAGAACTTAAATATCCTGCCGAAGCCATGGAAAAAGGAATTGAAGGACGGGTGTTCGTCCAGTTTGTGGTCGACGAAAATGGTGAGGTATCTGAAGTTAAAACAGTTAAAGGAATTGGCCACGGCGCTGATGAGGAGGCCGTTCGCGTAATAAAGCAAACCCAGTGGAATCCTGGCATGCAAAGAGGGCAGGCAGTAAAAGTTCGCATGGTAATGCCTATCCTATTCAAGCTGTAAAACAGGTTTTCCTCCACTAATCATCAGAAGTTCCCTTTACCGGGAACTTTTTTTTGCACACCCTCATGATACATAACCCTTCGGAATCTTTTCCGTAATATAGGTAAATAGCATTTTTTAAACACGAGTTAAAAGACGCTCAAATTTTTAAACTAATAATCAAATAGTTATGAGAAAGCCAATTATAAAGAACTGGATAAAATATTGCTCAGGTACTCTTGCCGTATCAGGATTGTTACTGCTGGGTTCCTGTGGTTCCGAGGAACAGGATACTGACCTGGTGAATGAAGTAGAGGCGGTAGAAAGTGAACCTGTAGTACTTGAAAGAGAAAATGTTGCGAATGAGGACCTGACTGAGGAGCTGGGAGAAGAAATAGATACCGACGCCGATGACCTCCAGACAGCAGGTAATGAAACTGACCCAGAATATGTTGCAGATGAGGAAACAGAGCTTGAAGATGAAAATGAAATCGCCGGTACAGACGTAGAAGAGTATGCACCAGTACCGGGCGTTCCAAATGACGATCTTGCTTATACTGTTGAAAATATGGATGCCCACCTGGAGAAGCATGAAGATGTTAACCAGAGAATTACCCAGGAATTAACTGACTACGATCAGGCGCTTGAAGGATCTGCCGAAGTATATAATTCGGATGGAAATGACCAAATAATGGATCAGGGACGCGAAAATGTAGCAAACCGTTCTGCTGAACCCCTTGTAATAGGTGTTTACGAAATAGATTTCATAGATGATTACGAAGAAGCTACGCGACAGAGAATTATTGATATTGTAAATGCCTATAATGCCCGCAGAGCAGAAATGGCCGGACAGCTTGATGCTGCGACAGGTGCTTATGTAGCCCCTGAAGTAGAACCTGTTCCGGTAAACGGCTATAACGAAATGATGGATGAAATTGAGGACGACCTCCGGTATCCAAATAACGCAGCCGTAGCTGGTATTGAAGGTATTGTTTTTGTGAATGCCATTATCGATGAAACTGGTAATGTAGTGATGGCAAATGCCGTGGAAGACGTGGTGGTTCCAGCCCAAACCAAATATGATAATACGCCTTTGAATCCTACTTCATTTAATGAAATGGAGATTAGAGATGCCATTGAAGAAATGAAGATGGCCGCCATTGAAGCCGTTAAGAACACTTCCGGTGAATGGGAACCTGCCCAACAGAATGGACAGGAAGTAATGGCTGAGGTACAGATTCCTGTACGCTTTTACCTGCCCGAGTCTGGTGCCGTTGGTAATGATGACTAATAAATAACAACCACCAATAAAAACCAAAAAGAGAGGCTGTGGAATCCACAGCCTCTCTTTTTGGTTTTAACTAAAAATATTTCCGCTTTAAAATCTCCGCTGCCACCATCGTGCTTTTAAGACTCTCCGGGTTAGATAGCATTTGAAGAATCTGCCTTCGCCGCTTATTTCCAGCGGATGCTCCAGTCCCCTTTCGGTATCCTTCCAGTCGTACCTTCTCTGCGTCTGCTAAAATCTGGTCCTGCTGACGGCGCAGCTCCTTAGCCACTACCTCCGCACGTTCTGCAGCCGAAGCCCGTTCCTGCACCACTTTTCTTGCTTCCGTTTCCCTAATACGCCTTTCAGCCTCCAGTTCAGTCTGAGATGGTTCTTCAGAGCCATCAACGGCCTCAAATTCCTCTTCTGCCTCGCGTATTTTCCTGACTTTCCTGCCCGCTTTTTGCTCAGCTTCTGCCCTGGCTCCTTTAAATTCCTGCAGCAGGTCTTCAAAAGAAGAGGGAGCCGCAACAGGTTTTCCTACCCGCTCATCGAAAGGCTTAGAAACGGTTTCCCTCCGGTGAGGCCGAACCGGCTCCTCCACTTCCACCTCAGGCTGCTCCGGCACATCCTCCTCGAGGGTGGCCGGCTTCTTCCGGAAACTCTTCCAGAGGCCATACAAAAAATAAATGCCCCCTAAAATGATATAAAGTATTTCGCCGTCGATTTCCATATACTATCAAATTTATAAATTAATTTTAAATTTGCTTGTTTGACGAGAAGAAGTTAAGGGGAAATCTATGCAGCTGACGAAATTAGAAATCAAAGGATTTAAGAGCTTTGGCGATAAAGTGGTCATTCACTTCGACCAGGGCATCACCGGCATCGTTGGTCCCAACGGCTGCGGAAAGTCTAACGTGGTCGATGCGATCCGCTGGGTACTTGGAGAGCAAAAAACCCGGGCCCTGCGGTCCGATAAAATGGAGAACGTTATCTTTAACGGCACTAAAACCCGCAAGCCTACTCAAATGGCGGAGGTATCCCTTACGTTCGACAACACCCGCAACCTTCTCCCCACCGAATACGCACAGGTAACCATTACCCGCCGCTATTACCGCTCCGGCGAAAGTGAATATGAGCTCAATGGCGTACAATGCCGCCTGAAAGATATTACCGGCCTCTTTATGGATACCGGCATCGCTTCTAACAGCTACGCCATTATTGAGCTGAAAATGGTCGATGAAATTCTGAATGACAAAGAGGGCTCCCGCCGGGCTCTTTTCGAAGAAGCCGCCGGTATTTCCAAATTCAAGAGCCGTAAAAAGGAAAGCCTGAAAAAGCTGGAAGATACTGCCGCCGATCTCGAACGGGTAGAAGACCTGCTGTTTGAAATAGAGAAAAACCTCAAATCGCTGGAGCGGCAGGCAAAACAGACCGAACGCTACTTCAACCTTAAAGCAGAGTACAAGGAAGGAAGTATTCGCCTGGCCCGCAAATCCATCAGCAAGTATACCGACCAGTTTCTTCTCCTGCAAAAACAGATAGAGGAAGAGAAAGACCGCAAAGCAAATCTCGATGCCCGCCTGGCGGAAAAAGATGCCCTGATTGAGGAAGCCAAGGCTGGCATGATAACCAAGGAAAAGCTGCTGGTAACCAGGCAAAAAACGCTTAATGAACATGTCAATACTATTCGGCAGCAGGAGAGCGATAAGAAAATTAAAAATGAGCGACTCCGCTTTCTGACTGATAAGCGTGATAACCTGAAGGAGCAGCTGGAGCTGGACCGGCAAAGCAACGAGCGGGCCTCCTTCAGTATCCTGAGCCTTCAGCAGGAACAGCAAAGTGCTGAAAAGGTGTTGGCAGAATCCAAAGCTCTTTTAGACGAGCTTCGCGAAGCGCTCGATGAGCAGAAAGACCAAACCAATACGATAAGAGAAGAAGCCCAACTGGCCAACCAGCAATACCGCCAGTTGCAGGACCAGTCTTACCAGCAAAGCAAGGCACTCGAGATAAAGCAGATGCAGCTTTCCTCCCTTAAGCAGGAGCATGAAAAAGCTGCCCGCGACTCTTCCGAGCAGAGCAGCAGCCTGGCCATATTTGACGAGAAAATGGAAGACCTGCGGGAGCAGCTGCAGGAAAAAGAAGAATCCCTGGAGCAGCTCCGCTCGCACGAAGAAGCCTTGCAGGAACGTATAATAGAACTGGAGGAGACTATTAGCCGGCAAAAAGACCAGATTGCGCAAAATGGTCGGCAGCTCGACTCCCGCCAGAATGAATACAACCTTACCAAAAGTCTTGTCGATAACCTGGAGGGCTTCCCGGAGGCTATTCGCTTTCTAAAAAAGAAGACTGGCTGGGGCCAGAACATCCCCCTCCTCTCTGACATTGTAAGCTGCGAAGACCGCTATAAAGTAGCCATTGAAAACTACCTGGAGCCCTACATGAACTACTATGTAGTGGATACGGCAACTCAGGCCCATGAAGCAGTAGAGCTTCTCCACGAGGCTGCCAGAGGTCGCGCCCATTTCTTTATCCTCGACAGCCTCAAGAGCTTTAAGCCTGGCACAACAAATGGGCAAAACGGATCTACACCCGCTAAAGAAATTATTGAATTCGACCGGAAATATCAGCCGCTTATAAATTTCCTCTTCAACGAGGTATATCTGACAGATGAAGCTCAAGTCCAGCAGGTGGAGGAAAATACCGGCACCTACATCAGCCTGAGTGGAAAAGTAATCCGCCGGAACCACAGCCTTTCCGGAGGCTCCCTCGGCATGTTTGAAGGCAAGCGCATTGGCCGGGCCAAAAATCTCGAAAAGCTCAAAAATGAAATCCAGCAGCTGGAAGAGGAGCAGCAAAAGCTGAGCCGTGAACAGGAAAAAATGGCACAGGAGCTGAGCAGCATCAAGGGCAGCACCCAAAAAGCCGCCATCGAGCAGCATCAGCGCGGGTTAAATAATTTACAGCAGGAGTTTGTGAGTGTGCGGACCCAACAGGAGCAAATGGCACGCATGCTCAGCAACCACGCTACCCGACAGGAAGATATTGAAGCAAAAATTGCCGACCTGCAGGAGGAAATTATTGATCTACAGCCTCAGGCAAGCGAAGCAGCCACGCAGCTACAGTCGCTGGAGGGAAAAATTGCCCATTTTAATGAGGAGCTCCAGCTTCAAAATGAGGCGCTCCAGCTAAAATATTCCCGATTTAATGAGCAGAATATTCTCTTTCACCAGCAGGAAAACAGGCTCAACAGCCTGGTGCAGGAAATTGGCTTTAAGCAAACTGCCTATGAAAGCAGCCAGCAGCGCATCAGTAAAAACAAACTACAGCTCGAGGAAAGCGAAGGTGAAATAAATGCGCTGCTCGAAAAAAATGAAATAGGCGATGAGGAACTGCTCGATATGTATAGGGAAAAGGAAAATATCGAGAAAGCCGTAAACGAAGCAGAGCAGGAGTATTACCAGTCGCGTGGACTTATTGATACCCATGAAAAGGAGAGCCGTGAACTCCAGCGCCAGCGCGAGAGCTCCCAATCGCTGATGATGGAGCTGCAGAACAGGCAGAATGAATACAAGCTCCAGCTCAGCAGCATTAAAGAGCGCCTGTCGGTAGAGTTTGAAATAGATGCAGAACAGCTGATGGAAGAAGAGCAGGAAGCGGAAACGGCAACCGAAGAGCAGCTGAAGGAAATGGTTCGCTCTGCCCGTGAAAAGCTCGACCGCATAGGGCCCATCAACCCCATGGCGATGGAAGCCTATGAGGAAATTAAAGAGCGACACACCTTCATTAGCGAACAAAAGAAGGACTTACTCGAAGCAAAGGGCTCTCTCATGAATACCATAGAACAGCTCGATACAGCGGCCCGCGAAGCTTTTCTGACTGCTTTTTACCAGATTAAGGAGAACTTTATTAAAGTATTCCGCTCGCTCTTTACCGAAGAGGACGACTGCGACCTTAAGTTAACAGACCCGGAAAACCCGCTGGAGTCAGCCATCGAAATTATGGCCAAGCCAAAAGGTAAGCGACCGCTCACCATCAATCAGTTATCGGGCGGGGAGAAAACGCTTACAGCCACTTCCCTCCTCTTCAGCATATATTTACTGAAGCCGGCTCCTTTCTGCATATTTGACGAGGTGGATGCTCCGCTCGACGATGCCAATATTGATAAGTTCAACAACATTATCCGGAAATTCTCTAAAGATTCCCAGTTCATCATTGTTACCCATAACAAACGCACCATGGCCAGTACAGACATTATGTACGGCGTTACCATGTTAGAAATGGGTGTTTCGCGTGTCGTTCCGGTCGATTTACGTGGGCTGGTTATTGAGGAGTAGGCTTTAGGTAGTTCTTAGTTGTTGGTTGGTAGTGAATGGTGGTTCGTAGTAACAGGCAGTAAGCTTCAAGAATTAAGACGGCTCCAATGGAAACGGTCATGACGAGCGGAGCATTCCCATCTCCCGCTTAGTTGTACCTCCTCAACGTTTTTCTTTGACTCTCTCTTTCTATTTGGTAGAGATTGCCACTGACTCCTACGTCAGCTAGGCGCCCCCACCTTCGCAATGACAGGCGCTTAACGGGTCTTTGATTCTTAATTACTGGCTCCAAACGCCATCGCCTATTTTCCCATTACCTGATACCTGATACCTGATACCTGATACCGAAAAAACCACGTACAGAATTCTTTCATTTTACACTTTTTCATTTCTGCGGAATTTGTACATTTGGCTGTTATTAATCGCTGGCCATAAGGAACAAAGGGGAATGAGTCCAAGGGAAATTTATCAGGAAGAGCTGGAGCTTTTACAGATAGAACTGGTAAGGATGCAACGCTGGGTACAGGAAACCCACCAGCGTATCCTGATTATTTTTGAAGGACGTGATACGGCCGGAAAAGGAGGCGCCATTTTCCGCTTTGCTCACCATCTCAACCCCAGGGCGATGCGAATTGTAGCCCTGCCAAAGCCTACAGAAGTAGAAAAAGGCCAATGGTACTTCCAGCGCTACATTAAGGAGCTGCCAAACCCTGGCGAAATTGTTTTCTTTGACCGGAGCTGGTACAACCGTGCAGTAGTGGAACCTGTTATGGGCTTCTGCACCGACAATCAGTATCAGCAGTTTGTGCAGCAGGTGCCTCTTTTTGAAAGAATGCTGATAGATGACGGAATCCGCCTGATAAAGTTCTGGTTTTCTATCGATATAGAAGAACAGAAGCGCCGTCTTATTGACCGGCAGACCAATCCGCTTAAGCAGTGGAAAATAAGCACGGTAGATATGCAGGCTCAGCAGAAGTGGCACAACTTTACTCATTACAAGGAGGAGATGTTCCAGCATACACACCGTGAGGAGAGTCCATGGGTCATCATTAAAGGAAATAATAAAGAAATAGCCCGCCTGGAGGCGATTCGCTATGTACTTTCTGAAATTAACTTTCCCAACCGCGGCAAATCAGGGGTAAGCCTCAAAACCGACCCTAACATCATCCGCACCTTTGATCCCGTTTACCACCTCGGCCACGGACCTGCCTCTTTTAATGGAGAAATGACAAGTTAAAAAACAATTACAGCAGATTTTGTAAGGAAAGGGAAGGCAGGAGAATAGTCCTGCGGCTTTTTCCATAACCTCTCCTGTTCTTATTTGTTAAACAGGTAAAGTCTGCACCCTTATGGTTCCTGTCTTAACAGTCATCATCATTATTACCATTTCTGTATTGATTACCAAGGTGGCCACAATCGCCCTGATGCATACCGGGCTTTCGCGGCAATCGGCAAGGTTTCAGGCCACCACTGCCTTTACGGGGGTAGGTTATGCTACCCAGGAGGCCGAGAATATTGTGAACCACCCGCTCCGCCGTAAAATTATTATGCTGCTGATGTTGCTGGGTAATGCCGGGATTGTGTCCGTCATGGCCAGCCTGCTGCTTACTTTTGTGGGCCCGCAGGAGCATGAGTATTCTCTGGGAGTTCGCCTGCTGATGTTAGGAGGCGGCATTGTTTTGTTACTTGTTTTCTTTAGCAGTAAGCTTGTAAACAGGGGCCTTTCCAGAATTATTCATTTTGCCCTGCAAAAATACACCCGGCTCGATGTGCAGGATTATTCGGGCCTGCTCCATATAGCCGGTGGCTATGAAATCTCGGAAATATTTGTAGAAAAAGATGACTGGCTGGCAGAGAAAAGCCTGGCCGAACTGGCCTTACCCAAAGAGGGCCTGTTTATCCTGGGCATCAACCGGAAAAACGGCACCTACCTCGGCATCCCGGGCCATCAGACCCAGATTTGCCCCGGCGATACGCTTATCATCTACGGAAGAGCCAGTGCCATTAAGCGGATTAACAGCCGCAAGAAGGGAAGACTTGCTGACTTTGAGCGAAAGCTTTCAGAGAAAGAAAATAAACAGGTACGGAAGGAGGAGCAAAAAAAGGATATCGGGACTCAGCAGGAAAAGGAGAAGGAGTCTATTTCTAAGTCATAAAAAAAGCAACACCTGAGTGAGGTGCTGCTTTTTGTCATTTATCAATTTTTCTAGTAGCCTGCGGCCTGACCATCTTTCCGGCTTTCAGAGGCCCCATAGTAAACCCCTTTATCCTCATCAAACATAATGGCCTGGTAACCTCCATAAGCGCCAAGCGTAAACCCTACATCATGACCCAGCCTCATGAGCTCCCGAATGGTTTCATAAGGAAAACCAGTCTCCAGCTGCAAAATTCCGCCATCAGTCATTTTATAGCCTGTGGGCTCCGACGAACCTTCGTGATGAATGCGGGGTGCATCTCCTGCTTCCTGCAGGCCCATATCAAAGTCTACCAGGTTCATCACAATCTGGGCGTGGCCCTGGGGCTGCATGGCTCCTCCCATCAGTCCAAAGCTTATCCATGGACTTCCATCTTTGGTAATAAAAGCCGGGATAATGGTGTGGAACGGACGCTTACCCGGTTCAAATACATTGGCGTGCCCTTCTTCCAGGCTAAAAAGTTCGCCCCTGTCCTGCAGCATAAAGCCTAAACCGGGAGGTACCATTCCGGACCCCATCCCGCGGTAATTACTCTGGATCAGGGACACCATGTTCCCCGCCTCATCGGCTACGGTCAGGTAGATGGTATTTCCCTGCTCCAGCTTACCTGCATCATAAGAATTGGCCGCACGGTTCAGGTCAATTAACTCACGGCGCTCGGCAGCGTATTCTTCTGAAATAAGCTCTTCCAGCGGGATATCAACAAAGTCGGGATCGGCATAGAATTTAGCGCGATCTTCGAAAGCCAGTTTCTTCGCTTCTGTAAAAAGATGCACATGCATGGTACTGCCAAAAGGGATGGTATCAAAATCATAGCCCTCGAGTATATTCAAAATCTGCAGGGCAGCCGTGCCCTGGCCATTTGGCGGGAGTTCCCACACATCGTACCCTCTGTAATTTGCTGAAATAGGTTCTACCCATTCAGAGGTGTGGCTGGCAAGGTCTTCGTAGGAAAGAAAGCCCCCCTGTTCCTGAATAAAATCGGCAATGGTCCGGGCAATATCACCCTCATAAAAGGCATCTCTGCCTCCCCTGGCAATCGTACGGAGGGTATTGGCCAGCTGGGGGTTCTTAAAAATTTCACCGGTTTCAGGAGCCTCACCGCCAGGCATATACACTTCCTTGAAATTAGGATACTTATCCATAAAATCAGCGCTGCGCCCCCAGTAGTAAGCAATCAGTTCAGTTACGGGAAAGCCTTCTTCTGCATATTCTATCGCTGGTTCGAGTACTTCCTCCATTTCCATACTACCAAAGCGTTCATGGAGAGCAAACCACCCATCAACTGTTCCCGGCACAGATACCGGCAGTGGTCCGTGCGAGGGAATTTTCTCATATCCGTTCTCTTTAAAATAGGCAAGGCTAAGGCTTTTTGGGGAGCGGCCACTACCATTTAAGCCATACAACTGTTTGGTTTCGGCATCCCATACGATGGCAAAAATATCGCCCCCAATTCCGTTACCTGTGGGTTCCATTAAGCCCAGGGCAGCATTGGCGGCAATGGCAGCATCTATGGCATTTCCTCCTTTTTGTAAAATATCTATGGCTACCTGAGTTGCCAGCGGATGCGAAGTGGCTGCCATGCCGTTTTGGGCAATAACCTCCGAACGGGTGGCAAAAAGCTTACCGGTTATTCGATCCTGTGCCTGTAACAGAAGCGGACTAAAGGTTAGCGCCAGAAAAAAGCAAATCTTTTTCATATGTGAAATTCAAACTAATAATGGTTAAACCTTGAATATACACAAAAAGAAGGATTTGTAAAAGCTTAATATTCCTGCATCCTCTTCTTTTAGGAGAAACCTCAGCTGGATGGAAAATAAAAAGGGCAATTCCCATACCCGAATTGCCCTTTTTCTCTATATCAGTTTAACTTTCTTATTCCGGGCCAGAGCCGGAACCGGCAAGTCTCCTGCCTGATAGCTAATACCACTTTACTTAATGGTCACTTTTTCCTTTTTAGGAGCATCAGGGAACGTGCCTGTAGTTCTACTCCCTGTGACACCACCGTTCCTCTTTCCATCTTTTCCGGGGCGAAGGTATCTACCAATACCTCCCAGTCCCAGTGCTGCTGTTTAGTGGGGAAAGCGAAATGAATAGGCTCCCACCAGCTATTCACCAGCATGAGGTAAACACCGTCCTTAATTCGCCGGCCCCGCTCATTGTATTCGGCCATGGCCGGCCCGTTTAGCAGCATGCCCAGGCAGCGAACATATGAGGAGTTCCATTCCTTCTCCTTCATATCTTTTCCATCGGGCCGGAGCCAGCGAATATCCTTTACACCTGAACCATGTACGGCCCTCCCTAAAAAGAAGCGACGCCGGCGAAAAACAGGCGAGTTCTTCCTGATTTCGATTAAGCGGCGGGTATAGTTAAAAAAAGCCTGCTGCCTTTCATCCCAATCCCAGTTAAACCAGCTGATTTCATTGTCCTGGCAGTATACATTATTGTTCCCTTCCTGGGAGCGGCCATATTCATCTCCCATACTAATCATAGGTACTCCCTGGCTAAGAATAAGGGTGGCCATAAAGTTGCGCATCTGGCGCTGCCGCAATTCAATAATGCTCTGGTCGAAGGTAGGGCCTTCCACTCCACAGTTCCAGCTCTCATTGTGTGACTCCCCATCGTTATTCCCTTCCAGATTAGCCTCATTATGCTTTTCGTTATAACTAACCAGGTCGTGCAGCGTAAATCCATCATGAGCGGTTACAAAGTTGATGCTGGCGGTTGGCCGGCGCCCTGTATCTTCATAAAGGTCGCTACTACCGCTGAGGCGATTGGCCAGCTCTGCCACCTGGCTCTCATCTCCGCGCCAGAAGCGGCGTACGCTATCGCGAAACTTCCCGTTCCACTCTGCCCACAGCACAGGGAAGTTTCCAACTTGATAGCCTCCTTCACCAACATCCCAGGGCTCTGCAATGAGCTTTACCTGCGAAATAATAGGATCCTGATGAATGGTATCCAGGAAAGTAGATAACCTTCCTACCTCATGAAGCCCTCTGGCAAGGGTAGATGCCAGGTCGAAGCGGAAGCCATCAATATGCATTTCCGTCACCCAATACCGGAGGCTGTCCATCACCAACTGCAGGGAGCGCGCACTCAACATGTTTATACTGTTTCCTGTTCCGGTATAGTCCATATAGTACTGCAAAGATTGCGGTACAAGCCTGTAATAGGCATGATTGTCAATCCCTCGAAAGCTAAGCGTTGGACCGTAATGGTTCCCTTCGGCGGTATGATTATACACCACATCGAGGATTACCTCAATGCCTTCTTTATGGAAAGTTCTCACCATTTCCTTAAATTCCTTCACCTGTTCTCCCATTTTTCCGGATGAACAGTATTCTGAATAAGGAGCAAAAAAACCAATGGAGTTATATCCCCAGTAATTTGTGAGTCCCTTATCAACAAGGGTTTTATCATTCACAAAATGGTGGACGGGCAACAACTCCACTGCTGTAACTCCCAATTTTTTCAGGTATGCAATTACAGGCGGCGCTGCCAAGCCTTTATATGTGCCCCGGATGGAGGGGTCAATTTCCGGATGCTGAATGGTAAAACCCTTCACATGAAGCTCATAAATAATAGATTTATGCAGAGGAGTATTAGGCCGCTTCGTCCCCTGCCAATTGAAGCGGGGATCTATTACGACGGACTTGTTCATGCCCTTAGCACTGTCGCTGGAATCGAACTTTAGGTGCCGGTCTTCATCCTCGTCCTCTATGGGATAACCGAACATGGCATCGCTCCACTCAATTTTCCCGTTTATTGCTTTGGCATAAGGATCAATCAATAATTTATTAGGATTAAATCGCATGCCGTTTTCAGGATCAAAAGGGCCATCTACCCGGTACCCGTATAATTGGCCGGGCTTTATCCCAGGTATATAAACATGCCAAACGTGGTCTGTTTGTTCATTGATTCTTATACAGGCCTGCTGTTCTTCATCTGCATCGGAAGAAAAAAGACATAAGTGAACTTTAGTGGCATATTCACTAAAGAGGGCAAAATTAACCCCTTTCCCATCATAAGTAGCTCCAAGAGGATAAGGTTTTCCTGGCCATATTTGTAGCTTTTTATCTTTTGGCATATCGCTGCATCATTTATTTAAGTCCTTGTGGCATTTTTTACCTACTAACACCCAATTAACGTGCATACACTGAAATAGTTAGGAAAACCCTTTATTGCTGCTCCATGCCTGCTATTCAAAAGTACACTGGCACTCTTTCACTCCTTTTAAAAAAAGAAAATTTTGGACTAAAGCCCGACCTGGCGAAGAAGAGCTACTTTAGCTGACAGCCCCATCTATCCTTGCATACATTCATACATTAACTTCTATTTTTTTTCATCCTGTTTAATTGCCGATCTTTGCCAATTCCGGAAAAAACATCCTGAAATTGTTGAGGAACCGCTAACCATACTATCATTACTCCTTCCACCACCATTTTACCTTTTTAGTCATGGAAATTGTCTATATCATAGAGTCACAACTGAAAGAAGAAGAATTCATCGAGGTCCTTCAGCAATCGGGCCTGGCAGAAAGACGGCCCATCCATCAACAGGAACGAATTAGTAAAATGTGCCGGAATGCAAATTTGGTTGTAACGGCCCGCCTGGAAGGAAAACTCATCGGCCTTGCCCGCTCCGTAACCGACGGAGCCTTTTGCACCTATCTTTCTGATTTAGCCGTAAATAAGGAATTTCAACACCGGGGAATTGGCAAGGCCCTGATCCATAAAACGCAGGAAGCCGTTCCGGAGGCAACGCTTATTTTACTGGCCGCCCCCGCTGCAGTAGATTATTACCCTGAAATTGGGATGCAAAAACATGAAGCGGCCTTTATTTTAAAAGCTGACAAAAAGCTAAAATAGCCATTTAAATATGCCTGAGGCTTTTTCCCGAGTTCGATTGATAAAATTGGAAGCTTTCAGAACAAAAAAAATCAGGCAAAGAATTCCCGATTGGCACGGTTTTTCCATTATGCCTTTTAAACAAAGAAAATTTGAGGCGTATGAAAAAGTTAGTGTTATTAATCGGAATTCTAGCTGCCGGCTTCCTGCAGGCGCAGGCACAACAAATCAGTGGCGGTATAAAAGCTGGCCTTAATGTATCGGGCTGGGATGGTGACGTAGGCCAGGTCCTTGGTGATATGCTGGGTGAAGCCAGTATCCTTCCAGGCACCATTAAGCAGGGCTACCATGTTGGCGGATTTTTATCTATACCGATGGGGCAGCACTTTATACTGGAGCCAGGGCTGTATTATTCTACCAAAGGAATTGAAGCCAGCTATACCTATGAGGCAAACAACTTCCTGAAAGTAAAGGCGACGGTAACGGACGATGCGCACTACATTGACCTCCCACTACTGGCGAAGGTGCGGCTGGGAAATGGCTTTCAGCTGTATGCCGGTCCTCAGCTATCATACCTGGTGGCCAATAAAATCCGTGGCGAAGCCGGCATTATGGGCTTCTCCTACGAACAGGAAATTAACTGGGACAGTGGCTTCCGTAAACTGGATTTCGGACTTACAGGAGGTTTAGGCTATCAGTTTGCCAATGGCGTACAGCTTAGTGCGGGCTATGACCATGGACTTTCATCGCTCGATGCCGGAAAAAGCAATATAGATGTATATAACAGGGTAGCGAAGTTTTCTGTAGGATATACCTTCAGGTAAGGGCATACAAAAAAGGCAGAAAAGGGTTTGTCCTGTGGCGGAGGAGCTAAACCTGAGCCGAGAGGCTCCATGTCAGCTAAGCAAGAATGAACATGGCAGGTTACAGAAAAGAAGAGGGCTGTGGTAGTTACCATAGCCCTCTTCTTTTTTACGGCAGAAATATTCATTTCACTTCACCTTACTTTCAAGCCATTCCTCCCGCAGGCGCAGCTGCTTTTTACCTGCCTTTTCCTGCGGCACCAGCTTTAGCTCCGGATCGGCCTCCAGTTCGAGCGTTACTTTTCTCTCTTCCCCAAAGCGACTATATAAAAGCGCTACTTCATCGCCTGCCCGGGAGCCAGCTAAAAGGCTGTCGAGCATTGCTTTGCTGTTAACAGCCTGTCCATTTAGCTGCAGCAGCACATCGCCCTTATCCAGCCCTGCCTCGTAAAGAGGAGTTCCGCGTAAAGTGTAGGAACCCAAAACCAGCTGGTCATTCTTTTCCTGCCAGTAAGCCCTTCCAAGACTACCTCTGTTCTGGTTTGCGGGCTCAAGGGCAATTCCCAGCCTGCTGAATAATTCTTTCATATCAGGCAGCTCGTTTCCATGGATATGTTTGGCAAAGAAGGTCTCCGCAAACTCACGACTGCCGCTATATTCGGCAAGGGCGGCCTGCAGGTTGCTTAGCGTATAAGGAATTTCGGACTCCCCGTAACGCTCCCATACAAAGCGCATAAAGCCGTCGAGCGATTTTTCTTCAAATTCAGTCCTGAGGCGGAGATCCAGCGCCAGCCCCAAAAGTTCTCCGTAGCTGTAATAAGAAATAAAGGTATTCCCTCGGTTAACCGGATCTACCGAAACGGCCGCATCTACAAAAGGAGCCTGGTAGCTCATTTCTACCGGGGAATGCAGCTTGCTGCCGGGAGAAAGCAATACATAATTCATGAGGCCCGAGAGGTTCTGCAGGTATTCTTCCATCGATAGTATCCCTGCTCTTACCAGCGTAAGATCGGTATAATAAGAGGTGAAGCCTTCGGCAAACCATAATTCACCCGACATATTCGTAGAAGTAAAATCGAATGGCTCCAGCGATGCCGGGCGGATTCGTTCCACATTCCAGGCATGGAAAAACTCATGCGCCACAGTGCCGATATTATCTTTGGCACTGGTGGCTAAAGGTCGGGAACTGGTCACAATGGTGCTGTTCCGGTGCTCCATGCCATCGCCGGATGCCTCCGGAAGATAACTTACCAGGAAAGTGTACCGTCCAAAATCAAAATCGGGCAGTTCTCCAAATACAGCTTTTGCTCCTCCACAATACGGCGGGTCCATTCGGCATACCGATCCAGTTCTTCTTCCGTACCCTCATGGTGCAGCACCAGCTGTATTTCATAATCTTTGCCATTGGAAGAGGAGGTCCAGTTGCGCACATCAAAATCGCCGGCCTGTACAGGGCTGTCCATAAAATAATAAAGGTTGGGGGCGTAAAAAGCGGTATCGTTCAGCTGCTTTAGCTGTGTAGCCACTTTCCAGTTTTCCTGCTCATCCAGCTTAAAAGCCACTTCAATTGGCCGGTATTTAAGATCTTCTGAGTAGGCAAAGGTGGCCGGTATGTTCAGATGGGCCTGTCGCTCATTTACGGCAGCGTAAGTTCCGTCGATGCGGTCGGCAAAAAGCGTATATTCAAAAAAAACCTCTCCGTTATGGCCTGCCACCTGCCATTCGTAGGGGTCGGGCCGGTACACTTCCAGTTCATTGCCTTCTCCATCAAAAGCTTTTACATCGTACACATTTTTAGCAAATTCATGAAGGGCATAGCGGCCGGGAGAACTGCGGGCCATTCGAACGGCTAATACCTCTTCCGGCAAATGGTTAAAATGCACCCTGATGCGCGCTTCGTGATGCTCCGCATTAGGGAAGGAAACTTCGTAACGGAGGGGCTCCTGGGCAGTGGCGCTTAACCAAAGGCTGCACAGCAACAATAAACTTACAAAAGACTTATAAACAGACATAAAAGTGTAAGATTTTTCTTTATCGAATAAATCTAATTATTTTCAGCTTAAACGAAGAATTTTCTTTATCTTTTAGATCTTTTAGCAGGAGAAAGGAAATGAGTATGGCTTTTTTAGATGATTTGTTAAAACAGCTTTTCCCGGAGCCGAACCAAAATGAAGCTGTACAGGTAAAGGAGGAATTAAAACGGAACGAACGGTACCTTCAACATTATAAGGTGTGGAAGGAAAGCTCCTACCTGGCCGACCTGCTCAGGGCTGTGGAGGTTTCTTATCATTCAAAAAAAAACAGGAAGGAAGGGATGTATCATATGCACCTCTTCCAGTCCGCTCCGGCAAACGGCTTTGCCCTCTCCTACCATCCTGCCATTGGCGCCCGCTCCTTTCAGTTCCTGTTCGATTACCTGCGCGACCAGGTGCTCCAGCTCGATTATCGCCTGCAGAATACCGACCGTCATATCCGCGACCGTGGCACCTACGTGCAAACCACTGAAAAGCATTACCTCAAGCCCAACAGCCCACTACATCAAAAGCTAAATAACCAGCGCTATGGCAACATACTGCTGGAGCATGTACTCATCGACCAGCAGCCCAGCTATCTTAAACTTCTGGTAAATGTTTACTCCGACCATTTATTTACTGAAGCCCTCTCGTTCGACGATTTATTGAGTAAGCTTTTCAGGGTCAGCTAAGTCAATTCCTCTAAGTTAATCGCTTTCTGTCCTTCTTTTCTTTTAATTCCGGCAGATATGTGCGAATTTGGTAACGGCTAAAAATATGGCCGGCTATTTCCGTTAACCCTGAAAAATTTCGACTTCATGAAAAAACAAACAGTTGTTCTGTCCTTTATCCTTGTAGTGGTTTTAAGTGCTTTTACGGCTCCTATACAGTTCCTCAGCACTTCTATCCGTATTACGGTACTCGATGCATTAGGCAACCCTGTACCAGATGCTGAGGTAACACTTTACCATACCGAAGAGGAATACCGCCAGGAAGAAAATGCCGCCTCAGAAACCGTACTAACCGACAGAAAAGGCCGGGTAAAAATTAAGGACCTTGAGCCAAAGGTGTACTTTGTTGATGTGGTAAAAGAGGAGATGACCAATGCAGGTGCCGGCGTACAAACCGATACCCTGCGCGAAGGGCGGATTAATAAAGTCAATATTATTATCGAATAAAAACGCCACCCTTGAACAGAGAAGCAATTACCCAACAGCTATCACAGTACAGGGCCTTTGATGCGGAAGAAGAAGCTTTCCGCTCCAGGATATTAAAGCTGCTGCAGGAGGAACCGGAATGTTTTCACCGCCACCTCCGGCAAGGCCATATTACCGGTTCAGCCTGGATAGTAAATCCGGGAGGCGACCAGGTGCTGCTGTTGCACCACCGCAAGCTCGACAAATGGCTCCAACCCGGTGGCCATGCCGATGGTGACGAAAATGTGAGGCGTGTCGCTGAAAAGGAAGCCCGGGAAGAAAGCGGTTTGAGCAGCATCCAAATCCTGGATCAGACGATTTTTGATATCGATATCCATACCATTCCCGAACGAAGGGGCGAAGCGGAGCATTTGCATTACGATATCCGGTTCCTTTTTACGGCCGATCCTAAAGAGCCTTTGCAGCAAAACAACGAAAGCAAAGGGCTTGCCTGGATAGCTATGGAGGAAGTACCTTCCAGAACAGCTTTTAACCGTTCTATTATGCGGATGATAGAGAAAACAGGCCAGTACACCTTTTCCAGCCGCTAAACCAAAACTTCATTTTATACTCATGCAGGGATTTCAATACCAGAAACCTATAGAAGTACGCTATGCCGATGTGGACCTGATGGGCCATGTGAACAATGCTAAATTCCTAACCTTTATCGAACATGCCCGCTCGGATTACTTCCGCAAGGCCTGTAACTGGGACTGGACCAAACTGGGAATGGTACTGGCACGGACCGAAATTGACTTCAAAAAGCCAATTCTGCTTCACCACCAGCCGGTCGTGTGGGTTCGTACCACCCGTATAGGACAAACCTCTTTTACACAGGAAAATTTTATTGCAGAAGCCGGCCAGCCCAACCAGCTTTATGCAGTCGCTGTTTCTGTACTCGTGCATGTAGACTTTAAAACAGGCAGGCCTCTTCCTATTCCCGATCATTTGAAGAAAGCCATTCGTCAGTTTGAAGAAAATCTTGACTAAGCCGGCACCCCCAGACTAAAAGCCCCAAGCTGGGTTTGCTTCTGCGGGAGCTTCCTTCTATAAACAGCTGGCTGTAAGGAAGTAAAACTGAGGGATTTCTTTCGTATCTTGAGAAAAACTTTGCCGTGAACAAAAAGAGCATTTTATACATTGCCCTGGCTGCCATAAGTCTGTTCCTGATAATGGAATGGTGGCCAAAGGAGCAACCTTCCTTCTTACCTCCTCCACCCGAAGGAGCGGTCATCAAAGATCTTTCCTTTCTGCAGCAGCCTGCCTCCATTGGAAGCAAAGATAACCCTCTGGCGCGGCAGCAGTATGAGTTGGAAATCCTGCGCGATCCCCGCACCGGGCAGTTTCCCGCCAATATCAGGGAAAGAGAGCTGGCCTTTGCCAGACAAATCCCGGGCATAAAAAAACACGCTGCTGCTTACCGGCGGGCAGGTATTGAGGCAGAAGAATGGACCTCTGCAGGCCCATTCAATGTTGGCGGCCGCACCCGCGCCCTCGAGCTCGACATCACCAACGAAGATATTATCCTGGCCGGAGGAGTGTCCGGCGGCATGTGGCGTTCAGAAGACGGCGGACAAAGCTGGACGAAGACCACGCCTCCCAATGTTATCCAGAGTGTGAACTCCCTTACCCAGGATACCCGTCCCGGCAAAACACATATCTGGTACTATGGCACCGGCGAAATTATCGGTGCATCTGCCCGTGGTGGCGATGCGCCTTACCGTGGTGATGGCATCTTCAAATCAATCGATGGCGGAAGAAGCTGGTACTTACTTCCCTCCACCAGCACCGGAGATCTTAATTATTTCGACTCTCCTTTTAATTATGTTTTCAATGTAAAGGTCGACGGTTCTAACCTTGAGCAGGACGAGGTATATGCCGCCTGTGCAGGAGGTATTTTCCGCTCGATAGATGGAGGAGACAGCTGGCAGGAATCACTGGCCGATACCGCAGCTCTGTACACCGATGTGGAAGTTAGCCCCTCCGGCGTACTGTATGCCAGCTTTAGCTCAGAAAAGTTCCAGGACAAGGCACAGTATACCGGCATTTACCGCTCTGAAGATGGAGTAAGCTGGGAAAATATAACTCCTGCCGGCTGGCCTTCCTCCTTCGGCAGAACAGTCATGGATATGAATCCGCAGGATGAAGATGAAGTGTACTTTCTGGTACAGTCGGAACTGGGCGACCGCCTGTGGCGCTATGAGCATGAGGCCTTAGGGGCAGGAAAGTGGACCGAACTAACAGAAAATTTACCGGAATTTGAAGGAGAAACCGGAAAGCTTGAGCTGCAGGGCTCCTACAATATGGTGGTAAAAGTACACCCGGCAGAAGAAGATGTGGTTTTCCTGGGCGGCACCAACCTCTACCGCTCCAGTGATGGCTTTACCAGCACCCAAAATATTGCCTGGATAGGCGGCTATGATACCACCGGGGCCTTCTCCTTTTACCCCGGTCAGCACCCCGATCAGCACGCCCTGCTGTTCTACCCTTCCGATCCAACTAAAAGCTTATCCGCGCACGACGGTGGCATTAGCCGCTCGGAAGATATTCTGGCCGAAGACGTAAGCTGGGATTACCTCAACAGCGGCTATATTACCAGTCAGTTTTATACCGTTGGGCTGGACGAGGAGCAGGTCAATGACATCATTGTAGGGGGATTACAGGACAACGGCAGCCAGATTACCAATAATGCAGGTCCGAAAAGCAGGTGGGACCGGATACTTGGCGGAGATGGAGGCTATACCCACGTCACCTTCAAGGGCAGCTATTACTACCTCTCCTTCCAGAACAGCCAGATTTACCGGGTAACGCTGAACGATGACCTGGAGCTTACCTCCTTTGCAAGGGTAGATCCGGTAGGTGCGGGCGGAGTAGAAGGGCAAAAATACCTGTTTGTGAACCCCTACGCCTTCGACCCCAATAATTCGAATCGTATGTACCTGGCCGCCGGCAATGTGGTGTATCGAAACCATAACCTGAGCCAGATTCCGGCGGGTAGCCAGGAACCGGTAAGGCTGAACTGGGAAGTACTCCCCACCACCGCCATCGACAGCGGTTCCATAAGTGCTATTTCAGTATCACGACATCCGGGTAATATTATGTATTATGGTTCCACCATGGGTAATCTGTTTAGGGTGGACGATGCAGACAGTACCATCGTCAATGTCCGGAAAATCAGCTCTCCCCTCTTTCCGGTGGGTGGCTACAACGCCCATATTGCCATTAATCCTGTTGATGCCGATGAAATTATGGTTATCTTCTCCAACTATAATTCCCGAAGCATTTTCCACTCGACAGATGGTGGCTTACATTTTACCCATGTGGGCGGAAACCTGGAAGAAAATCCTGACGGGACAGGCGATGGTCCTTCCATTCGCTATGCACAAATTATTCCGCTCCAGAACGGGGAAAATCTCTTTTTAGTGGGTACCAGTGTAGGCCTTTACTCTACCCTTTCGCTGGAAGGCGATGCCACGGTGTGGCTACAGGAAGGGGCCGAAACCATTGAAGATGTAGTCGTTCCGCAAATCCGCTACCGTTCCCTCGATGGTCGTGTAGTAGTGGCCACCCATGGCAATGGTGTCTATTTCCGGGATTTTGACGGCGTATTACCACTTACAGCTAATCCTGCCGGAGAAGAAATAGTGATGGGAAATCCATTCCCCAACCCCTTTATACCCTCTAAACTCAAACCACTGAAAATTCCTTTTATCCTTCCGGAAGATGGGGTGGTAAGAATTCGAATTTACAGTATGCAGGGAGCTCATATTAAAACCCTTCTGTGGGCCATGCAGTCTGCCGGAAGCTCCGTTGTAAGCTGGGATGGCACCAATGAAACCGGTCAGTTTATGGCACCGGGTACTTATTTTGTTCAGCTGGAGTATCAGGATCAGAAGATAGGTAAAACAGTGGTAATACTCCAATAGCCAACATCTTCCTACTCCTTAACAAGAGGCATGGAAGACAGGTATTTCTTATTCCTGTCTTTCATGCTATATTTGCACTGCAAAAAAACTGATACTCATGCGTAAGATATATCCTATCCTTTTCACCCTAGTCTTTTCAATAAGCCTGTTCTCCTGCTCTCCTTCCGAAGAAGAGTTAAGCAATAAAAGCCGCCAGTTAATGGATGAAGGGAAATTTACAGAAGCTGTCACCTACCTCGACCGTCTCCTGGAGCAGAATCCTGAACATGCCGAAGCTTACAATATGCGGGGAGTAGCCTACCTGGAGCAGGACCGCCTGGAGGATGCCATTTCCGATTTTAACCAGGCTATCCGCCACGACAGCAGCACTTATAAACCCCTCTTTAACCGTGCCAATGCTTATCTCACCACCGGTAAGTTTATGGAGGCACTGCAGGATTACAACCAGGTGGTAAAAATTAATCCTGAACTTCCTGACACCTACCTGAACAGGAGTGCCGTACTTTACGAAATGGGTGAATATAAGCAGGCTAAAACCGACCTGGAGCAGGTACTTGCGCTAGATTCAGGCAAAACCCTTGCTTACTTTAACCTTGCTAAAATTAACCTGGTGATGAATCAGCCCGCAGCGGCTAAGGAAAACCTGGCGGTAGTAATGAAGACGGATGAGCAGAACAGCAGTGCCTTTTACCTGATGGGCCTGGCAAATATAGCGGAGGAGAAGAAGGAAGAAGCCTGCCTCTTCTTTAAAAAGGCAGGTAAGCTGGGAAGCGAAGAGGCAAAAGAAGCAGTAAAGCAATACTGCGAATAAACACACCCTGAACTGGCGGAAGATTTTTACTTTTTAAGAATTATGAAGGAGCTGAAGTCTAAAATGGGAACCGATATCGGCAGAGCCAAAATCCTTCTGGAGCAGGGAGCGCTGGTCGCTATTCCTACAGAGACAGTTTACGGGCTGGCCGCCAATGCTTTTGACCCGGAGGCTGCCCTTCGTATTTTTGAAGCCAAAAGGCGTCCTTCCTTCGACCCTCTCATTGTCCACACCCACAGCCTTGAAAAGGCAGCGGAATTTCTGAAAGAAATCCCTTCGGAAGCCCGGCAGCTGGCGGAAGCCTTCTGGCCTGGTCCGCTAACGCTGCTGCTACCGAAAAATGCAAAAATTCCTGATGTAGTCACTTCGGGTCTGCCTGCTGTCGCCGTGCGGATTCCCCGCCACCCCCTCAGCCTGCAGTTACTGGAGCAGCTCGATTTTCCACTGGCAGCCCCCAGCGCGAATCCTTTTGGCTATATCTCCCCTACCACCGCCACACACGTGGCCGACCAGCTGGGCGACCAGGTTCCTTATATTCTTGACGGCGGCCCCTGCGAAGTGGGTGTAGAATCGACCATTATTGGTTTTGAAGGAAGCAAAACCATTGTATACCGCCTTGGCGGTATGGGTATAGAAGATTTAGCGCCTTACTGCACCGACATTGAGCTGATGCCGCATTCTTCTTCCAACCCGCAGGCTCCCGGCCAACTCAAGAGCCATTATGCACCACGCATACCGGTACTCATCGGCAACCTTACTGAAATGCTGCGCAAATACCCGAAGGAGGAGGTAGCGGTGCTTTCCTTCCGCGATTTTTATCCTGAAGTACGGCATATTACGCTATCCCCTTCCGGCGATTTAAACGAGGCGGCTCAAAACCTGTTTAAAGCCCTGCGGGAACTCGATAAAATGCCGGTTCGTCGTATTCTGGCGGAGCGGGTACCTGATTATGGCCTCGGGCGAGCCATTAACGACCGCCTTTCGAGGGCAGCTGCCAGTTAAGCAGAACTGAAAAGCGGTTTCTTTTCCGGATTTAAAACATTTTGCCCTCTTTGTTTTATTAGTAAATTGCCGGTAAACATTTTTTTAACCCATAGATTCGATTATGAAGACTTTAGATGATTATAATTAACTTTAAACAAACACTTTTATTATATTTGTCTACTACCGCCCTTAAAGCGGTTTTTTTATGTTTTTATACAAGCATAAATCAAATAATTGTAAGCAAAATTTTACTAATTCTTTACTAACTCTTATGGATGCTGGAAAAAATATTAAAAGGATGCTATACAATATCAGTCCAAAAACTGGTCGAGGAACCATAGTAATTTACTATTCAAATTCGGGTAAGATAAAGCGGTTTAATACGGGTGTTAAGCTATCTGCAAAGGAATGGGATAAGAGGAACCACAAACCAAAAAGAGGTGCTTTAAGAGTTGGTGATGAAACGATAGTAGATAATATCTATAATAGATTACTTTCTTTAATAAATCAGCATCAACATGAATTTCATGGAAAGTTACCGCCTATTAATTATTTAGAAGCTGGTTTAAATAAGCCAGAACCAGTAACAGATGTCCATAAACTGTTTACCGAATTTATTGAGGAAAGAAAGAATAATAAAAGGCTTTCGGAAAGTAGTATTGAGTATTATGAATTTGCTGGTAAATTAATGTTAGAAGCGGATAAGCATTACAAGTATTTTCTAAATCTGGAAAACTTCAATTACAGTTTTGTAGAAAAGTACATCGACTATTGCTTGAACGAAAAAGGCAATGCATCTTCCACTATTAATCAGCGCATAGAAGTATTTGTAACGTTTGTTAAATGGTTAGATAGAAAGGAGGTAAAACACAAAATAAAACCTGACACATGGGAAAAATTAGATAAAACAAAAACCGATACCTTATGCTTAGAACGTGATGAACTCAACGAAATATTAGAATATCAGCCAAAGACAAAAAGAGAAGAACGAACAAAGGATATTATCGTTTTTCTCTCTCACACTGGAATGCGACAGATAGACGCAAAGAATTTAACAAAGGATTATGTTCTGAATGGTTGTTTAGAATTTTACCCACAAAAAACCATTAGAAAAAACATAAAAGTAGTTATTCCAATATCTAAACCAGTAAAAAGGATTTTAGAGAAAAATAACTACACAGTTCCCATTTACTCTCCTAAATACCTATCTGAATATATAAAAGAATTTTGTTCTCAAATACCCCTATTAAAGAAGAACATAATTTACAAGGGTGAAAGGGTGCCTAAATATTCAACACTTACCAGCCATTCAATTGGGCGAAAAACATTTATAAATCTGGTTATACAAGAAGGTGTACCGCTTCCAACATTAATGGGCTTTACAGGACATACCCACATAGATACAGTATTAAAGAGCTATATTGATAAACATATTAATAACTTACCTCAATTAAGCAAGGTTTTTGAGTTTGAAGAGGAAGAATTGCAAAATTCCTAAAACAGCTATGACATTATTCAAAATCAGACTTTTCCCCTAATTACAAAAAAGTGATCATAAAAAAGAGCCAGACAAAGCTGGCTCACGAGATTTTTTTTACTCGATGCTCCTGTCAGAAATCTCTGACCTGTTGGATATAGCCTTTGCAACCGTACTACATATGCTGAAAAAGTTGTGCCTAACGGTAATCATGCCATAAAAAGGAGTCATACCGTCAGTATAATGGACCCCGAAAATAGGACAGCAGGTTAAGTGTAAATTATTAACTTGTTATCCTATGC
>NZ_ANNU01000060.1 GCF_000346615.1 Nafulsella turpanensis ZLM-10
ATGCTTTTTCTGCACTTTTAAATTCACACAAAGAGGGCAGTTCTCGCACAGACTGCCGTTGGGCGGCATGCACAAAAAATAGAACCTTAATTTGACTGAAATTCGTTTTAGGATTAGTAACTTAAGAAAAACTAAGGATATGGGACTTGAAGCAATAAAACTGGAATTAATCGCCTGGTTAACCAAACTGGAGGACCAGGATACGATTGAATATCTTAAGGTAGTAAAAGATAGTAAGGATGCTAAAACTGATTGGTGGGATGATTTGACTGATGAACAAAGAAAAGGGATTGAACGAGGGCTACAAGATATTGATGCCGGAAGGGTGACTTCTCATGAGGACATAAGACGGAAGTATGGAATCTAACTTCAAAATCTTGTGGTCTGATGAGGCTATAAGAAACTTAGAAGATATCCTAGACTACCTGACATCAAGATGGACGGAAAGAGAAATCTCCAATTTCAAAGCTCAGCTTTCAAAGCAGTTAGATTTTATAACCCAATTCCCCTACATGTTTCCTTCATCGGAGCAAAATGAAAGACTGCGGAAAGCTGTAATGAGTAAGCAGACCATTATTTTTTATGAGGTAAAAGAAAGAGTGATAAATATCGCTTACTTGTTTAATACTCGGCAAGACCCCAATCAGCTTTAAAAAATAAACACGACCGCCCAACCCTAAAAAATAACAACGGCTGGTTAGCTGGAGTAGCAAAGTTCAAGGCCATTTGCTACCTTAATTTATGCATATAGTGAGCTGGCGATTTACTTCAGCCGCTGTTATTTTTATTACCGTCAGAGCGTGCGAAAACTCTGGTTCCAGGAATAACAAGCATTCGCCTGTCCCAGGAATCATTTTCAGGCCTCTCCTAAGCAGCCATTTTTTGCAGCTGATTTTCCCTGCCCTCAAAACAGACTTCAGCAGAAGGGCTTAATTTATCCCTGATTCTGTCTGAAAAAGAGGCAAAACAGCGATTTCTCCAGCCTTTTAGTAGCTCCAGCAGCTTTGGCACGGAAAGTATGGACACAGCTCTTCTGAGGTTGTAGACTGTGAAGATGATTCCCATCTCCCCATCTACTTTTTCCAGTCCTTTGAGTAGTGTAAAAGTATAGCCCCAGCCACGCTTGATGGTGCCGAAAGGATGCTCTACAATGGCCTGTCTTTTGCGGTAGACTTCCTGCTGCTTAATCACTCTCTGATTGTTCCTTCCTACTGGCTCTGTATATTCATTTCGTTCCACAAGGCGTCCATACTTATTGTTGGTGCATAAAGACTTAGCCTCACATTGCATGCAGGCTTTGGTCTTATAATGCTTTACCGTGTAGGGCGTAGGATTCTTTCTTATCTCGCAGACGGTGCTCTTTTTGTAGACACTCCCATTGGTTCTTAGTACCTTGCCTCGTGGGCAGGTATACTCATCTTTCTCTTTGTCATAGCTAAACTTATCGATGAGGTACTCTGCTGTAGGAACTGCACTCTGCCTGCGAGGCTCTTTGAAGGCTACAATGGTAATGATACCCTGCTCTTCACATTGACTTAGCTGTTGGCCATTAAAGTAGCCTTTATCAGCTAAAACGGTAATACTTGCTTTTCCCAGCACCTGCTTTGCTGCCAGAGCTACAGGGAATAAAGCTTTGAAGTCATTCTTATTAGTAGCCTGGTAATGGAGGATGAGATTATGCCTGCTGTCTACGGCTGTTTGGGTATTGTAGCTTACCTCCACGATATTGCGGTGCAGGATTAAGGCTCTACTTTCTGCATCAGTAACGGTCCGCCGCTGCGGTGGATACCTGCCCGTCATCACTGGCTTTCACTGCCTCTCTAAGGGCTTCATATTTCAGCTTCCGTGTTGCCAATTGCTCCAGTGCCTGGTCTACTTTTTTTTTAACATGCCCGATGCGCCATCGGCTTTATCCTCTTCTTCCAGAATCTGGAGGTATTCACTGGTTTTAGCTTCGATGTAAGCCAGATGGCGGTCTATCTTTTTTTGATTGTAGTTGTTCTTCTTGGAATTCACTGCCCGGAACTTGGAGCTGTCAATAGCTACATAATCCCCTCCCAGCAGGTCTACTCCCTTCAGGAAAGAGACAAAGGCTTTAAATACTTCCCGAAGGGCTTTGGGATGCTCTTTTCTGAAATCAGCAATGGTATGATAGGCAGGGGTAAGTCCTTCAATCAGCCAGTGCAGTTCGATGTTGCGCACACATTCTGCTGAAAGCTTTCTTGAGGAGCGGATGCGGTTATAGTAGCCGTAGAGGTAGAGCTTTAAAAGGTGCTTAGGGTGATAGGAAGGTCGTCCCGTAGCGGCAGGTTGTACCTTGAAGCCCATCTTCTCTAAAGGCAGTACCTCCACAAAAGCATCAATTACCCTTACCGGATTATCTGCTGCTATCCGCTCTTCAAGTGTGGAGGTATAGGCTTGAAAGCGGTCTTGCCCAATGATGTGTTCCATTAATGAAAATACAACTTTTCATTGGTTTATTGAAGCTTTATCGCCACTTTTAAATTCAACCATACCACGACAGTTCCCGCACAATCTGCCGTTGCCCACAATTTCCGAAGACATATTCTTGAAAGAACAAAATTCACTGAAGATTTGTATCTTTAATGAAAAAGAAATGATATGCCGACAATATCAATGTTTTTCGGAATTATTATTCGAATGTACTATGGACCAAAGGAACATAATCCACCGCACATTCACGCATATTATCAGGATTCGACAGTTACGATTAGGATTGAGGATTGTGAGGTAATGCAAGGTAAGATTCCATCAAAACAATTGAGATTAATTCAGGCGTGGATGGAAATTCATCGAGAAGAATTATTAGCAGATTGGACTTTATGCCAGAATGGAGAAAAGCCATTTCAGATTGACCCATTAAAATAGATAAAAAAGATGTATTTAGCTGTTAAAGAAGTAAAACCTCAGGCTGACTATCTTTTATTGCTGACTTTTGAAAATGGAGAAAAAAGGCAATTTGATGTGAAGCCGTACCTTCATTTAGGAGTATTTCAGGAGCTAAAAGATGAGCGCCTTTTCAAAACTGTAAGAAAAAGTTTTGATACCATTGAGTGGGCTAATGAAGCAGACTTTGACCCAGAATTCTTGTATGAAAAGAGCCAAAAAGTGGAATAAAAGTTAAACTGTGGGCAACAATGCAAACAGGTTATTGGGCATAAGCTGGAAATTCAGGCATCAAGCCATTGACAAACAAAACAGCAACCGGAAACTGATGTGCCATCAAATGCCCAACACCCAGTTTGCGGAACGTTGTAAGTCATTATGAATTTCAATCCCGAAGGATATAAAAAGGTAAGATGGATGATTCTGATGATAATCGGATTCTTCTGGTTTTTTGCCTTCACACTTATATATGATGCATTCAAAACACGAGAGGATTTCAAAGTAACAAGTGGGACGGTAAAAGAGGAAGGGAATACAACCATAAGTGGAAACCGTAGAAATATTACCAGTCATGTTTATTATTTCAGACTTTCAAACCATAAGCAACCATTAGGGGTATCGGTAAATAACCAGGGGACGCAATTCTTGATAAAGATTTCAAAGGTGTTCAAATTGGAGATAATATCCAGGTAACTTATGAAGAAAATTGGGCTACTCAAGAAGAACCAATAAATCAATTAGTATATGAAATTGTCCGAGATGGAGAAGTGCTTTATGATAATATTTCAAATACTTACTGGAGTGGAAGGATGAAAGTGGGATTAATATGCTTTTTTTTGGGTGGGATAGTACTATGGTTGTTGATTGCTGGGGATAAAAAATATAAACGACTTACAACAATTAGGACTCAAAATCCAGTGGGCCCAGGGGGCTCCCACTGATTTTTCCTGAGGGTTGCACTAAACTGCTTGTGCCTTAGCCGTAGAAGGTCTTTTTGCTGTGTAATTTCAATCTTTCGGGGCTGGGTCTTTGGAGAAAGAAGAAGGAGGTTTTCTTTGATTGGGGTGCTACTACAGGCCGATTTCTTTGGTTTTTATAGATGGTTTTCTCTCTCATGCCGGTGTTAATTTCAAGTATAGGCATAGCACTGCCAGGCCTCCTTCTTTAGGAAGCTTTTTTCTTAATCCATACTGCTACTCTTTAGCTTTACTGCTGATAATTTTCCGGGAGAACCTCTTACCGGAGGCAGCAACTTTAGCACGACCATATCGCCTTCCCGGCAGCTTTTACAGCGGTAGATATTTTCCCCTGTAGTTTCCAGCATCACTTCAGAGAGATTCTTTTTCTCTTTCTTTTCCTTTTGAGGCTGTCCCAGTGCTTTACGGACACGGGCAAGCTTTTCCTGTTTTACCCTGGTGCTGAACAGACCGTAATGCCTTATTTTGACAAAGCTCCTTGGCAGGATGTGCTGCTTAAAGCGGCAAAGAAACTCCTTTACCTCCAGTTGCATCACTTTCTTTACATCTCCTGCTTTTCTGTCGCGGTAGCTGAAAACTACCTTACCATCTGCTTCCTTTATCAGCCGGTAATTACTAATGGCTATCTTATGGGTGTACCTGCCCAGGTATTCCAGCACAGATTCTTTACCCTTAAATCCTGGTTTGCTGTTGACTACCCACTTCTTTGCTTTTAGTCTGCGAAGGAAGCTATAGAAGTTAGTGGCTGTAATACCAAAAGGTAAATGCAGCTCCTTTTGATTCTTCTTAAGCTGCTCACAGAACCTGTTTTTAAAAACAGTGCTGAGAGCTTTCACTGAAAACAGGAAGCCACCATCTTTGCTCTTCCATTTCCCTGCTGCTGTAAGTCCTCCGGCAGGGACAATGCAATGCAGGTGCGGATGGTATTCCAGTTTCTGGGTCCAGGTATGTAGTATGCTAATCACCCCGATTTCTGCCTGTAATCTGCTTCTTTTATCTTTTGAAAAAGACAAAAGGGTGCTCCACATGCTTTGAAAAAGCATGTTATACAGCAACCTCTCGTTGAGCTTAAAAAGAGCCCTCAGCTCTGCGGGCACTGTAAAGGTAATATGGTGGTGAGGCACATCAAAAAGGTCATACTCCCGCTCCAGGAGCCACCTCTCTCTGTTTGCTCCCTGGCAGGCAGGGCAATGTCTGTTGCCACAGCTGTTGTAATGCACCTTTAGCTCTCCGCAGCTGTCGCAGGCTTCTGTATGTCCTCCAAGAGCAGCGGTTCTGCATGCCTGAAGCGCCTTTAATATCCTGTGCTCATAGCTGTTAACCAGCCCCTGGGCATACAGCTCATCCAGGTGCTCTTTAAGAAGGTGCTGTATGGTGAGGCCTGGCTTTTGCAACTTACTCTTCAAGCCTGTCAAGGGGGCTAAAGGAGCCTTGCAGTGGCACATCGCTCACGTGCAGGTAAATCATGGTGGACTGGATGCTGGAGTGGCCCAGCAACTGCTGAAGACTGCGGATATTCATACCATCCTCAAGGGCATGGGAAGCAAATCGGACCGCCGATGCGGCAGTGGCGGAGCGTATGCAGGCTAACTTCTTTTTTGATACCACTTCTTTTCAGACATCCCTCCATGATATAGGGAAGCAGTTCCCTGCTCATAGGCTGCCCCTTCTTCTGACCATTGAAGAGGGATTCCTTCGGACGACAGGCTTTGAAGTAGGCTCTCAGTTCAGTCAGTACCTTCTGGCTGAGCACCGTATAGCGGTCTTTGCAGCCTTTGCTTTTGTTGATACGCAGGCGGCACTTTCCATCATCGGTTTCTACATCTTTGATGCGCAGGTTTATAAGCTCACTTCGCCGCAGGCCGCTGCCATAGATGAGTCGCAGGATAACACGGTGCTTGGGATTGGGGGCTGCATCGAAAAGCCGGAGCAGTTCTTTCCTGCTCAGGATGAGGGGAAGCGACTTTTCTTCCTTAGGATAAGGAATGGAGGAGGCTAGTTTTTCGTCGCCTGCCATCTCCCGGTAGAAGTACTTCAGGCCCGCTGCATCAAGCTTTATCTTTGCCCAGCTTAAGCCTTTTTCCTTCAGAAAGTGCAGGTAATCCAGAATCTCATCTGTCTCCAATCCATTTGGCAAACAACCATGGAAGAGGCTGATATCACGCAAGGCCCTGCGGTAGGTCTGCACCGTGCTGGAACTCGAATAACTGACTGTGATGCGTTTTGTGAAGCTGGCGAGCAGAGGCGATAGACCTGCTACCTTTGAAATGTTGGCTTCCTTAAAGGCCAGCATGTGCTGGCCATGCATGGTGTTTTCTCTTGATTTCATAACAAATATATTTTTGGTTATGAAATCTTTATACTTATTTTTAGCTGAATCTCTACCGCTGTAAGCGGTTTAGTTCAACAACAAAACAAACAGGTTATTGGGCGTACACTGGTAGTTCAGGCACCACAGCCATCAAAGAAACCACTAGCAACTGGAAACTTTATAGCCACTAAATGCCCATCACCCTGTTTGCGGACCGTTATGGGCAATAAAGTCCAACCTAATTAATGATTAAAGGATTAAAAGTAGTTTATTTCCACATCTATAACTCCTACTACAAGGACGGGAATTACAGTAATGATATTCCACACTTAACCGCATTTGGGATAGTTGGATGTTCACTTGGATTTATGCTGACCACTCTTGCAGCTTCTGTAGTTAAATTTTTGGATGGAGAAAAGCTAGCAACGACAGGGATATACCCAATAATGATTGTGGGGTTGACCATTACTTTCTTCATGTTTATGTATAAATCGAAATACAGGAAGGTTTATTATGATATAAAAGGGTCAGCTTATGACAGGTTGCCGTTCAAAATAGCTGCTTGGATTACTGTTTTAGCTGGATTTATATCTTTTATGATATGTGCTTTTATACTTTAATCAACAAAATGGATAGCAGGTGTGTAGGACAATGAAAAACGATACTGCCCATAACCCCAGTAGCTGTTGCACAACCTGATTGCTTCTAAGCTCAGTTTTTCTTATTTCATCACTCTCTTGTTTATTTTCCTGCTTCTTTTGCCCAAAAGAAAAATCACAGTACAAAAGCAGCGATTAAATGGCTTAGGCAGAGCCAGAGCAGCTGTTTTCCTTCTGTTCTGGGAGAAGTTAAGCCACTTTTTCAGGTTATAGGCACAGGCGCTCATCAGCATTACTTTTTCAGCCTGTATGATACCCCTGGTGTTAATTCTCTTCAGGGCCATGAAGTTGATTAAGGTGCCGAAGACAGGCTCTACCGTGCTGTGCCTGAGCTTCTTCTGCCCCTTGAGGAATTTACCCGCTCAATGGCCCGTGTATATTCATCCATAAAGTAGGTAATGTCGATTCTT
>NZ_ANNU01000061.1 GCF_000346615.1 Nafulsella turpanensis ZLM-10
TGCCCCTTGAGGAATTTACCCGCTCAATGGCCCGTGTATATTCATCCATAAAGTAGGTAATGTCGATTCTTTTTTCATGCTGCTTTCCGATGCAGCTTTCCTTAAAAGGACAGCCTTTACAATCACTTCTGCGGGTGAAATACTGCCGCTGCTTTACCATGTTAGCAGCGAACTTAATCTTGTGGAAAGTAACTTTCCTGTTATTCGGACACAGCCAATAATCCTCTTCTCGGTGGTAGGTGAATCCTTCAGGGCCTCCTTTGTAGGTGCCATGCACGGAAATAAAAGGTTCAATCTTTTGCTCTTCCAGTAGGTGAAGATTCTCTCCAGAGCAGTAGCCGGCATCGGCTGCTATGGCCCCGCAGCACAAGCCCAGGTTAGTTAGCCTACCTTTCATTGCTTCGATAATTCGCGGCAGGCACTGGCTATCTTTCTGCTCAGCCAAGTCAGCCTGGGTGTGGGTAATAACATGGTGAGCTGTATCAACAGAGAGCTGATTAAAATAGCACAGCTGACAAGGCTTTCCTGGTTTTACAGCGATACGTGCATCAGGGTCTACAGGGGAGTAGTGGGTTTTATTGCTGGTAAACCTGTGCTCCTTACTACCTGCTCCGGGTCTTTTATCCTTGCTCCACTTCTTTTGCCTGCTGGCTATCTCCTGAAGCTCCTCTTTTCTGGCAGAGATGCTTCGTTGCTGCCTGCTGGATTTATCCTCCCTTGCAGGCCTGTGGGCTGTGCTTAGCTGATGACCCTGCTCCAACTTCTCCTCTGGCACCTTTAGCTCTAAAGAACTCATGGAAGCATTGGCTTTGATGTAGGCTGAATCGATTGCCTGCACGTTTCCTGTTCCACAGCGGCAGCCACCATACCAGCATCTACACAAAGGGAAAGGATGTGAGTGAAGAGTTTATCGAAGAGGTCTTTGCTCAGCCTTTGTCTGGTTCTGGAAACGGTGGAATGCCATGGCAAAGCTTCATCTAAGTTGTAGCCAAGGAAGTAGCGCAGGTCCAGCCTTAGACTGCATACTTCCATCAGCTTCCTGTCGGAGTCGATGTTCTCCAGGTGCTTAATCAGGCAGAGCTTGAAAAAGACCTCAGGGTCTATGCTCTTCTGTCCGCAGCTTTGGTACGTTCAGAAAGGAAATCCAGCCTGAGGAACTCCTTTAGCCGGTAATAGAGGTTGTGTTTTGGAACAGCCTCTGAAAGCGAAAAGCGAAACTGCTTCCGCTCCCGAAAAATCTTCCTGCCCTGCATCGCTTAAAAAGTTGTTCCTTACCTGCTAAACAACTACTTTCAGAAAGTAGTGCAACAGCCACCCCAAGAAATATCAACGGCTGGTTAGTTGGAGTATCTATTTTCCCTGTCCTTTACTACTTTAACGTAGGCGGATAGTTACCTGGCAATTTGCCTCAGCCGATCCTGTTTTTATTAACGCTACTGGTAATTGCTAACAAAATAACGCAACCAATCCTGAATTATGAAAAAAATAAACAGGACAAAATTATTCTTGATAATAGTTTTTGCAATTAGTTTCACAATAGCGGGAATTTACTACTTACTTGAAGGGACTGGCGTCGGTACCATTGGGTTTACAATATTTGGTCTTATTTACATGTATATACCCGCCATTTCGGTGGTCATTGTAAAGAAGTTTTTTTATAGGGAAAAGATTAAATTTGATTTGTTAATTTCTTTTAAAATTAACAAATGGTTCTTTATTGCGTGGCTTCTTGTGCCTGTTATCATTTTTTCAACAATTGTCATCAACCTGATTTTGCCGGATGTTGCATACAATTCCGAAATGTCGGGACTAGATAATCTATTGACTCCAGAACAGATTGAACAAAGGGAGCAGTCATTGAATTCTCTCCCAGTTAACTTACTTTGGCTTACTTTGCTTCAAGGA
The DNA here is from genome assembly GCF_000346615.1 of Nafulsella turpanensis ZLM-10. GTDB lineage: Bacteria > Bacteroidota > Bacteroidia > Cytophagales > Cyclobacteriaceae > Nafulsella > Nafulsella turpanensis. The sequence continues at coordinate 1,906 of NZ_ANNU01000061.1, forward strand.
TTGATAGCCGGATTAACTGTGAATGCACTGGCTGCTTTTGGAGAAGAACTTGCTTGGAGAGGGTTTTTCCTTAGGTCGTATGAATACATGAAATTCTTTAAAGCTGCAGTTATTATTGGCTTTATATGGGGAATATGGCATGCTCCATTAGTTTTAATGGGACACAACTATCCCCAGCACCTACAAATAGGTGTATTCATGATGATTATCTTGAGTATCTTACTAACTCCAATTTTCCTGTACATAACTATCAAAGCAAAATCTGTAATTGCGGCATCCATTATGCATGGAACAATGAATGCAATTGCTGGAATATCTATTATGTCTATTACTGGTGGAAATGACCTGACATCAGGAATAACCGGTTTGGCAGGATTTATAACATTGACTATATTTTTAATAGCTCTAATTATTTATGATTATAAAATAAGCAAGGATAAAATATTTATAAGCAAAATAAATAACTACCTGTAACACGAGACTACAATCTATGGCTGGTGCGTACGTGACTGATATTTTTAGCATTTTACTATCTTTATCTTAGGCAGATAGTAAGCTGGTGATTTGCCCAGCCGCTGTTATCTTTATCACCGTTAAAACCCACCATGAAAAGGTATAGCTTCATAATATTCTTACTGATTCTTTTACTGCCGGTTTCTTCATATGGGACGGTGGATTATTTGTCAGTAAATCACGTGACAAAAGAATATTATTGGGGTAACGAAGATAATGAGACAGGATGGATAGGCTGGGAAACCGTTCCAGAGGGACAACTTGATACTGCTGAAGAAGAGTTTGAAGAATTAGGATATACAAGGGCTCTTAATCCATTCAAAATAGAATCAATTCTAATCTTGGCTATAGGGGTTTCTGTATTCGGTATATATTTTTTTGAGAGGAAATAAGAAGAAATTGAGTACCAGATAAAATCGCTACGGCTGGTATGCCGGAAGAGATAATTATGCTGCTCTTTTATTATCTTCACCTAGGTGGAGAGTAACTACCCCTTTTACTTTTAAATCTGTACTGAATTTGGTATTAGCATGTTAAAAAGATATGAGTGAAATAAAAGAGAGTTGTAATTCTGTAGAAACTTTATGGAAAGATTTCCTAAAGGGGAATCCTGATAATAAGGTTAAGGAAACTCCGGTATCTTTTTATTTCTGTGACAATGAAAAAGACGCAAATGAATGTGCGGAATTAGTTGTCAAAGGAATAAAACAAGCTACAGCAACTTCTCTTTGGTGGTTTGAGAAAAACAAGGAGAATTTGCCAGAAGTCGGCAACCAGTACATTATAACTGATTGGAATGGAAATGCCAAAGCAATTATTGAGACTACTAAAGTAGTCCTAACACCCTATAATGAAATTACACCTGAGTTTGCACAAACTGAAGGAGAAGGAGATAAGTCATTAGCGTACTGGAAAAGAGTTCACCAGGCATTTTACACAAGAGAAATGGAGCCTTATGGAGAAGAATTTGATGAAAGTATGATAATTGTGTGTGAATATTTTAAAACGATTTTTAAAAAGTAAAACGCAGTACAGCAATGCGATAGCTTATCGGGCATGTACTGGAAACTCAGGCTTCCAGGCCATTTATAAGCCAAACAGCCAACAGAAACTAAGGTGTCCTTAACTGCCCAACACCCAGTTTGCAAACCGTTAACCCAATAAAATAACCAAGTATGAGAACAAGCTTCTTCCTTCTCTTCTTTTTGTTAAGTGTTCAGTTATTTGCCCAGGAGGTTGATAAACCTTTTGATCTCAGATTTGGGTTAGGTACATCTTTACTTGGGTCTGGCGACATACTTACAATAACTTTAGAGAATGAATTAAACTATAAGCTAACAAAATATTTTACCACTGGTTTGTCATTGAATTATGGTAGAAGCAATAATGGAGTTTATGGAACAACATCATATATACAGGGAAACCTAAATGTATTCATCTCTCCATTTAAGAATACCAGGAAAAATGATTTTAGAATAGGTACAGGTGTATCTTTATATAATGTGTCAGATACTCATTTACTCTATAGGTGGTTTGATTCATCTGGGGAATTGGTGGAGATTAACTATGATGTGGATGTGAGGAAGTCCTATGGGTATAACATCATTCTTGAAGATACTTATTCCATCAATAGTAAACTCCTTTTAGGACTCAGGCTTTTTACTCAACCCTATTTGAACGGAGACATAAATTCCGGAGTATTATTAAAGTTTGGTGTGAAATTATAATAACTGGGGCTAACCGTTGACAGAGGTTGTATGATATTTGGAAGACAAACAAAAGCTGCTATGAAGAACCTTTTCCTACTTGCATGTTTTTTCTTTATAGTGTCATGCTCGAAAGAAGATGACCCAGAATATACTACCCCTATTTCAGGACACTATAAAGTGACATCCATTCAATCAGATATAAGTGCTGATTTGAATAATGATGGTATAAAATCAAATAATATTTTTGAGGAAATTGCCAGCCCCCATTATGGGAAAGATGGAAAGCAGGTTTCTTATTTCAATTTTGATTCTCATGGGAGTTACTTAGAAGTAAGGCCATTGGAATCCAGCCGGAATAATGCGAAAATAATTTCTTTTAAATTTCCAAGCCAGCATATCGAGTACTTCACAAATGGGACTCCTTATCTTGTGATGTATGTAAGAGCTTTCATCCATTATAGATATGAGCTGAATCAGGAAAGTAACTTCTTTCAGCTAATTAATACAAATCCTGACTATGATGAGAATGGAAATTTAAAGTCGCTAGAGCTGCTGGAAAACAAGGATTTGAAATTGCTTTTAACAAAGCAGGTATTCGATTTTGTTGAGATGGATTGGGTTGAATTAAATATGACTGTGATTTATAAAAAAGTAGAATAGCCTCTGCCAACACCAAAAATAACAAAAACCGCTCACTGGAGTAGCAATTTTCACTCATCTCCACCATCCAACTATCATCCAGCCTGTTTTTCCACCTCTTTCTTTACGGCTGGTGCCACTACTGTCCCGAGTAGCTCTATAGCACGCAAAACTTTGGCATGAGGCAGGGTGCCTACACTGATGTGGAACAGGAAACGGGTATTGCCAAAAAGCTCATACTCCCACAGTATCTTGTCAATAACCTGCTGAGGGCTGCCTACCAGCAAGGAGCCCTGCGGAGAGCGCATATAATCATACTGCTCTCTGTTCATGGGAGACCATCCCCGTTCCCGACCAATCTTGCTCATTAAGTAGGCGTAAGGCCCGTAAAATTCGTCAGCTGCCTGCTGCGAATCATCTGCAATATAGCCGTGAGAATTAATAGCCAGCTGAAAATCTGACTGCTGATGACCACTCTCTTTAAAGGTTTTTTTATAAAGCTCTGTAAAAGGCACAAAGCGCTCCGGCATTCCGCCGATAATTGCCAGGGCCATGGGCAGGCCCTTACCGGCAGCCCTTACTACCGATTCGGGTGTGCCTCCCACGGCTATCCACACAGGGAGCTCCTGCTGGTAAGGGCGCGGATAAACGCCCCTGTTGTCAATCGATGGCCGGTGTTTTCCTTTCCAGCTGATTTTCTCATGCTTGTTTAACCGGAGAAGCAGGTCCAGCTTTTCGGCAAAAAGCGTGTCATAGTCTGCCAGGTCATTTCCAAAAAGGGGGAAGGATTCAATAAATGAGCCTCTGCCGGCCATTATTTCAGCCCTGCCTTTCGAAAGCAGGTCTACATGGGCAAAATCCTGGAAAATACGCACCGGATCATCAGAGCTCAGCACCGTTACGGCACTGGAAAGCCGGATGTTGTTGGTTTTAACAGCGGCCGCTGCCAGCACCACCGCCGGGGAAGAAACAATAAAATCGGGCCGGTGATGCTCTCCGATAGAGAAAATATCCAGGCCCAGCTGGTCCGACAGTGCAATTTCTTCCATAAGATTCATCATCCTTTCGTGGGGACTAAGCAGTTGTCCGCTTGCCGGGTCAGGAGTATTTTCTACGAAGGTGGTTATGCCTATTTCCATCATTAATGCTGTTGTTTCTTTCTGTCATAAATAAAGGAAACCTTCTAAATGTTCTAAGGGAGAGGCAAAAGCATTGGGAGAAGGCCTGTTTCTGTAAACCTTTTTCTGGTAGTGCATCTTTAGAGAAAGTAGACATAATAAAAACAGCTATGCTGGACATCGTAATTGGAGCCCGAAAAGCTTCCCTGGGTACTGGAATGGGCGTGCAGCGGATTCTTCCCTTTCGGCTGAGAAGGATGGTGGGTCCCTTTATTTTTATGGATCATGCAGGTCCGGTGGAGGTACAGCCCTCCTTAATTCCGTCCATAGATGTATTGCCGCATCCCCACATTGGCCTGTCTACCGTTAGCTATTTATTTGGCGGGCAGGTAACGCATCGTGACAGCCTTGGGGTGAAGCAGGTCATCCGGCCGGGAGAAGTGAACTGGATGACGGCCGGAAGCGGCATTGCCCATTCCGAACGTTTCGAGGAGCCGGAAGCATTGGCGGGCGGCGCACTGGAAATGATTCAGACCTGGGTGGCCCTTCCGGAGAAGGATGAAGAAGCGGCCCCTTCTTTTGAAAACTATCAGCCTGAACAGCTCCCGGTATTTACCGACAAGGGAATCTGGATGCGGCTGATAGCAGGAGAGGCATTTGGCCTGAAAAACAAGGTAAAAACACATTCTCCTCTGTTTTACCTGCACATTGTGCTGGAGAAGGGAGCCAGCTTTGGCTTGCCGGCCGGCCACACCGAAAGAGGCATATACATAGTCAAAGGGACCCTGGAGGTTTCGGGTCGAATCTATACAGCAGGGCAAATGCTCGTATTTACAAAAGGAGTAGATCCTGCTATAAAAGCTGCCGAAAAATGCACCCTCATGATGCTGGGAGGAGAGCCGCTGGGGGAAAGGTATATCTGGTGGAATTTTGTTTCTTCCAGGAAAGAACGGATAGAACAGGCCAAGGCAGACTGGAAAGAAGGCAGGATTCTTTTGCCCCCTTCAGATAATAGAGAATTCATTCCACTACCGGAAGATCGCTCCAGGCCTGCCGGCAGCCCACCCCCGCAGGCCCTTTCCTGAGATACCTCCCGGCGACCCGGATTACCATTTTAAGGCGGTGCCATGCGTGATTTAAATGAAGGGAGAGGTATAGAAGAGCTATTTTTCCCGGCCTCCACTTTATTCCTGCAGGCTGTCTGCCATAACAAGCGGGAGCCTTAGTTCATAGGCCTTATTCCTTGGAATTTCCAGCTCATATTTAGAGGTGTTATTGAACCATGGATTCAGGATGCGCAGCTCTTTATAGGTGGTGTGGTGCCTTTTAGCAAAATCGACCAGGTTATCAATATCTTCATCCACCACTATGGTAGTAAAGGTATAAGGCTTATATTTTTCCTCCGGTTTCAGGAAGTAGCCATAAGCTTCGGGGTTTTCCAGTATTAGCTTAAGGGCAATAATGCGGTATACATAGCGGGCGGTTTCCTTGTTCAGGTGCAGGTCGAAGAAATTATCCACCTGTTGCTCCTCCAGCAGCTCCTTAATGCCCCTCATACCCCGGTTATAGGAAGCGGCCACCAGTGGCCAGTCATTAAATTCCACATAAGCTTCCCTCAGGTATTTAGTCGCTGCTTCGGTCGCCAGCTTTGGGTCGCGGCGCATATCAACCGAGCGGTCCACCTCCAGGTCGTATTCCTCGGCGGTCGATTTCATAAACTGCCACATGCCCATGGCTCCGGCAAAGGATACAGCATTATTGTCCAGCTCACTTTCTGCCACAGCGAGGTAAAGAAAGTCCACCGGCACCAGGTTATCGTGCAGCGTCTTTTCAATGAGCGGTCGCCAGCGTTCCACCTCCTTCAGGATGGTCATGGTATGGGAGTGGAAAAAAGTATTTACCACCAGTTCATACTCCAGTGCCTCTCTTACATCGTGCCGGTGCAGGGGTATGGTATCACCGGCAAAGGTTACGACCTCAGGTACCGGAGGGGAGCTTACGTACTGTGGCGGGCGCGGATGGGCCGGGGTGCCGGTTTCTACCTCCACCTCCATACTCCTGTCTTCGAAATCCTGTGGTTGCAGGGGAGGGGTCGAAGGCTCTTCGGGGGTACAACTGAAAAGAAAAAGGAGGGAAAGGAATGGAAGAAGTGGGCGTTTCAAAAGAATTAAGTTTTTGAAGGTTATTTTTACAAGTAAACAGGAATATCTGAAACAGCTGGTAATTTGCTGTTTATCAGGTATTCGCAAAAGTAAAGCGGAAAAATGAGCTGATGCCCTTTTCAGGATAAAATATTTTTAGTTTTTGGTTCAGAAATGGAAGGTTCACCCGCCGGAGAAATGATATGGAAGAGAAACCTTTAGCCATACTGAGGAGTGCCCGCAGAGAGGGTGATACCCGTCGCATGGTCCGGCAGCTTTTTAGAGGTGTGGAGGTCGAAGTGGCCGACCTGCTCGGTTACCGCATTGCACCTTATTCCTATAGCGCTGTCTACCCCTCTGCCGACCAGTTTATGGCGCTGGTGGAGCGGATGCTGCGCCACAGGAAAATTGTTTTTGCCACGCCTGTGTACTGGTATGTGATGAGTGACAGCATGAAAATCTTCTTCGACCGCCTGGCCGATTTGGTGACTATTCAAAAGTCGCTGGGCCGATAAATGATGGGAAAGCAGGCCTTCCTGCTCGCAACAGGTTCGGAACCCTTACTGCCCCAGGGGTTTGAAGTACCCATTCGGCGCACGGCCCGGTATTTCGGAATGGAGTGGGGAGCCGTATATTATGGAGTAGCAGGAAAAGAGCAGCAGGTACTTTCGGGCGAAGCCAGTACTTTCCTGGCCAGCTTTAAGGGCTAAAGGGTAAAAACCGCTTGCTCTTTTTCCTATGGCATTAGCCTTTGTCTGAAGTTAACTTCTTTAAACTCTCTTAATCATTCATCTTACGCCCTATGCTAAAACTGGCTTTCTCCCTAATCACTTTTTGATAAAGGACCATTTCTGAAAGCAGGAGATTCCTTATATCCTTAGGGTCAAAGAGACTATCGGTTTAAAGAAATTCCCTTATTTGGAATTATTCGCATTTTTATATTGTAAAGAGAAGTGATTTGCTGTAGATTTATTGCTTCCAACACTATTGTTTAAACATCAAGAATTCATATGAAGAGAAATTCTCTATTGGTACTGGCGTTCCTGCTTTGTGGCCGCTTATGGGCGCAGGAATCCTACCCCATTAACGGGGTGCAGGATAAGCGCCTCCAGCGGCATGCCTTCACCAATGCCAACATTTATGTCGATTACCAGACACAGCTTTCCGATGCCACCCTTTTAATTGAAGATGGCAAAGTGGTAGCAGTGGGAAAGGATTTGAAAATTCCTGCCGGTACTATTGTGGAAGATTTGCAGGGTAAATGGATTTACCCGGGCCTTATCGACCCTTACACCAGCTATGGTATTACTAAACTGGAAGAAAAGGACCGGCCCCGTTATGCCACTCCGCAAATGGAGTCGTCGAAGGAAGGGGCCTATGCATGGAATGAAGCCATTCGTTCTCATTTCGATGCCGTAACTGCCTTCGATGCCAATGAAGGAGCAGCCAAAGAACTGCGGGACCTGGGTTTTGGCGCTGTACTGGCTCACCGGAACGATGGCATTGCCCGTGGTACCGGTACACTGGTAGCCCTGGCCGATGAGGATGCACAGGAAGTAATTCTGCTGCCAAAAGCTTCGGCTCATTTCTCTTTCGATAAAGGTACCTCTAATCAGGAATACCCTAGCTCCCTGATGGGCGCTATTGCATTGCTCCGCCAGACGCACCTCGATTCGCGCTGGTACAACGAGCTGTCGCCGAAGCCTTTTACAGACCAGTCGCTGGGGGCCTTCTATGCCCAGTATGGCATGCCACAGATTTTCGAAGCAGATGAAATGCTCTCTGCCCTTCGGGCCGATAAACTGGGCGATGAATTTGGGGTGCAGTATATCATCCGCGGTAATGGCGATGAATACAAGCGTTTGGGCGAAATTAAGCAAACCGGCGGCGCTTATATTATTCCGCTCGACTTTCCGGAGGCTTATGAAGTAGAAGATCCGCTCGACGAAATGAATGTTTCGCTGTCGCAGATGAAACACTGGGAAATGGCTCCTTATAATCCTGCCTTGCTGGCGAAAGAGGAGGTGCCTTTTGCCATTACCACCGACGGACTCAAAGACAAAAGCAAGTTCTGGCCTAACCTGCGGAAAGCAGTGGATGCCGGCCTGAGCAAGGAGGCAGCCCTTAAAGCACTTACCTATACTCCTGCCAATCTTCTGAATGCCGAAGAAATGGTTGGTAGCCTGGAAAAAGGCCGTCAGGCAAACTTTATTATTACCTCCGGCGATCTGTTTGAAGACGAAACGGTTATTTATCAGAACTGGGTACAGGGAAACCCTTACCAGCTGAACGATATGGCTGTTGCCGATGTAAGAGGCCAGTATAAGCTGCAGGTAGGCGGCGAAAGCTACCCTGTAGAGGTAAGTGGCAAAATGGAGAAACCAGCATTTAAACTGCTGAAGAACGATACGACTAAGTATACGATTAATACCAACCTCAGCGATAACTTAATTACCCTTACTTTTAATCCAAAGCCTGAAGACAGCCTGCAGAACCATGCTATCCGTTTATCGGGCTGGCGCGATGGCCAGAACTGGAAAGGAAGCGGCCGCCTCGCCAACGGGGAAAAAGTAGACTTCAATCTCCTGTACGAAGGAGCTCTTGAGGAAGAGGAGGAAAAGGAGAAGGAAGAGAAAACCGCCGAAGAGGCCAGAGGGCAGATCATCTATCCTTTTGTGGCTTATGGCTATACAGAAATTCCGGAGGCCAAAACCTACCTGATTAAAAATGCCACCGTCTGGACGAACGAAGAAGCCGGTATTGTGGAGAACACTGACGTATTGGTAGAAAATGGCAAAATAAGCAAAATAGGCCAGAACCTAAGTGCCAAAAATGCAGTGGTTATTGACGGTACAGGTAAGCACCTTACCAGTGGCATTATCGATGAGCACTCTCACATTGCCATAGAAGGTGGCGTAAATGAGGGTACACAGGCTGTTACGTCCGAAGTACGAATTGGCGATGTGGTAAGCTCCGAAGATGTAAATATTTACCGCCAGCTGGCAGGTGGCGTTACCGCTTCGCAATTGCTGCACGGTTCTGCCAACCCAATTGGCGGACAGTCGGCGCTTATTAAGCTGCGCTGGGGCAAAACGCCTGAAGAAATGAAAATTGAAGGGGCTGATGAATACATTAAGTTTGCCCTGGGCGAGAACGTAAAGCAATCGAACTGGGGCCCTCATTATGATATACGCTTCCCGCAAAGCCGTATGGGTGTGGAGCAGGTAATGGTCGATGCCTTTAACCGTGCTAAAGCGTATGAGCAGGAGTGGAAAACCTATAACAGCCTTTCTAAAAAGGAAAAGCAGCGGACCGACCCGCCACGCAAAGACCTTGAGCTGGAGGCGCTGGTGGAAATATTAAACGATGATCGTTTTATTACCAGCCACTCTTATGTACAGTCAGAAATTAATATGCTGATGGAAGTGGCTGAAAAGTATGGCTTTAATGTCAATACCTTTACCCACATCCTGGAAGGCTATAAACTGGCCGATAAAATGGCGAAGCATGGAGCAGGTGGCTCTACTTTTGCCGACTGGTGGGTGTATAAAATGGAAGTGCAGGAGGCCATTCCTTATAATGCCGCTTTAATGCATGGAGAAGGCGTGGTAACCGCTATTAACTCGGATGATGCCGAAATGGCCCGCCGCCTGAACCAGGAGGCCGCTAAAACGGTGAAATACGGTGGTGTATCGGAAGAAGAAGCCTGGAAAATGGTTACCCTCAACCCGGCGAAACTGTTGCACCTCGATGACCGCATGGGCAGCGTGAAAGCCGGCAAAGATGCCGACCTGGTGCTCTGGAATAACAATCCGCTTTCTATTTACGCCAAGCCCCTCAAAACCATGGTCGACGGGGTGGTGTACTTCGATATAGAGAAAGATAAGGAAATGCGGGAAGCCATTAGCCAGGAAAGAGCCCGCCTGATCAGCGAAATGCGGGAAGCCAAAGAAGGGGGCGAATCTACCCAAAAAGCCCGTCCGGAGGCACAGCATATCTGGCATTGCGAAGATCTGCACGGATTAAATAAACACATTGAAGAAGTACATAACCGCTGATAGAAACATGCAAAAGATACATTTATATTTAATCGCCCTTATGTTGCTGCTGGCGGTAAGCCCTGCCAGGGCCCAGAACCCGGCACCGGCGCCGGCACAGGAAAAGCCCATCGCGCTGATGAATGGCATCGCCCACCTCGGCAATGGAGAAGTGATTCCGAATGCAGTCATTACTTTTCGCGATGGTAAAATTGAAACCGTTGCCGATGCCACCCGTGTACGCCTGAACCTCGATGGCTATGAAGTCATCTCCATTGAAGGGCAGCATGTGTATCCGGGCTTTATCCTGCCCTATACAAATTTAGGTCTGGTGGAAGTGGATGCTGTTCGCGCCACGATTGACGAAGCAGAGGTAGGAGAATTTAACCCGAATGTTCGCTCTCTAATCGCTTATAATACCGACTCGCAAATCATCCCGACAGTGCGCAGCAATGGAATTTTACTGGCGCAGGTAGCTCCTCGCGGTGGTGTTATTTCGGGCAGCTCTTCGGTAGTACAGCTCGACGCCTGGAACTGGGAAGATGCCGTGGTACAGGAAGATGGCGGAATTTGGCTTAACTGGCCTTCTATTTACCGCCGTACCGGCTGGTGGGCAGAGCCAGGTCCGATAGAGATGAACAAGGAGTACGATAAGCGGGTAGGGGAGATAAAGCAGTTCATGGATGATGCCAAAGCCTATGCGGAAGGAACACCAGCTACCATTAACCTCAAGCTCGAAGCCATGAAGGGGTTGTTCGATGGAAGTAAAAAACTGTATATCAGGGCAGATAATGCCAAGGAAATAGTGGAAGGAATAAAAACTGCCCAGCAGTATTCCATCCCGGAAATTGTGGTGGCAGGGGCCGAAGATGCCTGGCTGGTAAAGGACTTCCTGAAGGATAATAAAATTCCTGTACTGCTGGCCAATGTACACCGGCTGCCCGCCCGCCCTGAAGAAGATATAGACATGCCTTACAAGTTAGCAGGTATGCTGCACGACGAAGGAATACTGGTGGGGCTACTCTATGACGACCTCAAAAGCAACCGAAACCTGCCTTTCTTTGCCGGAACAACGGCGGCCTATGGGCTCGATAAGGAGCAGGCTTTACAGCTGATTACTTCCAACACAGCTAAAATTTTAGGAATTGAAGATGTGGCAGGTACATTGGAGCCGGGTAAAAGTGCTACCCTCTTTATTTCGGAAGGCGATGCGCTCGACATGCGTACCAATAAAGTAACGCAGGCTTTTATTCAGGGAAGAGACGTGAACCTGCATAACAAGCAGAAAGAGCTTTACAAGAAGTATAAAGATAAATACGAGGCAGGGAAATAATACTTTTCTGCATTACTTACCGTAGAAAGGCATCCTTTGCGCAGGCAGGGGATGCCTTTTTTGTATCGATAAAATGGTCCGGTACAGGAACATCCGGCCTGCTATTCGTTGTAAGGGTATGGACCAGCAATTGTGGAACCGAACCAAAAAGGTGATCAGCCAGGCAAGTAACCGTTTTTCGGAAGCCGATCCAATTGTGTACAGCGCGGCTATTGCTTTCTTTACCCTTTTTTCCATGCCTCCCATTTTGCTGATTATTGTGTGGGTGGCAGGCGAAATAATTGGGAAAGGAGCGATTAAAGGCGAAGTATACCGGCAGGTAGCGGAAAAGGTTGGACCGGAAAGCGCCGGACAAATTCAACGCCTGCTGGAAAGGGGGCGCGACCTTGGCGATAACCTGGCGGCCAATATTTTAACCATTGCGCTGCTGGTTTTTACAGCCACGGTAGTGTTTAATTTTGTTAAAAAAGCACTGAACAGCATATGGGGAGTAAAGCCAAAGCCCAAGAAAGGAGTCGTCAAGTTTGTTTTTGACCGTTTTATGTCGCTCCTGCTGATTATTGTGCTGGGTGTTTTTATCGTAGCCAGCTTACTGGCCGATACCCTTATTAATTCTTTTACAGACATACTGGCGGGCGAGCTGCTCGGAATGGCTTCTTACGTCGCCATTATTCTTAATACCATTACTTCCTACCTTTTGGTTACTTTTTCTTTTGCTCTGCTGTTTAAATTCCTACCGGATATTAAAATCCACTGGAAACCTGTTTGGGTAGGTGCCTTTATTACCGGCCTTTTGTTCACGCTGGGAAAATATGTAATAGTTCACATTATCAGCAGCACCAATATCAGTAGCACTTATGGAGCGGCAGGTTCACTGGCTGCCATTCTTTTATGGGTGTTTTACTCCTCTGTTATTGTGCTGATAGGAGCACTCATCACTAAAATCCATTTTCTTCACAAGGGCTATGTAGTTACCCCTAACAGCAATGCTGTAGCCGTAGAGGTAAAAGAAATTGAACGAAATCACTTAAAGAAATAATTATCTTTCCTGTTCCTGTTTAAACCATCCTGCCAGCCAAAGGGCTACCAGGCTGCCTTCGGCCAGGGCATCCAGCAGATACACATTCCATATCCGGTCGATGCCGGCATAATAAATATCGATGGCCGCCATGGAAAGGGCGCTGCCAACGGCCAGCAGAAAAATTTCCAGACTGATACGCCGGTTGTATGCGGCCGACAGAAGAACAAGGCCGATGATGCTGAGCAGAAGGCCTACCGTCCGAACCAGCCAAAGGTCAAACTTTGGCCCACTTATCGCCACAAAGCTTTCCATGTGCAGGAGTGGCCATATTCCGGTAGCAAAGAAATAAAACCCCTGAAGCAGGCATACCCAATACAGAATCGCTGATTTGGCCATTTTAAAGAGATGTTGGGGGTATTTAGTTAAGAATGCAGACGGAAGAAGTGAGAAAAAGTTAGGCAGGCTGGGGTAATGAAAAGCTTCTTTGCCGTTTTAATAATGAAGCTATATGATGGTAAAATACCCGTAGAAGGGATAATAATGGCTTAACCATTCTTTCAAGAAGGAGAAAGTTGAAGCACCTGCACCTTTCATTTGAATGCATCATTGATTTTTTGCAAATTTGAGATTACATAAGTGCATTTGAAAATCCCTGCCTTTTGTTACTATTCTCTAAACCACATTTGCTTTGAAAATTAAGTATGTCTTTTTTTCGATAGTGGCAGCCCTTTTACTGGGTGCGGCTTTTTATTTTTATACCAGCACCACAGGAGAGACAGCTTCCGATGCCTGGGGCTTCGTGCCGGAGCATGCAGTGTGGATATATGAAACGGAACAGCCGCAGGAGGTGTGGGGCCAGCTGCAGCAAAGTCCCATGGGGGAAATACTGGCCGGCCTGCCCTGGTTCGTTGGCCTAAAGAATAATAAGCAACTGCTCGATAGTGCAAGCTCCGGCAAGCTGGCAACATTTTTAGAAGACAGGCACCTTCTTATTTCAGCCCACATCACGGAAAGCAATAATTTTGGTTATCTCTTTTACCTTCCCCTGCAGGGGCTGGAAGATTATGACGCACTGGAACAGGTGTTGCGGCACTTTAAAAATGATTCGCTTTACCGGTACGGGAAGCGAAATTACCAGGGGCTCACCGTCGAGGAGTTCTCTGCTCCCGAAGCAGGAAAACGCTTTTCCTACCTTTTGCACGAAGGCTACCTGCTCGGCAGCTTTGCCCCTTTTCTGGTCGAAGATGTGATCCGGCAGCTGACTTCACCTGAGGAGAAGGGCTTCCGGAAGCACCACGCCAGCCTTTTTCAGTTAAGTGAAAGTGCTGCAGACGAAGGGAATTTATATGTAAACGGACAGGAGTTAGGCAATTACCTGAATATCTTTCTGAAAGAAAACTCCTTCCAGCCGGCACTGCCGTTTGAGGCGAAGCTGGATGTATCGCTTAATGAAGATGGTTTGCTGCTCAATGGTTATCTGCTGCCGGAGGCCAGCCAGGCATCGCCCTACCTCAGCAGCCTGCTGAGTGCCAGCCCACAGACACCAGCCATGACAGGCCTGGTGCCCCTGAATACGGCAACTCTTGAATTTTACGGGTTTAGTAACGGACTTTCATGGCTGGAATCCCTTCAGGCAGCTGGCGCTATTCCCGGCTGGTCGGCCCTGGTAGAAGAATTCCCGGCTGCTGCCGTTTTGCCGGCCAGTATAGGAACTCATCTTGCCCTCGCCCGAATTCCGGCACCCGGGGAGGAGAAGCCTCATCAGCTTCTGTACCTGCATAGTCCACGTGCGGCAGAGCGGGCAGAGGAGTGGGAAGCGCTGGCGGCTACCTTTAGCGAGGCCGGGAGCGATAGCCTTTACCAGGAAGTTTTTAGCGGCCACGCCATCACCCAGCTGGCCTACCCAGAACTGCCCGAAGCCTTCCTGGGTACTGCCTTCCCGGGCTTTGAGGAAACTTTTTTTGTGCAGCTGGATGATTACCTGGTGCTGAGTAACAGTGTGCAGGCCCTTAAATCGCTGTTGCTGGATATTGAGAGTGACCTTACATGGGAAAAATCCCTGCCATTTTACCAGTTCATGGAAAAAACCAACCAGGAAACCAACTGGGGCTATTATGTAAATGTGGAAGAGGTTTGGAAACAGTTGCTGGCAAAGGCGGAGCCGGAGTGGAAGGCACTGCTGGAGCAGCAAGGGCCCTATCTGCGGCAGTTTAGCCGATTAGCTATGCAAATTAGTTCGCTGGAGGAGATGTTTTATGCAAGTCTCTTTCTGCAGGCTCAGCCAGGAAATGTTCAGGAGCTGGAAGGCATCCGGCTTACGACTGTTCATGAAAGCTTCCTGGAGGTCCCGCTCATTAGCGGACCTATGCTGGCCCGTAACCCGGAAGATAAAAGCAGGGAAGTACTGGTGCAGGATACACTTTACCAGCTTCACCTGCTTGATGCACAGGGAGACCTGCAAAAGAAAGATAGCCTTGGTGCCCCACTGGTCGCTGACATCTTTCAGCCGGATGTCCGGAAGAACGGAAAGCCCCATTACCTGGCAGTCACTAAAGAAGGGCTACACTTTTATGATGCCTCTTTTTCCATGAAAGAAGGTTTCCCGCTAAGGCTGCCAGGAGAGGCACCGGCTGCCCAGGCAAATGTCATCGACTATAACGGTAGCAAAATGTACCGTATAATGGTAGCGGCAGAATCGGGCGATATTTTTATGTACGATACCGAGGGCAATAACCTGGAAGGCTGGCAGCCTCGTGTACTGGACGGCGGCCTCAGCGCGGCTCCGGGTCACCTTCGGGTACGGGGAAAAGACTTTATTTATGCTTTTCAGCAGAAAGGGGTTATTCAGCTATTGAACCGCCGGGGAGAACAGTATAAGGGTTTTCCGCTCAACCTGAAAGATAGCCTGCTGGGCCCGGTGCTGATTCGACCTGGCTCCGACTTTAAGAGCACTCGTTTTACCACGGTTACCAAAGGTGGGGAACTGGTTTCCTTTAACCTGAATGGCAGAATTACCGGCCAGGAGCAGCTGTATAAACCCGAGGCAGATACCCGCTTTTTCCTGGTGCCTGACCAGGAAGAGGAAAACTTTCTCATAGCACGCCAAACACGTTATAACCTAAGCCTGCTCGATGAGGAAGGAAAGTTATTATTTGAAAAAGATTACCTCGGTGCTGAAGATGTGGTGGTGCAATACTTCTCTTATGGAGCAGATAAAGAAGTAATTGCCGTTACGGATCCGGTGGAAGCCTTTACTTTTCTCTACGATCGGGAGGGGAAACTGCTGAACATGGAGCCGCTCAACAGCTGCTGCCCGGTGCAATTGTTGTACCAGGAAAACGATGGCAGTTATGAGTTAATCAGGAGCTATGGTAATAAAGTAAGCCTGATGAAAGGAGAATGATCAGGCTTTTAGCCGGTGCTGAATTGGGTGGTGTGCTTCCTGAAGGGCGGAAACAGAGAAAAGGCAAAACGGTTTCTGCTCCGGCAAATTTTCAGTAACTTGCATTTTTAATCATTTAACACCTGTCTTTTTATGAAATTTGGAACCAAAGCCATACATGCAGGCGTAGAGCCGGACCCATCTACCGGCGCCATTATGACGCCTATTTTTCAGACCTCAACCTATGTGCAGACCTCACCAGGGCAGCATAAAGGCTACGAGTATTCCCGTTCCCAGAACCCTACCCGCCATGCGCTTGAAAAAAGCCTGGCAGCGCTGGAGAATGGCAAACACGGACTCTGCTTTTCATCCGGCCTGGGGGCCATCGATGCCGTTATAAAATTATTTTCGCCAGGCGATGAGATTATCAGTACGAATGACCTGTACGGAGGCTCTTACCGGATTTTTACCAAAATTTTCGAAAAGTACGGGCTAAAGTTTCATTTCGTGCCTATGCACGATACAAAGGCGATTGAGGAGAAAATCTCTGATAAAACCAAAATGCTGTGGGTGGAAACCCCTACCAACCCGATGATGAACATCATCGATATAGAAGCCTCTTCCCGTCTGGCGAAGAAGCATAAGCTTGTATTAGCAGTTGACAATACCTTTAGCACTCCATACCTTCAGAATCCGCTCGATTTAGGTGCCGACATTGTTATGCACTCCGTAACGAAATACATTGGCGGCCATTCCGACGTGGTAATGGGAGCACTGGTAGTAAATGATGACAGCCTTCAGGAACGACTGGCCTTTATCCAGAACAGCTGCGGTGCCGTACCTGGTCCGCAGGACTGCTTCCTGGTGCTGAGGGGCATTAAGACCCTGCACATTCGCATGCAGCGCCACAGCGAGAATGGCCGTAAGATAGCAGAGTACCTGAACCAGCACCCGAAGGTAGGAAAAGTATACTGGCCTGGCCTTCCATCGCACCCGAACCATGAAGTGGCTAAAAAGCAAATGCGCGATTTTGGTGGCATGATCTCTTTTACGCTAAAAGGAGATAAGCAGGAAGATGCGATTAAAGTGCTGGAGAAGTTTAAATACTTTACCCTGGCAGAATCGCTTGGTGGAGTAGAATCCCTGAGCGGCCACCCGGCCAGTATGACCCATGCCAGTATTCCAAAGGAGGATCGTGATATTGCCGGTTTAAAAGACTCGCTTATTCGCCTGAGTGTAGGCATCGAAGATGCGGAGGACCTGATTGAAGACCTGAAGCAGGCAATTGGTTAATTCCGGTTTAACGAAAAAATGAGGAGGCTCATCCTGATAAGGGGTGGGCCTTTTTTGTTGAACCAGCTTAGCTTTGATTCAGCAAAGGTTTCTTCTGAACGGAGGAAGCGTTCTGGGGCTTAATGCTTTAGCTAAAAAAATGGCAGGAGCTGGCTTAAAATCAGAAAAAAAATCATACATTAATACAACCGTTCTTTCCGGACGTGTGTCTTTTTACTGATTACTTGAATGCGCTTTATGACGCATACTGAAGAAGAACTTATAGCGGGTTGCCGTAAAGGCGACAGAAAGATGCAACACGAACTTTATCAGCGTTTTGCCGGTAAAATGTTTGTGGTATGTCTGCGCTATGTTCAGGGGCAACTCGAAGCTGAAGATGTTCTGCAGGAAGCGTTTATTAAAGTATTCAATAAACTGGAGCAGTATAGAGCCGAGGCTTCCCTTACCAGCTGGATTAAGAGAATAGTCGTTAATACGGCACTCAACCACCAGCGAGGGAAGTTGTATATGTATCCCATGGTCGATGTGGAAAATATGCATGGCATGGCAGGCCAGGAGCTGACACTCTCCGGGTACCATTTTCAGGATTTGCTCAGGCTTATTCAGGAGCTTCCTTCCGGCTGCAGGGTAATATTTAACCTGTATGCCATTGAAGGTTATAACCATAAGGAAATTGCTGAGCTTTTAAAAATCTCTGAAGGTACATCGAAGTCACAGTATGCAAGGGCGCGACAGCTCTTGCAGAGCCGAATTGTCGCGTTGGAAAAAAATGGATATGAAAAAGTTAAGTGAACGGTCAGAGTTGGAAGAGGAATGGGACTCGGCCTTTAAAGAGGCCTCTCTGCCACCCTCCGACAGCGTTTGGAATAGGATTGACGGAGCACTCACCAAACAGGAGGTACGTAAATACAGGAAGCGTGCTTTCATTTACCAGTGGGTAGCTGCGGCCTCTGTACTGCTGGTGCTGGGGCTTGGCTGGTGGCTGATGCTGGCAGAGCCATTGAGCCGGAATACCGGCCAGCTGGCAGGGGAGGAACAGTTTAGCGCCGAAGGTACTGAAAGGGTGGCAAGTCAGGAAAAACCTACTTCTGAGCAGCAGAAAACTTCCATACCTCAGGCTGCCGCCCTGGCAGAGGAAAGAGCCGTTTCGAGTACACCTAATGGTAAGGCAGGCGGGAATGGCAGGCAGTCAGGCGAGGCGGTATTGGCTGAAGTATCAGCAAGAGAAGGAGAGGATTCTCCGGCTGTAACGAAGCAAAATACCCGTGGATTTTTCCCTCTTATCGTGGATGGCGGCACAAGCCTGGCAGGAGCTATCGTACAAAAAGCATTAAGCAGAGCGGGTTTTGCTGAAAAACAGGAGGAAAATGCCGTTGCTTCTGCAAAGGGGAAAGGTTTTATGGAAGAAGATTTCCTTCCCGGGCAGGTAGGGGTTTCAGTACAGAAAGTATGGGTGGCCTCTCAGATGCTGGAAGAGAAAAAAGAGACTACTTCACCTAAATACTGGCTTGGGGCTTCTATGGCTTCCAACTTTTACGCACCTAACTTTAAAAACGGAGAGTATACCTCTTTCGAAAGCCTGGCAGCAAAAGAAGCAGAACCCACCAAGGGCAGGCAAATATCTACTGCTAGGGTAAGTGAATGGCATGAAGACCAGGAGCAGGAGATTTCTGTTAATGCAGGAGTGCAGGCTGCTGCCTGGTTAGGTAAAAAGTGGGTGCTCCAGGGAGGACTGCAATATGGCAGCTATCGTTCCTCGGCCACGGCTGGAACTTTTGTAGATGGTGCCACCGGAGAAGCTTATCCTCTGCATTTCGCTAACTTCAGCTACGACAAGCTCCAGAAAGCAAGTGTTGACTCACGCTTAGCAGCACCGGTTTCGGCCGTCAATTCTTTCGAATTCATATCAGTGCCCCTGCAGTTGGCCTATGTTGTATTTGACCGTCAATTCGGGCTGATGCTCTCTCCGGGCCTTTCCTCCGAATTCTTTCTCAGGAACCGAATTTCAGATGAAAATGACCGGTTGAATACCTTCACCGTAACCCCCGGCGAAGAGGCTCCATTTAAAAGAGTTCACTTTAAGGCCATTCTGGGAGCCCAGGTTTATTACAGGCTTGGCGACCATTATATTATTTCGCTGGAGCCAAGCTACCAGCAGGCCATTTCTGACTTCAGCAAATCCGATAGTTATTTTAACAGCCGTCCATCGAATATTGGAGTGGCCGCAGGTTTTAGATATATAATTCGATAAGCCTTCCAACCATCTGCTGAAAAGCGGTGTCTTAAAAAAAATGTAAAGCGGAAATACGATGATGAAGACTTCTGATCCGGCCATAAAAGATGGCGTAGGCATTGTGGCCCGGCTGGTTATTATTGCCCTGCTTCTGGGAGTATTGGGTACCATCCTGCAGGGGTGTAATGGAAAAAGCGAGCTGAAAGCTGTTGCGGAAAATAGAGCTTCTTCCGCTGTATTGGCAGACTTTTGCCATGTAGTGGAGGCTGAAAGCTCTCTTAGCCTCTATGAAGCAGCTGAAAATTATCATCTGTCATTTTGATGAGATAAAGCCCATGGTACCGGTTTGTCTTCTTTATAAGGCGCTTCTCAAGCAGACCTGGATAGTAAGAGAACCATTATTCATTATTATTGAACAGAGGGCTTAACTAAAAATATCACCTTTTAAATGCATTTAAAAGGGTGTGAAGAGGAGGAAACACCGGCCGCTAAGCCGGTGTTTCTTTTTGTACAAAAGTTGCTATCGCTGCCTCTATCTGCTCAGCGGCATCTTCCTGGATAAAGTGGCCGGCATCTTGTAGGTATACCGTTTTCGGATCCGCTAACAATTGTTGCCACCTCTCAAGAAAAGTGGGGTTAAAATATTTATCCTTCATTCCCCAGAGCAGCAATACAGGTTTTTCTTTCAGACGCGGGAGCTGCTGTTTCAGCTCCTGGTACCAGGAGGAAGCACCAAGGAGAGAAAGGGCAATCTGGTAGAGGGCGTGCCGCGAAGAGGAGGAGGGAAATACTTTGATGTAGTGCCGGTGAATATCTTTGCTGAACTTGTCTTTTTTTGCAATCCCCTCTTTAAAAAGAACCTTTGGAGAGAGGTTCACCTGCAGGTATAAAAACTTTCCCAGCCAGCTGTTTAGCATCTTATCTGCCTTTCGGAAGGAGGCCTCATGCTCCAGCGACCACAGCCAGCTGTTGGCAATAACCACGCGGGCTATTTTTTCAGGATGCCGAAGGGCATACGAAAGGCCGATGGGGCCGCCAAAATCATGTACGACTAAAGTGATGTCTTTCAGTTCAAGTTGTTGGAGCCACTGTTCCAGCCGTCTGGCATGCGCCTGTGGGCGGTAGTCTGCCTGTGCAGGTTTATCGGAAAGGCCGAAGCCCAAATGGTCAATGGCGAGGCAGCGATGGGTGGCAGAAAACTTTTTAATCAGGTGGCGGTAAAGGAATGACCAGGAAGGGGTACCGTGTATGAAAACGATGGGGTCTCCTTTTCCTTCGTCGATATAGTGCATTCTTCCTTCGTTGGTGCTAAAATAGTGGGAGGTAAAAGGGTACGCTTCTTTGTTAAACCATGACTTGCTTTTCAGCTCGACCGCGGGTGGAGGGGAGGAATAGGGCTTTTTCATCTGGCATTTTGTTTAAGTATATTTCCTGAGTAAAAGGTCCATCATGCGTTGGGCCGGGTAGTCCTTATTGATGAGAAAATGATGCACAATACCATCGAGCGCAGCGAAAAGCAATTGTGCTTCTTCTTTAGGGTTTGGTAGTCGCTCAATTTCCGGGAGCGCCTCCAGCTGTTGAATAATGTAGGCCTGTATCGTTTCCACCTCTTCTTTGAGGAGGTCCAGGATGCTTTGCTGCATCCGGAGAGCGTGCTGGAGACGCCAGAAGGAGCGGTTTTGCTGCACCAGGCGGAGCATATTTTGCATCAGCGCCTGCAGGTTTAATGGATCCTGCCCCCGGCTCTTCATACTTTCCTGAATATCTTCCAGACTTTTGCGCATAATTTCCTGTAAGAGCTGCTCCTTGCTGCTAAAGTAATTGTAGGCCAGACCGGGTGATATGGCCGCTTCCTTTGCTATGTGCCGCATGGAGGTGCCGTTGTAACCCTCCATGCTAAATAACTGCAGGGCGGTCAGCAGGATTTTTTCCTTCATTTCCTCCCGGGCCTTCTCTCTCTGGTTCATTGATTAAACGTTTGTTCAATATAAAAATAATTTTCCTTTTTCCAAAAGAGAAATATGACTTTTAGAGAAAAGAAGCTATAAGTTTAAGACAGCAAACAGGGGAGAGAAAAAAAACTGCAGGTATTCCTAAATGCTGGTTGTTTTCTTCTTAAAGATATTGGTGAACACATCGAAGCGGCTTAAAAATTCTTTTCGTGGCACGGCCAGAATCTTGAGAATCCTTTTTCTGGCCTCGTAAAAGCATTCCTTCCGTAGCGCCTTTCGGTTAATGGCATTTGTAGCGCCGCAGTATTTTTTAGTAATCAGGCCAATGCGCAGGATCATTAATCCGTTAAAAGTGCCCTGCACTACGCTCTCGACCACATTGCCAAGGCCGGGTATCCATTTAGTGGCTCGTGCTCCTACAGAGGCGGTCGTTTCAGCCCCCTGGGCGGCAAGCTCATGAATAAATTCCTCAATATTATCTTCCAGTATTTCATCCAGCTGGTCTTCCACCAGTTTGGCGCCAATCACCATTAGCCCGATATTGCTGTAAAGATTTAAGAGTTGCCTGAGGCTCGTTCGCTGGAAATAAAGGCGAGAAACGCGCCAGAGGGTATTAATGGAAAAGTAAAAAACAATCAGGCTGTCGAAGGCTCCATTCTGCGAAATGGCGGTGCCGGCAAAGGTGCGAATGGTATTGTACTGAATCACCTTATCGGCCTGTGCATCGAGCAGGGGCATGGACTTTCGAACATCTTCAATGGTTTCGATTTGGATTCCCTGTTTTCTTAAATATCCGTTTTTCCTGTATCGCTGAATAAGCGATTGCTGATAGGAAGCCACCGCCTCCGGTTCGTTGCTTTGCGGGGGCAGCATGGCTTTGGGCAGGCGGAGATAGGTGAAAAGTGGAATCAGGAGAAGGGTAGCCACCAGTGCAATCAGGGCCACCAGTAAGATATCACCTAAAAGTGGATCGACCCGGTCGGCCAGGTAAACAAGATTGGCAATTTGCGCAACCAGAAAAAGAACAAAGCCAAGCAGAAAGAGCAGGGCCAGTGGTAGTAAAATAAGCTTTAAACTTCTCATATAATAAAGTAACGAAAACGGGGGTATTTTGGAGGAAAAATGGAATAATTTTTACCGTGATTGTTCTTCCTGCTGGAAGAAGAAGTGTGAAGTCAGTGAGCAATCAAAAGATTAAATTGCTCCTGTTTTTTGATATCGGCCCGATTTTAACCGACTTTTGCAGGAAGTGAAGAGGTTGGTAGCCTGGAAGCCCTTTTTCGCTTCAGGAATTTTTAAACTGCTTAAAGCCGCTTGTCATGTACTGGGAAAAATACGCGCATCATACCATAAAAGAAAAAGTAACGAAAGCTCTCCGGCAAAATCTCGATTACCGCGACAGAGATGTGCTGGGCCTGCCAGCCACCTTTCTCGATCCGAAGGTATTTTATTCCGATGCGCCTTTTCTTAAAGATGCCCCTTACATGCAGACGATGGTGGCCAATCCTAATCATATTGGTTGCCATACCCTCACGGAGGCCGAACCTGCTTTTTCCGGCACCCATGCGATTGAGCGCGACCTGATAAAAATATGTGCCTGCGAGATTTTTAAGAGCAAAGAAGGTGAATATGATGGCTATGTGGCATCGGGCGGTACTGAGGCGAACATTGAGGCCATGTGGATTCTGCGCAATTATTTCCGGAAGGAAAGGGGAGCAAAGCCCGGTGAAATTGCACTGGTGTATTCGCAGGACAGCCACTACTCCATGCCAAAGGGAGCAAACCTGCTGAGCCTCCACTCCATTGTGGTGCCGGTAGCGGAGGAAACCCGCCAGATACAGCCGGAGGCATTGAAAGAAGCGGTACAAGAGGCAAAAGAGGAAGGGTTTAAGTACTTCATCCTGGTAATGAATATGTCTACGACCATGTTTGGTTCTGTGGATGACATCGGGACAGCCACTTCCTGCCTCGATGCGCTGGAAGTGGAATACAGGGTGCATGTCGATGGCGCTTATGGCGGCTTCATCTATCCTTTTGCCTGTAAGGAGGAACACCCCTATACTTTTGAAAATCCAAAGATAGTTTCTTTTTCGCTCGATGCGCATAAGCTGGTGCAGTCGCCTTATGGCACCGGTATTTTCCTGGCCCGGAAGGGGATGATTGAATATGCGCTTACCGAAGAGGCGCAGTATGTAAAAGGGAAGGACTATACTTTAGTAGGAAGCCGCTCGGGCGCAAATGCCGTGGCTGTATGGATGATTCTCCGGACCTATGGATCGGAAGGCTGGGTGGCCAAAACAGCCGATCTCATCGAGCGCACCGACCGCCTGTGTATGAGCCTGGATGAACGGAGTATTCCTTATTACCGCCACCCGAAAATGAATATTGTGGCGATTAAGGGAAGTGCCGTGCCGCAGGAAATCGTGCAGCAATTTATGCTGGTGCCTGATACGCACGAAGGAAAGCCCAGCTGGGTTAAAATTGTAGTAATGGAGCACGTAACCCAGGGCAAGCTCGATAAGTTTTTGTTTGCACTGGATGGGGTGTCTCGTTAACTGCTCCACTCAGAGGGCCGTTGAAGGCAGGACTGTCTACTTCCATTCCACCACCATTCCACGGCTTTTATCCTGCAGGCGGGGCGGAACCGTTTCCTGTAAATGGTTGGATAACAGCTGCAGGAGCCGCTCTTTGGCAAAATGGCGGCTATATACCAGGCTTACTTCCCGCAGGGGACGGGGCTCAGCAAACCTTTTTACCTGGAATTGCCGCTCCTCGGGCAGGTCGATGGTAGCCAGCTCAGGGAGCAGGGTAAAGCCTCCTTCCGCATCAACCAGTTTCCGGAGTGTTTCCAGAGAGCCGCTCTCGAAGCGGAACGGCATGTTTTCCTCATTTTTCCGGTTGTAGGCGCAGAGGTTCAGGACCTGATGGCGGAAGCAATGGCCTTCGGAGAGAAGCCAGAGACCGGGCTGCGCGATATCATCCAGCTGCACAGGTTCCTGCGCAGCAAAAGGATGTTCCTGATGCGTGTATAGCTGTATTTCCTCATAAAACAAAGGCTTTTCTTTCATGGCCGGGTCGTGCAGGGGTGTTACCAGTATGCCTACATCCAATCGATCTTTCTTCAGAAATTCAACGATAGTCTCCGTTTCGTATTCCTGTATGTGCAGGGCTACCTTCGGGTACTTCCGGCAAAAGGGGCCGGCAAAGAGCGGCAGCAGGTAGGCTGAAAGGGTCGGGATGATGCCAATGTGCAGCTCTCCGCTGATGGTATCTTTCAGCTCTTCGGCAAGACCCTCAATTTTCCTGAACTCCTGCACTACCACTCTGGCCTGTTCAATTATGGCTTTACCTGCATCAGTAGGGATGACAGGCTGTTTGCTCCGGTCGAAGATCAGGAACCCCAGCCCTTCCTCCATCTTCTTAATCTGCATGCTAAGGGTGGGCTGGGTTACAAAGCATTTATCTGCGGCGGTGGCAAAATGCCGGTAAGCATCTACTGCCAGCATGTATTCCAGTTGAATTAATGAAATCATAATCTGCCTGAAAAAGGGTGGTTTGTGGTATGGGTAATGACTGCTGCAAAAGAGGAAATGCGTAAAGCCAACGCAATATAGGAAAAACCTATTACTAAATAAATATTATAGATTCGATTTAATTGGTGGCTCATTTACTTTTGCTGCATATCAAAACAGAAAAGGACATCCGGAACAGCAATATGATAGTGTATTAAAGAATCTGCCGCACTTGGTAAGCAGCCTGCTCGAATGGGAACGACCAAAGAGCGAATTTTCGACGCTATCCGTTTATCTTCGGTCCTTACCAGCCTCGGTAAAATTGTGTGCCAGTAAGTTTATTTGTATAGGTTTATTATCGAGATTGATGTAAAAAAGGCACTCCTACAGCTGCAGGAAGTGCCTTTTTTGTTTTAATAGGTAGGAGTAAAAAATTTACCTGACGAACACCCACTCGTTCCCTTTGCTGAGTGAATCGCTGTACTCATAGCCTTCGAGCTGGAAGGTCTTAAGCTTTTCGGGCTGGTCAATTTTATTTTTGATGATAAAATCAGTCATCAGGCCACGGGCTTTTTTGGCAAATATGGCAATGGTGCTGTACTTCCCGTTCTTAAATTCTTTGAAAGCAGGGGTATAAACCGTCGCCTGCAGCTCCTTTTTATGGATAGCTTTAAAATATTCGTTGGAGGCGAGGTTAACCAGCGCCGGATTCTTCTGTGCGGCCAGGGCTGAATTAAGGGAATCTGTAATTCGCTTATCCCAAAAAGTATACAGGTCTTTGCCCCGCTTATTTTTAAGTTTTATTTTCATCTCCAGCCGGTAAGGCTGAATAAGGTCAAGCGGGCGTAGCAGTCCGTACAGGCCCGATAAAATGCGAAGATGATCCTGTGCGAACGTTGCCTCCTTCTTGCCGTAGTGCTGTAGGTCGATGCCTGTATAAACATCTCCTTTAAAAGCATAGAGGGCCTGCTTGGCATTTTCGGGAGAGAAGGGTGTATGGAAAGACTGGAAGCGCTCATAGTTCAGCCCGGCAATTTTATCACTTACCTCCATCAGTTTTGCTATATCCGCGGCAGACTGTTTCTGCAGTTCCTTTACCAGGAGCTCTGATTGTTCAAGCAGTTCCGGCTGAGAGTGCAGTTCCGGTACACCATTCGTTGAAAAATCCTGTGTTTTGGAGGGAGAAATAATCGTTATCATATTTATTTTATGCGTCGTGGGGAGCAATAAGCGAATGATAGAATAATGAGCGGCAGCTGCCTTTTGCATGTTCAAAACACGCTGCTTTTTATGCTATCATTCTATTACTCTACCTTTTCTTTACTTAAGCACTGTAATGCCGCCCTGTTGTTTCTGGAGTTTTTGTTCTTCGCCGAACTGGTTGCGATAGGTAATCAAATAAGCATAAGTGCCGACAATGACAGGTTCACCGTTATTACTGGTGCCCCTCCATTCAAAATGAGGATCGGTGCTTTCCCAGATGACCTGCCCCCAGCGGTTAAAGATTAAGATGCGGAACTCCCGCACGTTTGCCAGCATTCTTTCATTAAGGATGCGGAAGTTATCGTTGCGGCCACCGATAATAATAGCATTCGGCAGGAACAGTTTTGGGGTACAGTCATACACCACCTGGAAAGGAATTGGCTCACAATCATTCACCTGGAGCTGATATTTTCCTTCTGCGCGTAAAATGAAGGTGCCGGTTTCATTAACAATGGTCTGGCCGGTTGTCAGGTTCGTCCAGCGGTAAAGCTGGTAGCCCTCTATCTGAATCGTATCGCTGCTCATTTCTTCAAAAGTCGGGCACAATACGTAAGTAGACTGTAGTTCAAGCTCCGGCTCCAGAACAGGAATTAGTTCTATTTCAGCTGTATCTTTTACATTGCAGCCGGCATTTCTCGTACTAACAACGGCCTGATAGTTTCCACCCTCCAGGTACACCTGAGTTTGGTTGGCAATTTCAATTAACTCCTGTTGAGGGTTTGCCAGGTTATACCACCGGATGTTAAGACTATCGCTATACCCGGTTTGTACAGAAACGGCATAATAAGCTTCCCCACAGGCTCTTTCTGCTTCCAGCTTCAGGTCGGCAAGTGGGTTTTCAAGGTCAATGGTATAAGGCTCTGATGTACTGCTACAGCCGGAGGCATTATCCGTTACGGTAACGGTATATGCTCCGCTCTGGTTGATGCTGATTTGGGCTGTTCCCTGTCCCGAAGCTACGCCCGGGCCCACCCAGTTGTAGGATAAATCTCCGCTGGCTCCTTCAGTTTGGGCACTTAAGGTAGCAGTGCCGCTACAGTTGTTATCAGAAGCGACAATATCGACCAGGGGTGGGCCGGAAATTAATACATTAACCGTATCGCGTTTCCAGCATTCCTGGCCACTGCCTGGGGCAGGTGTTACCTCTACCACAAACTGGTAGGAGCCGGCTGTTTCTGTGTCCAGAATAGAAAGTGGTTGCGAGGTGCCGCTATTATTAAGATTTCGTCCGTTCAGGAACCAGGCGAAGGTAAAATCGCTGGCATTGGTAAAGCCGGCATCCAGCGACTGACTGAGGGTGGTACCCACGCAAACATTCACATCATCCCCTAATTCTGCCTTTGGGCGATTGTCTCGTACTTCTACTTCTACTGTATCGGAACTACAGCCGGTAGTAAAGTCAATTACCACCAGTCCCCAAACACCTGCTGTATCTACTGTTAAAGTGTTGCCGGAAGTCCTAATGTGGTCATTAGGTTGTACCGGGGTAGCAGCCGCTAGCATATCGAGCCACTGAAAACCAAATCTGGTGGTATCGGCACTCTGACTGCCACTGCCTCCTTTTGCAAAGCCTTCGATGGTTACCGACTGTTCATCGCAAAGCAGGAGGTTCTGTCCTTCCGGTACAATCGCTTCCGGTTTGGGGTTGATGATAAATTCTGCAATAATTGGTTCCTCTCCGGGCGCAGGGTAGGTGCCGCAGGGGTTGGTAATGGTCATTTTTACATAATAGGTGCCGGGGCCGTGCTGCTCATACACGCTGAAGGGCAGGCTTGGCGGGTCGGCAGGTGCTCCGGGTATTCCCTGTCCCTGCTGGAGGTTCTGAAAAGCCGTGTGGATGGTGTCGCCTGAAACGGAATTTTTAAAGAAATAGAAGTTTAGCGACATATCATTGCTGTAGCGCTGCTGGCCGAAAACCAGTACATCATCGCCAAAGCAGCTGGGCGTAGCCACCATCACTTCTGCTTCCGGAACGGACATTCCTGCATTTTCGCCAAAGTTAGGGAGGCCGAGGGTGCTTTGGGTTCCAGCTATAAGCTCAAAGTCATAATTTTCATTAATGGGCAGAAGACTGGGAAGGGAGTCGGTGGGCCCTGTAATTTTAAATACCTTGGAAGAACCATTTCTGGCAATATAGAGTGCCTGGTCAGGCCCCAGTTGCAAGGCGCCTAATTCTTCACTAATGGCGCCAGATGCCACCCGCGAAGCTTCAATCGATTCTTTATTCAGGGTAGAGTCGACGGTGTACTGGTACAAGTAAGAGGTGCTGGCTGTCTTGACGGTGGCATACAAGCGGTCTCCGGCGAACTCCAGACCGTAAACAGTACCACCGGAAGGAAAAGGGAGGTCCTCCAGGCGTAGCGGGTTAGTGACTGTACCGGAGTCTGGATGAAAGCGGAACAGTTCAATATAGCTGCTTCCGCCTTCATTTACGGTGGTGGCCAGGATGCCACTATCGGATATGCGCATATAGCCGGTGCCATTGGTATGAGTAGAGCCGACATTGCTTATTACCGGCAGGTCAATTCCATCCTGTGTAACCGGATAGCTTAAAAAGGCATTTGAATTCAGCTCATGGGCTACTACCCATCCCCCGCCGCTGTCGCGGCTGGCGGAGGTAAGCTTTTCCGTTACCTGTTCATGCAGTGCAATATCGTTCAGGAGCCTTTCTTCAGCAGAAACAGCCACACCCGGAAGGGTGTCTGTCTTCAAGTCTAGGGTGCTAAAGGCCAGTTCTCCCGCCTCATCGATGGTAAAAAGGTAAAAGAGCGTTTCATCTCCCGCAAAATCGACGAAGAGCGAATTCTGGCTTACTTCCCTGCTGCCGCCTACCGCATCGCCATTCATGGCCGGTTTTACTTCATTGCCATACCAAAGCGTTTCCCCATTGGTTAAGAACAGCACATCGGCATTGGCATCGCCTACAATGGCATTGCCCTGAACGGCGGCCTCACCTCCGGCCATGGCACCGGTACTAATGGCCATACCGGTTTTAAAATCGATACCGGCACCATCTCCAAAATACCAGCGGCTGTTATTCTGGTCTTCTTCATTATAAATGACGACTCTAAAGCTCTGGTAAATAGGGCAGCCGCCTTCATTATAAACCACAAAATAGGTTCCGGCATCTTTGTATTTTCCATCGGCAGTAGTATCCGTTCCGATGGTGATTTCCGTTGCACTCACCACCGGGTTATCACCATCAGCACTTTGGGGCCTGAACCAGTTAACCTCTGCAGGGGTTCCACCCTGCTGGCCACCACCTCCTCCGCTACCGCCGCCACTGGCAGCCTGGACCTGGGCCTGCAATGTTCGGGTATCGCCCGGGCAGAGAACTAACTCACCTGATACTGCCTTTGGTTCGCCGGAAGGA
The DNA here is from genome assembly GCF_000346615.1 of Nafulsella turpanensis ZLM-10. Classification (GTDB taxonomy): domain Bacteria; phylum Bacteroidota; class Bacteroidia; order Cytophagales; family Cyclobacteriaceae; genus Nafulsella; species Nafulsella turpanensis. Next base: position 31,425 of record NZ_ANNU01000061.1, read on the forward strand.
TCATCCTGGTCCATAATCTGGAGCTGCTGTTCATTCTGCTGGATAGGGGCGAGGGTGGGGATGGTATCGCTGATGCCGTCATTCCATACCACGAGCTGAACAGGGTAATTTCCGGCCTGCGGAAAGGTTACAATTGGCTGCAACTGCCGGGAGGTAAGCGAGTCTCCGGTGTTGGGGTCAACAGTGCCAAAATTCCAGAGTACGCTATCGGGTGTGGTGGGGTAGCGGGCAAAGAATTTAGTAGAGGCTGTGCTCCCTTGCTGGGGATTTGCCGGCAAACAAGTACCCAGAACGTCAATCTCGATATCGGGTGGCGTTTGAGCCCATGCCAGGGCAGGAAGCATCCACAACAGGCACAGGTAAAATATGGAAATGAGCGATCTTTTACGCATTAAATGAAGCAATTAGTGGAGCACAAGCTTTCAGCTGCTCTTTTGTAAAAAGCCGCCTAATTGGTAAAGATAGAACAAACAAAGTAAAACATTTATTGTTGAATATAACAAAAATACACTTCTTTTAAGTCCAGCGTCCGCGAACATTAAATAATTTTTTAGTATAATCGTTGTTAATACATATTATATTTACGCCTACACTCTATGCCTATGGCCAGCCAATATACAATTGTTAAGCGTTTTCTATCAGTAGGTAGTTTTTTGCTGCTTTACTTCTTTTTTGCTGCCCCGGCGCAGGCGCAGGATCCGCAGTTTTCGCAGTTCTATGCGAATCCGCTTTACCTGAACCCTGGCCTGGTAGGGAACGTGGAGAATGCGCGTGTGGGTGTAAACTTCCGGCACCAGTGGCCCGCCATCGATGCCAGTTTTACCACCTTTACTGCTTACTTCGATTATTTTCTGGAAGATTTTAACAGCGGGGTTGGGGTGTTGCTGATGCGCGACCAGCAGGGCCTGGCCGGGCTTAATTCCACCAGCCTGCAGTTGCAGTATGCTTACCAGCTTCCGTTAACGGAAAAGCTGAGCTTTCGCCCGGGTATTACCATAGGGGGTATCCAGCGGAGCATTAATAAAGATAAGCTTCAGTTTGCCGACCAGTTTAATGGGACAGGCTTTGATCCTGTCGGCCAGAGTGGAGAAGATCTTTCTAACCTAAGGTCTATTTACCAGTTCGACCTTGGGCTGGGAGGGGTATTGTATATGCCTAACGCCTACCTGGGTGCATCGGTAAGTCATATTAACCAGCCGGCTTTTACCTTCTTCGGTGGTGAAGATAATGTTTCCTATCTCCCTTATAAATTATCAGTACACGGAGGATATGTGTTTTACCTGCAGGCCGATGCTCTCCGTCGTGGCTTCGACCAGTTTGGCCGGGAGCGCAGCATTACTCCTACCTTCGAGTATAAAAGCCAGGGCGATTTCCGGCAAATGAGCCTGGGAGCCTACCTTACCTACGAGCCGGTAGTGTTTGGGGTGTGGTACCGCGGACTTCCTGTCGGTGGCCTGGAAGGAGTGGAAAATAACAATGAAGCAGCCATCTTCCTGCTTGGCCTAAAAACAGGCGATCTTAATATTGGCTACAGCTTCGACTATACCCTTTCCGACCTTACCATCAATACCGGTGGGGCACATGAGCTAAGTGCCAGCTATAATTTCAGGCTTACCAACAGCCGCCGGCCACCTAAAAATGTGCGGCTTATTCCCTGTCCGGAATTTTAAACATAAAGTTTTCATAGAAAGGCTGGTATACTTACCGGCCTTTTTTGTTTCGGGCAACCTCTTTCCATTGCAACGTCCTCTTTCTTTTGGGCATAAGCCGTACATTTGGTGCAGTTAAACTGTAGCGAAAATTACCTTTTATGTCACCCGAAGAAATTCTTTACCTGATTTGCGGTCTGCTGATAGCGGACTTTTTATTCGACCAGTGGCTCAATTACCTGAACCTTCGCCATGGCCGCAGCGGGCTGCCTGAACCACTCCGCGGTATATATCCGGAAGAAGAGTATCACCGTTCGATCAGCTATCAGCGGGAGCGACAGCGCTTCTCCCTGTGGCAAAGCAGCTTCAGCTTTGTGCTGCTGCTGGTCATGCTCCTGAGCGGGGCCTTTGGCTGGCTCGATGGCTGGTTGCGCTTATACTTCGAAAATCCGCTTATTCTGGCGCTGGCCTTCTTTGGTGTCTTGTTTGTGGCTTCCGACCTGCTGAGCATTCCATTTCAGTGGTACAGTACTTTTGTAATAGAAGAGAAGTGGGGCTTCAATAAAACTACTCCTGCTACTTTCATAAAAGATAAGCTTAAGGGCTACCTCTTAGGAATGCTGATAGGAGGAGGAATACTGGCTGTGCTGCTGTATCTTATTCTTTTTATTGGTCCTTCTTTCTGGCTTTATTTCTGGGCTGTAATGGCCTTATTCTCCTTGGGGGCTAATATGTTTTATAGTTCGCTAATACTGCCTCTCTTCAATAAGCTTTCTCCGCTGCCGGAGGGAGAATTAAAGGAGGCCATACTGGCATATAGCCGGAAGGTTAATTTCCCGGTAGAAAACATGTATGTAATAGATGGCTCGAAAAGAAGCAGTAAAGCAAATGCTTTTTTCTCAGGTTTGGGGAAGAAAAAGAAAATCGTCTTATTCGATACGCTCATTGACAATCATAGCACCGAAGAGCTGGTGGCGGTGTTGGCGCATGAAGCCGGGCATTATAAGAAAAAGCACATTGTGAAGGGCTTTGTTCTTTCTCTGCTGCAAAGCGGACTGATGTTGTTTCTCCTCTCGTTGCTGGTGTTTTATGCTCCGCTTTCGGCGGCACTGGGCGGTTCTGAATGGGCCATGCACCTGAATTTACTGGCTTTTGGATTGTTGTTTTCGCCGGTATCTCTGCTCATTAGTCTGTTTACGAATAAAATGAGCCGGAAGCATGAGTATGAGGCCGATGCCTTTGCGGCAGAAACTTATGGTGCCATTCCTTTGCAGGAGGCACTCAAAAAACTATCGGTGCGGAATTTGACCAACCTGTGGCCACATCCTTTGTATGTGCGGGTGCATTATTCTCATCCGCCCCTGCTCAGGCGGCTAAAGGCCTTAGAGAAGTATGTTTAATCATTTAGTGTAAGTTATAGCGTTTGTTTTACCCAATTGAATATGATGTTGAAAAAACGTGCCGGATTATTACTGGCTTTCCTGTTTGTGAGCCTGCTGGTTTACGGACAGGGGCGCCCCTCGCAAACCCTGTATCGTGCAGAGAAGCTGTTTGAGATTGGAAATTACGATGATGCCCTCAGTAGCTATTTAAAGGTTTTGGAGGAAGGTGAAAGTGTTCCTTATGTGCAGTACATGGCCGGTCGCTGCTATCTCCTGTCTGCATCATTTGCGGAAAAGTTAAAGGCCATTCCTCTCTTAAAGGCAGCTGTAGCGGGAGCCGATGAGAGCATGCCTGCCGAACTCTACCTGTATATGGGCGATGCTTTATATCTGGAAGGAAATATGTTTCAGGCCCTGAGCAGCTACGATCGCTATAAAGCTGCCGTAGGCAAAGAAGCGGCTAAAGTAAAGGCAGTAGAGGCACGGATCGCGAAAACCCATAAGACCCAGGAAATAATGGGTAAGCCTAAAGATATACAGCTTCGTAGCTTGTCCAAAGGAGTAAACTCTGCCTATACCGAGTATAACCCTGTGGTGGCAGCCGATGAGAGCCTGATGGCCTATACCGTTTTAAAGCCAGCAGATAGCCGCTCAAGTCAGGAGTTTGTAGAGCAAATTATGGTTCTGAAGCGCCAGGGGCAGGAATGGGGCACACCACAACCGCTCAATATCGGGTCGGGCTTTATGGCAGGTACAGCCGGCCTTTCGGCCGATGGCCAGCAAATGATTATTTACCTGAACAGTGGTAGTAAAGGAGGTGAATTATATATGATGTGGCGGAAAGGTGATAGCTGGGGCTCTCCCCAGGAGCTGGTAGGCGATATTAACTCCCGTTACCAGGAAAGCACTGCCAGCATTGTTCCCGATGGTCGTACCATTTATTTTGCCAGCAACCGCCCGGGTGGTTTTGGAGGTATGGATATCTACAAGACTGAGCTTCAGTCAAATGGTGCCTGGGGCAGAGCAGAAAATCTGGGCGCTACGGTAAATACAGCCGCCGATGAGGATGCTCCCTTTATTCACCCCGACGGTCGTACCCTGTTCTTTACCTCCAACGGGCACCAGTCGATGGGAGGAAATGATGTATTCCGTACCCACTTCCTGGCCGGCAAGTGGAGCATCCCGGAAAATATGGGCTACCCCATTAACACAGTGGCTAACGACAACTACTTTACACTTACTGCCGACGGAAGCCGTGCCTATTTCTCTTCCGATCGCCCTGGCGGGCAGGGAGCACAGGATATCTATACCTTCGATATGCCGAAAGAAGACCGTAATATTCCGCTCACCATGGTAAAAGGTCGGGTTCTGGCTGGTGAAAATGAACGTCCGGTCAATACGGTTATTAAGGTTGTGGACAATGAAACAGGTAAAAAGATCGATTATGTATACAATCCTGACCCTGAGACAGGCAATTACCTAATTATTTTCCCTCCCGGCCATAATTATGATATGATTATTCAGGCAGAAGGCTACCTTCCATATGCCATTAATATCAATATTCCGGATCAGGATTACTTCTATGAATTATATCAGCAGGTATTCCTTCGCCCGGTAAAGCAGTTCGATGTGGTGGTAGGCCAGGAAGTAGAAGTGAAGAATGCCTTCTACAATGCTGCAGAGCCAATGCACAGTGATTTAAGAAAAGCCAAGGAAAGCATGCTGGTACAGGAAGATAGTATTGACCTGTACGAAATGATGGAAACCATTATTGGTGCAGAGGACAAAGCGGCCTACGACTACCTGCTGGACCTGATGTATGCCACCAATCCTATCGATGAAGTGGATTTTAGTGCTGCCAACGGCGAAAATGTTGAATCGGCTGAAGTGGTGTACTACTACGAAGAGAATGACAAAACAAAGCTGGAGGCTAAAAAAGTAGGAAATGAAGTAATTTATACGCTTCCTACCTTCTATGTGGCTGAGGAGGCGAAAAAGCAGGCAAAAAAGAAAGAACAGGTCGCTTCTGTCGACCAGAGTTTATTAAAGCCTGTGTACAAGATCTACTTTGGACCGGATGCTAAAAGCCTGAAAGCCGAAGATGAGAAATTACTGGAAGAAATACTGGCCAAATTTAAAGACCACAGCGGACTCGGAGTAGAGATATCGGGTTATGCCTCGGAAGACGGCGATGCGGAATACAACCGCCAGTTGTCGAACGACAGGGCCATAACCGTACTGAACTATTTTAATGAGCGGGGCATTGGTCGCCGCCGTGTGGTAGCTAAAGGTTATGGCGCTACAGAAGGCAGCGAAGGAAATGTGCAGGAAAGCCGCCGGGTCGAGGTAAGAATTATTGACCTGAGCAGGGCCAGCCGTTAGAGAATAATACGTTTTGAAGATCAGGAAAAGGCAGCTCCAAAGTGTTGGGGCTGCCTTTTATGTTTTTACCAGCGGAAAATGGTTTTTTCCTTATCGCCTTTTCTGGAAAAGAGCCTGGTATGGTAGGGAATAAGATAGCTGAGCGAAAGGTACAGTTTGTTGGCTGCTATCTCCGGATTGCTCAGCAGTATGTTATAGCCTGCCTGTCCGTGAAAACCCAGCAAACGGAAACCTACGGATGGTCCTATGCTAAGACTGCCCTGATCAAAATCAGTAAAATAGCCTGCATGGCCACCATAGGTAAGCTTAAGCCGCCCATGTCTTTGCCAGTAAGCGACTTTCATACCTAAAACATTTTCCCAGAAGTTATACTCCACAAAACCATCGACCGCCCTGGTAACCGGTTTGCTCAACCTGATTTTCTTCCAGTTGTAGCCATAGCCTAGCTGGAAATAATCGTTCCGGCCTTTTTCATAGCCAAGCAGGAGGCCATTGGTGCTCTGGAAAATTTTCCGCCTTTCCTTTTTAGATTTTTTGTCATCTTCCTCTTTCTTGCCGAAAAGCTGTGCTTCTGCAACAGCAGGGCTTATCAGGAGGAGCATCAGCACAAGGCCTGTCCAATACTTCATTTACTAATAGTTTGTTGTCTAACGGCAGCGATTCGGCCATTAGTATAGATGATGATGTGCTGCTGATCAATTTAAAAGGACCTGCTTAGGAAGGAAGAACGGCGGTAGCCTCAATCTCTACCAGAAGGTCTGGCCGGATAAGGCGGGGTACCTCTACAAAAGTAGTAACAGGCCGTATATCCTTAAAAACCTCCGCATGGGCGCGTGCTGCCTCTTCCCAGAGGTTAATGTCGGTAAGGTATATACGGGTGCGGATTACGTGCTCAAGGCTGCCTCCGGCCTCCTGCAGTACCTTGCTTATTTTCTTCTGAAGAATAAAAAGAGTTTGGTTATACATATTTCCCTGACCAGATACTTTATTTTTCTCGAGGGCAGTGGTACCGGCTACTTCAATAATGTTTCCCACCCTTACTGCTCTGGAATAGGCAGCGGTGGCTTCCCAGGGGTTGCCTGATGATATACATGTTCTGTTGCTCATGCTTTTGTTTTTATAATCCTGCTAAAAATGTCTTTACTACGGGTATATCGGCCGGGCACCAGTCCAGCGATAAAAGTTCCTGCGGAAGCAACCACCGGTAATTTCGGTGTTCGAACAGCTGTAGGCTTCCGCTTTCCCACCGGCAAACAAAAGGAGCCAGCTGAATTGTCTTTTTGTCGCCGGTAAAAGGTGGAGGCAGTTCGAGTTGTTGCAGAATGCTTATTTTTATGCCTAACTCTTCCTTTATTTCGCGCACGATGCACTCCTGCGCCGATTCGCCTTCTTCAACTTTGCCACCGGGAAACTCCCATTGCAAAGGCTGGTGCATATGGCTGTTTCGTTGTACAACCAGTATTTTGCCCTGCTGTTCGATAACTGCACAACTTACCGCCAGGTGCTTCATTTTTTAAAGATAAAATAAACCGCCAGTATCAGCAGCCCAAAGCCAATAAGGTGGTTAAGCCGAAAGTTTTCATTCCTGAATACCACAGTCGTAAAAATAACGAATACCACCAGGGTAATCACCTCCTGAATTATCTTTAGCTGAAGCAGCGAAAAAGGACCTCCGTTTTCCCGGAAACCGATGCGGTTGGCGGGAACCTGGAAAAAATATTCAAAAAGGGCAATGCCCCAGCTAATGAGTACGACGGAAATCAGCCCCAGATTTTCGAACCATTTCATCTCTTTAAACTTGAGGTGCCCATACCAGGCAATGGTCATGAAGGTATTGGAAAGCAGGAGTAAAATGATGGTGGTGAAGGCTTTCATGTTCAACGGGTATGGCTGTAAAGGTAAGCAGAAGCGCTGAACCTATGGGGTTTAGCAAATAATAATTTTGTGCTTCCGTTGCCGGTGAAGTGGCCGGAACGAAAGTGGACAAAAGAGTCTGCTTCTCCATGTATTCAGACAGTTAAGTTTCACCTGATGCCATGCCTCTTACCTTCGCCTGGGTAGTGTCTGGGCTAAATTTCCGTTTCGGCATCCTTCAGGTGTACCTTGTAGAGGTATTCTGCCAGAAAGAATGCACCCACTCCGCTGAAAATATGCCAGAGGAAATGAGTTCCCATGGGTAATACATCCTGTTCCCAGCTGTCCAGTTTTCTGAAGATAAGGCTGGTGATAAAGAAAACAGCAGAAACGATAATAAACGAGCTGTGCGCCATTCGGGTCCTGTACAGTAAAATAATGGTAGGAATAAAAATAAGGCTTCCTGTTACGGCATAAGTAATGTTGATGGCAAGGTCCAGGGGCAGATAATACCTCGCCCAGAACCTCCATAAAAGACTGGCCGCCACAATAGGAATAACCCACCACCACTTTGGCAATATCTTTACCCAGAAGTAAATAGCCAGCGAAAGCATTAAGATGGCTGTAGGGGTTACATCCAGCAGTAGCAGGAGGCGAGAATTACGTAACGCATGAAAAAGGGTGCTGCCTAATCCTCCTAAAAACAGCAGTGGGATGCAAAAAGTAATGAAAGGGTATTCCCTGTAGCGCCCCCGGAGCTTCCAGGCCCAGTAAACAGCCGGAAGCAGAATGGAAAGCGAAGAAATGGCATTCCATGGTTCAGCTAAGTAGTCGCCTCCCGGTATGGTTTCCCGATAAATAGTGCCTCCATCAGTGGGTAATTGTGTAGTAATGAAATACGCAATCAGGAGTAGAAAGTGCATAGGCTTTTTAATGCTTAATAGCGCAGCTCCTTAAAAGTTTAGTAAAAGGCAGCTTAAATCTGTTCAGGATCCAGGTAATGGACAACTACGAAAAAACGGATGTGGCTCTATACCCGCCGCGGTTCACCGCCAGTTGCAGGTGTATTTTGTTTAAGACTCAGCCCGGAAGGCCTTCTGCTGAGTAGTCAGAATCAGAGCACAGAAAAGGTTCATAAAAGAATCTCCTCATGAGGTTGAGAAGGGCGGGAGGAGAGGAAGAGATTACTGCCAGAGCAGTACTTTACATCTAAAAGATGGAGCCCATAAAAATGACTGAAAGGATAAGAATTAGGTAGTAGAGGCGGTACAGGTCCATTTTTTTGCCTTTAACATAATCAGTGAAGCCGTACTTAAATCTTTTTTCATAACGTGTTTTCATAGCTATCTCCTTTGTTAAGTAAATGTTAAAAAATTATTGCATTTCCGTTAAAATTGATTTTAAAGCTGGAGAGGCCCTGCTTCGAGAGGGGACCGAAGCTCCAAATATGCTTTTAAACTGCACAGGGGCAGTTTGAGCATTTTTATAAAATCTTAAAATGGGAAAGAGTAATACATTAACGTATAAACCAGTAGCAGGGTTACAAAGGAATAAAAAAATCCCTGCCTGGCTCATGGGGAGGCCGCGCAGGGATGAATAGAAAAGGTGTGATGAGTAATGTTAAGATTCGAGTGCTTTTACACCTGGCAGCGTTTTTCCTTCCATGTACTCCAGCAGTGCACCGCCGCCGGTAGAAACATAGCTGACCTCATCGCCAAAGCCCATCTGGTTAACCGCCGCAGCACTGTCGCCGCCGCCAATCAGGCTGAAAGCGCCGTTCCTGGTCGCTTCCACCACTGCTTCGGCAATTGTTTTGGTACCCAGAGCAAAATTTTCCATTTCAAAAACACCCATGGGTCCGTTCCAGAGAATAGTTTTCGATTCTCTAATGGTGCGCTTAAAAATTTCCTGTGCTTCAGGCCCAATGTCCAGTCCCATCCAGCCATCCGGTATGGCATGGTTACTGGCAATTTTTGTCTGGGCGTTATTATCGAACTTGTCGGCAATAACAGAGTCGATAGGAAGCTTGATCTCGACATTTTTGGCTTTGGCTTTTTTAATCAGCTCGTCTGCCAGCTTAATTTTATCTTCCTCCACAAGAGAGTTGCCTGTGTGGCCTCCCATTGCCTTAAAAAAGGTATAGGACATGCCACCGCCAATAATCAGGTTATCGACCCTGTCGAGTAACTGCTCGATTACTTCTATTTTGTCCGAAATTTTGGCGCCTCCCATGATGGCGGTAAAAGGTCTTTTCGCATCTTTCAACACCTTTTCGGCATTTTCCAGCTCTGCCTGCAGTACATAGCCGGCCACCTTATCGTCGAGGTACTGAGCCATTACGGCGGTAGAGGCGTGGGCGCGGTGGGCAGTTCCAAAGGCATCCATTACCCACACATTTCCCAGTTCGGCCAGTTTCCTGGCAAAGTTTTCGTCTCCTTTGGTTTCTTCCGGGTGAAAACGCAGGTTTTCAAGGAGCAGGACCTGCCCGGCTTTCAACTGCTGAGCTTTTTCGCGTGCTTCTTCACCTACACAATCACTGGCAAACTGCACGTCGGTATTCAGCTCTTTTTTTAAGTATGGGATGAGATGCTTTAAGGAATATTTATTTTCAGGACCATTTTTTGGGCGGCCCAGGTGCGACATCAGAATAACGGCACCACCATCGTCTATTATTTTTCTGATGGAAGGTAATGCGGCTTTCAGGCGGGTGTCGTCGGTAATTTCGTGCTGCTCATTAAGAGGAACGTTAAAATCGACCCGCATTACAGCTCGTTTCCCGGAAAAGTTATAGTTGTCAAGAGTTTTCATATTGTTTTAACTATTTAAAAATCAATCAATTAAGTTGTCAAAAGCTTAGTTTTAGTAAAAAATCAGTAAAAAAATCAGCTTGTTATATTCTCTTACAAGCATTTTACTAATATCTGTTTGATGTCTAAAATTAATATAATTCCTGATTGTTATCAATTCAAGCAAAATAAAGAAGGGAAACTGTTACTTCGTTTTTTGTTCTTATATTGATCATACATTTAATCTGGCTTACACAACTTTTCCTTTCTGCTGTGTATAATCAAAAAGCACAGAAATGGGAATAAACGATATAATAAAGGATTATGTAGAAGAGCGACTGTTGGAAATGGAAGATGAAACAGGTATAAACTTTCAGCTTTGCTGTCAATCCTCTTATGGCACTTTACATGCCTGTTTGAGCCGAATCGTTTGTGAGAATGAAGGTTTGGATGATAAGGAAATCGAATCGGTAGTCGGCAAGTACTTCACTATTGAATCTTGCCATTTTGGCGAAATTTATTTTAACCTTTTACAGGTGGATTGGGATAAGCTACAGAGGAAATTGAAGATACAGTTGATACTGGAAGAATAAAAGAAGAGCTGCCAGTTTTCATTTGGCAGCTCTTCTTTTATTTATCATCATAAAGATAATCCAGTTCTCCACTTTCAGATAAACCATCGATAAATGATCTGAAAGACATAACGCTGGTTTCTCCATAATTTTCAGCTCGCTGCTCGTCTGGCAATTCATTTTTGGAATAGAAGGAAATAGCAACTCTTGCAGAAATGGGAAAATATAAATCATGTTCATTTTCAAAGTTGGTAAATAGGACATTAATGCTTGTATTCCGATTTTCAGCCTTAATAAGAGTAATAAATTCGAAAATTTGTATAGAATAATCGTCTAAACTTTCCACCACCAAAGTAATTGGAGAATTACCATATAGCACTTCGACAATCTCTACATAGAACATCCCATCTTTCACATAAAACTCACGTGGTTCTGGAAGGATTGGGATGTGTTCTTTTGCTTCAAAATTTACACTAACTTTTGCATCAGAAGTAATCTGGTATCCATAGCTATCTGTGGTGACTAATTTTACATAAATATAAAAATCATCGAGGTTTGGGAGCCTTGAAATATGTTCAAGCATTGTCATTTGTAGATCATCTACATCTACGAAATAAGAAAATGTAGTTGTAGGATTAACATCCATCAGCTCAACAGAAACATGGTAAACATGCGTGGTCGTGTATCCAGTGAAATGTGGATTAATTTCCATCTTTTCCACCCTCCTGTTGTAGTAGCTGCTTTCTTAGAAAATCCAGTGAATAAGTAATGATCTCTCCTTTCGAGAATGACAATCTTTTAGTGGACCCCAAGCTTAGGACAGCTTTCTTTGAATTTTAATTGAATTAA